>NZ_DF952476.1:50216-54010 GCF_001263615.2 Arthrobacter sp. Hiyo1 | reverse complement strand
AGAACATCGCGACGCCGGCCGCGAACGTCACGGCGGTCAGTCCCAAGGCGGGCGTCAGACCGTGCCACAGCGCGAGGTGGCTGGCGCTGGCTGCGTTTGTTCCGGCAGCGGGTTCCACAAAAAGCGCCGCATACGGCTGGATCCAGCCGTCAACGGGATCCGGCCACAGGCCGTACACGATGGTGAGGAAGCTCAAGACGGCCGGAGCCGCCAGGAACGATGGCTGGATGGCCTTGAAGGGCGTCCGTTCCACGCCCGGCTTGGTGGCGAACGCACCCAACATGAAGCGGGCACTGTAAGCGAATGTGAGGATGGACCCCAGCACCAAGCCGACTAGCAGGACCAGCCCCCACGGTTGGGAAGCAGGGCCTGTGCCGTAGTGGACGAACGCTTCGAACACGGATTCCTTGGCCACAAAACCCGCCAGCGGAGGTATGCCGGCCATGGACGCCGCGGCGATGCCCGCCACGATGGCGAGCGCCCTTGAGGACTTGTACACGCCCGAGAGCTTGCGGATATCGCGCGTGCCGGATTGGTGGTCGATGATGCCCACCACCAGGAACAAGGAAGCCTTGAAGAGTCCGTGCGCCAGCAACAGCGCGAGGCCGGCCAGTGCGGCGTCGGGCCGGCCGAGACCCACCACCATGGTGAGGAAGCCGAGCTGGCTGACGGTTCCATAGGCGAGGATGAGCTTGATGTCGGTCTGCCGGAGCGCCCGGTAGCCGCCTACCAGCATCGTCGCCAGGCCGAGCCCAAGCACCAGCGGCAACCAGTAGGGGCTTTCGCTGAATCCCGGAGCCAGGCGGGCCACGATGTAGATGCCGGCCTTCACCATGGCCGCTGCGTGCAGGTAGGCGCTCACCGGGGTGGGCGCGGCCATGGCCCCGGGGAGCCAGAAGTGGAAGGGGACCAGCGCCGATTTGGTAATCGCACCTACCAGGATGAGTACGACGGCGGCGGCAACCGCACCTTGCGCAGGTCCCGTGACGAGGGTGGCCGCTTGGGTCAAGATGGCCGAAATCCGGTAGGTTCCGGAGGCCTGGCCCAGAATGATGAGGCCCACGAGCATGGCCAGGCCGCCGGCGGTGGTGACCATGAGCGCCTGCAAAGCCGAACGCCGCGCGGACAGGCGGGTCCGCGCATAACCGATCAGCAGGTAGGACAGGACGGTGGTGAGTTCCCAGAAGATGAACATCATCAGGAGGTCGTCCGCCGTCACCAGGCCGAACATCGCGCCGGCGAAGGCAAGCAACTGGGCCCCGAATCCGCCGAGGTCGGCATCCTTGTTCTTGAAGTACCGGGCGCAATAGACCAGGACCAACGCGCCGACCCCCAGGACCAGCAAGGACATCACCCACGCCAGGACGTCCATGCGGAAGGCGAATTCAAGCTTGAGGTTCGGAATCCATGGGAGGGTCTCTTCGATGAAGCCGCCCGTGGCGGCTCCGCCTTTTCCGGGATAGATCCGGTCGTACTGCAGGAGCAGCCAGACAAAGGCGAGGGCGGGAACTGCTGCAAGGACGTAGAAGGCATTCCGTTGAAGTTTCCGGAAGATCCAGGGCGCCACAGTTGCCGCTGCAAAGGTCACGGCAAGAACTGTGATCACTGGAATCTCCGCAAAGTCAGGAATAAGTTGTCAAAAGTTGGAGCAGGCGGTCAAGCGTTGGGTTCGGTGCAGGTAGTTTATCAACCATGAACATGGCAACTGCGCCTGAGGCCCCGCACCCGTCATCCGAGCTTGCTTCGGGGCCTGCCCTGTCGAACAAGGGCCAAATCCTTGCGTGGGCATCCTGGGACTGGGGTTCCGCGGCATTCAATGCCGTCATGACCACCTTCGTGTTCACCGTCTACCTGACGTCCAAGGCATTTGGCGGGGAAGACTCGGCGTCGGCGACGTTGGGTGCCGCGCTGGCGATTGCCGGCGTCGCGATTGCGCTCCTGGCACCGGTCACCGGTCAGCGCTCCGACTCCGGTGGCCGCAGGAAACTGTGGCTGGGGGTCAACACCGCCCTCGTGGCTGTCCTCACAGGCTCGTGCTTCTTCGTTTTCCCCAAGCCCGAGTTCCTGCTGCTGGGCGTCACGTTGGTTGCGCTCGGCAATGTGTTTTTCGAGTTCGCCGGCGTCAATTACAACGCCATGCTGGCCCAGATCTCCACCCCTGCCAATATCGGCAAAGTGAGCGGCTTCGGTTGGGGAATGGGGTATCTGGGCGGGATTATCGCGCTGCTCGCGGTGCTGCAGCTTTTCGTCCAGCCGTCTTTTGAGTGGTTCGGGGCCTCCACCCAGGACAGCCTGAATATCAGGCTCGTGGCTGTCTTTTCCGCGCTCTGGTTCTTCATCTTCGCGCTACCGGTCCTCTTCGCCGTGCCGGAGCTCTCCGTCAAGAAAGCGGAATCCCGGCTCGGGTTCCTGGCCTCTTATGGTTTGCTCGTCCGCCGGATCAAGGCCATCTATCGAACCAGCCCGCACACCATCTACTTCCTGCTCGCGAGCGCCATCTTCCGCGACGGCCTGGCGGCGGTCTTCACCTTCGGAGGGGTCATTGCTGCCGGGACTTTTGGATTCGAGCTCAAACAAGTCATCTTCTTCGCGATTTTCGGCAATGTGGTTGCCGCCGTTGGCGCCATGATCGGCGGATTCCTGGACGACAGGATCGGGCCCAAGTCCGTCATCGTCATTTCCCTCATGGGACTCCTGGTCGCCGGCACCGTCATCCTGGTGCTTGGCAACGGCGACTACGTATTCTTCGGGACCCATTGGGCAGGCAGCACCACTTTCTGGGTGTTCGGACTGTTCTTGTGCCTCTTCGTGGGACCGGCGCAAGCTTCCTCCCGCGCCTACCTCGCGAGGCTGGCGCCCGACGGCGAATCCGGCGAGCTGTTCGGGCTCTACGCCACCACCGGCCGGGCCGTGAGCTTCCTGGCGCCGGCCCTTTTCACCCTGTGCATCACCTTGGCGACGCCCCTGGTTGCCCCGGGCGCGGCCCAACGCTGGGGGATCCTGGGCATCATGGTGGTGCTCCTGGCCGGCTTGCTGGTGATCCTGCCCGTCAAGGCACCCGACAAGACGGAAATCGCCACAGTGCCGCTGAGCTGACAGCTGGGCCTCACGCAATCTGCCACAAACTCTTGATCTTTGATTGTTAGTAGAGTTTACTAACTCACATGGAAGCCCTTCGTGACCGCCAGCGCACCGATCGAACAAGCGCAGCGACCCTGCCTTCGGACGGGCGCGCCCACAATCTCTCCTTGGTGCGCCAAACGCTCCACTCTGCAGGGGCGATGAGCCGTGCGGAACTTTCCCGGGTCCTGGGCCTGACCCGTGTCACGGTATCGGACCTCGTCTCGGACCTCCTCGAACGCGGCCACGTCGTGGAACTGGGACAGTCCGATGAAGTCCGCCCCGGCAAGCCGGCCATCCTGGTAGACATCAACCGCCGGGGCCTCCAAGTGATCGGCATGGACTTGGCGGAAAATTCCGTGCTGCGTGCCGCCGTCCTGGACCTTGACGGCAACATCCTCGAAAGGGTCGAGCGGTCCATCTCCGAGGAGACCGGCCCGGACGTCGTCAACGAGGTCCTCGAACTCGCTTCGGAAGCCGTCGGCCGGGCCACCGCCACGCTGCTCGGGATCGGCGTCGGGACCCCCGGCATCGTCAATGCGGGCGGCGAGGTCACCACGGCCCCCAACTTCGGATGGACGGACGTCGCCCTGCGCGATCTCCTCCAGGAGCGGACCGGCCTTCCGACCCTCGTTTCCAACGATGCCGACGCCGCAGTCCATGCGGACCACACT
>NZ_DF952476.1:43888-46782 GCF_001263615.2 Arthrobacter sp. Hiyo1 | reverse complement strand
CAATGGCATGCCGACGCCGTGGTGGTTCTCGACGAGGCGGCAGCGTCCGGATTGGCTAACCGCGAGTACTACGACGACGCCGCGCGCGGCCTGGCTTTGGCCCCCTAGAAAGGCGCGGGCCGCTTTGCGCGACGGCCCCGAGTGGCATCATTCCGCCGCCCCTTCAAGAGGGCTAGGGTGGACGTATGAACGTGGATGAGACAGAACTTCCAGGCCTCGGGGTCCGCAAGGATTTCATCACGGCCTCGGGACGCCGGATCGGTGTTGTCGAGATGCGGGAGGGTGAGACCGAGCTTTTCGTCTCCACGTGGGACGATCCCGATACCTGCCAGGCATCCATCCCGTTGACCGCAGACGAAGCCGCCGCCCTGGGCAACCTCCTGGGCGGTCAGCACATCGCCATGCGTTTGGCCGAAGCCCACAAGGAAATCCCCGGCATTGTCACGCGGCAGTTCTCCATCACCGCTGACTCCCCTTTCAACAACCAGCCCATGGGCAAAGCCCAGATCCGCACCCGCAGTGGTGTCTCGATCGTGGCGATCATGCGCGAAGGCGAAGTGGTTCCCTCACCGGCTCCCGACGTCGTCCTTCACACGGGTGATCTGCTGGTGGCTGTCGGTACGCAGGAAGGTCTTGACTCTGCGGCTGCCATTCTGCGCAACGGCTGACGTTCATGGACCCCCTGGCCCTGACCCTCATTGAGCTGGGCGCAGTCGTTTTCTGTCTCGGCCTCTTGGCTCGCTTGGCCGGCAGGATCGGCATGTCCCCCATTCCGCTCTATTTGGTGGGGGGACTGGCGTTCGGGGCGGGTGGACTGATCAAACTGGATGGCATGCACGAGTTCGCCCATCTTTCCGGCGAAATCGGTGTCATCCTGCTCCTGTTGATGCTCGGCTTGGAATATACGGCGGCGGAACTCGTCACGGGGCTGAGGCGCTCGTGGCAAGCCGGAGTGCTGGACCTGGTGTTGAACTTTCTTCCGGGTGCCGGCATCGCCGTGTGGCTCGGTTGGGGGCTTGTCGGGGCGATCGTCATGGGCGGTGTCACCTATATTTCTTCCTCCGGCATCGCCGCGAAGGTGATCACGGACCTCGGCCGGATCGGTAACCGTGAGACGCCGGTGGTGCTGGCCATCTTGGTTTTCGAAGACCTCACCATGGCCATCTACCTTCCGATCCTGACGGCGATCCTCGCAGGCGTGGGCTTCCTGGGCGGGCTCCAGACGGTGGGTATTGCGCTGGCCGTGGTCACCTTGGTGCTGGTGGTGGCCCTCAAACACGGCCACCGGGTATCCCAGGCCGTGCACAGCGAAAACTCCGAAGTCTTCCTGCTCAATCTCCTCGGAGCCGCGCTCTTGGTGGCCGGCATCGCGTCCGCCCTCCAGGTCTCCGCGGCCGTGGGGGCGTTCATGCTGGGCATTGCCATTTCGGGGGCAACGGCCCACAACGCGACGCGGATCCTTGAACCGCTCCGGGATCTCTTCGCGGCCATCTTCTTCGTAGCCTTCGGCCTCAACACGGACCCGTCCAGCATCCCGCCGGTCCTGGGCTGGGCGCTGCTCCTTGCACTCGCGACAGCCGTGACCAAGGTACTGACCGGATTCTGGGCGGCAAAGCGGGCAGGGATCGCCGTTCCCGGCCGTTTCCGCGCAGGAGCCGCCCTGATCGCCCGCGGTGAATTCTCCATTGTCATCGCAGGCCTGGCCGTGGCCTCGGGAGTCGTACCGCGCGAGCTTGCCGCCCTCGCTACCGCGTATGTGCTGCTCATGGCCATCATCGGACCGCTCGCAGCCCGCTTCGTGGAACCGACGGTCAAGGCCTTCCGCAAGTCCTCACGCAAACCGAAGGCCTCCGAGCCTATTGCGTCCTTCGAGGCGTGAGCATCGGCCGTTCCCCGACGCTCGCTCACTTTTGGGGCGTTTCCTTTGGACGCTCGCTCACATGATGAGCGAGCGTCTCCGCTATTGCCCACATATCTGAGCGAGCGTCTTGGAAAACCCAAGCAGGCAGGGGCTAGACAGTCGTCCGGTGGAAGTTCAAGTGGCTGCGGCTCGCGGTGGGGCCGCGCTGGCCTTGGTAACGGTTGCCGTATCCGCCGGAACCATAGGGATGCTCAGCCGCCGAGGAGAGCCGGAAGAAGCACAACTGGCCGATCTTCATGCCGGGCCACAGCTTGATGGGCAACGTGGCAACGTTGGACAGCTCCAAGGTCACATGGCCTGAGAACCCGGGGTCGATGAAGCCGGCCGTGGAGTGCGTCAGGAGGCCGAGGCGCCCCAGCGAAGACTTTCCTTCAAGGCGTGCGGCGACGTCGTCCGGCAGGCTCACGGTCTCGTACGTTGAACCGAGCACGAACTCGCCCGGGTGCAGGATGAAGGGTTCGTCGCCCTCCACCTCAACCAGGCGGGTCAGCTCAGGCTGCTCCTCGGAGGGGTCGATGTGCGCGTATTTGTGGTTGTCGAACAGCCGGAAGAAGCGGTCAATCCTCACATCCACCGAGGACGGCTGAACCATCGCGGGGTCGTAGGGCTCCAGGACGATACGTCGGGAGTCGATTTCGGCACGTATGTCGCGGTCAGAGATCAGCACAGGATCAAAAGTACCGTATCCACCCCGTACCCCGTGGTGCCGGAGTGGCGCATGGGACTATAGTGCACCACATAGACTGCCGTTACCGCTGTTGAATTTGGGAACGGTGGCACGATGCGAATCTGGGGAAACATTGAGACGAATTGCGGTGCCCGTTGCCGTAGTGGTGGCCTGCCTTCTCACGGTGATGGCCCCTGCCTCCGGACCGCTAACCGTCCCGGCCCTGCCCTCCGAAACTGCCGCCCCCTCCATCTCAAACACCACCGCAAGCGCTGAAAGTACGACGACGGCGTCCGCACCGCCGTC
>NZ_DF952476.1:36698-43416 GCF_001263615.2 Arthrobacter sp. Hiyo1 | reverse complement strand
CAGGGGACGTCCCGCCGCCCGGATCCGGCTCCAGCCCCGACCAAATCCTCCCCCGCGGCCGTCCCGCTCGTCTCGGCGCAAGCATTGGTCAATGACGACAATTCCGCCCAGGTTCTGGCCGTGTTCAACGCCATCAATGCCTACAGGACGTCGCTTGGCTTGAACCCGGTGAAGTACAACCCCACGGTGTCCAGTCTTTCGCAGGACTGGTCCAACAACATCGCCAGCCGCCAAGTGATTGAACACCGCCCCAACTTCTGGACCGATCCCAGGGCCTTGAACCCCAACAACGGCGCAGGTGAAGTCATCGCTGTCCGCTGGGATCGGGATGCCGCCCAGCTTGTCGAATGGTGGAAAAGCTCGCCCGCCCACGACGCACTGCTGCGTGATCCACGTCTCAACGTGATTGGCGTCGGCATCACTTTCACGGACGGCAACTACCAAACCACCCCCAATAGCTACACGATGTGGGGCGTGGTCAATCTCTTCGGCTACACGACTCTGCCCGCCGGCACAGTCAACAGCCCGGGCGCGGGCACAGCCCCTCCCCAACTTCCGCCACCGACGGTCTGCGACCCCATCGTGAAGCACGAGCCGCCCACGCTGGACCTCAGTGCGGCAGCCATCCGCAGCGCAGGTGACCTCGTCGCCGTCGACCCTTCGGGAAACCTGAGGGACTACCCTGCACTTGGCAACGGCACGTTCGGTCCTGCCCGGACAGTCGGGACCGGTTTCGCCGGGGCGAAAGAAGTGATGACCACTGATTGGGACCGCGACGGCGTGATCGATGTCCTCGTCCAGATGCTGGACGGCAGGCTCCTCCTCTACCCCGGCGTGGTGAGCGGAGGGTTCAAGGCCCCAGTGGTGTTGGGCCTATCGGGTTGGCAGTCGATGACCATGGCCGTGGGCATCTGGTGCGGCAACAACCGGCTCCCGCAGATCCTCGCCATTGATTCCAGCGGCGCGCTTTACCTGTACCGGAACGTGGGGCTAACCGCCATGGTGGGGCGGACTCAAGTGGGCACGGGCGTCAGTGCCATCCGGCTCAGCATGGTGGACTACGACGCCGACGGCTTCCAGGACCTGCTGGCCGTGGAAGCAAACGGGAACCTGCGCCTCTACCGCGGCTCCGGGCTCACCACGCCGAAGTCGGAGGCTAGGCTGGTAGTGGGAACCGGATGGACGGACTACTCCGGATTGCGCTCGCTCAACGGTGTCACGGGCCTCAACACGACTGGAATCGCGGGCCTCCTGAGCAACGGAACGATCGAATATTGGGACCTGACCGGCGGACGCCTCACGACGCCGAGCACTCCGGTCACCGGCTTGGGCGGACTCAAGCTGGCGCAGTAACTGGGCCCTAAGCCTCGGAGGTTTGCTCCTCGATGACCGACTTGAGCTGCTCCAGCTGGACGACTTCCTCTTCCATGGTCTTCTGGATCATGCCGTTCATGAGTTTCTGCAAGCCTTTGGGGTGGTACTCCAGCGCGAACCGCAGGCGGGTATTGGGCCCCTCGGTGCTGAGGTAGTAGCCGCCGGTGGGCCGCGCAGGACCGGCAACGACGGCGAAGCGCACTTCGGCGCCCGGCCTGGCTTCAGTGATTTGGAAGTCAGCCGCGATCGGCCGCCCGCCCGGCCCCGCCAAAGTCTGCTGGTAAACGGCGCCTTTTTCGCCGGCATGTCCGGAACGGAGGGAAATGCTGCGGATTCCACTGCGCCACAGGGGATTGTTGAGCCCGTCCACCAGGAATTGGTAAACGGTCATGGCGTCGCGACCAATGAGTACTTCATGCTCTGCAAATGCCACGGAATCCTCTTTCGGCGTACGGCTCTTGGACATAGCCGGGTTCCCCATGACACAGCAGCTAACTGCTACAGAATAGTCAGGCGTGGCGCAGCGCAACACACCCACGTCGAGCCTTAACCGAATCTTTACGAGCCCGGCAGGGAATTTGATGAGACCGTGATACCGGTGAGTCTGTGTCCGGATCAGCGCGCCATCTGCGCTAAGCTGGGATCTGCTCCGGCTGGTTTGCGGAGCAATGCGGGCGTAGCTCAATGGTAGAGCGCTAGCTTCCCAAGCTCGATACGCGGGTTCGATTCCCGTCGCCCGCTCCATTTCTGCCCTGATACAAGGTGCCCAAGCCCTTGGGTGTATCGTCAGGAGCTAGGAGCCATTTCGGCTCTGCTCTAGGGAGCGATCATGGCTGACAAATCACCTCGCCAAGCTGCATCGAAAAAATCCGGCAAATCCATCAAAGAAAAGCGCGCGGATAAGAGGGCTTCAGAGTCCTCCGCAACCACGGTGGCCAAGCCGGCAACCGGCAACAAAAAGTGAGCGGCCATATAGGCGCCATGACCCTCGGCATCCTGTCGACATCGCGGAAGCCGGACGAGCGCCGGCTGCCCGTCCATCCCCTGCACTTGGAGCGCATTGCTCCGGAACTCCGGCAACACATCCGGCTGGAGCGCGGCTACGGAGAGCGCTTCGGCTTTTCGGACAGCCAACTTGAGCCGCTGGTCGGTGGCATGGCAAGCCGTGAAGAACTGATCTCGAATTCGGATGTCATCCTCCTGCCCAAACCGCAGCCGGAAGACCTGGCCGACCTCCGCGACGGGCAAGTCCTCTGGGGTTGGCCGCACTGCGTCCAGGACAGGGCCATCACCCAACTCGCCATCGACAAGAAGCTGACCTTGATCGCCTTCGAGGCGATGAACCATTGGGCCAGCGACGGCGGCTTCGGGCTTCACGTGTTCCATAAGAACAACGAACTTGCAGGCTACTGCTCCGTCATCCATGCCCTTGCCCTGACGGGCTCGACGGGTGACTACGGGAGGCGGCTGAGCGCCGTCGTGATTGGTTTCGGAGCTACGGCGCGTGGCGCGGTCACAGCCCTGAACGCGCACGGCATCCACGATGTCCAGGTGCTGACCAACCGCGGAGTTGCGGCGGTCGGTTCGCCCATCCACTCGGTGCGCATAGTGCAGTTCGACCACGACCAGAACGCCCCTTTCCTGAGCGAGGTCATTACCGATCGCGGACGCAAGCCGCTGGCTCCGTTCCTTGCCGCCGCCGACATAGTGGTCAACTGCACGCTGCAGGATCCGAACTCGCCGCTGACGTACCTGCGGACCGAGGACCTGGATGCGTTCCAGCCGGGCAGCTTGATTGTTGACGTCTCCTGCGACGAAGGCATGGGCTTCAGTTGGGCGCGGACCACGACGTTCGCCGAGCCCATGTTCACGGTGGGCGACCACATCAACTACTACGCCGTGGACCACAGCCCGTCCTACCTGTGGAACTCGTCCAGCTGGGAAATCAGCGAGGCGCTCCTGCCGTTCCTCGAGACTGTCATTTCGGGCCCCGAGGCCTGGGACGCCAGCGAAACAATCTCGCGAGCCATCGAGATCCGCGACGGCATCATCCGGAACCCGGACGTGCTCCAGTTCCAAGAGCGCTCAGCCGACTACCCGCACCTCGCGGCGTAGTCGCCTCGTAACCTCATAATGCGGCTGAGCCGGGCGCCTTGTGGGTGCCCGGCTCAGCCGCGTTTTGGCGACACTCCGCTACGCCGACTGCGGGACGATCCGCACCATCCGGCGTCGGTCCCGGACATTCACTTTGAGCCGCAACTCAGACTTCCGGGCCAGCACGACGGCGACTGTCGCCGCTGCAAGCGCCGGCACCCCGCCTGACACCAAGAGTGCAGCGTGCGGGTTCAGGTGCTCGGCAAGCCAGCCCATCATGGGTCCGCCGATGGCTTGGCCACCAATGAGCACCATGATGTAAAGGCTCATGACGCGGCCGCGGATGCTCATGTTGGCGCTGACCTGGACCAGCTGGTTGGCGGCGGTCAGGAACATGAGGCACCAGAATCCGGAGAGGACCATGGCAGCGGAGAGCCACACCATCGATGGCGCCAACGCGGCCAGGCACAGCATCAAGCCATACATCCCGGCGCACAGCACCACCGAGCGCAGGCGCAACTGGCGGCGGCGGGCCGACGTGATTGCTCCGGCGAGCGCGCCAAGGGCCACCATGGCGTTGAGCAAACCGTAGCCGCCGGCACCGGCATGGTAGATGTGGTCCGCGAAGGCAGCGAGGAGCACGGGCAGGCTCATCGCGAAGACCGCTACAAAGCCGGCCATGAGCCACGGCCAGTAGATCGTGGGCTTGCTGAGTGCGTATCGCAGTCCCTCCTGCAGCATCCCCTTGCGTTTTGGCACGGGCGTGCTGACATAAAGTTCATTCTTGCGCAGCATCAAGAGCATGGTGACCGTGGAGCAGCAAGCCACCGCGTTCGCCGCGAAGGCCCAGCCCGCTCCGACCGCGGTCAGCAGCACGCCGGCCAGGGCGGGACCAATGAGGCCGCCCAACTGGAATGTGGTGGAGTTGACGCTAATCGCGTTGCGCAGGTATTTCGGCCCCACGAGTTCGTTGACGAAGACCTGCCGTGCGGGCTGGTCGAGGACCGTCACGAGGCCCAGGACAAAAGCGATCACGTAAACGTGCCACACCTCGATGTGGTGGCTCAACGCCAACACGGCAAGGATGGCAGCCAGGGAGGCCGCGACGCTTTGGCACAGGATGAGGATGCGTCGCTTGGCGAAGCGGTCCGCCATCATGCCGCCCCAGGGGCCCAGGAAAAGCGACGGCGTGAACTGCAATGCCACCGTTATTCCGACGGCGGTGACGGATCCGGAGAGCTGTAGTACCAACCAGTCCTGGGCGATTCTCTGCATCCAGAGTGCGATGACAGCTACGAAGTGGCCTACGGCGAAGATCCGGAAGTTGGGTACTTTGAGGGAAATGAAGGTGTGCCGCCAAGGCAGCCGTTCGTTGACGACGGCGATCGGCTGGGTGACCGTGTCAGGGTCGGCAGCGTGCGGAATTCGGCTGCTTGCGGCGAGTGAATCGATGGCGGGTTGGCTGACGTTTGCCGCTGAGGGCGGTGGGGGTGCCAAAAGTAGTCCTTGGATAGGCGTTTCGCTGGGATGCCTTTAACGCTAGGGTTGGCCGCGGTGATTATGGAAGTGAATTGGCCGTATAACTAGCATTGCGAAGTGCAATACACCGGCGTGGGCGGCGGTGAAGGTAGCTATCCAAGGAGTCCCGTGTTCGAACCCGTGCAGCTGCGGTCCTTCCTGGCCGTGGCCGAGACTTTGAGTTTCACGAAGGCAGCCGAGCGCCTCGGCCTGGCCCAACCCACGGTCAGCCAGCATGTGCGAAAGCTGGAGATGGCGGCCAAACGGGCGCTCGTAGCCCGCGACACCCGGGATGTCCGGCTCACCGACAATGGCGACGCCATGGCAGGCTTTGCCCGCAACATCCTCTCAGCGCACGATTCCGCGGCGAGGTACTTTTCCGGTTCAGCCATGCGCGGCCGTTTGAGGTTCGGAACCGCCGACGACCTCGCGATCACGGGGCTGCCTCGGATCCTGCGCGAGTTCCGGCAGCTGTACCCCCAGATCAACCTTGAACTCACGGTCAGCCAGAGCGACCAGCTCTACAAACGGGTCAATGCGGGCCAGTTGGATCTCGTCTTCGTGAAGTGGGTGGGCGAGGCGAAGGACGGCACGGTGGTCCGGCACGACAAATTTGCCTGGGTCGGGGTCGAACAAACGGTACTGGACCCGGCCAGCCCCGTGCCGCTGATCTGCTATCCGGCTCCGAGCGTCAGCCGGAAACTGGCCATCGACGCGCTGGAGGCCATGGGCCGGACGTGGCGGGTCACCTGCTCGACCAAGCAGATCGCCGGTGTCCTGGCAGCGGTGCGCGCGGGCATCGGCGTCGCCGTGATGCCGTCGTCGCTGGTTCCCGAGGACCTCACGGTGATCACCAAGCGCTTCGACCTCCCGCCCGTGGGCGATGTCGACTTCACCTTGATCCGCAACCCCTTGGCGAACGCCGAGGTGGTGGATGCGCTGACGCAGGCGATCATCGGCAGAACACTCAATAAGCAGGCGTAGCAAGCGCCACCAAACCGCGCGTGGCTAAACCGCGCTGCGCTCCGGGGCGAGCGCCTGCGCGGCGAGAAGGACGGTCCGGACGATCGCCTTCCGGCGCCGCTCCGCCCTGATTGGCCCCTTGCTGCCGGCCATGAGGCCATCCAGCTCGGGCAGTACCGGCCACGCGTCACACAACGCAATGATGGTGAGCATCAGATCGGCCGCGTCTTCCTTGGACGTCCCCGGCATGGCCCGGATGACACCGTCAACCTTGTTCCTGCAGTTCGCGGCCCGGTCCGGACGGTTCACCACATATTCGCCCCGCTCCAGGCCCTCCCAAAACAGCAGCCTCGGAAGGGTGGCGTCCTGGTGGTGATGGTCGAACAGGCGTCCGGCGTAATCGGCCAAGGCTTCGGGACCGGCGCCCTCGATGCGGACTTCGTCCACCACTTTGCTGAGCTGGGACGCGATCACGGCGTCGAAGAGAAGATCTTTCTTACCGAAGTACTGATAGATGCGTTCCTTGTTGACTCCGGCCGCAGCAGCGATGCGGTCCACCCTGGCGCCGGCGAGTCCGAATTGGCAAAACTCGGCAGTCGCCGCCTCAAGGAGGAGTCGCTTGGTCCGCTCGGTATCCCATGCCATGTGTCCACCTTAACAGATTCCAACCAAGTAGTTGCAGTTTTCGAGGGTGGGGTCTAGTCTGAACTCACGTCGAAAGCAACCAATTAGTTGGAGAATGTCATGAACACCCAAATCCCCGTTGCCG
>NZ_DF952476.1:33704-36673 GCF_001263615.2 Arthrobacter sp. Hiyo1 | reverse complement strand
CCGCGCACGCGCACTCTGCGCATCTGCCTTCCATGCACACACCGTCGGTGCATATGCGTGCCGTGATCACCTGGGTCGCCATTTTTCCCCTCGTGGCGATCGGCATGACGATCCTCGCTCCGCTCACGGAGTCATGGCACCCCGCGCTACGCGCCCTCGTCCTGACCCTTGTTGTGGTTCCTACCGCCGTCTACCTCGTTGTCCCCAAACTGATCGCTGGCTACGGCTCGCTGAAGAGGCGGCAGGCACGGAAGGCCGCCGCCAAGGCCTAGCGTGTGTCAGGCATCACCCGGCGATCCGGCGGCCACACGCTAAACTTGTCACGTTATGAACCGCACAATGTTTAAGTCCAAGATCCACCGTGCCACGGTGACCCATGCCGATCTGCACTATGTAGGTTCAGTGACGGTCGACCTGGATCTGCTGGATGCTGCGGATATTCTCCCCGGCGAGCTCGTCTCCATTGTTGACGTGACGAATGGCGCGCGCCTGGAGACTTACACCATTGCCGGTGAACGCGGCTCCGGCGTCATCGGCATCAACGGGGCCGCGGCGCACTTGGTGCACGTGGGCGACGTCGTCATCCTCATCACCTACGCGGAGATGACCACCGAAGAAGCCAAGGCCTACCAGCCCAAGGTTGTCCATGTGGACAGGGCCAACAAGATCGTCCAACTCGGCAGCGATCCCGCCGAAGGCATCACTCCGGGCATCATGCGCCCGCCGCACGCCCTCAACAACGCCCAGCTGAACTAGGCTTCCCGTAGTCGCGGGGCACCTCCTTACGTGGTCCACATGGCGGAACATGCCGCCGTCGTGCCTTACGGGCGAATAAAGCTGATTTAGGCTGGGACTGTGAACCCACGCCGCCCCGCGCCCGTCCCCCGCCGGATGTCGTAGTGCTGGGCGTCCTTTCCGGGTTCTTCGTGGTGTGGGCCATCATCCTGGTGGGCATGTTCGTCGGCAAGCGCGGGATCCTGGGGGACAATGCGCGTTCGGTCCTCAGCGGCCTGACTTTCTTCGTCGCGAGCCCTGCGCTTCTCTTTGAAACCCTGGGCAAGGCCCGTCTTCACGATGTCTTCGCCGCTCCACTCCTGGTCACGGCGGTGGGCGCCGTCGCCACAGGCAGCCTTTTCTTCATCGTCGTGAAGTTCTGGCTCAAGCGTTCCCTGCCCGAATCGCTTATGTCCTCCATGAGCGCTTCGCTAGCCAACTCGGCGAACCTCGGCATCCCTATCGCGGTGTTCGTCCTCGGCGACGCCAGCTATGTGGCGCCCCTGCTGATCTTCCAGCTCGCGTTCTTCACGCCCATGTACCTGATGGCGCTCGATGCCAGCACCAGCAGCCACCGCACCACTCCCCTGCGCTTCGTCCTGATGATCGTCCGGAACCCGATGATCGTAGGATCCGCCCTCGGTTTGGTGGTCGCCGGGACGGGCTGGCAGGTGCCTTCGCTCATCATGGAGCCGATCCATTTGATCGGCGGTGCCGCAATTCCCGCGATGCTGATGGCGTTCGGGATGAGCTTGAATGGTTCGCGGCCCCTGCAGAAGGACACGGGCCGCCGGACGGATGCCCTGCTGGCCAGCGGCTTCAAGCTGTTTGTCCACCCCACAATGGCGTACCTGTTCGCCCGCTTCGCGCTGGGCCTGGAAGCGCATGCGCTGTTCGCCGTGGTGGTCACGGCGGCCCTGCCCACCGCGCAGAACGTGTTCGTGGCGGCGAGCCGCTACAACACGGGAATCACCGTGGCCAAGGATACGGTCCTGATCACCACGGTGGTGGCCGTCCCGGCGATGATCGCCGTGGCCCTGCTGCTTACCTAAGCCCGCCCCACCCAACTAGCTCGCAGTAGGTGTCGTTTAGACGCCCCAAAACGACATTAAGTGCGAGTCAGTTGGGCGGGCGCCTACTCCTCGTCCACCGAGTCCAGGTACCTGTCCAGGAGCTGCGCGCAGCGGATGAAACCCAAATGCGAATACGCCTGCGGGTGGTTTCCCAAGTGGGTTTCCGTGCCGGGGTCGAACTCCTCCGGAAGCAGCCCGGTCGGACCGAAGAGCGCCACGAGCTGGTTGAACAACTCCAGCGCGTCGTCCAGTCGGCCCACGGCGAGGTACGCCTCAATCAGCCAGGTGGTGCAGATGTGGAACCCGCCCTCCAAACCCGGCAGGCCGTCGTCGTACCTGTACCGGAACACGGTGGGACCCACCCGCAGTTCCCGCTCGACGGCGGTGACGGTGTCCAGGAAGCGCTGGTCGCGGACGTCCAGCAGGCCTGAAAGTCCGATGTGCAGAACGGCCGCGTCCAGGTCGGGGCTGTCGTAGGCCACGGTGTAGGAGCTCGCGGAATCATCCCAGCCCTCCCGGAGGACCTCCGAGCGGATGATGTTTGCCGTTTCCTCCCACTCGGCCCCGATGGGGCGTCGGAACCGGACCGCCGTGTGCATGGCCCGGTCCAGCGTCACCCAGCACATCACCTTGGTGTAAATGTGGTGCCGCGGCGCGCGCCGGGCTTCCCAGATGCCATGGTCAGGTTCGTGCCAGCGGGCCAGCACGGCGGACGCCATCTGTTCCATGAGCTGCCAGTGCTCGTCCGGCAGCGTGCCGCGGCGCCTGCTGAGGGTCTGGATGAGTTCGGCGATCGGGCCGAAGACGTCCAGCTGCACTTGGTGGTCGGCGGCGTTCCCGATCCGCACGGGCCGTGAGCCGGCGTAACCGGGCAGGCTCTCGATAATTGCCTCGGTGGACAACGGGGAGCCGGTCACGGAGTACAGGGGGTGCAGCCATTCCGGCCCGGGCGCGTTCTCCAGGATGCGGCCCAGCCAGCGGAGGAACCGTCTGCCTCCTCGGTGGAACCAGGTCCACGAGCGCATTGACCGTCATGGAGCCGTCGCGGAGCCAGCAGTAGCGGTAGTCCCAGTTGCGGGTGCCGCCGATCCCTTCCGGCAGCGACGTGGTTGGAGCCGCGAG
>NZ_DF952476.1:29330-33592 GCF_001263615.2 Arthrobacter sp. Hiyo1 | reverse complement strand
TTTCATGTCGGGCAGTTCCAGCCCACGGACCCACTGCCGGGGATTGGTGCGCGACGGCGGCCCGCCGGGCAAGCTCTCCGGCGGGTCCGGCGTCGTCGGCTCAGTGTCTCCGCACCTCAGGTTCATGACGATAGGACCGTACGCGAGGCTGACTTCAGCGGTGGCGGTTCCGTGCTTGCCGTCGCTCGTGACTGTGAAGGACACTCCGGGGGCGAACAGGATGATGGGATCCGAGGTGCCCACGACGTGCAGTTCTTCGCCGCGGATCTCCATGTTGAACGGAGCGTTGGCGTAGTCCGGCCGCGGGGCGAAAACAATCCGCGCGCTGCCGGTTCCGGAGAGGACACGGACCAGGCTGGTGATGCCGTCCGGTGCCGGCTCAAGGTAGTCGGTGACCGTGACGTCCGCCCAGCGCGTCTCCACGATCATGGTGTTGTCCACGTAGCGCTGGCCCAGCACCTTCGACGCCTTGACCGGTTCCACACTGAAGTGGCCGGCCGGGTCTCCACCCAGGATGTGCGCGAACAAGGACCCTGAATCCGGGAGGGGATGGCTCATCCAGCAGATCTTGGCCTCCGGGGTGAGCAGCGCCGTCGAGGTCCCGTTACCGATCATCGAATGCCGCTCCAGCCCCACTGCGTCCTCGCCGAACAGCCACGCTCGGCGCAGTTCGAACAGGATGGCGAGCACTTTGGCGAAGGATTGCGGGTCCGGCAAGCGGTGGCGCGCCTTGGTTTCTCCATCCCCTACGTGCAGGCCAAGATCCGGGCCCCGCAAGGTGGCGATCGCGAGCTCATCGCTGTCCGCGTCGCCGGCAAACAGGGCCGCGCTGGCCCCCAACTGTGTACGCAGATGCTCCAGCGCGGCGTCTTTGGAGGGTTCCACGATGGACAGGTCCAGAACGGATCCGTCCACAATGAAAAACAGTCCCACTTCACGGGCGATCTGGTGCGCCTCCCGGGTCACCCTGGCGACCACGGCAGGCGTGGCCGGCCGGGTGTGGATGGCTACCGCCACGGGCTTGCGCTCGATGCTGATGCCCTTTTCGAAGCCAATGGATTCGTTGAGGGCCGTGGCTGCCTGTTGAAGGACGGCTTCCGTGGCCATCGAGATGCTGTACGCGTAGGTCATGTCGAACTCGGCGCCGTGCGAGCCCACCAAGTGGACTTCCGCCGGCAGCCGCGACACTGCGGCAAGGTCCCGCAGCGACCTGCCGGAGATGACGGCAGTGTGCGTGTTCGGCAGCGCTGCCAGTGCCCGGAGAGCGACGGCGGCACTCCCCAACGGGAGTGTCTCAGTGGATACGCCTTCCGCGGCGCAGAGTGTTCCACCGTAGTTGCAGGCCACCAGGAGTCCCGGAGTGCGGGCCAGCATCCTCAGTTCCGCGAGCAGCTCCGGAGTGATTCCATCGTGCGCGGCCTCGGATTGGACTGCCGTCCGCAGGAGACCCAGCGGAAGCGATTTTGTCAGCAGTGCCGAATCGGCCACGGACAAATTGAGCGGAGTAGCCATGGGGACGATCCTTCCGGGGTGGATTCGTCCAGTTTCCGCCCGGCGGGTTTCGCCTCCATGACCCGCGTATTGCCGGGGTGTAACGAGTTTGCCTAGTTACGTTTAGGCGGCGCCCTACACCCGCGTCAGCCCCACGGCCTCCGCCACCAGCTCCACCGAACGCAGGCGCTGCTCCGTGCCCGTGCTTTGGTGGGCGACGATCAGTTCGTCGGCGTCGGCGTGGCGGGCAAACTCGTCAAGGTAATCCCGCACGACTTCCGGCGTACCCACTGCCGAGTACTTCACCATTTGCGCGATGTGCTGGCCTTGGGGCGAATCGAGGATGAGGTCCGCTTCGGCGTCGGTGAACTCGCGTCCACCGCCCAGGAAACGGGAGACGCGGTCCCGCTTGACCTCAAGGAAGAGCCGTTGGGCTTCAGCCGCCGAATCCGCGGCCACGACGTTGACGCCCGCGATCACGTATGGCTCCTGCAGCTGCTCGGACGGCTTGAACTCGCGGCGGTAGACGACGACGGCGTCCTGCAGCGCATTGGGTGCGAAGTGCGAGGCGAAGGCGTAGGGCAGGCCGAGCTGCGCCGCCAAATGCGCGCCGAACAGCGAGGACCCGAGGATGTAGAGCGGCACGTTGGTGCCCTTGCCCGGTGTCGCTTCGACCCCTTGGATCCGGGTGGGTCCCGTGAGGTAGCCCTGCAGCTCCAGCACATCCTGAGGGAAGGTGTCCGCGGCCATGGGATCGCGGCGGAGTGCACGCATGGTGTTCTGGTCGCTGCCGGGTGCCCGTCCGAGGCCGAGGTCGATGCGGCCCGGGTGCAGCGTCTCAAGGGTGCCGAACTGCTCTGCGATGGTGAGCGGCGAGTGGTTGGGCAGCATGACGCCGCCTGCACCGAGCCGGATAGTGCTGGTGTTGGCCGCGATATGGGCAATCAGCACGCTCGTAGCCGAGGAAGCGATCGAGCCCATGTTGTGGTGCTCCGCGTACCAAATCCGTCGGTAGCCGAGCCGTTCGGCCAGTTGCGCCATGGCGACGCTCCCGGCGAAACTCTCCGCCGCCGTCTGGCCTTTGCCAATGATTGCCAGGTCGAGGATGGAGAGGGGAACTGTCACGTTGGTGCCGGCCTTTCGAAGGTGGTTTCGTTCAGGGGGCCGGTTTCCCGGCCACTCTTGCGACAACGACGGCGGTGCCCGGGTTATTTCTCCAGCTTGCGTGGGTTCCGTCTCAGCTCGTGAAGATGCCTTTGCCGGTCTCCATGTCGATGGGCAACGACGAGTGCTCGTGGGAGATCTTCCAGGCGTCGTCCTTCTTCTCGAGGCAAAGGGTGAAGCGGCGGGTCATCGCCCGGAGCCGTTCGCCTTCCGCCGAGATCCCGGCGAAGGTCACGGCCGCATGTCCGAAAGCCACGCCGACACCGCGGTTGTTTTGTGACCCTTCGGGACCTCGAATGAACCCCAGTTAACCCTTGTATCCCCGCGTTTCAGAGCGCTTTGACCGGCTCTTGTCGCTGCCGGATAGTTGCAGCAACGCACACCATCCATCACTTTCGAAGGGGATTCCATGGCTATTTCACGACTCAAAACAGGCGCCGTACTGGCACTCGCCGTGACCACGACTCTCGGCCTCGCCGCTTGCTCTGACCCGGGCGCCTCAGCGGCGTCAGCGCCGTCGTCGTCCGCTTCCGCGGGCAAGACTTTCAACCTGTCGCCGGAGCAGAACCGCTTCCCTATCACCAAGGACGACGCCGCTGCGGCGCTCGTCCCGGAGGCCATCAAGGCTGACGGCAAACTCACCGTGGTGACCACAGGCGGCACCGCTCCGTTGAGCCTCTTCGCGACGGACAACAAGACCCTCATCGGCAACGAAGTCGACCTCGCCTACGCAGTCGGAGAAACCTTGGGCCTAAAGGTTGAGGTCCTTCCCGTGGCTTGGGCCGATTGGCCCTTGGGTATTGAATCGGGCAAGTACGAGGCCGTCCTCTCCAACGTCACCGTCACGGAGGCGCGTAAGGAGAAGTTCGACTTCGCCACCTATCGCACGGACCTCCTGGGCTTTTATGCCAAGAGCGACTCCCCGATCGGTGAGATCAAGGAAGCCAAGGACGTGGCGGGCAAGCGGATCATTGTGGGCTCGGGCACCAACCAGGAAGCAATCCTGTTGCGCTGGGACGCCGAGAACAAGAAGAACGGCTTGAAGCCGGTTGAATTCCAGTACTACGACGACGACTCGGCTTCCTCGCTCGCCGTGCAATCCGGCCGCGCGGACCTGACGTTCGGCCCGAACGCTGGAGCGGCGTACAAGGCCGCAAAGGACGGCAAGACCAAGCAGGTGGGAACAGTCAACGGCGGCTGGCCTCTTAAGGCGGACATTGCCTTCACCACCAAGAAGGGCAACGGTCTTGCCGTTGCAGCCCAGGCAGCCCTCAACAAACTGATCCAAAACGGCACGTATGGAAAGATCTTGGACCGCTGGGGGTTGTCTTCGGAGGGTATCGCGAAGTCGGAACTGAACCCGCCGGGCCTTCCGAAGAGCTAGCGCCGGCTCCGGGGTGTAGCTTTCCACGTATCCGGAACCGCTGCGGACCGGACAAGCGAAAGGGAGTTCCATGGGCCAGCGCCTTGCCATCCTCGACGACTACCAAGCCGTGGCCTTCGACTACGCGCCGTGGGCCGAGCTCGCCGAAGACGGCGTCGAAGTCACCGTTTTCGGCGAGCCTCTGGCGGACGTCGCGGACTCGCTCCGCGACTTCGACATCATC
>NZ_DF952476.1:20647-28659 GCF_001263615.2 Arthrobacter sp. Hiyo1 | reverse complement strand
CGCCCGCTTCTACGGGGAGGCCTTCGAGGACGTCCGGGCGTGGTTGCGGGGCGATCCGTTGCGGGTGCTTACGGGTTAGTGCATCAGTTGGGCTTAGATTGTCAGGTGCCTGCCGAATTCTCGCTCCGCCCCGCCCTGCCCGCCGATGCCGCGTGGATCGCGGAACTGCGCGCCGTCGTCATGCGACCCGATTTGGAGCGGCTAGGGCGTTGGGATCCGGTCCGCGTCAGGGAGCGTTTCTTGAAGGCGTTCCAGCCGGAACACACGTTTGTCATTGCCGTGGAAGGCCAAGCTGCCGGTGTTATCGCCGTCCGCCCGGAATCCGACGCTCTGTGGATCGAACACTTCTACGTCGCTCAGGAGTTCCAGGGGCAAGGGCTTGGTGCCGGCGTGCTCCGGCGGATCATGGGCGAGTCCAAGGACCACCGGCCATTCCGTCTCAACGTGCTCCAGGGCAGCCCGGCCCGACGCCTCTACGAACGCCACGGCTTTGTCTTGGAGACCGAGGATCCGGTGGACGTGTTCATGGTCGCAGGCTGACCTTCAGTCGTGAAGGACCACTTGGTAGAGGTTGTGGTCTTGCCATTTTCCGGCGATCTGCAGGTATCGCGGTGCCATACCAATCTTCTGGAATCCGGCCTTTAGCAGCACCCGCTGCGAGGCAGAGTTGTGGAGAAGAGTGCTCGCCTCGATGCGGTGCAGTCCGAGTTCGTCGCGCGCCATTTCGACTATCGCCTGGACCGTAGCGGACGCCAGCCCGCGGCCTGCGTACTCGCTGTCCACCCAGTAACCGAGCCCCGCGCTCTGGAAGGGCCCACGGACGATTCCTGCCACGTTGAATCGACCGATGAGTCGATCGCCGTCGAACAGGCCGAGCGGATGCGCTTCCCCGGTTTCGTGCGCAACGAGGCGGTTCGCAATGTCGGCGGACTGCCAGGTCTCGGTGTAGTACTCCTCGGGCCGTAGCGGCTCCCACGGTGAAAGGTAGGCACGGTTGCGCACATATGCGGCCGCAAGCGCCGCCGCATCACTGACGCGCAGTACACGCATGCTGACGCTCTCACTGAGTTGGCGCGGTTCAATCATCGGTCAACATTAGTCCCGTCGCAGCCGAAACATCACGGATGGCCGCCTCAACACCGAGCTTGTCGTGCACTGTTAACCGATCCGCGTCCCACTCAGTGACATCGCCGTACGCCGCGCGCGTTCCAAGCGCGCGCAGAAGTCTGCCGGCACTTGAACTGGTAATTCATTGATCGGGAACCAGCGGACGTCATCGCTTTCTTCACTCACGGCGATTTCCACATCCGGGTTTGCTGTCGCGGCGAACCCCACATCCCAATGGGCGGTACATGAGAATCCCCCATGCAGATCGTGTCGGTCAAGATCCACGATTGCTGGAGAAAGCAGAACCAGGTCATCAATTCCGGACTCCTCGCGGGCCTCCCTCTGGGCAGCTTCCGCCACCGACGCGTCGTTCGACTCGACGTGACCGCCGAACTGCACCCAGAACTGCCCCTTGCGATGGAAACACAACAGAACACGATCGAATTCAGGCGAAAACACGAAGCAGGACCCGGTGACATGCTCCGGCCCACCATTTCGACGCAACGCGGCGTCCACCGCCAAGTTCAGGAACTGCAGATACGCGTCCCGTAATCCCGATTCAGGAAGTGTCCTGAGGCTGGCAAGCAGATTGGCAAGAGGCATCCTGCTATTTTGCCGCACAGGGCAACGAACAACTCAATGCCACGACGAGGGGTGTGATGCGTCGGATAGATGTCACCCTAGGTGCCCGTTAGCCGATCCTTTACCGGACGCCGCACCGTAGCCGGCCATCTGTCGTTTTACGGCCAGGGTTTCCAAGCCGCGCCTCTAGTCAGGTTCGCTGCGTTTCTTCAGTTGGATAGATCCCGACTGCCTTCAGTGCTGTTGCAGAACCTGCGACTTCAAGCACGCCCGTGTCGGTCTTGATGTACACCACGGTGTGGTCCCGACGGCCTTGACCCAGATACCAGCGTCCCGTGGCTGGTGTCCTCAGTCCTCCCGTTAAGGGCTCGATATTCGGGAGAATCAGGGTCTCGCCTACTGGCGAACCGGTGAAGGCTGCCACAGGTTGAAAGATAAGAGTGCCGCCCCGCACCGTTGCGCATCCAGTAATCCAACCACGCTTATCAGCAGGACCCGGTGGGGTATAGCCGGAGGGCAGCGACCTGGGGCCTGGCCGAAGGCTGCATTCAACGATGCCCTTCTCAACGTTTTGGGCGGCTCTCCGTTTCTTCAGCGGGCTGACCAGCAAACCCATTAGAAGATAGACCACGAATGTGGCCGGGGCTAGAGCCGATAGATACAGGGAAGACGTGCGCAATGCCTGCCATGGGACTGTCACTATGACAACAATCACCAGACTGACGAAGATCCCAGCCAAGTCGTAGGTCTTCTCCATCCAGGTGCGAGGCGCCGGCTCAAGCTTTTCAACAGCCATCGGGGCTCCCGTCCCTAGAAACCACTGGGGCACATCGCGCCTAGCTCTTTTCAGCGGCCCAGGCCTTGGCAAATTCTCCAAAGGCCCCGATCTTGCACCCCGGTTGTGTTGCCCTGACGCTAAACCGGGATACGGGACCGTGCAAGATCCTTGACCAAATCCTTGGATAACCGTGCTTGGTACATCGGCACCGTCCAGTTAAGGGATCCTTTACCGGACATGTCTTGAAATTCCGATTCGCTTTCGATCGATATTCAGCCGCGGCGGTTGCGCTGGTAGAAAAAAGCATGCCGGATCCGTCAGCCCAGGCCGTTACACTCTCACTTGTTACGACGCCAATGGGGTTGCGTACTAGCAAGGGAACTGGTCCATGGTTGTTACTTTGTCGGGTGAGACTTCCGAGCGGGTCTTTGTTGTTCATGGTAGGAATGCAGTAGCGCGGGATGCGATGTTTACTTTCCTTCGCTCCATCGGCCTGAAACCGATCGAGTGGGACCAGGCGATTGCCCTGACCGGAAAGGCTTCGCCCTATATCGGCGAGGTGCTGGATGTCGCATTTGATGACGCCCAGGCAGTTGTTGTCCTGCTTACGCCGGACGACGTCGCCTACATTCGAAACGAGTACGCCGCTGAGGACGATCCCGAGCTGGAGCCGCGCGGACAAGCCCGCCCGAACGTCCTGTTCGAGGCAGGCATGGCAATGGGACGGGACGCGGACCGGACTGTTCTCGTTGAAATGGGCGACCTAAGGTCATTCAGCGATGTGGGAGGACGCCACGCGGTTCGGATGGACAACACGCCCCAGCGGCGCAAGTCCCTCGCAGATAGATTGCGGACGGCCGGGTGCCCGGTCGACATTTCCGGGGCCGACTGGATTACCGCCGGCGATTTTACGCCTCCGCCGAAACTAGGGAACGGTCTCCCCGTTGGGAAACGGCTGCCTTCCCGGGACAGGAACGGCGCCCACGTAGACGGGCATTGGTACGCCGGCAGCGGGTCTTCGTTTGACCAGGTGAAGGTCACCAACATCGGTGGCGTGCCGATCTACGACGTCCAGCTCCAGGTTCCGGAAGATCTAGGCAATCAGATCCAACTTCACGACAATGAGGTTGTTGCCAAACTGCCTGTTGGGAAGTCCTTTACGGTACGGGGATGGACGACCAACAGGACGTTCGGCGGGGCGCCCCCAACCAATTCGAGCTTCGCGCCACCGGTCGCCTCGATGACGGTGAGCCCTTTGAGCAAGACGTCTACTTCGACGCGGCGAGATAGTAGCCGTGGAGATTCCCGTGGAGTTCCCGCTTGACTCGGATGGCTTCTTCAGGCGCGAGTGTCCCAACTGCCAGGGCGAGTTCAAGTGGCATCATGGGCCAACCGCCGATGCACCGGCCGGGTTTGTCTATCCACAGGTCCATTGGTGCCCGAGATGTGGCCGGTCCGCGCCACTGGATGCCTGGTGGACGCAGGCCCAGATCGAGTACAAGCAGGCTGTTCTTGCGGTTTCGGCAGGCGATATCCTCGCTGACGCGTTCAAGTCTGTCCGAAGCGATTTCCTGAGGTTCGAAGCAAATTCCTCGGCGAAGCAGCCGCGGCCGGACCCTTTAGTCGAGCCCGATGACATGCTGATGATCGCCCCACCATGCCACCCTTGGGAGCCCGTCAAGGTCCCGTCCGAAGCACAGGTTCCGTTCTATTGCCTACTTTGCGGACAGGCCTACGCTCTATAGCTACCGCTATCGAGTCCTGACACTTCGCTCCGCCCCGCCGCCAACGCGGTGTCCTAACAGTCGGCCTGCAACGCCCGTAAGCCGGTCCCTCTCCTGACGTCTCCAATGGTTGTATCCATGTGCGCGGTGGGGGATCCCTGACCGTGCCTCTCCTGAAGGTGGCGCAGGTTTCTATCAGGCAAGTCCAGGAACGACCGCCAGTTGGAAACCAGATCGAGGTCGGACCATCAATTGGCTGATGTAGTCGCAGACGGGCACGGCTTCACGATGTGCGGGCTAATTCAAGGAGCACGGAAACGGCGACAAAAACAATTCCGCCTATCACAGAGACCACGCCGTACACCCGAATGTAAGCACGCAGCCAACGTCTGGCCTCATCTACCGACCAGAGCTCCGCATATGCAGCAGCGTAACCACGATAGTTTGTGGCCAGGACCATGCCTCCAACGAGCCCATCAAGCCCAAGTATTCCTATTGAAAATGCGACGGCAGGCCTTTGGCCGTGGGATGTGGCCAGGGTTGCGAATGCGATCAGGAACACTGCAAGGGATGCCAGGGCTCCGACGCGCAGCGGCATCCGAAGCTTCCGGAGACGCTCGATGTATCTTGTCACCGCTCGTTCCTCCAAGAGATGAACCCGCGCACCGAGACCGGCGAGCCAGCCTGCTCCGCTACCTCGGGCGTTTCACGCCCACTTTGATCCATGAAACAAATCTCCCACATCGTTGTCTGGAACTTGAAGGGAGCGGAACAAGAGACCAGGGAGATTTCTGTTTGTAGATTCTGTCGCTTCGCGGATGCCCTTTCGGGGATCCCTCACCGGACGTTACTTCACGGTCCTGTGCCAACTGCTCAGGAATCCGGTGCTGGATTGGTGAGATACCGTCTATTGAGGAGCGCCAGGCTTGCACGGCTGGCGGCCAGCTGGAGTGTTGTGTTTTCTGAAGTGAGGGTCGCCACGAGACCTCCGGGAAGAACAGTCCAGGGGGCTTTTACAGGCTCTCCAATGGCCGTGGGCGCAGGGTAGATTTCCACTGGCCCGGCAAGAGGCCCGCTCTCGCTTGCACCCAGCTGGAAGATTAGTCGATTTGGCTCTGCTCTTGCATAACCTCGGGCCCATCTACTCCGAAGTCCCGATCCGGGTTCTCTGTGGGCACATTCGAAAAGGCCTCGTTCCGCGTCCTGGGCCGCCCGCTTCTTTCGTAGGGGAGCAATGACAATGAGCTGGATGGCTGTTATGAGGACGATGCCAGCCGTGATCACGATGACCAACGTAGGCCACCAGCCCAAGACGGCCCGCAAAGGGATAAAGAGGATGCCGGCAAAGACGACCAGCGGCAAGGAACCGAAGGCATCGAATGCCCGTTCCAGCCGGCTCCTCGGCGTTGGTGCCAAGTCCGGTTCACGCATGGGTAACCTGCTTCCTGTGATGCCGGGAGTCTAATCACCAGGAGGGTCTTTTGATAAGGCTGTTCGGGGTGGGGCGCCAGCGGGGTTGAAGGACCCTGTCAGGCCGCCCGTAAGAGGGTCCCCCACCGGCCAGCTCAACACCTTCATGCCTTCCCTTCAGGAAAGCCTTAATGTGGGTACTCTCTGATTCCCGTATGACCCGCCCGCAAAAGTGCCCGGTGAAGGCGCCCTAAACGCTACACTTCAGGCTCCCGGCAGCCCTGAAAATTCGAGGACGCACTAAGGCTTCTCGGCCAGCGAAGGCGTCCCGGTGAACGCCGCCCGCGGTGCTCACCGTTTACGGCCTCGATGTGAACCACCGTGATCAATGCCGGCGTTCATCCCCAATTGGCCGCTCAAGAAAATTGTGGATATGGTTTTGGCTATGGAGATTGAGGTCGACAGAGCCTAGCCACCTGACGTTCGGTGGCCGCCCGGTTGTTTGCGCTCATGCGCACCCGGCGAGAAATCTCGCTTTCAGTTGTCCGCAGGCGCTATTCCCTGCGGTCCAGCTTCGCTGAAAGATTCCGTACGTCAGGTGCAGTGCCCTCCGAAGTAGCGCGCGTTTTCGCGCCCCGGAGAGAGCACGTTGACCCATGACTATGCCCCCAGATGGGCAAGAACCAAAGGACTGTGTCTCATGTCAGCACAATCAGCCATCTCCTTGCACGATCTTTCATTCGAGTGGCCCGACGGCACTCCCGCTCTTCAGCGGCTCAATGGCACCATGACCACCGGCCGGACTGGACTCGTCGGCCGCAATGGTGCAGGAAAATCGACCCTGCTCCGTTTGATCGCCGGCACACTGACGCCGACCCTGGGCCGCATCGAAACAGTCGGCGACGTCGGCTACCTCCCGCAGACCCTCACCCTCGGGCAGCACACGACCGTCGCCCGGCTCCTCGGCATCGACGGCAAACTCACCGCGCTCCACGCCATTGAGGGCGGCGACGTTGACGAGCGCCATTTCGAGGCAGTCGGCGACGACTGGGACATTGAGGCCCGGGCGGACGAGGCGTTGCACGAAATAGGCTTCTCCGCGGGCGATCTCCAGCGAAAGGTCGGGGACCTCTCAGGCGGCGAAGCGATGCTCATCGCGCTGACTGGACTGCGCATCCGCCGCACCCCGGTCACGCTCCTCGACGAGCCAACCAACAACCTTGATCGGCGCACCCGGGCCAAACTTGCCGCCTTCGTCGACAGTTGGCCGGGCACGCTCGTGGTGGTCAGCCACGACCTCGAGTTGCTTGAGCACATGGACTCCACTGCTGAGCTTCATGCCGGCAAGCTTGACGTCTTTGGCGGGGCTTACAGCCTTTTCACCGAACATCGCGAGCAGGAACAGGCCTCTGCCATCCAGGCAGCACGAAGCGCCCAGCAAGCGCTGAAGGTCGAAAAGAAACAACGCGTCGAAGCCGAAACGAAGCTTGCCCGCCGCGAGCGCACAGCGAAGAAGACCCAAGCCAGCGGCGGGATCCCGAAGATCCTGGCCGGCAACCGTGCGAGCAAGGCGCAGGCATCTGCCGGCTCGATGCGCTCAACCCTCGACGACAAGGTGCTGTCAGCCCAGGCCGCCGTCGACGCCGCCGCCGCGAGGGTCAGGGAAGTTGAGCACATCCACCTCACCCTTCCAGATCCCGACGTGCCACGGAGCCGCCGGATCGCCGAGCTGAGCGACGGTTCCCGGACGATTGTCATCCAGGGCCCCGAACGCGTGGCCCTGGTGGGACCCAACGGCTCCGGCAAATCGACGCTCCTCAGACACCTCGTCGAGAGGCGCCCTGCAGAATCCTCGGGCCGGATCACCGGAAAGCTGCTGACCGGCCGGGTGGGATACCTCCCGCAACGGCTCGACGGCCTGGACGATGCCCGCTCAGCGCTGGACAACGTGCGGGAAGCGGCTCCGGCGTCGGCTCCCGGAGACATCCGCAATCAGCTCGCACGCCTCCTCCTCCGGGGATCCACCGTTGATCGCCCGGTCTCCAGCCTGTCGGGAGGAGAACGGTTCCGGGTCAGCCTCGCGAAGGTGCTCCTGGCGGAGCCGCCCGCCCAGCTGCTGATCCTCGACGAACCGACAAACAACCTCGACATTGCCAGCGTCGAGCACCTCGCCGAAGCCTTGGACGCCTACCGCGGCGCACTGCTCATCGTGAGCCACGATGTCGGTTTTCTCCGGCGCCTCAACATCGACATAGTGGCCGAGCTCGACGGCGAAGGGGGCCTGCGCGAGCGCACGGAGCCACTCACCTAGGGCCCGCAGCAAATCAGAGCTGTTGTTCCCACACGGTCAGTTGGAGCCGCACCAGCTCCGCGTCCGGGTCGCGCGAACCGCCGTCGTCGGTCTGCAAGCC
>NZ_DF952476.1:18944-20622 GCF_001263615.2 Arthrobacter sp. Hiyo1 | reverse complement strand
CGCGAGGCCCAGGTTCTCGCGTAGGGTCGGGCCTGCGTACTCCGTGGGGTACACGCCACGTTCCTGCAGCTCGGGCACCAAGTGGTTCACGATGTCGTCCAGGCCGGTGGGGATAAGCCATGGCGAGATGTTGAAGCCGTCGACGGCACCCACCCGGGCGTACTCGGCCAAGGTATCGGCCACGGCTGTATAGGATCCGGTGAACGTCGCGTCAACCCTGGACGTCCTGGAGCTCACGAACTGCCGGATCGACAGCCCCTTCTCGGCAGCTTCGGCGCGCCATTGCTCGGCGAGCTGCCGGGCTTTGGCCCCGTGGAAGCCGCTCCCCCGGGTCTCGGAGGTCTCCTCCACCACCGGATCGATCTCCGGAAGCGGACCATCGGGATCGTAGGCGGACAACTCCCGGCCCCAGAACTGTTCGAGATACGCAACTGCCTGCTGCGGCCCGATCTGCAGGCCGCGGACCCATTCCTTCTTCTCGCGGGCTTCCTCGTCAGTCGCAGCGAGGATGAATTCGCTCGCCGGCATGATCTGGACGTCGTTGGCACCCCGTCCGGCAGCCAGGGAGCGCGAGACGATATCGGCGCGGAACTCCGCGGCGTCGTCGAACTTCGGGTGCGCCGAGAAGATCACATCCGCTTGGCGGGCGGCGAAGTCGCGTCCTTCCGGGGAATCCCCGGCTTGGAACAGCACCGGCCTGTACTGGGCGCTGCGCGGCAGCCGGGGGGTGACGTCCACGGAATAGTGCTGCCCGGAGTGGTGCACGCGCCGCGCATGGCCGGGAACCGCCCAGGAATCCGCGGAGACGGACGAGGAGACCGCTCCGTCCTCCCACGAATCCCAGATCTTCTTGGCGGTCTCCACGAATGCTTCGGCGTGGATATAGCGATCGGCGTGGTCCAGGTAGCCGCCCCGGCGGAAGTTGGCCCCGGTCCACGCGTTGTCCGTGGTGACGACGTTCCAGGCGGCGCGCCCGCCGGAGAGCAAGTCGAGGGAGGCGAGCCTGTGAGCGAGGTCGGCGGGATCGTTGTACGTCGTATTCTGCGTGGCCACGAGCCCGATATTGGACGTCACCGACGCGAGCGCCGCCAGCATGGTCTGCGCGTCCGGCCTGCCCGCGACGTCCAGGGCGTGCGGTCGTCCGAGATGTTCCCGCAAGCGCAGGCCCTCGCCCAGGAAGAAGGCTGCGAACAGCCCGCGCTCGGCGGTCTGGGCGATCCGTCGGAACGACTCAAAGTCGGTCTGCGAACCGGATTCAGGCGCTTTCCAGATGGTGCCGGAGTTGACGCCCTGGAAGAAGATCCCGAACTGGATCTTCCCGCTCGGCTGGAATTTAGCACGGTTGTGCTGTGTCATAGTCTCTCCTCAGTTTTCCAAGCCAACGACGGCGGCGCCCGCCGCGCCCACGCTCGCGTACCGGCTCAGCGGCCGTTCAAGACCCAGCAGTTCCCGGAACGTGCCGCCCTGGGCAACAGGCTTCAGGACCGCACGGCGACGGAGCTCAGGCAGCACCAGCTGCGCCAGTTCCTCGAGCTCCACGTCCAGCACAGCCGGATGCAGCCTTACGCCGTCGGCCACGGCCAGCAACCCGGCAAGGAAGTCGACCAATTCCGCCGCCGTGCCGACGAAGCGCGCCCGGGAACTGGTCCACGGAGTAAACGCGTCCAGTTCGGCGAGC
>NZ_DF952476.1:14240-17917 GCF_001263615.2 Arthrobacter sp. Hiyo1 | reverse complement strand
CGACGTCGAGCTCCGCCACTACCGCCGGGCCGCCCGCAAGAACCGGGCCGCCCCCAACAGCGGTCCGGGCACGCACGTCCGCAACCTCCTCGGCGAGAAGTGAAGGCGTCGGAGCGGACACCAGCACCACGTCGGCGTCCGAACGAAGCAAGTCGGCCTGCGCAACTACGGGCAATTGCCCCTGCAGCGGGCGCGGAATGATGGAGGGACCCTTCACGGAATACCCGGCCCCTGCGAAATCCGCCGGCGTCTCGAAGTCGATGTAGTGCAGTTTGTCCACGTCAAAGTACCGCCCGGTGGGGACGTCGCGGATCACGGCGTGGTCCTCCCAGGAATCCCAAAGCCGCCGGCTCACTTCCACCGACGCCGCGGCCTCCTGCGCCAAGGCGGCACCTTCAACAAATGAACGCCCGACGGCGGCAGCCTCCTCCGCGGAGCCGCTCGCCGCGACGAGCCAACCCGCCCGTCCGCCCGAGACATAGTCCAAGCTCGCCAGCTGAGTGGAGATGTGGAACGGCTCGGTGTAGACCGTGTCCACTTCCGGTACCAGCACGATGGAACTCGTGACGGGACCCGCGAACGCGGCGCGCTGAAGGGCGTTCAGGCGGCCTGCAACATCTCGCCCGCCAGCGCCGGAGCCGTCAGTCCCAGACCCATCAGCGAACGTCGCCACATGAATCCCGGCCGATTCCGCCGCCAGCACCGTGCTCCGGATCCGCGAACCGTTCAGCAACTCATCCGGGGCATGCCAGGCTTTGCGCCAGGCCGCGGGGTGGGCGCCGTCGCCGTCGAGCTCCAAGGCCAGGAATCCGGGCTGGCCCGGACGGGAGATGCCGCTCATTGCTGCTCCTGCCTTTCGTAAGGGATCTGTTCGCCGGCTTCGATGGCCACGCTCAGCCGGTTTTCCGAGGGTGGGAGCGGGCACGTGGCAAGGTCCGTGTAGGCGCACGGCAAGTTGACGGCACGGTTGAAGTCGAGCACCACGGAGCCGTCCGATTCCGGGGTCACCGTGAGCGAGCGATTGGCCGCGTAGGTGGTCTTGCCCGACGTCGCATCCGTGAACAGCACCGAGAGTGTGCCCGGCGCATGTCCGTTGAAGGCCGTGAGCACCAAGTCCTGGCCCGCGAGGTTGAAGTGGAGCTCGCCGGGCGCCTCGTAGACGTGCTGGATACCCTCGACGGCGGCCCCCACTGTGGTCGGTCGGGGAACCTCAAACGGCACGAACGTACCGCTCACCGCGAACGATGCATCCGGTGCGTATGCGGGCGTTCCGCGGTATTCGTTGAGCAGCGGATTCCCGGGGTGCCGCGGCCGGACGATGTACTCGCCGCCGCGCTTGGCGAGCTCGACGACCGTGTCCCCCGCGTTGAGGTTGAGGCCGTCTCGTTCCGCGATGGGGCCGAAAACGACGGTGGCCCCGGCGGCGTCGGTGTTGAGTTCCCGGCCATCCCGAAGCAGGCTTTCGCCTGGTCCTAAAACCACAGTGACGACGTCGTTCTCCACACTCCAGGCGCCGGGCACCCCGTCGAGCGGAGCATCTTCGGAACCAAGCCAGTGCAGATGGGTGACAGCGAGGAATCCGTGCGGATCGGCCCGGTGACGCTCGTGCTCGGCGTGCCATTCCTGCCAGGCTGCGGTGAAGGCCGGAGTGGTGGACGTAGCCGTTTCAGTGGGCGTAGGCATGATTCCTCCTGTGGTTTGCATGATCTGTGGTGACAGTTCCGGAAGCGTCCGGTGACGTGGCGCCAGCGAATTCCGGGCGGCCACCAAAGGGATCCGCCGGTTCCCACAAGGTCGTGGGCGCGGCGGCGCGGACGGCCGGGATGACCTCGAGCGCGAACCGCTCCAGGATCTCCAGCTGCTGCTCGAAGGGCAACGTGGTGGGCAAGGAAATGGATTGGAGATCGTGGCCGTAGAGCGAGTGGTAGCTCAGGATTTTGTCGATGACCTGTTCCGGACTGCCCACCAGTGCTGGCCCTTCAGCCACGGCATGCTCGATGTCCCGGAACGGCGAATTGTTGCCCGGGACGTTGCGTCCAGCGGTCAAGGCCTCATAAACAGGCCCGAACTGGCGCTTGGCTTCCTGCGTGGTGTCCGCGACGAACACGCCGCCTGCGCCGGAACCCGAACCGAGGTACTGGTGCCGAGGATCGTGGCCGTGGCGTTCGTATTCCTCGCGGTAGTGGTCGATCAGGATCTTGTAGTTCTCGCGAGGCTGGATGGCGTTGGCCGTGAAAAGTGGATCGCCCCACTGGGCGGCGAGCGCAGCCGAGGTCAGGGTTGTAGCCGAGCCGTGCCAAATCCGCGGCGAACCCGCAAACGGTCGCGGCGTCGTCGTCGTCACTTCGCTCAATGCGGGCCGGAAACGGCCGGACCAGGTGACGTTTTCTTCACGCCACAGCCTCCGCAACAAGCCATACTTTTCGGCGAGCAGCTCCCACTGATCATCGAGGGAGAGCCCGAACAACGGATATTGCAGCACTTCGTTGCCCTTGCCGATCACGAGTTCCAGGCGGCCCCGGCTCAGCTGATCGATCGTGGCGTAGTCTTCGGCCACCCGCACGGGATCGAGCACCGACAAGACGGTGACGCCGGTCTGCAATCGAATACGGTTGGTGACCGCCGCGATGGCGGCGAGGACCGTCGTCGGGGACGATGAGATGAACTCACCGGCATGCCTCTCCCCCACAGCGAAACTATCGAAACCCAATTCCTCGGCCCGGCGCGCAGTCTGCACCACTTGGTTGAGCCGCTCGGCCGTCGAGACGATTTCTCCCGTCAGCGGGTTCTTCAGGTGCGGAATGATGTCGAGTACCTGGAACTTCACTGTGTTTTCCCTGTCTGGGCACTCCCGAAGTTTGCCTCTGTCACGGTCTTCGATTCCGGCAAGGCTTCCTGCGAAAGGCCCCAGCGGTCCAGGACCTTCCCGTAGGAGCCATCCTTGATCGCCGAATTCAGGGCATCCGTGATGGCCGGAGCCAGGCCGTTGCCTTTGAGGGTGGTGGCCGCGACGAGGGTCTCTGAAGGCCAGCCAGCGTTGACTTTGCCCACCACTTTCAGGTCGTCCCGCGTGTTCTCGCGGTAGGAGACGGACGGATAGGGCGCGATGTTCAGGTCCGTCCGGCCCGAGGAGAGCGCCAGGATGGTGTCGGCGTCGGAGGAGTAGTACTGCAGTGTTGCCGGAGCCTTGCCACGGGATTCCAGGTCCTTGTTCCAGGCCAGGAGGATCTTCTCCTGGTTGGTGCCCGAGCCCACCGAGACCTTCAGCCCGGAGATATCGTCCGCGCCCTTGATGTTGTACGTGGACGATTTCTTGGCTTCGAATCCCATGTACGCGGCGCGGTAGGTGGAGAAGTCGAACAGTTTCACCCGGTCCTTATTGATGCCCACGTTCGAGAAGACCGCTTCGAAATCGCCCGACTGCGTCTTGAGCGGCCAGTTCTCCCAGGAGGTGACCTGCACGTCCAGTGCGAGGCCCAGCTTGTCGGCCACGAGCTGGGCGATGTCCACCTCGACTCCGATCGGGGTCTTGTCATCCGTCGCATGGAAGGACAGCGGGATGGACCCGGCCGTGGTGGCAACGGTCAGTTTGCCGTCCTTGCCGATCGCGGCCGGCACGGCGGCTGCCGCGGCGGGATCCTTCTGCGCCCGGATACGGTTCTGCTCGGGCGAGGTGT
>NZ_DF952476.1:11551-13376 GCF_001263615.2 Arthrobacter sp. Hiyo1 | reverse complement strand
CGCGGAGGCACCGGGGTCGGAGCACCCGGCGAGCCCCGGGAGTACGACGGCGGGCAGCACCGCGAGCGCGAGAAGCCTGGTTTTGATGCGTGGCATTAGGTTGGTTCCTCAGATGTTGAAAGCTGGTTCGATGACTTTGGAGAAGAAGCTCCGCGTCCGGGGTTCACGGGGATTCGCGAAGATCTCCTGGGGACTGCCTTGCTCAACGATCTGGCCCTGATCCATGAAGACCACGGTGTCTGCGACGTCGCGGGCGAAGCCCATTTCGTGCGTGACGATGATCAACGTGGTGCCGGAGGTGGCAAGTTCGCGGATGACGTCCAGGACCTCGTTGACCAGCTCCGGATCGAGGGCCGACGTCGGTTCGTCGAAGAGCAGGATCTTAGGGTCAAGGGCAAGCGCCCGGGCGATGGCAACGCGCTGTTGCTGGCCGCCGGACAACTGCCGCGGATAGGCGTCGGCCCGGTCCTTGAGGCCCACGCGGTCCAGGAGTTCCAGCCCGCGCTTGCGCGCTTCGGCCTTGTTCCGGTGGAGCGCGACGACGGGTGCTTCCGTCACGTTTTCCAGCGCGGTGAGGTGCGGGAACAGGTTGAAGTTCTGGAACACCATGCCGATGTCCGTGCGTTGCTTGAGGATGTCCTTTTCGCGCAGTTCGTGCAGCTTGTTTCCGCGGACCTGGTAACCCACCAATTGGCCGTCGATGGTGATGTACCCGCCGTCCACCTTTTCCAAGTGGTTAATAGTCCGCAGAAGCGTGGACTTCCCCGAGCCGGAGGTCCCACGATCACGGCGACGCCGCCTGGCGGCACCGTCAGGGACACACCCTTGAGGACTTCCGTTCCCCCAAAGGACTTGCGGACGTTGGTGATTTCCACGTGGCCGCGGGTTGCAGCGGCGGCTGGCGCCGCCGTCGTCGGGCTCTCAGCGGGAAAAGCAGCGGTGCTCATCGGGCGTCCTTCGCTCGGTCAAAATTCACGGGTGCGTGGGTGGCAAAGAACTTCCTTGCCTTCTGCAGCGGAGTGAGCGGCAAGTTGCGGACGGCGCCCTTCGAATAATGCCGCTCGATGTAGTACTGGAAGACGCTCAGGACCGAGGTAATGGCGACGTACCAGAGGGTCGCCACGAGGAGCAGCGGAAGGACTTGCTGGGTGCGGTTGTAGATGACCTGCACGGTGTAGAAGAGCTCGGAATAGGCCAGGACATAGACGATTGAGGTGCCCTTGACCAGGCCGATGATCTCGTTGAAAGCGGTGGGCAGGATGGCCCGCATGGCCTGCGGCAAGACGATCCTGGTGGAGCGTCGCCACGCCGGAATGCCTAGGGCCGCGGCTGCCTCGAGCTGGCCCTGATCCACCGAGAGGATGCCGCCACGGATGATCTCCGCCGAGTACGCCGCCTGGTTGAGGGTCAGGCCCAGGACTGCCGCAGCGAATTGGCTGATGAGCGTGGTGGTCTGGACCTCGAAGAAGCGGATATCCGTGAAGGGGATGCCCAAGCTGACTTTCTCGTAGAGGTAGCCCAGGTTGTACCAAAGCAGCATCTGCACCAACAAAGGAGTGGAACGGAAGATCCAGGAAAACGTCCAGGACACCGACAGCAGCAGTGGCGAGGCCGACAGCCTCATGAGGGCCAGGATGAAACCGAGGACAAAGCCGAGCGCGCCGGAGATGGCCGTCAGCTTGAGTGTCTCCACGAGGCCGTTCACCACGGACTGCGCGGTGAACCATTGCGCCACCACGCCCCACTCCCAGCGCGGATTCGTCGCGAGGGACCAGGCCACCGCCACGACGCCAAGCGCCACCACAACCGTGCCTACCCAGCGCCA
>NZ_DF952476.1:9583-10633 GCF_001263615.2 Arthrobacter sp. Hiyo1 | reverse complement strand
CCCGCGCCGAGCCGGAATCGGCGCGGTTGGCCGAGTTCGCCGCCCGGCACGGCGGGTTCCACGCGGCGCCGTCGTACACCACCGACGTCGACTATTCGGCGATCGCACCCGGCCAGGACGTCCTGGTTTCGGGCATGGGGCTGGCGTTCGTGGACCTTCTGGTGCTCTTGTTCGAGGGCCGTGGCGGCCGCTTCGAAGACAGGCCCGACGGCGGCCTGGACTATGTGCCGTCCGGCGCCGAACCACGGCTCTGGGCAGGCTCCCGGCGCGGAGTGCCGTACCACTCCAAGATCTCCTCCACCCTGCGCGGCGAACCCGTCGGCGCACCCCGGTACTTCACCGCGGACGCCGTGGAATTGCTGCTCGCCGCACACGAGGAGCTGGATTTCCGGACCCAGCTGTGGCCCCTCATCGCCAAAGACGCCGGCTACGCCTACTACCGCGAGCTCTTCACCGGCTATCCGGAACGCGTCCACGGCGGCTGGGACGAATTTTCGGCGCGCTTCGATGCCCTGGATTGGTACAGCCGCGAACGCGAAAACCTCGTGGCCTCGGCGGTCCCGGACCCGGCCCTCCGTCTCGACCTCGAGGCCCTGGACCAACCGTTCAGCGGTTGCGCCTTCGCGGACCATGCCGCGGTGCAGAGATCAGTGGCGAACTACATTGAACGCGACCTCAAGCTCCGCACGAGTCGCGACCATTCGGAAACCCTGGCCTTGTTCACGGCCCTGCTCCGGGTCTACATGGAACTCGGCCGGCTGGTCCCTCAGGAGCGGCTCAATTCGCGCTCCCAACAAGCGGTGCATGGTTGGTGGCACGGCTTCTTCAGCTTCGTGGATTCCGGCCCGCCGCCGCACCGGCTGCGCGAAATCCTTGCCCTGCACCGGGCCGGATTGTTGCAGTTCCTGGGTCCGGGCATGTGGGTGCGTCCGGACGAGGCCAGCGGGCGGTTCGTGGCCGGTTCCTTCCAATCGCCCGTGGTGGTGGACGCGGCGGCGTACATCGAGGCCCGCTTGCCGTCGCCGTCGGTGGCACGGTCCGCCAACCCCG
>NZ_DF952476.1:5813-8710 GCF_001263615.2 Arthrobacter sp. Hiyo1 | reverse complement strand
CCCGGCACCAACGCAGCGCCGTTCCGCGAGAACGACGCCCTGGCCCGCCGCCTCCTGGCCGAACTCTCCGCCCCTCACCCAACCAGCTCCGTCCACCCAACCAGCCCAGCCCACCCAACTGACTCGCAGTTGTTGTCGTTTTGACGCTCCATAACGACAACAAATGCGAGTCAGTTGGGGATATTCACGAAAGGTAAGCCATGACAACAACGCCGACCCTGCCGCCGTCGGGCCTTTCCGTCCTGACATTGCCCATGCGCGATCCCCGCGTCAAGCCCCTCCTGGACGAACTCGCCGTCGAATACACGACGCGTTACGGGGACCTCTTCGGCAGCGGAGGCGCGGCCGAGGAACTCAACAGGTACCCGGCTGGCGAGTTTGCCGCACCCCACGGCGCGCTGCTCATTCTGCAGGAGAACGGGGAAACCGTGGCTGGCGGGGCATTCCGCCGCTACGACTCCCGCACGGCGGAGCTCAAACGGATCTGGACGCATTCGGCCCACCGCCGTCGAGGGCTGGCCCGGGTTGTCCTCGCGGAACTGGAAGCCGAGGCATCCCGCCGCGGCTACCGCCGCATCTACCTCACCACCGGTCCGCGGCAGCCCGAAGCCAAGAACCTGTACCTGGCCACGGGCTACACCCCGCTGTTCGACGTCGACGCGGATCCGGAAGAGATCAAGCACCTGGCGTTCTCGAAGGACTTGGCGCACATCGAGGCGTGAGCCTACCCCACAGCCTGGCGCGCCGCGGCTTCGATCCGGGCGCGGTGATCGGCCCATTCTTCGGTGGTTCGCTGCGACAGGTTCAGGTCCCCCGGACCTTTCCCCGCCGAGCCGTCGATCAGCTCACGAAGTATGTCGGCATGCCCCAAGTGCTGGGCTGTCTCGACGCACATGTGCACCAGGATCTGGTGAAGCGTCACGCGTCGGCGTTCTTCCGGCCACCACGGCACTTCCCCGGGAGCGTCGAGTGGGAGCGATTCGATGGTTGCATCGCTGTGCTCGGCCGAGAAGCGGTGCAGTTCGATGATCTCTTCCCTGCTCTCTTCCTGCGGAACCCACAGGTCCGCGTCAGGTTCGGCATCGTCGGCAAACCACGGTAAGTCCCGGCCGCTGGGCCGGCCAAAGACCTCCCCGAAATACCCAAGCTCCACACTGGCCACATGCTTGACCAGTCCCAAGAGGTTGGTGCCGGTGGGGGTCATGGGCCGGCGGACGTCGTACTCGTCGAGTCCGTCGAGCTTGGCGAGGAGCTCGCCGCGACGGGCGCGCAGATATTTGAGCAGAACCGCTTTGTCATCCATCCGGGCACTATACCGTTGCGGAGCACGGCAAAACTTTCCCGCCACACCGCGGCCCTGGACCACTAGGCTATGCGCATGGCCAAGAAAACAACAGCTGAAAAACTTGCCACGATCCAGCAGGGATACACCCTCGATGGGCCCACGATCGAGCTGGGTGCCGCCATCGTCGACGGCGAAGTCCACAAAGAGGCCCAAGTTCGGTTGCCGCTGTCCATGATGAACCGGCATGGCTTGGTGGCCGGGGCCACAGGCACCGGCAAGACCGTCACCCTGCACATGATGGCCGAACAGCTGTCCACGGCCGGCGTCCCCGTCTTCCTGGCGGACATCAAGGGAGACCTTTCAGGACTCGCCACCGCGGCGACGGCCAGCGAGAAACTCACGGCCCGCACCGCAAGCCTCGGCCAAGAGTGGGTAGGCAAGGCCTTTCCGGTCGAGTTCCTCTCATTGGGCGGGGATGGCAACGGCGTTCCCGTCCGGGCAACCATCACCTCGTTTGGCCCCATCCTGCTCTCGCGCATCATGGAACTCAACGACACGCAGGAATCCAGCCTGCAGCTGATCTTCCATTTCGCCGACCAGAAAAAACTGGAACTGATCGACCTTAAAGACCTGCGGGCCGTCATCCAGTTCCTGACCTCGGATGAGGGCAAGGCTGAACTCGAAGACCTCGGCGGACTCTCCAAGGCCACGGCCGGCGTCATCCTGCGCGAACTCGTCAACCTCGAGGCCCAAGGCATGGAGAAGTTCTTTGGCGAGCCGGAGTTCGACACCGCAGAACTCCTCCGCACAGCCCCGGACGGCCGCGGCGTGATCAGTTGCCTTGAACTTCCCACGCTCCAGACCAAACCCATGCTGTTCTCGACGTTCCTGATGTGGTTGCTTGCGGACCTTTTCGAAGACTTGCCTGAAGCAGGAGACCTGGACAAGCCCAAGTTGGTGTTCTTCCTCGACGAAGCCCATCTGCTCTTCTCCGACGCATCCAAGGCCTTCCTCGAAGCCATCACCACCACGGTGCGGCTCATCCGGTCCAAGGGGGTCGGGATCTTCTTCGTCACCCAGACACCCAAGGATGTCCCTGCCGCCGTCCTCGGCCAGCTTGCCAACCGGGTCCAGCATGCCCTGCGCGCATTCACCCCGGAGGACGCCAAAGCCCTCAAGGCACCGTGTCCACGTTCCCGGTGAGCGACTACGACCTTGAGGAAACCCTCACTTCCGCCGGTATCGGCGAAGCGGTCATCACCGTCATGAACGAAAAGGGCGCGCCCACGCCCGTGGCGCTGACCAAGCTGCGTGCCCCGGAATCCGTGATGGGACCCAGCACGGACGAACTGATCCGCAGCACCATCGCCGCTTCCCCGCTGCTGCCGAAGTACGGCACGGCCGTGGACAACATTTCGGCCTACGAGAAACTCACTGACAAAGGGACCGCGCCCTCCACCGGAGAAGCCGCACCAGGTCGGCCGCCGGTACCAGCCTCCGTTGATCCCCAATCCGTGGACGCCGAAGCCCGCAGGATCGAGGAAGAAATCCTTGGCCGTCCCAGCAGCCGCCCGCTACCAGGCTCCGAAGCGTGGCCGCCCGCACCCGCGCC
>NZ_DF952476.1:0-4215 GCF_001263615.2 Arthrobacter sp. Hiyo1 | reverse complement strand
TCAAAAGCATGGCACGGTCCTTCGGCACGCAACTCGGCCGGGAATTGCTCCGCGGAGTGTTCGGAACCTCATCGCGCCGGCGCCGCTGAAACGGAGCTGCCACCCGCCGTCGGACCCTTCCCTAAAGCGTGTCCAGATGTCACGTGAGGGGAAGGATGCCGGGGTATTGCGGAACCGGCGGGTAACGTAAAGGGCGTGCAGTTGAGTCAAGCGTTGGTCAAGACCGCGGCCGGGTGGCTGCTCGGTCTGATGCTTGCTGTGGCCGCTGCGATCGTTTCCATCAACCTGGTGAGCAACTCCATAGCCAGCCCCCAGCAGCAAGTGCGCGATTACCTGTCGGCCCTCCAGCAGGGGCACGGCGGGGAAGCCCTCGGACTCCTGCACGCCTCCGTGCCCAACGCCAATGCGGCCATGCTGGACGGTACCGCCCTGCAGACGGCGGCGTCGAAGATCACTGATATCAAACTCGGCAACGCCGAATCCCGTGGCGGAAACCGGGTGACGGTCCCCATGGACTACCAGATCGACGGCAAGGCGCTGCATTCGGACTTCCTCTTGGAACGGACGGGAACCGAGTGGCTGTTCTTCGGCAAGTGGTCCTTCGTGCCGTCATCCTTGCCGACCATCGAGGTCACCGTGGTGAACGCCAACGAGGCCACCCTGAACGGGGTCCCGGTAAACCTGCCCAACGGCCGCAACAGCTTTGCCGTGTTTTACCCCGGCCAATACGAAGCCAGCCTCGCCGGCAAATACTTCTCGGCGCCGACTACCAGCACGTCAGTGACCACAGGCGCCCTGCCGCAGGCGCCCCTCAACCTTTTGACCAAGCCCACCGACGCCATGATCAAGGTGGTGAGCGACAAGGTCAAGGAATTCCTGGACACCTGCGCCGCGGACGCCACCAAGCAACAAAAGCTCCAGCCCGATTGCCCGTTCTACCACGTGACCAACAGCCGGGTGGTGGACGGGACCATCAAGTGGCAGATCACGGAGTACCCCAAGGTCAGCATCGACCCCTTTAACGGGCAGTGGGTCGTGGCGCCCCTCAACGGCAAGGCCAAGGTAACCGCCCGCGAAATCGACCTCTTCAGCGGACTGGTCGGCGACCTCAGTGCCGTTCACGACTTCAGCTTCACCACACGGTTGGACATAGGCGCGGACACCATCACGGTCACGCCGCTGGTGAGCTTCTAGGTTCGGCTGCGGCCCGCCCGGTCCAGCCAGCCCCCGCCTAGTCCATCCCGCGCAGGTCAAGCACCAACTCGGAGTCGCCGTCGGCCTGCAGGACCACGGGGATGCCCCAGTCCTGCTGGTAGAGGTGGCACGCAGCGTGATCCGGGATTTCGCCGTCCTCGGTTTCCGGGCCATCACACGCAGCCGCGCGGGCCGTAATGTGGAGGATTCCCTCCGGAACGTCCGCGGACAGCTCGACGGTCCGCAGCAGCCCTACCGACGTGCCACCGCCGGAAAGCAGCAGCTCAGGCGGGGTCGACGAGATCTTCAACTGCGTAGGGTCGCCCCAGCGGTCGTCGAGCTTCTGTCCGGTCGGGGCCGTGAAGCGCACGGTCAGCTCCACGTTCCCTGGCGCCACGGGGCTCTTGGGCCGCTGCGTCTGGGATGCTCCCTCGTCCACCTGCTGGGCTTCCTTGGGGATGGGAACGAGAACCAGCTGGTGCTTGTTTGATTCCACCACCACCAGCAGCGGTTCGCCGCCTTCCGGGTAGACCACGACGACGTCGCTCGGCTCGGCGAGTCCCCTCGCCAAGGTGGACACGGCCTTAGCCGCCGGATCGTAGCGCCGCACGGCACCGTTGTAGGTGTCTGCGATGGCCACGGAGCCATCGGGGAGCACTGTGACGCCGAGGGGGTGCTGCAGGCGGGCTTCCGTGGCCTCGCCGTCGCGGAAACCGAAATCGAACAGGCCCTTGCCCACGGCCGACTCAACAGTCACACCTGATTCGCCTACGACCAGCCGACGCAATGCCGAGGTTTCGGAGTCGGCCACCCAGATGTTGTCATCCGCATCGACGGCCAGGCCGGAAGGCTGGGCGAACCAGGCTTCCTCGGCGGGGCCGTCAAGCAAACCTTCAAGGCCCGAGCCGGCCAGGATGGATACCTCGCCGCTGAGAGGCTCAAAGGCGAAGATCTGGTGCGTGCCGGCCATCGCGATGACGACCCGTTGCAGCTTCTCGCTCCATACGACGTCCCACGGCGAGGACAGGGACACCCCGGTCCCCACACCAAGTACCCCGACGTCGAGTGCGTCGGCCGCGAAGTCAGCCGGACCGCCGTCGGGGTGTTCAGCCCAAACGCCGGCACCGCTTTCCGTCACCCGGGCCGGGCCGGCGTCGAGCAGGCGCTGCACGCCGTTTCCGGCAACAGTCTGCACGTAACCCGAGCTGAGCGTGACGCCGCGGAGGCGGTGGTTCACGGTGTCCGCGACCACTGCTTCGTAGCCAAGCTGCCAAGCCAGCGACGACGGGAGCACCGCCACGCCCTGCGGCTCGTTGAACTGCGCGATTTCCGCCGCACCATCCAGGTAACCCTTGGTTCCGGAGCCGATGACACGCTCAACCGTCTCAAGGTCAGGACGAAGTTCCACCAAACGGTGGTGGCCGGAATCGACCACCAGGTAGTTGCCGTTGTCCAGCTGGGTCGCCTTGCCGGGGAAGCGCAAGGTGCCCGACGTCGGGACGGGAGCCACGTAGGGGCCGTCGCCGCGGTGGAGGGTCCCCTTGGCTTCGTGCTCGGCCACGAGTTCCTCGAGGAGCACCGCAAGGCCGTCTGCGTGGCCCTCACCGGAAAGGTGCGCCACGATGTAGCCCTCGGGGTCCACAACCACCAGCGTCGGCCAGGCGCGGGCCGTATAGGCCTTCCACGTAGCGAGCTCGGGGTCGTCCAGGACGGGGTGGTGGATTTCGTAACGCTCGACGGCGGAAGCGAGGGCCACGGGATCGGCCTCGTGCTCGAACTTGGGAGAGTGCACGCCTACCGTCACCAGGATGTCGGAGTACTTCTCCTCGAGGGGGCGCAGCTCATCCAGGACATGGAGGCAGTTGATGCAGCAGAACGTCCAGAAGTCCAACAGCACGATCTTGCCGCGCAGCGCTTCCAGGTCCAGGGTCTTCCCACCGGTGTTGAGCCAGCCACGGCCCACCAGTTCAGAGGCGCGGACACGCAATTGGTGCGTACGGTTTCGCTCATCAGCGTCCTTCCAGGTTGGTCTTGCTTTCGGGCTGCTTGGAGTCCCGATCAATCAGTTTCGCATCGCGGTCTGCAAGCCGCGCAAACATATCGTTGTAAGCATTCAGGTCGGCGTCGTTATTCCTGTCCGCCGCCCGGTCGGTGCGTTTGGTCTCCCGCTCATCCGAACGCGACCACATGACCGCGACGCCGATCGCCACCAGCAAGGTGGGAACTTCGCCGATTCCCCAGGCCACGGCGCCGCCTGTCTGCTGGTCGAGCAAAGCCGATGGTCCCCAGGTCCGGCCGAGGTTGCCGAAGTAATCGGCGGCGAGCAGTCCAGTGCCTCCCATGATGGATACGCCGAAGAAGGCGTGGAAGCCCATCGTGGCGAGCAAGAGAAGCAGCCGCATCGGGTAGGGCGCACGACGCGGCAGCGGGTCCGTGCCGATCATGGTGAGGACGAAGATGTAGCCGGTGAGCAGGAAGTGCAGGTTCATCAGTTCGTGGCCCACGTGCTCACGCATCGCCCAGCCGAACGCGTCCGAGAAGTAGAACAGGACGATCGAACCGGCAAAGTTCGCCGCGGCGAAGAGTGGGTGGGTCACCACTTGGGAGAACTTCGAGTGCACGAACACCAGGAGCCATTCACGAAGGCCACGGGAGCCATCTCCGCGTGATCCCTCGCCGCGCGACGGCAGGGCCCGCAATGCCAACGTCACCGGGGAACCCAGAACCAGGAACAGCGGCGCCACCATCGTCAACGCCATGTGGTCCACCATGTGGGCGGAGAACAGTATGCGGCCGTATACCGACGGCGGCCCGGACGTGATGTAGGTCAGGACGAGCAGGCCGATCATCCAGTTCACCGCACGGAACCACGACCAGGAGTCACCGCGGCGACGGACCTTGGCCACGCCAAGGATGTAGCTCGCCGCGCCGAAGAGGGCCACAGCCACCCAAAGCCAGTCGAAGCGCCACTCGGTCAACCATCGCGCGGGCGTCAGTTCGGGCGGCAGCTCGTAACCGGAC
>NZ_DF952475.1:320289-323450 GCF_001263615.2 Arthrobacter sp. Hiyo1 | reverse complement strand
GAGCCTGTCAAGTTGTTTGTGTGTGGGGTCGGGAGTCATTTTTAGCTGAGGTAGGGTTCGAGTCGTTCGGGGTAGGTGATGCTCAGGACTCCCAGGGCCTGGATCCAGCCGGCGGTGGCTGCCCCTTCGACGAGGTGGTTGCCGGAGGATTCCTTGTCGGTGGTTCTGGTTTTCTGGCGTTCTCTGGCGCGTTTGTCTTCGATGTTGCAGATGGCGAGCCAGAGCAGTTTCACTGCGGCCTGGTCGTTGGGGAAATGGCCCCGGTTCTTGATGATCTTGCGCAGTTGGTAGTTCAGGGACTCGATCGCGTTGGTACCGGGTATGAAAGATGGTGGGTGCCTCACGTTGTTCGTCTGGCTGGCTGGGCCTGGTGGTTTGGTCGTACGGTGAGACCGTCCGGAACTGGGGCGCTTGTAGGGAATCGGGTGGGCAGACCGGTCTTGCACGATGGGCTGAGAGCCCGTGTTAGTAAATGGTCGCCCCGCGACTTGTCCGGCTGCGTCGTGAACGCGGATCCGTAGGTGTCGATTGCCTGGCCGATTCCGATCCCTGATATCGGGGTGGGAGGAGAAAGTGATGGTTCGGTTTATCGGTTTGGATGTTCATCGGGATTTCGCGCAGATCGCTGTTCTTCAGGACGGTGAGGTCCGTGACGCCGGTCAGGTGGCATGCCGGCCAGACGCGTTGGTTGGCTGGGCACGGAAGCTCGGTCCGGGCGATCAGGTGGCGTTGGAAGCGACTGGCAACAGTGAGGCGATCGCCTTGCTGATCAGGCCGTATGCCGGCCGGGTCGTGGTATCGAATCCGTTGAAGACCCGCGCGATCGCGGAGGCGAAGGTGAAAACGGATAAGGTCGATGCCCGCATCCTTGCCCAGTTGCTTGCCGCGGATTTCCTGCCACCGGTGTGGTTGCCCGACGAGCGTACCGCGCGGCTGCGCCGTATTGTCGGTCAGCGCACTCAGCTGGTCCGGGAGCGCACGCGGATCAAGAATCAGGTGCATGCGGTTCTGGCCAGGAATCTGCTGCCGCGCCCGACGGCCACCGATCTGTTCGGCAAGGCCGGGCGGGCCTGGCTCGGCCTTCAGGTGCTACCGCCGGATGAGCGGGACACCGTTCACGCGCTGCTGCGGCACCTGGATTTCCTGGGTAATGAGCTGGCTTCCTATGAGCAGGCCCTGGCAACCGAAGCGCTCACGGATGCCACGGCACGCAGGCTGATGACGATACCCGGGGTGTCCACGGTCGTGGCCATGGCGTTGATCGCCGCGGTGGGCGACTTCAGGCGGTTCCCTACCGCCGAGAAGCTGGTCGCCTACCTTGGGCTGCATCCCAGGGTGCGTCAGTCCGGAGGGCAGCCTGCACACCACGGCCGGATCACCAAGCAAGGCAATGCCCACGCCCGGGGCATGCTCGTGGAAGCGGCGTTCACCGCGGCACTGGCCCCGGGACCACTGCGGGCATTCTACTCACGGATCAAGGCCCGCCGGGGCTTCCAGATCGCCGTCGTGGCCACGGCACGCAAGCTGGCCACCCTGGCCTGGACGCTGGACACCCGCGGAGAAGAGTACGCGTTCGCCCGGCCCAGCCTGGTCGCGTTCAAACAACGCAAACTCGAGCTCACCTCCGGTGCTCCCCGCGCCGTGGCTCACCGCGGACCCGGATACGCCTACAACGACAAGCAGCTACGCCGCGAGGAACGGGAACTCGTCGAAACCGCTGAACGCGCCTACCAATTGCTCATTTCCAACTGGCAACCTCGCCGCCCGGCCGGAGCGAAGAAGATCGAATTCACCCGACCCCGGCAAGAATGAGATTCCGCGCTGGGGGTTTCCTGGTCGGCCCGTGCCGCAGGGAGATTACCGTGGCCGCCCCTCCGCCCTCAAGGGTCACTGTCGTGATCGCTGCGCGACGGCCTCCGGCCGCCCTTGACCCCGGAGCCCCGCGGCCCCGGTCAACAGCAGCAGGAGCCAACCAGGACAGACCGACCCGCCCGACTTGACGATTTCATCCGTCGTGTAGATGACTTTCCGCAGCGCCGGTGGGAAAGCCAGGAAGGGGATGAACCGTTCCCAGGCGTTTTCCCAGGTCTTGAGAGCTGCCGGGTACTTTTGTCCCCATTCCCCGGCGGCGAACTCCTCCCGGGCCGTCAGGGCCGCTTCGATGGTCGGGGCGGTGTAGATGTTCCGCAGGCAGGCCGCGACCTTCTTCCTGTCCCCGTAAGCGACGAAGCGCATGGAGGCCCGGACCAGGTGCACGACACAGGTCTGCACGGTGGTGTTGGCCCAGGTCGCCTGGATCGCCTCGGGGAACCCGGTGAGCCCGTCGCAGCAGGCGATCAGCACGTCTTTGACACCGCGGTTGGCCAGTTCCGCGCAGACCCCTGCCCAGAACTTCGCCCCTTCGGAAGCCTGGATCCAGATCCCGAGCACGCGCTTGACCCCGTCAAGATCCACGCCGACGGCGATGTGGGCGGCTTTGTTCTTCACCTGATGCCCGTCCCGGATTTTCACCACGATCGCGTCCAGATACAGGATCGGGTAGATCGGATCCAGCGGCCGGGACTGCCAGGCCATGACCTCTTCGAGGACGTCGTCGGTGATCTTGGAAATCGTCTCGCGGGATAGTTCGGTACCGATCGTCGATTCCAGGTGGTGTTCGATGTCCCGGATCGTCATTCCACCTGCATAAAGGCTGATGATCATGTCATCGAGCCCGCCGGTGCGCCGTGAACCTCTTGGAACCAGTTGCGGGGTGAAGGTGCCCGCCCGGTCCCGCGGAATGGCAAGACCGACGTCTCCGACCGTGGAGGCCACCGTTTTGGGGTAGCTGCCGTTCCTGGAGTTCGGCAGCAGCCGGGCAGCAGGATCACCCTTTTCATACCCCAGATGCTCGCTCAGTTCGGTCTGCAGGCCCCGCTCAAGCACGGCCTTGATCATCAGGTTCAGGAACCCGTCCTTGCCATCGATCTGAAGCCGGCCGGCATCGATCTGTTCCATCAGCTCATCAAAGGCACCCGAGGCCTTGAGCGCCTCGAGGTCCCCAGCCGCGGCAACCTTTTCCGCGAGTTCCGCACCGAGCTCTTCATGGGAATCAATCATGGACAAAGTGTTCTCCAATCACACGAGGACCGGAACCCCTACACAATCCATCTGACACCCTC
>NZ_DF952475.1:314129-318214 GCF_001263615.2 Arthrobacter sp. Hiyo1 | reverse complement strand
GGGCGACCGCCACCCGCGGTGCGGACGACACCTCATCCGGCACGAACCCAAGCCACGGCAATGTACACAGCGCTACCGCGAGGCCAAGCCTGTCCGAGGCGCCCCTTCCCCGGCCAGGATCAACAAACCGGAACAACTCATCCCTGCCGATCTCCGGGAACTCCCGGAGCCGTTCCAACTCTTCATCCGTGAATATCTGAACAACCACTCAGCACGCCCTCCGACCACCACCACAAATCTCTTGGTCAGGAGCCTACCCAAGCCTTATCCGCCCGATTTTTCCCGGATACTACGGCGACCCCCAGGGGCGCTCTGAATGTTTGTAGGGTGTGCCGGGTTCACCGTACCGGACACTGCTTTGTGGACAATAGAGCCCGTCCGAGTTTCGGGTTGTCCTTTTAGACAGGTAGTGCCCGCACGTCGGGGAACCAGCCTTCGGGTGCCTTTTTGGGTTCGAGGTGTTCGGGGTCGCGGTGTTTTTGCATGTCGCATTTGTAGAACGGTCCGCGGGGGTCCAGGAGCACGTTCATGTGGTGGTCAGCGTGGTCTTTGAACCAGACGCTGATGCCGGTGGCTCCGTCGAGTCTGAGGTGTTCCCATGCCCGCCACAGCGCTTCGACGCGGGAGAGTGCTTCGGGGTGGAAGTACCATTCGAGGCACCATTTTGCGGCGCGGCCGTCGACGTCGCGGACGTAGGTCGGCAGGAGCTGTTCGTGCAGGAACTCCTCGGCTGAGCCGTAGACCAGTTCCGGTGGCTTCTGCTCTTCCGCCGGCCTCTCGGCAGGTGCCTCTGAGTTGGGGGTGGCTGTGCTGAATCGTCCGATGTTGCTGGCCATCTCAGAGCCTCCTACTTTGTGACCCAGGGGTTGGCCACTGGCCCGGCAGCCGCCGGTGGGGCCGGTTCTTCGGGGCGGGGGCTGTGGGTCTTGATGGACGCTTCGACGGCGTCCTTGCGGGTGCCGGTGTACCAGGGCAATGTCCGGACCAGGGTGGCGGGTGCCCCGGAGGCGAGCACGACGGCGCGGCCGCGGTCGAGTTCGGCGAGGTTGGAGACGTCGAAGATGCGTTCCTTGGCCTCCTGCCGGGAGCGGCTGGACCCGGTTTTGCCGGTGGAGATGGAGATGTTGGTGTAGCTGTAGTCCCCGATGAGGTCCGAGAGTGCGCGGAGGAAGCCTTCTTCGGCGACGCCGCCGCCGTAGACCTTCACGTTCGCGGCGGACCAGATTTTCCGCATGTTCGCCTCCCCCCATAGTTCAACGCCCTGGGACCAGGACTGCAGGATGGCCATGACGATCAGGCCCTTGGAGCCGTAGTGGCTGAACTGGTCCGGCAGCCCGGCCCAGCGGACGACGTTGGCCAGCTCATCCAGGGCGAACAGCGCAGGTTTGGGCAGCCGCCCGCCGCTGCGCTCGGCCCGTTCCTCCATGGCTTCCGCGATGGCCACCGTCAGGGCCGTGGTGAGCGGCGCGGCGGAGCCGGCCCCTTCCTTGGAGAGGATGTAGATCGTCTCCCGAGAGGCGGCGAAGTCGCGCGGGTTGAACCGGCGCCGGGGATCCGTGGCCACGGACGCGCCGCGGGCCGGGGCGACCCAGCGCAGCGTGTTCCTGGACTTGAGGCACTGGATCATCTTCTCGGCGGTGCCGAAGATCCCGTCGCGCTGCTTGTCGGCCAGCTTCAGCGTGGACTCCAAGCCCTTGTACTGCAGCTCGTAGTCGTGCTCCTTGAGGATTTCGATGGGTTCCTGACTGACCTGCTCCGTCACCCACAGATACACCCGGGTAATGGGCAGCTCCCCCAGCGCGGCAGCGAGGAAGTACGAGGAGAGGATGTCTTCGGCCTTCGGGTCGAAGTACGCGTCCGGTTTGGACCCCGGGAGGCGTGAGCCGACGGCGAAATGCTGGGTGAGTTTGTAGGCCTTCTCCTCGTCCGTGACGTAGGAGAGCGGGTTCCACCACCAGTCCGGTTCTTCCTGGGCGATCTTCTGCGGATCGAACACCCACACCGGAGCGGTCAGGACCCGCACGCCGCGGGTGCCGTCCACGACGTCGCGCTTGTTCGAGGTGGAGACCACGGCGCCGGGTGCGTCCAGGATCGCCGGCATGACCCGGGAGGTCGACTTACCCGTCCGGGGCCCCAGATGTCGATGCTGAGGTCTTCCCAGGACTGGATGAACTTTTGGCCGGTCGAGACGACTTTGCCCACCACGATGCCGGGGGTGTCTTTCACGCCCAGGCGCTCGGCCGTCGCTTTCGCGCCCTTCTCGGAGAACGCGGCCAGGGATTTCCCGCGCCCCAGGTACCGTGCGGCCTTATCGACCCGTGCACGCTTGGACGCCCCTTTCTTCCAGGCCACCAGCACGACGAGGGCCAGGACCAGGACCATGCCGGCCATGAGGGCAGCGGCGACCGTGGACTGGACAGGCCAGGGCACCCGGCCCTTGGCCAGCCCGGCGATCAGATCAACGGGCTGCGCCGGGGGTGCGGCGATGCCGGCCATCCAGGAGCCCAGATGCACGGCAGCGTAAATGCCCCCGCCAAAGACAACGATGAAGCCAATGGCCACCCACACCAGCAGGACATCTCCGAGGCCCATTCCTTTGCGGTTCGGCGCACTCACGGTGTCTCCCCTTCCACGGGCAGAACAGGCGCGGCAGGATCCATGAGCGTCTCGGCGGGTGTGCTCCATCGGGTGTTGGTGTCGTTCAATCCCTCGTCCTGTTCGATCGACGTGAGCCCGATCTGGACCGGGATTCCCGGGCGGCCGCCGACCTTGATCAGGAACTTCCCCCGGCCCGGGGGTTCGACGTCGACCCCGCGGGAGTCCCATGCGGGCGGGTCCTGCCAGGAGATGAGTTTCTGCTGCTCCTGCCGCGACAACGGGATCGCTGAGGTCAGCAGCGGCATCTCCGAAGCGGGCAGGCCGCCGCAGATCACCATGCCGGAGCGTTCAACGAATCCGCGGGCCTTCATCCTGTCCTCTTCCGCCGGCAGTGCCAGCAGGTCGGACATGGTATGGGAGATCATGATCTGCCCGACACCGACCGAGCGGTTCAGGCGAGTCAGGGCGTCCACCCGGTCCACCATGCCCTTGCCCGAGCGCAGCGCCCGCCACAGCTCATCCAAGACCACGAAGTAGTTCCGGCGCGGCTCCAGGCCGGCATCTGCCAGGGCATTGGCGACGTTGACCGTTCCGAAGCCGTAGGACCAGCAGGCGAGCAGCACAGCGGCCTGCAGGTCCGTCTCGGTCTCGTCGATGCTGGAGACGTCGAAGACCACGGCGCGGTCCCGTTTCATGGGGTTGGTGGTCTGGGCGGAGAAGATTTCCCCCAGCTTCCCTCCCCCGGCCAGGCCCAGCAGGGTTGCCTCCAGCGCCCGGGTTTCCTGCAGGTAGACCGCGATGTCGCCGCGGTCCAGGGCGACCTGGCGCAGCTCCTCCGGGGCGGAGACGATCACGTCCAGGAGGTCCTTCAGGACCGGGATGCCGTCGAACGTGTCATCGAGGACCCGCAGGGCCCGGTCCAGGATCGTCTGTTCCTGGTCCGTGGGCGGGTTGTTCCGGCTGATCGTGATGAGCGAGACGACCATGTTCAGGCGGCGGCCGTGGGCGTCGGCCCGGACCCGGGTGGCGGCTTCGTGGTGGCCGCTGGCCTCAAGGAGCTGGGCGACCTCGACGGCCTGGCCGGGATCAAGAATGTTCAGGTACCCCACGCCGCGGCCCAGGGAAATGACCTGCCCGCCGAGAGCCTTGACCGCCTTGACGTGCTCGCCCTTCAGGTCCCCCAGGACCAGGGGGTGGACGCCCTGGGCGGAGAGCCCCAGGAACATGCGGCGCACCAGGGTGGACTTCCCCAGGCCGGGCTTGCCGAGGATGAACGCGGAGGGGTTGGAAATGAGCCGTGCGCGCTGGAACCAGCTGATCGGGTCGCAGCAGACGGTGGCGTGGGTTTCCTCGTGGCGTCCGAGCGGGACGCCGATCATGGGCGAGGACGCACCGGAGGAGAATGGCCACAGCCCGCAGACCTGCACCGTCGTTCCCCGGTACTCGGTCACGGACGGGACGAGCGCGGCCATGCCCCCGCCGCGCCC
>NZ_DF952475.1:309249-311613 GCF_001263615.2 Arthrobacter sp. Hiyo1 | reverse complement strand
TGCCCCGGCTCCCCCGCCGGAAGCGACGGCCCCGACCATCGGGGTCACGAACCGCATGAGTGCCGGCAACGCGAACAAGGCAACGATCATCAGCGTGAAGCCCGTGATGGAACCGGTCAAGGCGTCCTTCCCGTTGTTGTTTCCCATGAGAAGGAACGCGACCGAGTAGACGATGGCCGCAGCGGGTTTGTAGAGGAGGAAGGCAATGGTCCAGCCGACAGCTTTCTGGAACCACTGCCTGCCCATCTCCGTGTTCGTGAACGCGGCCGTGGTGGGCAGGATGCCGGCAAGGATCACCAGCATGCCGCTGCGCACCACCATGAGGACGATCTGCACGAGGGAGGCAAGCAACCCGATCAGGCCCAGGACAATGAGGATGAACACGCCGCCCCCCGTCTGGCCGGTCAGAACCAGGAGCTTCATCGACTCAGCGAAACCCTTCCCGTCCGTCGAGCGCTCGATGATGGCGGCCGAGAAAGCATCTGCCGCGATCACCAGAATCGAGATGACACCCAGACCCAAGCCGGTGACCAGGGCGAGCGTGATCAGGGAACGCAGCAGGTCCTTCAGCGGCGCTCCGCGCTGTTCCCAGATCATCCGGATGCCACCGAGAATGACGGCCAGGACCGCCAGCGTCAGAGTCCAGACCATCAGCTCGCTGTTCACCATGGAGACGACGTGGCCCGGCGTCGTTCCGTCCTGGCTGGCCAGATTCACGGTGGGCATGGACACCCAGAACGTGGACAGTGTCGTTACCATCTGGCTCATGGCCTCCAGAATGGCTTTCGCCATGTTGCCCATGGCGTCATCAGCCAGACCTGAGAACCAGTCTCCTACCGGGTTCCAGGTAGGCCTCATGCTCCACTCCAGAGGATGAATCCGGAAAGGTCACGAACCTGTCGTGGTTCCTCCAAAGGTGCGCCGCTGTCGGCGACGACGCCCTTCCAGTCCCCGTCCTGCCACAGCAGCGTTGTCCGCACCGAAGCGAGCGCTCCGTTGTCGGCTTTGAACGCGAGTTCCACTACGGCCTGGTTCGCCGTGTATGAGACGTTGAAGCCCGCTATCTGGACCTTCATCGCCGAGGCCGAGGCCGGGGCCTGGGTCTGGGGTGCTTTCATCCCAGCATCACGGCCAGGTCCTTTGGCTGCTAGCTGCTCGGCAATGGCTCGCTCTTTGGAGGGGTCAATACCTAGTGCCCAAAGGTTTACCGCCGCGTACAGCGCCCCTGTTGGTGTATGGGCGAAACAGGATCTTATGCCCTGATCGTCCGTTTTTCCCGGGCCGATTTTCGGATCGGTTGGCGCAGCCATGGTCCCCACGAGTTCCCACTTCGTCTTCGGTGCAGCCCCCAGCGCCGACTCCGACGCAGCGGGAAGTCCGCAGATACTTTGGCCGGCTGCAGCCGTGGCGCTGGGGCTCGATGTGGCCGGGCTGCCGGACTCTGCCGGGGGCGGGGCTGCGGGGGTGTTGTCCTGTCCTTTGGGGAGCAGGAAGATGACGAGGGCAGCTGCGATCAGCGCGACCACCAGCGCGGCAGCAAGGATGAAACCGGGTTTGGTGAACGGATTGCTTTCGGTGGTGCGCTCTGTTGACTGGCTCATGGTGAACCTCCCGTTGTTGGTGCTGGTTTAGACGAAGGCGCGGACGATGCCGGCGGAGCTGGTGATGATGATGCAGCCAAGGAGGACCCAGCCGAGTTTTGCGATGGCTTGGGCGCCCTCGCCGCGCTGGAGCTGGATGACCATGCCGATGCCGACGATGATGACGCCCAGGACGCCCAGGACCAGGCCGATGCCGGAGGCCCAGTTCAGGATCGTGAGGAGTCCGCCGGCCTCGGTCGGGACGACCGGGGTGGGGTTGGGGATGACGCTTCCGTCAAATGCGACGAAGGGGTTCATGGTGAGACCTTTCGGTTGGTGGTGCGTGGTGCGGTGTCGGTAGCCAGGGCGGCCAGGTCGGTGATGAATCGTTGGTACTCGCGGGGTCGCGGTGGTGTTGTGGAGTCCCCGTGCCGCCAGGCCTCTACCCAGGGCAGGGTCCAGAGCCGGGGCGCTCCCCCGCCGACGATGGCGGCGAAGTCCCGGAGGGATTTGGGAGTCTTTCCCGGCGCGTCTGCAAGGACGGCGAGGCCGAGCAGATCCAGTGTCGGTGCCGCCCCTGATGCCCATTGGGTCAGGGCGTTCCTGGCGGTTGTCAGGCCGCGCATGTCTGCCCGGCAGACCAGCAGGACCCGTGGTGTGCTTCCGTCCTGCAGGACGGGCCAGCAGTGATCGGTGACGCGTGCCCCGTCGAGGAGGGCGGCGATCCGGCTTTCACCGGCTCCCCCGTGGGCGCCGGTGATCCACACCGTTGCGGTGCCTGGCA
>NZ_DF952475.1:305463-306322 GCF_001263615.2 Arthrobacter sp. Hiyo1 | reverse complement strand
ACCAGGGCCGGGTCGTAGGGGATCCGGACGACGGCCCGGACGAACGGCTCAAAGCCGTCCGCGATCCGCTGCGCCTCGTCTTTGGCCCGTTTGAGGGCTTCGCCGGTCATGCTGCGCTTGGCGTCGGTGGATTCGGAGACGATGACGACGGCGTTGCGGGCCAGTTCCGCGTTGTGGCCGCCACGGGATTCGAGGGTCTGCAGTGTCAGCCGGGCGGCTTCGGCGCGGTCTTCGATGGCCGTCACGGGGACGACGAGCTGGTTGGTGTGGTCGATCATCCGGCGCCAGTTCGCTGCCCGGGCGGTGTTGCCCGAATCCATGACCACGAGCCGGTAGTAGCGGGTGAGGACCTGGTGGGCGATATCGACTTCCTCGGCGGTGACTTCGTGGTCGCCTTCTTCGTTTTCGTCCGAGCGCAGGACATCGAACTTGTCGGCGGTCTGGTGATGGACGAACTTGGCGATTTCCGCGGCGTTCGTTGCCGGTGAGAGGAGCTCGGTCGATGAATCGATCAGGTCCAGGACGCTCCGGTCGTGGGAACCCTTTTCGGTGCGCCAGCCCAGGGTGCCTTGGGATTCGTTGTTGTCCCAGGCGACGGTGGCGGCGCCGCTGTAGCGGGCGAGGATCGCCGAGAGCATGACCACGGTGGGGGTCTTGTTCGCCCCGCCCTTGGCGGTTGACCACGGCGATGGTGCGGGGACCGGGCCAGTGCCGGCTGACGGTGCGGATGTCCTCGCGCTCGGAGAGTTCTTCCGGTGAGGGGTCCATCCGGAATCCCAGGCGTGTGAGTGTCCCCCGCCAGCCCTGCGTGGCCGGTTCCAGTACCGGGGCGCTGACCAGGAACGAGGTCTCCTTCAGG
>NZ_DF952475.1:285929-304191 GCF_001263615.2 Arthrobacter sp. Hiyo1 | reverse complement strand
GGCGCTCAGCGAGACGGGCGCGGACGCCGCGATGGTGGTGCCGGCTGATTCTGCCGGTGCCGTGCTCGCTGCCGGTGCGCAGGAAGCACAGAGCAGGGCCACGGCAGGCAAGGCGGCGGTGAGCAGAGGCACTGTCAGCAGGGTCGGCGGCTTTTTCACTTGTTCTCCTCTTGGGTGGGCAGGTACAGGAAGGCTGAGGGGACAGTGTCGGTGACGGTCCGGGTGTAGTAGCTGTGGTCGTTCGGGGGCGGGTTGCCGTTGTAGCCCTCTTCGACGTAGGTCCCGTTGTCCCTGACCTCTTTGACGACCGCGACGTGGCCGAATGTGGGGTCCGCTCCCCCGGTTCCGGCGCGTACCAGACGACCGCGCCGACCCGGGGTGTGTTCCCGGTGGGCCAGCCCTTGGCGTCCCAGCCGGCCTTCCACGTCACCGCGGAACCCAGCCGTTGTCCGTCCGGGCGGAAGGTGCCATTGAGGAACTTGAACGGTGCACTGGTGGATCCCATCTGCTGGTTCACCCGCCACAGGGCGAAGTCCACGCACTCGCGGTAGTACATGTCCAGCGGCGAGGTGCTGGCCTTGTTCGCCCCTGCCTGCATCCAGGTCGGGGAGTCTTTCCACGGGTAGTCATCCCCCGTACCGGACTGTCCCGAAATGGCGCAACCGCTGCCTCCCGGGCTGAATTTTTGGTCCGAAAGTGCCTGGACGAGTTTGACCGCCCCGGGCCAGTACTTCCGGTAGTGGTACGGATCGGCGTTGTGCTGGACCTTGTTGGCGGCGATGGTCGGCTCAAGGAGTTCCCAGCCGGGAACGGCCTGCAGGGCCTTGATGAAGTTCCTCGCGCTGGTGGCGGGGTTCATTCGGTCCGCGTAGGAGCCCCACGCGCCGTTGTCGCGTTGCTGGAACAACCCCCGTGAGTCCGGGCCGAGTCCGTCGCCGGTATCCAGCACCCGCAGGCCCGACTCCCCCAGGGCAACCATGACGCTGATCATCTGACCCTTGACGGACAGATCCAGCGCCTTTCCGGCACCCATGATCGCCGCGGCGTTCTTCAGCTGTTCCGGGGTGTACCCCTCAACCTTGGTGTTGGCGTCGATGACGACGGAAACAACCGGGCCACAGCTGGCCACCGCCGGCTTCGCAGGGGCCAGCAAGAGCAACATCGTGAAGATCAGACCAAGGAACAGCCCGGGGATGACAAGGAGTGCCACCAGGCCAAGCGACTTACGCTGCATCAGAACAGTCCCCGGCCTCGATCCGGACACAGGACTCCGTGAGCCGCGAGGGGCCGGCGGCTACGACGGTCAGGACAACACCACGACCTCGGACCCGCAGCACCACCCCGCGGGCGGCCATCCTTGAAGGCCCCTGCCTCCCCGTGGGAGGTCAACAGGCCCGCGCCCTTTGGAGCAGGGAGGCCATTCCGGACGGCGTCCCCCAGACCTGTGCAGCGGGCGGGCCCAACCGGTGTTGCCGACCACCGCACCGCAGAATGCACCAAACCACCCATGTCCAGCACCTCCCCCTTTGCTCCGCACGGTCCCATTTCCCACCAGCCCTCCCGACAAAAATCCATCGATTGGAGCCTGGCAAATCCTCCCGCAAACCAGCGGTATGTTCTTGTCACATCCGCCGAAGAGACGGATCTCACCTCCTGGGTGACGGACATCCGTCACAAAACAGGTCAATCGGTATGATGTCTGCGATTAGAGCGTAGCGCATAGTTTAACTATGCGCTACGCTTCTGCGTATGACCAAGTTCAAAAGGTTGGGGCAAGATATAACTCATGCCCCGCTATGTCCGACCGAAAGCGCCAGCCTCCTTGGAGGCGGCAATTGACGCGTTCGGCGGCAATCACGCGAAGGTTGCCGTCCTTGGCTTCCTTACAGAAAAGGGCCCCGCAACGGCGGCCGAGGTCGCCGACGGCACAGGACTGGGTCGTCCGACAGTCAAAGCCCACCTGTATCAGCTCGCGGACGCCGGGGTGGTTGTTGCCGACCCGGCGCGAGTGCTTCCCGTGGAAGACCGCACCGGGCGGCGGGTCAAATATTCCGTGGTCGCGGATGAGCTCCGCCGCCATTACGAGGCCCTGGGCAGGTCCTTCGGGCTGGTCGATTAGCCGGGGTTCCCCGCATGATTTGAATCGCGTAGTTGAGCTCTCGGATTAGATGGGGTCCGAAATCAGATGGGCGGCACCGAGCTGTCCAGCCAACCTCAGCTGCCCCGACAGCCGGTACACACGACCACACCATCATCGGCCGTCGGCGCGGTCAGGCGGGGACGGAGTCGGAGTGACCGAACGAGGCTAGCTCGCCACCGGAGGAGACGTGAGGGACTTGGTACGGCTGATGTCGATTTCGGCAAGTGTTTCTGTTTCAACACGCCGAAAGCTGTTTCAGTTTCAATCCCGGGATAGATCACTCCCCGGTGATAGTTTCGGTTTCAGAGATGCCGAATTACCCAGCTCTTCGACTCTCAGGGCCACTAAGACATTCGGCCCGACCAATCTATTGAAGCAACGGCGGCTTTCAACTGCCGAGTTCAAAGGACAGGGATGATGGCACCTATAACCCGCACAGGCAGGCGCTCCAAAGGCGACCGCAAATTCGTCGGATTCCGCATCGCTACGCCGAAGGCAGACGCAATGGACCTCATTGCCAAAGCGGAGGGGTACCAGTACGTAAGCGACTGGCTGTCCGACTTGGTCGACCAACGCTTGGCCAACACTAACCTTCACGCAATAGTTCAGCAGGAGGAGTTGCCCCTTAGGCGCTTAGCCTCATAAAGAAGAAGGCCCGCATTAAGCGGGCCTTCGACGAAGATTGAGACTTACTTTCTGGATTGCTGGCCGGCGAGACAGTAAGTAAGTCGAGTGGTTGACCCTCGCAGGCCCACCTTTTTGCTGCTATAAAACCAGTCTGGCAGGACTGGCCCTTTGTCATTCCGTTCGACAGGAACAAAGTTATCGTACCCCAGCACGCGCTCGTGCTGCCAGCTGCCCTCGGCGTTGGCGTGTCGCGCGATTCAAATAACCCCGCACACGTGTGGTCTGCACTTGCATCCATGCTTGCAGGCCAGCCGCGCATGCGGCTCTCCAAAGACGCCGGAAAGACCTACCCGCAAAAGCACGAACGGAACCTCACCGAAGCTCTGCCGACGTTTCCCGCAGCGGTCCGGATCTTCGGTAAAGACGGCACCTGCGCCGCGATCTTCCTTGACTTCGATTCCTCGGTCGCCGGCATTGACTGGGTGCTGGCTGACGTCCGCGCCGTCCAGACCTGGCTGCACAACTGCGGTGCCCGCTGGATTGAGGACTACTCCCCCAGCGGCGGCCGCCACGTTTACATCCCGCTGGCTGAACGGGTGACCTTCTCGGAAGCACGCGACCTGGTCGAGGCACTGGGCACGCGATACCGGACCCTGGACAAGACCCCGCACCAGAACATACTTCACGGTTGCATGCGTACCCCAGGGTCGCCGCACAAACGCGGCGGCCACCAAGAACTCGCCATGTCACTATCGATGGCGTACGACATTGCCCGCCGGCCTAACCCGACCTCCGTCTGGTCGGCCATGACCGACGACCTTGCCCGCGAGATTGCCGCAGTACGAGCCCTACGCCTTGAACAGACGTTCACCCCCGCGGCCGTCGATACACCCAGGGTCCATCACCCCGCCGGCCGGATGTCCCGCGCCATGCAGCAGATGGCCCTCACCGGGCTTTATGACGCGAACCGGTACGCCTCCGATTCGGAGGCCAGGCAGGCAATTCTCACCGGAGTCGCAGCGGCCGGTATGGAGCTGGTAGATGTCGAGCGCCGGATCCTTCAAGGGATCTGGCCCGGGCTCGCTTCGTTCTATTCCCGTTATGGCTCCCGGCATCGCCTCCCCTCGTTGCGTCGCGACTGGGTGAAGGCCGTCAACTATCTGAGCAAAAACAAAGACTCCGGACCCGGAAAGAACAATGCCCGTATATCCCCCACAAGCCAGCCAAATACACAGCCCCCTGGGATTCAAGGCATTTCGATTTCGTCCAGCCCCGATGCTGAGCATCGGTTCATCAGAACCTGGCGCAACGCCCTCAGTCTGAGAGAACCCATCTACACAGATTCCAGGACCGGACTTGCTCGACGGATGGTTCTGCGCGCCTTGGGGGAGGCAGCACATAAGACAGCCTCCAGATTTGTTGAATTCGGCGTTCGATCAATTGCGGTGGCCACGGGTCTGGATCACACAACTGTCGGATCACACCTAAGGGCATTGCGCAGCGAAAAGGATCCCCTGGTCACGTTGGTCGAAGAAGGCCGTGGAACCAAGGGGGACCTCTATATGTTGACGGTCCCCGAAGGAGTGAAGGCCGCGTCTGAAGACCTGAGCTGGAAGAAGGGGAAAATCCATGCCCTCCGTCCTGTCTTCAGGGAGTTAGGCATGCCGGCAGCCTTTGTCTACGAAACCCTTGAACACTCCCCCGGCCTGTCGACGGCGGAACTCGTCCGGATCACCCGCCTATCCCGTACCGCTATCAGCGAGGCGCTAGAGATGATGGCTGCATGGAACATGATCGCCCGGGACGGACACAAAGCCTGGTCGGTGGTGTCGACTACATCGCTGAAAGACCTCGCCGAGCACTTTGGCGTGCTGGAGGCGGTCGCCGTCCAATTGCAGAAGTATCGGAACGAAAGGATCCTCTGGCGGGAGTGGCTGTCCAAGAACGTCAACACCGTCGCCGAGCTGCTCTCCCCTGGCGAAGACTATCCCTGGGAGTCCTTTGAGGGCCCTCCGGATGATTTGACGCTGTCACATATGGCGTTCACGAGTGCCGCATGATGACCTCGGGATTGAACATGGCAGCGCCTCTCACTCACCTGCCCGGAGGTTTTAACACTGATGGGCCACAATCCGACACGCCGACACGCCGGTTCAAAAAATGATTTTCAGACCCCTCGACTACATCCTCTTTGGTGCCGACAGTCGACTCGTCCCTCGGCCGCCACGGTTCGCTGCGACGAAACGCGAAAATGGTTCCATTATCGGAAATGGAACCATTCCACTATTTGGACTTGAAATGCCATTTCCACGACCCAGAAGGGCCCGAGAACCAATGGTTCCATTTGCGCTAAGACCGATATTGGTACCAAGAAAAACAGTGTCCGATCAGTTGACCAGGCAGCCCTACTCCCCCGCCATTCCGGGGTCCAGGCCGTATGGCTGCAAACTTTTTCAGCCTCCGGGAACTCGGCTTTACCCGGTGGTAAGTTCAGATGAACCGGAAAAAGTTACAGGCAATCGTCAAAGCGGCGGCTTGGAGCTTGGACCACCAGGTCCTCTCCGGTGACAAAGTTCCAGAACATCGCATTAGCATCTGGCCAGCCTGCTAAACCCGTCGTGGAAGCCCCAGGCACCAGGCACGGGATTCGAAGGACGTTGGATCACATGGCTACCTCAGGAAACCGTGGAGGCGGACAGCGAAGCAAAGGCGACCGCCGCTTCGTTGGAAGTCGCGTACCCGTGGACGTTTACGATCGGCTGGCCCAGACAGCTAAAGCAGAAAATCTGACGGTCAGCGAGTTCGTGGCTGCCCTCATCGGCGAGAAATTGGGCCCCGAAGGCCCCAATTCCCTACGACTGCAAGGAGAGCTGCCTATCGGCCGCATCGCCTAACACAAGAAGGCCCGCACAAGGCGGGCCTTCCGATGAAATCAATACTCTGCACCTGACTGCTTCCCGGCTACCCAGGCGCTGAGCGCGGAATGGCTCTTTTTGAGGGCTATTCCATAACAGACACCCCCGAAATCCCTTTGTTATGCCTGTAAGTCTACACGGGCAGCTGGACTCTTCAATGCGTGGAATTCGGCGCGTCGCACCCTGCGCGGCTGATGAGTCACGCCCTGAGGACCTCCGCCATGCCGTAAAACAAGCCATCATCCGACACCACCGCGTCCAGGCTTTCCGCGGCGGCCCGACCAAGCATTCCGCTTACCCGAACCGTGGCGAAGAGATGAGCTCTTTCGAGTTCATCCAGATCAACCCCGCGGACTACCTGAACTTCCTCGTCGTCGACGTCGACCAGGATGACGCCCTCATCCGACTTTTGCACCCTGCCGTGCCCGAGCCGCACTGGATCATCGAGAACCCCGCCAACGGGCACGCACAAGCCGGCTGGATGATCGAACCCGTCCTTCGCGGACCCGGGGCGCGTCCCCACCCGATCCGGTACGCCCAGGAAGTCCAGCGTGCCCTGGACCTGCTGACTGGCAACGACGCGGCCTTTACGCGCTTTCTTGTCCGAAACCCGGCAGCCCACTCCCCCGCCGGCGACGTCCGGTTCGGCCGGCGCGCCCATCCGTACTCCCTCGGCGAGCTCCGACGGCACATGCAGGACTATAGCGACCCGTTCGACAGTGAGTTCTCGGCCTGGCCCTCCTCAGCGGCCCTGGAGGCTCCTCAGAAGCCCGCAGCGCCGGACACGATAACCGGGAGGAACAATGCCATCTTCTACCGCACCAGAAGCGAATTGTGGCGCCGTTATCAGGACACCGGGCAGCTGCCGGCGCTGGCAGAGTCCCTGGACTACGCAATTTCCCTCAACAATGACCTTCCCACTCCCCTCCCCTGCCGTGAGATCCGGGATCTAGCTGCATCGGCGGTCCGCCAGGTCGCCAACGGCAAGGGCCGACCGCTCCGTGGCACGTCCAATCCCTGGTTCGCCGAAAAAGGCAGGAAGGGCGGGAAGTCAACGACCCGTTCCAAGCGCGCAGCGGCCGTCCAGAACGCCCGCAAAGGCACCCAGACTCGCACGAGCCAAGCGAAGACCAGCGCGGACGTTGCAGGAGCTCTGAGAGCCTTGGGACGGACTCTTGCTGAGATCGCCCGGGAGCTCGGCAAGAGCATCAGAACAGTCCAGCGGTACCTCTCACAGGCCTTCGTAAGGGACGACATTACCCAAGCATCAGGTAGTAGTCCTGATGTCCCCTCTCAATCCTCCTCACCTGTTGCAAAGCCTCGCCGCCACTCCCCTGCCACTGGTAGCGGCCCCTCTGAGACTTCCCCCACTGCTCCGGTATCACTCGGCCCGGCCTATTCCCCCACCCAGGAGATGAGACGCGTCTGCGGCGAGCAGGGAAAGCTACCGGGTCCTGGTTCCACGTCCACCCTCATGTTGCTCCTCGAGACGCAAATGCCACCATTGAACCCTTACCGCAAATGCCACCATTTCCTCTTCATTGACTACAGCTCTTGTCCGCCCCTCCCCCACTGCGGGTCTGACTGCACGGTAGGGCCAGGGGCATCTGACGCAAAAGGTTCTATTTGCGCGGAAAGGAATGGTTCCATATGCGCCGATTGATCCAAGGTTCCATTCGCTTGAGCACGCCAGGATCCGATTGCTCAAATGGAACCATTTGACCTGAGCCGTGGGTAGCCATGACAACAAGGGAAAAGGGTGTGGATTCGAAGTCACCTGCTAGCGGGTCGACCAGCTGAGCTGCTACCTAGCCAGACCAGGCGGGCGCCATAGGCACGTTTCGATTGAAACCGCTTCTGATCCACCAACCGGATCCACAACCCAATCAGGAGTTTCGCCAGGCTACCTTGCAGCCGCTGCGGTAGCCATCGCGATGGGTTGGCCGGCCGAAAAGGGGGCAAGTGAGGACCGGATCGAAACAGAATGGCACCATATGCGCAATGGGTGCCGTTTGCTCTCGAGGTGGGATGTACGCATATGCCACCTTTTGCGGAAGCAGTACCTATCACTCAAATGGTGACATAAGAGAGATTCCCACCATATGCGCAAACAGAACGATCTGAACCATATGGGGGCACTTGCGCAAATAGAACCATTTGAGTTTGTGCCACCAATCCCACCTCAAGCGCAAATCCCACCTTGGCCAACCTATGACCTGGCTCTTATGCCACCATTTGCGTAACACCTAGCTAGTCGAACCAGGATGCGCAAGGGGTTCCTTTAGCGCATATGCCACCATATGCGCCGTCCCGTACCTTCGAGATCTAGCACGAGCGTGCCAAGAAACAATGGAACCTTTTGCGCACCCCAAGGATGACGCAGAGAGGCGTGGTACAGGCGCGCGGCGGTAGCCAGGGGCAAGACTCAAAGTCGCAAAAGGAACCATTTTCGCAAGGTCGGCGGTAGCTGCCCACGACACCCGCAGGATCGGAGATTCTTCGCAAATGGAACCATATGCGCAGAGTTGTGGAGCGTCCACCCCCTTGGGGGCTGAGTGCGCAAATCCCACCAATGGAACCATTTGAGAAAATGACTCCTGAGCTCTCAAGGTGCGCAAAAGGTGCACTAAGCGCATATGGAACCTTAGGAACCTTAGGGTCAAATGGTGGCACGGGTACTCTTCGCGCAAATGTCGCAAATGGAGGCATATGCGCACAAGGGGGCATTGCCTCCAATGGAACCATTTGCGAATCGAGGCACTCCGGGCGTGGCGTGCAACCAACCGGCAGGGCGCCCGTTAGGGTTAACCCATCGGTGCCGGCCCGATGCTTCCCGCCACACGTGGGCCTTCCGCACCGTTCTCTGTGTCTTTGAGTAGTGCAACGGAAGGTACCCCAGTCATGTCGGCAAAGATCATCGCCGTTTGCAACCAAAAGGGTGGCGTCGGTAAGACGACCCTGGTCACCGGTCTGGCAGAGGTGTTTTCTCGGGTCCTCGGCTTGAAGGTCCTCGTCATTGATGCGGACCCTCAGTACAACGTGACGTCGGCCTTCGGAATCAACAGCCCTGAATTTACCCTCAACGACGTACTTTACGGTGACGAATCGAACAACCAGAAGATACTGCCTGGTGTGGCCGCGGACGCCATCATGGCGGCAGGGGAGGCCTGGCAAGCCAAGTCCGAGAAGAAGGAAAACTTCCCGCAGCTCGATTTGATTGCCGCCGAGCGCAACCTGGCCTCACGTGAACGCGATTCCATGATGGCCCGGGAGCATCGTCTTCGTATCTCGCTGAAGGGCGTAACGGACGATTACGACATCATCCTCATCGACTGCCCTCCGTCGCTGGGACTCCTGACGGTCAACGCGCTGACTGCGGCAACACATGCACTACTGGTGACCGAACCTCGGGTCGCCTCGGTTGAAGGACTTTCCGAGATTGTTACCACCATTTCGGAAGTCCAGGAGAACCTGAACGAAGACATCGAACTTCTCGGCGTCGTTATCAACAAGACCAAGAAGAACCGCCCGGACCAGTTGCATTGGATTGAGAAGGTAAACGCGAACTTCGGTGACCTCGTGCTTGAACCTATGATCCGTGACGCGGAGGTCTTTGCGAAGGCGCAAGCCGCTGCACTGCCCATGCGGGCGTATGGATCCGAAGGCTCTGATCACCGGGCTGACCTCATTCAGCTGGCCACGGTGGTCTGGAAGGGCGCGAACGCAGCATGAACCGCCCAGGACCGGCACCCGAACGGGGAGGCACCCCCGACGCACTTGCGAACATCCGCAGGGGCGGCCTGAAAAAGGCGCGTGCCACCAGCGTCATTGCCGAAATGACGTCTTCGGACACGAGCAGGGCAGAGGAGCAATTTCAAGAGCGCCTCTACTCAGTACCGGCGCCAGAACCGGAGGCACCAGCGTCGCACGTTCCGGCCCCCGCTGCACAGCATGAAGCGCCCGCCCAGACCGCGCCTCAGGCGCCCGCACCAGTTGAGCAACAGCCTGCTGCTTACACTCAGCCCGTTCAAGCTGCCGTGCAACAGCCGCAGTCTGCTCCCCAGCAGCAACAGCCTGCTGCTTACACTCAGCCCGCCCAGGCTCCCCAGCAGCCACAGGCCACGCCTCTGCAGCAGCACGTCGCCTACGCCCAGCCCGTGCAGTACGCCCCGCAAACCATGCAGACGCCAGCGCCTGCGCAGCCCGAACCCGAGCCTGCACCGGTGAAGAAGGCGTATCGGAAGACCAGCTTCTTCCAGTCGAAGGAGTCCGGTTCACGGATGCGCGCCGCTTATATGGCGACCAGGCATCTGACCGGTTCCCGAACGCTATCGGAGTTCATCCTCTCGGCCGTTGAGCGGGAAGTTGAAGCGCTGGAACGGGCCCACAACAGTGGTAACGAATTCGCAGTCGACCCTGGCGGAGTGCCCCGCGGAAGGCCTCTGGAAAGCTAGCGGCGGGGCCCTGTGCGCAGGCATAGGGCTTCGTTCGCAGTGTTCCCGAAGCCGTTCATGCGGCACCGGCGGAACGGTTTGCACTCACTTCCTCAAGAACTCAAGTGCGTTTTTTCTCATCAAGAAAAGGTCGGCATGCAGTACGCGCCGAATCATTCGGCGGCCACGGGGGAGAGGCGAAGCAGCTGCACCAGATATACCGCGTAGGCAGGCATTACATTGGCACTCGGTGAACTTACGGGTTATCGACGCTTGGCTTCTTTCCGACCAGGACGGATGAGTAACCGCTGGAGAGGACAGCGGGGCGCTTGAGTCCATCATCTTCCACACCATGTTGGAAGCTCCGGCTGGTACAGGTGTCGTCGGTAGTCATTGTAGAAGGGTCTTGTGGAACGTCCATGAAGTTAGCGCCCTGCGAGCTAGCAGTACCACCGGAAGGGTTCCAAGGAGTAGCGCCGCCCGCGTTGTTATAAGGCTGCCGGGTACGCTAACTTTGCTACCTGCAGAGGGCAAGTGGAAAGGCTAGAGCACGCTCGCTACATACCTGACCATCGCTTCTGGTTCTAAGTTTTTTGGCTCGGTTTCGAAGTAGCTAGGTTTCGTCTGCCCGCAGAAATAGGCTCCGGTCTCCAAATCGAGCAGGCCCCTATATTCGTAAGCTCCCTCGACGCGTTCTTCCAGGACCCATGAACCGTCGGGGGCTGCACACTCCTTGGCCCGCCATTGGCGACGCTGCTGGTCGGTTATCAGTCTGGTGACTTTCTGAGGGACGTCCATTTCCACTTCAACTCCTTGTTGCTGATAGTCATGATGGTCCGCCACATGAGCCGGAACGGCTTACCGCGACACGCCCACGCCACGGGGAGCTGTCCCCGGCAGCGGGGGGTGTCGCTAGCGCAACGGCTACACACTGGGTGCCCGATTGGGGTATACCCCAACTTGGTTCAGTTTTACGGCCAAATCCTGTCAGATTAGAGCCCGTTTTGAGTTTTCTGGACGCCGAAGTCCAAGAGTCCATGAACCTATCCTGACGTAATGCGAACACTGCGACCCTCACTTCCTGGATCGCCTTGCCGGGATGAGTTTCTATGGCTGCCCAGAAGTTGGTCGAAACCACTGGACGAAGCGTCCTGATTGCGGCACGTGCTCTGCTGCAGCCCGGATCTGATGGCAGACTTCGATGAGCGCGAAGTGGGCAAGGGTAAGGTGGGCAGCGTGAACAGCAGTGTCGGGCGCATCGCCCTCATCACCATCGGTGTGATCGCTGTGATCATCGGTGGAGTATTCGCCGGGCAGGGAATGAACCTGATCCCGGGAAGTTTCAAGAGCGTAGTTTCGATGTCCAGCATGATGTTCTTCGAATCGAGAGGGCGCCCCGTAGCGGAACCTTCACCGGGACTCTCCGCGACATAGTTCCTGTCGGAGGATCGCGTCTGTTTTGATGGCCGTATGGCAGTCTTCTTCTTTGACGGTGACCAGACGCTGTGGGATTTTCAGGCGATGATGAGGCGGGCCCTGGCAGCCACGATCGGCGAGCTCCGCAGGCTTCGGCCCGGGACCGGAGAAGACATGAGCGTCGAGGCATTCGTCACCGACAGGGAGGTCGTCGCGGAACGGCTGCCGGGCCACGTGACCAACCTCGAGCAGGTGCGGTTCGAAGCCTTCAGACAGAGCCTCGCCCGCCTGCGATTGCGGGACGACGATCTCGCGGCCCACCTCAACGATTTTTACCTGCAGCGTCGGTTCGCGGATGTGATGCTCTACGACGACGTCCTGCCGGTCCTGGCAGAGCTGTGCCAAAACCACCACGTGGGCCTGCTGTCCAACGGCAACTCCTACCCGAAGCGTCTCGGCCTGGAGGATTGCTTCCAGGTCGCCGTCCTGTCACAGGACCACGGTGTTGAAAAGCCAGATCGCCGGATCTTCGACATCGCCTCGGACCTGTTGCCAGGGGAACCACGCATCATGGTCGGCGACTCGCTGGCCAATGACGTCGCCGGAGCTCAAGCGGCAGGGTGGGCCGGAGTCTGGCTCAACAGGGAAGGCGCCGCGACACCGAAAGCCGTCCCGGACCTTACGATTCGAAGCCTGCACGAACTTCTCCCCATGGCGAACGCCTTGTGACTACAGCATCCCGATGAGGGATCCCGCACCAAACGGCAGCTACTACAGCGTTGAGGCCCGGCCGGGTTTTCGCCGCGCATCTGTCAGAGCACCGCACGGGTGCTACGGAAGCCGGCCCGGCCGGCAGTCGATTTCGGTCGTCTCCCCTGGCATCTCAAATACGATCGTATTTTGAGTGTGCAAATGACGACCGGCTCTGAGGGGCTGGCATCCCGGGATCTAGACGGAGTCACGTTATCCTAAGTCTTCTCAGAAACTAATTCTCAGAACGCAAGTAATCATTGAGTAAATGAGAACGGGGCAGGCAATGGCACTGATTGGGTACATGCGGGTAAGTACGGCGGATCAGAACACGGAGGGCCAGCGGGATGCACTGCTTGTGGCCGGGGTGAAAGACGACGCACGTCACCTGTTCACGGACCAGGGCGTGAGCGGGGCGAAGGCCGAACGTCCCGGGCTCACGAACTGCCTCGACTCGCTGCGGGAGGGGGACACATTGGTTGTCGCGAAGCTGGACCGTTTGGGGCGGTCACTGGGGAATCTGGTGCAGCTCTTCCAGCAGCTGGCTGAGGAGGGCATTGGCGTTCGCGTGCTGGACAATCCCATGCTGAGCACGGACGGGAACAGCGCTCAGGCAAAGCTGATGCTGGGGATCTTTGGCGCGCTGGCTGAGTATGAGCGCGACCTGATCCGGGAGCGTACCAACGTTGGGCTGGTGGCCGCGCGTGCTCGCGGCCGCAACGGTAGCCGTCCCAAACTGCTTGACAGCGGGAAAGTCAGCAGGGCAAAGCATTTACACGCGGCAGGCGTCATGAGGCCCAAGGAAATAGCCAACGCTGTAGGCGTCTCTGTTCCGACGCTCTACAGGTACTTGGCTAAATAAGTCAGCGGCGGCGGGAGCAATGAGACCAAGGCAAACAGGGAGTTGCTTAGTCTTCGGGCGAGTGTCCCTGGCGGTCGGTCTGGCCGCGCAGCCAGATTCAGACGTTAGAGGCGCTGCAACTCCGCCCTGCTTCGGTGATCTGCTCCAAGCGGGAGACTTGATCGCTCGAGAGTCGCAGGCTCACCGCCGCCAGCACGTCCGGTAACTGCTCGGGTACACGGGCTGAAACGATCGGTCCCGTGACGCTCTGCCTCGACAGCTGCCAGGCGAGGGCGACCGTAGCGGGCGCGACATTAGCTTCGTCGGCAACTTCGAACAGAACGGCCACCACCCGGAATGCGTGGTCATCGCCGTAGCTTTTGAGTTGGCGTTCACGATCGGCTCCCTGCACATCGGCCGGTGTACGGTACTTGCCCGTCAGAAAACCGGCGGCGAGGGAGAAGTAGGGAAACACCGTCAGCCCGTACTTTTGCGCGAGCGGCTCATACTCCTGCTCGTAGGTCTCGCGAGCAAGAAGGTTGTAGTGGGGCTGGATGGCCACGGGGCAAGCGAGCCCATTGGCCTCCGCGACGTCCATCCATGAGGTGATGCGTTCCGGACTCATGTTTGAGACGCCGAGCCGCAACACCTTACCGGCGCGAACCAGCGAGTCGAAAGACGCCGCGATGTCAGCGATGTCCTGCTCTGGGTCGTCATTGTGGGCGTAGTAGAGGTCGACGTAGTCGGTTTTGAGACGACAGAGGGACTGATCGATGGCTGCACGGATGTTGTCGGCAGCCAAGCCGCGATACTCCGGGTGCTGGCTCACTTTCGTGGCGACGAAGACCTCGCTGCGGTTTCCCCGCGACGCCAGCCAGTTTCCGATGACAGTCTCCGACTCGCCGCCCTTGTTTCCAGGCGCGAATGCGGAATAGCTGTCAGCGCTGTCGATGTGGTTGCCGCCGGCCTGGACGTATGCGTCTAGGACTTTGAATGAAGTAGCCTCGTCGCTGGTCCACCCGAAGGTGTTTCCGCCCAGCGTGATGGGAAAAAGGTTGGGGAAGGTCTCTGAATTGCTCATTATCCTGCTCTCTGGCGCGGTTCCGGCTGGCTGACCGGTCCCGCGCTGATATTCATTAGCGGTTGCTTGGCGAGCTCTTACTGCACGCGGGGAGGTGGTCCGTGGGGGCACGAGCGTGTCTCGCACCAGCGGTGGGGCCTAGACGAGGTAGCGGGGGATCTCTATCGTTTCCAGATACTCACCCCACTGCTTTGTGGTTTTTAGACAGCCGCTCGTGGCTTAAGAAGCGGGGATCGGCGCGGATCGCAACTATCATCATGGAGGTCAGTGGCCGTTGTCGCGTCAGGGCACGCTCTTCCTTAGTTGAAGTCGGAAGGGCTGCAGGGCCCTGACGCCCCATACCGCGGCGCAGCTTGACCGTCGCCCTAGGGCCGTTTTCCGCTACAGATCCATGAGCACTAACACGGTCCTGGAAACTTCATCTTTGATAAACAGACGGCGCTCGTTTCCGTTGCTGTGCATTATCCAGAGAAAAGATCCGTCCGCAGATGCGGTATCGACCGTACCTGTGTTTCTTTGTTGGTCATGACCTATTAAGAGCACGGTGTCCCCGGGCATGAGTTCCTGCCAGTTCGCTGGGGACAATAGCGTGCTGATCCAGGACTCCCTTATGAGCTCCCTGGATTGCTCAGCGGGCGTTTCACAGTTGGATGGCGTGCAAATCATGATTCATGTACGGGGCTTAGAGCCCGGTCGACCATCTCCGAAGTCCGCCAGTCGTGCTTTTCCCTGATAAGGCCGAAGGGGACAGTGTCGCTCAGTGCGACGGTAAAGCAATCGTAATCATGTCTTGTCACGAGAATGCCCTTCGCCGGAGGGTGCATTGCCTTTGACTGAGCGAGGGCGACGGCTGCGTCGAGCTGCCGCTCGAGGCTGGCACGATTGGGCACGGTAATGGTAAGCGTAAAGTCCTGCGTGTTAATGATGGTCAATCCTTCCCAAGTTTTGTTGTTTGCTGGTACTCCGCGCTTGCCCCCATGGTCATAATCCGCAGTGAACCGAAGAAGTGTCGTCACACCGCTCTGTATCCGTTCCCGCGCGGCAACCCCGTCGGGCAGTGCCTACTTATTGAAGCTAGTCAGCTGTAAAGTGCGGGTTTCGGGTTCAACTTCACGGCAACCTTCTCGCCGCTCTTTTGTGCCTCAATGCCGGCTTCGCAACACGCGGCGGTGGCGTACCCGTCCCAGGCGTTAGGGCCACCGATCTCGCCGCCGTGGGCAGCGTTCACCCAGGACTGAACTTCGACGTCGAAGGCAGCACTGAAGCGATCCTCGAATCCGTCTGCAATTTGACCGCCCCACCGGCCGGCGCTTCGCGTATAGAGGCCGGTGTCTCCGCCGATGCTCACGATGCCCTCTTCAAAAGTGGCCTGAGCAGCGACCGCATATCCGAACCTGGCGTTGACGAAGATCTCAACATCAGCCAGCACGCCGGAGGCGGTCTCGATCAGGATGTGCTGCGGATCGTGCTGTCCGTCAGGGGCATGTCTACTGGACTTGCCGGCTCGTACTTGAACGCTGGTGATTTCCTCACCGGTGAGGAATCGTATGGCGTCGAACTCGTGCACCACGGATTCGTTTATCAGCATCTCGTTGGTGAAGCCTAAGGCAGTGTTGGGATTGCGGTGCTGGTGGTGAAGCATCAAAAGTTCGCCCAGTTCCGAGTTCCGGATGATTTTGCCCAGGGCGTCATGTTCGGCATCGAAGCGACGCATGAAGCCCACTTGGATGCGCTGGTGTCCGAGCTGTTCCTCCGCTCGGACGATTTTCCAGGACGACTCAGCGTCCCTCGTGAGAGGCTTTTCGCACAGGATGGGGATGTCCTTGGCGATGGCCGCAAGCAGAATGTCCTCATGCAGGAAGCCAGGGGTCGCGATCAGCACGGCGTTGACGTCGCCGTTGTTGAGTGCTCCCTCTGCGTCGGTGAGGGCGATGGCACCAGGGATGCCTTCGACTGCGGCTAGCGCTCGTGATCGGTCTACGTCGACGACGGCAGCGACTTCAGCGCCATGGATGCTCTTGTTGAGCCGCTGGATGTGATCCAGGCCCATTCGACCAGCGCCAATGACCGCGACGCGAAGAGCTTTTGTCATCTTGTTCAGTTCCTTAGTATTGAAGTTTCCGGGCGGACGCCGTGAAGCACATTGCTCTAACGTCGGGTCCCGTTAGGGTCACAGAGACGGACCGGGCAAGCCGCCGGCCTCTGCTCGCCAGCCTCGGTTTTCATGGCGGGGCCGGTTTTCGGTAGTCGGGGCACACCAGCAGTTCCAACGATGGCACTGGTACCCGGGGTTCTCGTCCGCGTGGTGGTCGAAGAGCGCTCGGACGTTCCCGTTGACGGCCAGTGCTGGGAGCGGAGGGCGTGCCACAGCCGTCCACACCCCAGCACTTCGACGGTTATTTTCTGGGGCTAAGGTTCAGAGAATCATCCAAGGGGAGAACGAGCTACCCGACAGTATGGGGATACTTCAGCACGCGCTCTTCCGTCTGCATGGTGATCATCTTGAGCTGGGTGAACTCGTTGAGCCCCTCGGACCCCTTCTCTCGGCCATATCCGCTCCCTCTTGCGCCTCCGAAAGGCAGCGCATTCGGAGAGGAAAGAACATCGTTTATCCAAACCATCCCGGACCGGAGCGAGTGTGCCACCTTCATTGCCCGTCTGATATCACGCGTCCAGACGCCGTTGGCCAGGCCATACGTCGTGCCATTCGCAAGCGCTACAGCCTCTTCAGCGGACGCGAAAGTGATGACGCTCAACACCGGGCCGAAGATTTCTTCTTGGAAGACTTCGTGATCATGTGCCAGACCCACAACCAGAACAGGGTGAACAAACGTCGGCAATAGCTGGGTGGCCGCCGCCCCGTTTGAGGCCGGCAGGATCCGGGCGCCGTCCTTGCGCGCCCTGTCGATGAATCCACGGACCCGGTCGGCCTGACGTTCATCGATGAGAGGTCCCAGGTCAGTTGAGGGATCCTGCGGATCGCCGACACTCAGAGATGCCACCCGTGTAGCCAGCATGGAGACAAATTCATCGGCGATTGAGTCTTCAACGAGCAGCCGTGTCCCTGCCGTGCACACCTGGCCCTGGTTGTGGCAGAACCCCTTCATTGCTCCGTCGACAGCTTCGTGGAGGTCAGCGTCGGCAAAAACAATCGTCGCACCCTTTCCTCCAAGCTCCAGGGACAAGCGCTGAGGGAACGGGCGGTCGACCCTCGAAAGCAGAGAAGCTGTTGCAGTGGACCCTGTAAACGACAGGAGATCAACATCCGTTGACTCCGCCAGCGGCTGTCCAACCTCCGGCCCGTACCCCGTAAGCACGCTCAGTGCCGTCTCCGGAACACCCGCGCGATACGCAAGTAGGGAAAGCTCGATCGCAGTCCCTGACGTCAGTTCCGAGGGTTTAGCAACCACGGTGCAGCCGGCAGCAAGCGCGAACGGGACTTTGCTGGCGTAAATGACCGCGGGAAAGTTCCAGGCGACGATTGCGCCCACCACGCCGACAGGTTCCCTGGCGGCAATCCCAACTTCAGAGCTGCCAAGATTGCAGTAATAGTCGCCGTGGACGTTGGTGGCGAGCATGCCGGCGTGTTCGGTGAGCCCTGCGGTCGTCTCAATGTCAGCCAGCGCTTCGGCGAGTGGCTTGCCGGCTTCCTCGGACTCGATTCGGGCCAGAGTATCGGCATTCTGGCGGATCAGGCGGACCCATTCAAGGATGATGCGGCCCCGTTCGGTGCCGCTCAGCCGCGGCCAGGTTCCTTCGTCAAACTCTTTCTTCGCTACCGCGATCGCCAGCCGGGCGTCCTCCGGCGTACCCCGTTCGTATCGGGAGGTATTTTCGCCAGTGGCAGGGTTAATTCGTTCAATAAAACTATCGTTCTCTTGGCGTTCGGCGGCGATGAGCTGCTTGTAGACGCGAACTGATGCGGGACTGGTGTGTACTGTGGTGGTCATCGTTTGTCCTTCCTTGGGTTGTGATTAGGTCGGCTAGAGCCTGGGGTCGACATGGATTTTCGGTCCTTCACCGGCGGCGGCCGGGCGTTCCCCGGCGAGGACGGCGGCG
>NZ_DF952475.1:274584-285904 GCF_001263615.2 Arthrobacter sp. Hiyo1 | reverse complement strand
GGGGTCGGGGGTCCACCTCGCCGGTCGCGTAGAGCTCTATGGTTTTCGCTAGGCCCGGCGATGCGCTGAGAACGCCGACGGCCGTCACGTCCTTCATGGCCAAGGTCCTTGTATCGATCAGGCTGGGGCTGCGGCGAGGCCGACGTAGACGACCCATTTCGCCGGTTCAACCAATTCGAGCGCTTTGGCCGGGAGGGTTGGCGCGTTCGAGGCATCGATCACGGCATCGAAGGGAAGTGCCGGCAGTTCGTCGGCTGCCCAGACACCGTGGAATCCCAGCGTCCGGGCAAAGTTTAGGGAGCGTTGTGTCTTGCCCATCACATGCACCTCGGCGCCTTGGGCTTTCGCGAAGAGTCCTGCGAGCAGGCCGATGGTACCGGGTCCGAGGACCAAGGCGCGGTCTCCGGTCTTGAGTGCCGCTCTCTGGACTGAGCGCAGCGCGCTGCCCCCGGGCTCGACCAGGGCGCCAAGAACTTCATCGACGCCGAGCGGGAGTTCGTGCAGCGATGTCACCGGGACTGCCAGCTGCTCGGCGAGGGCACCGGCGAAGCCTCCGCGGATGCCCACTTCGAACCGATGCTCGCAGACGTGCTGATTACCGCTCAGACAGCGTCGGCACGCGCGGCAGCCGAGCATGGTGTCGCCGGTGACACGGCGGCCGAGCCACCGGGCGTCCACGCCGTAACCGACGGCGGATACTGTTCCGCTCCATTCGTGGCCGAGCCGCATGGGGAATCGGGCGTGGCCGTCGTGGAGGTACTGCATTTCGCCGGTGAAGAATTCCACGTCGGTCCCGCACACACCGACGCGTTCGACGTCGACGACGACCTGGTCAGGGCCGGCGACGGGGGGTGCGACGTCCTGGACTTCCGATCTTCCGGGTCCGGTCAATACAAAGGCTCTCATCGGGGTTACCGCCGTGCCAGCATGGGTCGGCCTGCTGAGCCCAGGTTTTCGATGCCGGGCCTCAAAACCTCTCCGGCATGTACCTCGGTCCGGGACTCGAACCCCAGTGTGCTCATCGCTTGTCCTGCCAGTCGTCAGTTGGATAGGTCGTGACACTGGCCAAGTGCCGCTGGTTAGTGGGGGAAGCTTCGGCGGCGGGTGCTTCGTATGCGTCATGGAGCAAGGAGGCTGCCTTTTGATAGGCAAGTTTGATGTAGCCAGCTTCTCCCATGTGTTCCAGGAGCGCAGGATTCGGCACTTCAACACTGACCGGAATGGTTGGACCAAGCCTTCTCAATAAGCGAACCAGAGGAAACTCGCCATCTCCTGGCAAATCTCTCAACACACGCGATTCCAGCTCCCGGGCGGTAGCCCCCTCCCTCTGACCCATGGGATCGTTCGCCGGAATGGCTACTTCCTTCCGCTCCGCGATCGGGCCATCACTGAGCTGGAGCATGGAAAACTGCGCGAGAGGAACGTTTTCGATGTCCTCGGGCTGGCTGCCGGCTCGCTGGAAATGCAGGGTGTCAAGCATGATCCCGCCCCTGCCGACTTCAGTAACGATGGAGGACGCATCTTCGATGGTGCTCACCGCCTGGTAGGAAATGGGTTCAAGGCTTGCCCGTATACCAAATCCTTCTGCGTCTGCTGCCAGGAGGGCAAACCTGTCAATCAACCGGTCGCGTGTCCAGTCCGAACCAATCACGTTGAGAATCCTTGCTCCGAGCTGACGGGCCACATCAAGAGCGACGAGCCAATCATCCCGGCTGATTTTTGAATCAAGGCTCAACGCCTCCACGTCCAAGACCGTGATACCGGTATCTTCGAGTGCCTTCCGCGTCTCCTTAAGCAGGTACGAACCCGGGCCCATGTCATGGCGGATCTCAGAACTCGTCGCAGGCAGGAGCCGGATTCCGATACTTCGGTAGCCCGCTGTTGCAGCCAACGTAGCCATGACCGGCGGCGGGGTGCCAAGAATCGTCAGATGTGCGAGAGCAAGGGTGGGTGTCGTCATCAGGCAACCTTTATGGAATGTCGTTCCGAAATGTATCGTTGTTCCATTATCATCGTCCATAGGGCATGATGTTGTCCACATCACTACCGATATCTAAGGAGCAATCATGGGCCTGGCCCGTCACGAACTCGAGTACGGATGGCAGAACTTGCCTGGTCACCTCAACCAGGCACTCACCAAAATCCTGATCACCCGCGGTGAGAAGGATGAAGCGGGGAACGCTGCCCAAATGCAGTTCATGCAGTCCTCATACGAACCCGGCGGCTACGTGGAGCTGCATGCCCACGAGGAAACCGAGGAGATCTTCTACGTTATCTCCGGGCGGGGAAGGGCGCAGGTCGGGGACGAACTGGTGAATCTGGAGCCAGGGAGCTTTATGTGGGTACCCCCTCACACGGCGCATGGGATAACGAACTCAGGCACGGAACCCTTGAAGTTCCTCATCATTGCCTACCCCCAGTACTACACCGACTGGCAGGACCACAAGATTGCTGACGGCGCCCCTGCCGTGAAGTAGGCAGCCCGGGGCGGCATCCCTGCGGTCGGCGCGAGCGAATCCGATGGCACACCGGCGTCCGGGCGGCGGTTGGTCCGCCGGCAAACTCCGAAGCGCAACGGTGAGCCCATCTTCGAGTCATAGCCGGCCCCACGGGTGAGCGCGCACTCCGGCACCACCGATGCAACAGGGGCCCAGGCCAAGCACAGAAATGAGAACAGGACCAGAATGAACGGCAATCTCGGTATCGTCGAATCCGGCGGGATCATGAAACTTACGCTAAACAGCCCTGGCGACAGGAACGCCCTGACTGTCAAAATGCTCACGGAACTACTCAACGGAATCGACCGGGCTGAAGCTACATCCAGGGTCATCCTCATTGATTCGCTGGGGGAGATGTTCTGCTCCGGCGCCTCACTCCCCGAAGTCGCACGGAAAGGCATGCAGGCAATCGCATCTTTGTTGGTTGACGTGCAGCGCCGTCTCAGCGCAAGCCCCCTTCCCGTTGTCTCGGTCGTCCGCGCCCGCGTCCAGGCCGGTGGGTTCGGGCTTCTGGGAGCCTCAGACATCGTATTGTCAAGGGATGACGTCCTCTTCCAGTTCACAGAGGTAAGAAACGCTGTGGCCCCGGCAGTGATTTCCCTTAACATCCTTCATCGGATGCCGAGTCGCCGGGCCGCTGAACTCATGCTCACGGGACGGGAATTTGATGCGGCTGAAGCGGTGGCAGCCGGTATCGTCACTCGCACAGCAGTCGGGAATGAGATCGACGCAGCCGTAGAGGATCTTCTGCAGGAGCTCCTGTCAGGTTCCCCGCAGGGCCTCGCGGAAACCAAGCAAATTTTGAACCGTCGAATCCTCGAGGACCACGACGCACTGGGACAGCAGATGGCAGCAACAGGCGCCCGGCTTTTTAACAGCGACGAGGCTCAGCGCTTGTTGCTAGCCTGATGCCGCGGGTCCTCCAAGAGGACCTCTGAGGAAGGCATCCCTGGCGCGCGTCCACCACGGGATGGAAACAGGCCTAACCGGGAGCACCGTGCCCGCACGGGGGACGCTCAACGAAGGCTCCCCGGGTTATCGCCCCCGCATTGGACTCAAGCAACGTCGCCCATAGCACTGGGCTGACCACGGTGTCTCACCTTGGTCAGCCCAGGGAAATGTCGCGTGCGTGACTCACGGCTCGAACCGCAGCCCTCTAGACGGCGCGCAGAGTCAATGCGTAAAAAGTAGAATTCCGTTCAAAAAAGGAACGGCGTTCCATTGACAGGAACGCGCCTTTGTGCGCTTACTTGTTAGACGACGAACGATGTGAGGCGACTCACACAAGATCAACGACGATTAGGAAGGTCGGGCCGATGACTGCCTCGACGCGAAACGCAGTTGCAGAAGTCCGGGGCGAAGCCACCGTTCATTCTGCAAGGCGACAAAAAATGAAACGAAAGATTTCCGAGGCCGGCCTCTTGGGCGTAACGGGACTCGTGTTCCTTATCCTGTTTGTGGCATCGCCAAGCTTCAGGGACCCCACGAATCTCCTCAACATTCTTCAGCAGAACTCCATCTACGGCATCGTGGCCTGCGGAATGCTGGTCATGATCATTTCCGGTGGATTTGACCTCTCCGTGGGAGCTACCGGCGCCGCCGCCACCGTCGCCACCGCGTACCTGAGTTCTACCGGCATGCCGCCGTGGATCTGCATCCTGGCCGCATTGGGCGTGGGCCTGGTGGTCGGCATCGTGAACGGCGTCGTCATTGGGAGAGTGAAAATCAATCCTTTCATCGCGACTCTCGGCACTAACAGCATCATCCTTGGATTGCTGTTTGTTATCACCGGAGCCCAGCCGGCCATGGCAAAGCAGGAGGATTACTACTGGCTCGGTCTCGACTACACATGGGGGGTCCCAAATGCCTTCTTGATCTTCATGGGCTGTGCCATCCTCACATGGTTCATTCTGACCAAGACCAAGTTCGGGCACTACGTGTTCAGCATCGGCGGCAATGAGTACGCTTCCATGCTCTCCGGCGTCGGGGTAGTTAAGACGAAAATAATTGTCTTCACTTATGGAGCCGTCATGGCTTCTGTCGCTGGGCTCGTACTCATTGGCCAAACCGGTACAGGGCAGCCGGGCGCCGCCGCCGACTGGCCGCTGGCAACAATCGCGATTTGCGTTGTCGGAGGGGCTGCTCTCTCAGGAGGCCAAGGCCGGGTCCGAGACGTCGTCGTAGCCACCCTGCTGTTGGGCATGATCACCAACGGACTAAACCAGCTAGGTGTCTCAACGTATTGGCAACCGGTGGTTACCGGTCTCGTAATCCTCGTGGCTGTCGTCATGGACAGGTCCAAACGATGAAGCCAGAACCTTCAAAAACAACCGACAAAACATCCGATGAACTGCATGGAGTCAAAATGAATACCACTCGCCCCCGGAAGCCGAAGCACCTGGCCGCCACAGTCACCATTGCCTTCATGGCCGCTTCACTGCTCGCAGGCTGCGGAACCTCTGGAGGTGCAAGCAGCGCACCGGCTAAACCTCAGATCGGGGTCCTGATCAAAGACACGACCATTCCGTTCTTTGGTCGCCAAATCAAGGGATACGAAGAAGCTGCGGCCAAATACGGTATGGACGTGACTATCTACAACGGAAAATCCGACAACGCTACCCAGGTAGGCCTCATCCAGCAGCTGATCACCAAAAAGGTCGACATGATGATGGTCACCCCGGGAGATCCGCAAGCAATCAACGGCGCCCTGAAGCAGGCAGCCAATGCCCACATTCCTGTCGTTGCAGTCAACACAGAACCCAACGATAAGACCAACATTCTTTCATTCATAGGTGCCAACGACGTTGAGTACGGGCACGCTCTTGGCAAACTGGTGGCCGCGGCCACCGGAGGCAAGGGCAAGATTGCCGTTGTCCGCGGCAAGCTCGGAGATCCCGCCGACACGCTTCGACGGAAAGGCCTGGAAGAGGAACTTCAGAACACTCCCGGCCTCCAGATTGTGGCAGAGCAAGCGTCAAACTGGGACAGCGCCAAGGCCCTCAACGTGACCCAGGACTTCCTGAACAAATACCCCAAAGGTGAACTCGACGCCGTCGTCGACGTTGGACCCGACACGGTAAGCGCCGCGAAGTATGCGCACGACAACAACCGTTCCGAAATCAAGTTCATCATGGGTGACTTCCCCAGCAACGTTAAGCAGGGCATCAAGGACGGCTACATCTACGGCACCGTGAACCAGGATCCATATGAGCAGTCCGCAAAAGCAATGGAGCTGGCGGATAAGTACTTCAAGGGGGACAAGAGTGCATTCCCCGCAACCCAGTACCTTCCGTTGCCCCTGGTCACCAAGGAAAACGTCGACAACTACCCGGCTGCCTGGTGAATCCCCAGTCTTCCAATGAGAGGCCAGAACAGTGAATGACAAATCTCTAGCCCTGGAAATGAAGGGGATTTCCAAGTCATTTCCAAGCGGGCAGGTCCTCTTCGACGTCGACCTGAACGTCAGGCCAGGAAGCGTCCACGGCCTCCTGGGGCAGAACGGTGCGGGAAAAAGCACCCTGATGAAGATCCTCGGAGGCATATACCCCGACTACAAGGGTGAAGTATTCATCGGTTCGGAACCGATCAGGTTTACAAGCGTCTCCGCGGCCATGAAGGCGGGAGTTACCGTCATCCACCAGGAATTCAGTCTCATTCCCAAACTCACCGTGGCTGAGAACATCCTCCTGGGTCGCGAACCCCTCCGCGGAGGCCTGATTGACAGGAGCAAACTGCTCTCAGAAGCGCAGCACTGGCTCGACGAATTCGGCATCAGCCTGCCATTGGAGTCCCGCGTAGACACGCTCGGAGTAGCTCAGCAACAGATAACTGAGATTATGAAAGCCGTCTCCCGGAGCACACGTGTCCTGGTTATGGACGAACCCACGGCACGACTGCCGGAGCCGGATCGGGAGGTCTTGTTCGCCGTCATTCGGAAGCTGGTCGCCCAAGGGGTCGCCATTGTGTACATCTCACACTTTCTCGACGAAGTGCAGAGGATATGCGATGAAGTCACGGTGCTCCGAGATGGCCGCAAGGTGGGATTTGAACGATGCCAAGACCTGGACGTCGGCAAGATCACCAAGATGATGGTGGGCAATGTCGTCGATCGCGCTGATCCGCGAATAAGACCTGATATCTCCGATTCTGCTGTTCTCTTGGAAGCCAGGAACATCTCTCAGCTGCCGTATCTTAAATCTGTAAATCTGACGGTCCGGAAAGGTGAAATTGTGGCCCTGGTCGGGCTGGTCGGCGCAAGCCGTACCCGCCTGGCGCGATGCATCGCCGGTGCGGAGAAGCTGACAGCCGGAGAACTCAGGATTGAAGGTCGATCACTTCGTATCAGGCGTCCGGCCGAAGCTATAAGCGCCGGCATCACCATGGTTCCGGAAGATCGCAAGACCCAAGGGCTGATACTTGGACTTCCTGCATTCCAGAATTTGATCCTCACCGGCCTGACAAAACGCTTTCACCGCTACGGCATGGTCAGGAAAAACCTGGCCACCACAGTCGCCAAGGAACTATTTGAGGCCCTGCAAATTCATCCTCTTCGTCCGGAGCTACCTGCCGGATCCTTCAGCGGAGGAAATCAGCAGAAGATCGTACTTGCGAAGGCAATCGCAGCCCAAAGCCGGCTGTTGATCCTGGATCAGCCGACAGCAGGGGTTGACGTGGTCACAAAGGCGGAGATCCATACGCTGATAGATGGCCTCGCAGCGGAAGGCAAGGGAGTAATTCTGGTTTCGGACGATGTCGATGAAGTTCTGAGGTTGGCCCACCGCGTCCTTGTCATGGGCCGAGGGGAAATTGTGTCCGAACACTTGTCCGGTGACCTCAACCAGGACGATCTGAACAGTATGATCGCCAACAGCCGCGGCTCAGCTCTGTCCCGATGATTCACATTGAGGCCCACTTGGGTTGATAATGGTGTTCCGGAACTGAATGCCTTTCCAAAATAGATTTGCTGTAGGAAGAAGAGGGAAGCAGACATGGCAGGAACACTGACCCGAGGACTACAGATCCTCAGAGTTCTCGTCGGCAAAACAGAGGGTGCCGCGTTATCGGAGATCGCAGAGGCTGTGAACCTTCCGAAAAGCGCCATTCACCGGATTCTGGGAGAACTCTGCCAGACCGGTTATGTCCGGCAACAAGATTCTCTGGGGAACTACATGCTCACGATACGGTTTGTCTCCATGGGCATCCGTCATCTGGCAGCCAATGGGCTGGTTCAGCTGTCAAAGCCACAGCTCAGCGAGCTCGCCGACATATCTGGTGCACTGGTCAGACTCTCGTTGGTCGATGATGACCGGCTAATCTTTGTGAGCCAATTCCAGGGAGCCCGAACAGGCCTAAGGTACGACCCCGAGAATGGCGAGGCCGTAGGGCTCAGCAGTTCAGCTTCCGGGCACGCCTGGCTGTCGCAGGTAAGTGAAGAACAGGCGCTGGAGATCCTCTTCAAGCAGGGGATCGGTTCTAAGTCTGAACACGGTCCGAATGCCCCGGAGACTGTGGATGAATTGCTCTCGGTGCTGGCTGAAACCCGCAAGCGCGGATATGGCTCAGTCGAGGACTCGTTCGAGATAGGTACATCTGCAATAGCCGCCCCTGTGTTCGGCATGGATGGGCAGGTCGTCGCCGTAGTCAGCATCGCCGGCCCGAGCGCCCTCCTCACAACAAGCAAGCGAGAAGAACTATCGAAACCATTGCTCGACGTCACGCGGCAGTTGTCAGAGCTGGACCTCCATGCCTCAATGAGTGCCGCCGTCTAGATAGCTCTCAGCGCCGAACCCCCAACCCGAACGACGATTGAGGGACGGCGGACCCGTGTGCGGTCGGGTGGCACTTAGTTCCGGCGGTGGCCCCACGGCTGCCGCCGGACCCATCTAAAGGAAATGTTAGAAATGGCCACTCCTGATTTCGTTCTCGCTCTACGCCGAAAAATTGGAAACGACTTGCTGTTCCTCTCGGGCGTCACTGCCGTCGTACTCAAGGACAACGACGTACTACTGGTGCGCGGGGCAGAATCGGGGGCATGGACCCCGGTGACAGGCATCATCGATCCCGGCGAAGAACCTGCTGACGCGGCCGTGCGCGAAACCTATGAGGAAGCTCCATTCGAGCTGTCCCTGAGAAACTCGCGATGGTACAGGCACTTGCACCATCACAGTACGACAATGGGGATCAAGCCCAGTTCTTGGACCTCGTCTTCAAACTGCGTTGGAGAGCAGGGGCTCCCCACCCCGCTGACGGGGAAAACACCGACGCTCGGTGGTTTTCCCTCGAAAATCTCCCCGACATGCCGCAGAACATGCTGAACCGCGTTCACGCCGCTGTCGCGGATACGCCTGAGACCACTTTTTCCTGGGCCCAGCCGACAACAGTCGTTCAAGAAATCGACGAACCACGTGGGTTCTCCGCATCGGCGGCGGCGGCACTTTTCGATATGGATGGGACGTTAGTGGACTCAACGTCCGTGGTCGAAGGGGTGTGGGCTGAGTTTGCACAGCAACATCACATCAACCTGTCCGAGCTGCTGGACTATGCGCACGGCCGAAGGACGATGGAGACAGTAGAACGATTCCTTCCTGAAGGACAAAACGTGCAACTTGCCACATCCGTTCTAGATGAAAAACAACTCACACGTGTAGACGGGATCGTCGAAATTCCTGGAGCGTCGCGGTTCCTGAGGCAGCTCGCCGGATCCCCTATGGCGATTGTGACCTCAGCACCCCGCCAGCTGGCCTTGAACCGGCTACGTGCTGCCGGCTTGCACGTACCCGAGGTTTTGGTAGCCGCGGAGGATGTGAGGACAGGGAAGCCTTCCCCTGAGGGATACCTGGAGGCGACGCGTCGATTAGGCGTCCTCCCAAACGAGTGCATCGTGTTCGAGGACGCCGAAGCCGGTTTGCTTGCTGCGAATAGGTCAGGTGTTCGGCGAACTGTCGTGGTAGGTCGCCACGCGTCTTCCACCACGACGGCGCTAGATCGGATCCTCGACTACACAAACATTTCAATCAACCGGAACGGGCGAACGACGACATTCACGCAGAAAGCAGAAAGCCATCCCCGAAGGCGTCGACATGTCATACCTTTCGAGCAGTGCTGAGGAAAGCACAGTGCTGATACCGGCTTCTAGTCTCCCACGCAGTTGACCCTACCAACGGTGATCCGTTGACTCCCATCTCTAACGGGAGAGGAACGACCACGGACAACGGGTGGTCCCGCGAGGCTGCGTAAGCAATCAGGAAAGGCGCTAATCACGAGCGTGACAGAGGAACCCGAGAAGAAATCAACCGCGGCGCCATCGATTCCATTTGTTCCATGACCAATTTAATGGCATCGGGCTGCTTGTCCGGCGGATACCCGTTGATCACCAGGAGCCGTTTGATGGATGCGCGAAGTTTCGCCCGGACGTCGTCCCGAACCGTCCAGTCAGTGCGCACGTCGCGTCGCATGACGCCAACGAGCTGCCGAGCGATCTCGGCCAGCTTCCCTTCGCCCTGAACCTCCACTGCGGACTCGTTCTGGGCCACCGCGTCGTAAAACGCCAGCTCATCGGAGTTCAGCGGGGGAGTGAACTGGGTACCGCGCTGCCCCTCGACCGCCACTTCGCGGGCCAGCTCCACCAGCTCCGCTATCACCTCCGCGGACGTGAGCTGCTGGTTGGTGTATTTCTTCATCAGCTCGCTGATCCGCTCGGAAAATGCCCGCTGCCGGATCACGTTGTTCCGGGTGGAAGACGCGGACTCATCAGCGATCAGTTTCCGCAGCGCCTCAATGGCCAACTGAGGGTTCCGCGCCTGCTGGGTCTTGGCAATGAACTCAGGCGTCAGGTCATCCAGCGACGGCTTGGGCATGCCTGCCGCCTCATAGATATCCAACACCTCTCCGGACGAAGTTGCGGAGGCAATCAGCTCTCCCAGCAACCGCTGGATTTCCTCCGGCACCGGCTCGCCGCTGGCTTGCCGGTCGGCGGCGTCGTACTTTGCCATCCAGACGCGGATCTCTTCGTACACCTGGATCTCGGGCCGCAGCCCGGCCAGCGTTTCGGACCCTGAGCAAAGGGCCCAGGCCCGGGACAGCTGGCTGGAGAACCTGCGGTACTTCGCGGCCAGCGACTCTTCGCCGTCGGCGGGCTGGTTGCCGGGCGTGCCGGGACTCCGCAGGTAACTGACGGCACCGGTGACGGCGTTTAGGAATGCCTTGGGCCCGCCCTTTATCAGCACGGCCTTCCAGTCGTACCCCGCAAGCAGCTCTTGCAGGGAGTCCACGAGCGAAAGCGTCACGCCGATGGCCTCGTCAATGTTTCTTCCCACCGGCTTGTTCGTGCGGTCGGACTGTGTGTACTCGCCCAGCGCCTTGGCCAGGTTCTCCGCCAGCGGCGCGTATGCCACCAGCAGCCCGTCCTGCTTGCCGCGGAACGTGCGGTTCACGCGGGCCAGCGTCTGCATCAGCAGCGCGCCCTTGAGCGGCCGGTCCAGGTACAGGGTGTGAAGCGGCGGGGAGTCGTAGCCGGTGAGCATCATGTCCTTGACGATTACCAGTTCCAGCTCGTCGTCGACGTCCTTGAGTCGCTCCTTCACGGTGGCGTTCAGGGAGTCGCGGCGCACGTGGTCGGAGACCGGCGGCACGTCGGACGCGGTGCCGGAGTAGACCACCTTGATCTTGCCTTTCGCGAGGTCATCGGAATGCCACTCGGGTCGCAGCTCCACAATCGCCGTGTACAGCTTCGCGCAGATTTCCCGCGTGCCGCCCACGATCATCGCCTTGCCCGGCGCCTCGATGAACTTGCCCATCCGGCGCGGCGGGTTCTCCCAGTGCGC
>NZ_DF952475.1:267932-274559 GCF_001263615.2 Arthrobacter sp. Hiyo1 | reverse complement strand
GGTCAGCGGCCAGGGCCGGCGATCCGCTGCGGCGCGCCATAGACGGCGTTCACGACGGCGACACTCGCTCGATGCGCGCCCGGCTCGGTATCGTCCAGGCCCAGCGTGGCTCGTCGGCGGACTTGTCCAGATCCTCCTCGGTCACATCCGAGGCCAGCCCCACCTTGATCAGCCGCGGCTCGAAGTACACGGGCACTGTGGCGCCGTCCTCCACCGCCCGCGAGAGGTCGTAGATGTCGATGTACTCGCCGAACACGTCCTGTGTGTTGCGGTCATCGAAGGAGATCGGCGTCCCGGTGAACGCGATGAGCGTCGCGTGCGGCAGCGCGTCGCGGAGGTGCCTGGCGTACCCGTCCAGGTCGTCGTAGTGGGAGCGGTGTGCCTCGTCCACCACCACGATGATGTTGCGGCGGACTGACAGCAGCGGGTGGTCGGCGCCGGCGTCCTTTTCGGACTTGCTGCGGCCGAATTTCTGCAGGGTGGTGAAGTAGATGCCGCCAGTGGTGCGGTTGCTCAGCTCGTCCCGGAGCTCGGAGCGTTTCCGGATCTGCTTGGGCGACTCCGCCAGCAGCAGGCTCCGGTCAAAGCCCTCGAACAGCTGGCCGTCGAGTTCATTGCGGTCGGTGATAACGACGACGGTCGGGTTCTTGAGCTGGGGGCTGCGGGCCACCAGATTGGCGTAAAGCTCCATCTCCATCGACTTGCCCGAGCCCTGGGTGTGCCAGACGACGCCGGCCTTGCCATTGCTTGCCACGGCCTGAATGGTGCTGCCTACGGCCTTGGTCACGGCGAAATACTGGTGCGGCTTGGCGATCCGCTTGCTCAGCCCCTCCGGGCCGCCGTCGAACGCGGTGAAATTGCGTGTCAGCTGCAGGAAGCGCAACTGGTTGTACAGACCGTGGAGCGCGGTCTCCAGCGCAGTCACGGCCTCGCCGTCCTCCATGTACCCGGCGCGACGGGCACGCCGTCGTCGTCCACGTTCCACGGCGAGAAGTGGTTCAGGGGAGTGAACGGCGTGCCGTACTTGGCCTGGATCCCGTCCGAGGCGAGCGTGAACACGCAGAAGCGGAACGCCATGGGGAAATCGCGCAGGTAGGTCTGCAGCTGGGCGTGGGCGGCGGCGACGTCAGCCGTGGCGCTGCCGGCCTTCTTCAGCTCGATGACGCTCACCGGCAAGCCGTTGCAGTAAAGTACGACGTCGAAGCGGCGCTTGTAGTCGCCCTGCACCAGGGTGACCTGGTTGACGGCGAGCCAGTCGTTCTGGTCCGGGTCAGAGCTGAGCAGATGGATGGTGGGGTTGGCCTCGTTGCCGTCCGAGTCGATGTAGCTGAGCCGGTAGCCGTCCACGAGGTAGTTGTGGAGGCGGTGGTTCTCGGTGATGGCGTCGTTGGACTTGGGCGAGGCGATCTCCGCGAGGGCCTGCTGCAGGTACTGGACCGGGACCGTCGGATTGAACCGCGTCAGGGCGGCGAGGAGCCGGGGCCGGATCAGCAGCTCGTCCCAGGAGTCCCGCTCGTCGGTGCCGGGCGCGATATCCTGCCCGGAAGCCGGCCGCCAGCCGAGCGGCTCCGCCAGGAGCTCCAGGGCCATGCCCTCCCAATCGGCTTCGGAAAAGGCTACTGCTGGTGTTGCTGTCACGGTGGTTTCCCCTGGTTGACCGGAAGTCATTCTGAAATATCGCCTGAAAGTTCGGCTTCGAGTTCGCTGATGGTGGGAAGGCTGGATGCAAACTCCTCGGGGAGCGACTCGACGATCTCCGCTTTCCACTCGGAGACGCCGATGGGCATCGACGTGGTGCGCAGCGCGTACTCGGCCACCAGGTTGTTCTTGGACTTGCACAGCAGCAAGCCGATCGTCGGCTTGTCATCGGCATGGGCCAGCAGATCGTCCACGGCGGCCATGTACATGCCCAGTTGGCCGAGGAAGCCCGGTTCGAACTTTCCGGCCTTCAGCTCGATGACCAGGTAGCAGCGGAGTTTGAGGTGATAGAAGAGCAGGTCCGCAAAGAACTCGTCCCCGTTGATCTCCAGCCGGACCTGCTCGCCGACAAAGGCGAAGCCCTGACCGAGCTCCAGCAGGAACTTCTCGATGTGCTGGACCAGCTGCGTTTCGAGCTCGCGTTCGTTGCGCCGGTCCGTCATGGCCACGAAGTCGAAGACGTACGGATCCTTGAGCGACTGCTGGGCCAGGTCGGAGTCCGACGGCGGCAGGGTGGCCGAGAAGTTGGTGATCGCCTTGCCACTGCGTTCGTGGAGTTTCGTCTCGATCTGGTGGACCAGCACGTTGCGCGACCAGCCGTTTTCGACGGCGGCTGCGGCGTACCAGAGGCGTGTGTCCGGATCGCTGAGCTTCTCAAGCAGGGCGATCTGGTGACCCCACGGCAATGTTGCAACGCGTTGCAACATTGCCGGATCGGGCCACGCTTCGGCAAACGACTTCATGTATCGGAGGTTGCGGGGAGAAAACCCGCGCGCGCCGGGAAACTCATATGAAATGTCGGCGGAGAGACGCAGTACAACTTTCGCACCCCAGCCCTCGGAGGCCTCACGTTCGAGCAGATCATTGCCTATGGCCCAGCTTGTGGCTGTCAGCTCTCGATTCATGGCTTGAACGGCTTGGAAGCGTCCGCTGGCGATCCGCTGGGTGACAGAGGCGAGGAGTTCCGGGTACCACTCCGGCATGGAGCTTTGCGCCGGGGTACCTGGGAAAGACGCGCCGTTAACGTGCTTACGCGTACCGGGCTGGATCTCGCCTCCGTTCTGTTTCATACGCCTGCGCTCTCCAATGCCTTCTCGGCGTCCTTGACGCGCAGCTTGCCGGACATGAGCTGGGGTAGGAGAGCATCTCGTGTAGCTGCAAGGATCCGGTTCTCGATTTCCAGGGCGTGAACTGACTCGCGCAGCGGTGCCGCCAAAGCTTCAAATGAACCGCGAGCGTCCTCACACAAGAGCGGTACTGGCGCCTCACTGAACCTGTCAGCCCGGACGGCGGGGTAAGCGCTGCCTTCCGCCACAGTTTCGAGATAGGCCGTGAACTCAGGCATCTTTGTGACCTCGTACACGTAGGCAAAGCCCACCGTGCGGGGTGAGATAACCGCCAGTCCAGTCGACCCCACAAGAAGTGAATCGTCCGAGAGGTTTAGGGCATGAGACCTGCGATTCGGCCGAACTGTTGACCAAATAGTGTCGCCTCTTGTCACGCGCCGCCGTGCTCGTGAGGGTGCAGTGTCCCAGCCGGTGAGGGCCGGAAAGTTAAAGGACCCCACATCTACGGAAGCAATGTCGATGTACCGAAGCTGGCCGCCAGCAACAGGCTTTACAGTCTCAACGTTGACATCGGCGATGTCGCCTAGACGGACTTCATCCGTCTCCGCCTCTGACAAGGCAGAAAACCTTGCGGACAAAATTTCGTCCGTTGTTGCAGCGATCTTGGTGTTGGCGGCGATCTTCTCGTCAAGCGCCCCCAGCACATCCGCAATCGCCCGCTGCTCGGCCAGCTCCGGAATCTGAACTGTTAATGCACGCAGTTGACCCAAGTTGAACCCTGGAATAGTGCTCCCGATGGCCTGGGACTGAACTTCGAAAATCATCTTAGGCTGACTCATGTTGTAGTAGAGGAAGAGTGAGTCAACTTGCCCAGGATCCGGGCTCAGCTTCATCTGCTTGTTGGACACGATGTACTCGCCGTATTGGGCGGCGGCATCTATGAGGCCGATTTGGCCGACAGATCCCCAACAGGTGAAAACAAGGTCGCCTTGCCGAGCTGTGCTGCGCTCGAAGGTGGCAGCAAGGTCTGGGTCCAAGAACACCAAGTCCCGTTCATCCAGTTTGGTGCCCACATCGTCGCTCAAATTGCTCCCGCGCAGCATCGGAACCCCGCTTTGGCGGAAATTCTTAGAGGCCACTGCGGAACCAAAAGGTCCAGTCGAAAGCGCAGATTTCTTGCCTGAGGCTAAAGATTCGATGGTCGCGCTTCGCCATGCACTCACGAAACCCTCCTTAGCTGCTCGCGCACAGCGACTGCCAACCGCTCGGACTCCTCGAAGTGCTCGAACAGCTCCTTCGACAGCCGCGCGATCTTCTCTTCGATGGGCTCGCCGTCGTCCTCCACGTCTGCTGCGCCGACGTACCGGCCCGGCGTCAGCGCGTAGTCCGCGGCTTTGACCTCCGCGAGGGTGGCCGAATAGCAGAAGCCGGATTCGTCGTCGTAAATCAGGCCGCCCTCAACAGCCGAAGATGTGCCGCGCCAGGCGTGGTAGGTGTTGGCGATCTTGGCGATGTCTTCATCGGACAACGCGCGCTCGGCGCGGTCCACCATGTAGCCGAGGTTCCGGGCGTCGATGAAGAGCACCTGTCCGGTGCGGTCCACGGAGCCGTTCTTGCCAGCGGTCTTGTCCTTGGCGAAGAACCAGGTGCAGACCGGGATGCCGGTGCTGCGGAACAGCTGGGTGGGCAGCGCCACCATGCAGGAGACCAGGTCGGCCTCCACTAGCTGGGCGCGGATCTCGCCCTCGCCGCCGGAGTTGGAGGACATGGAGCCGTTGGCCATGACTACGCCGGCGCTGCCGTAGGGGGCGAGTTTGGAGATGATGTGCTGGATCCAGGCGTAGTTGGCGTTGCCGGCCGGTGGCACGCCGTATTTCCAGCGGGGGTCGGACTCGGAGCGGGCCCAGTCCTTGATGTTGAAGGGCGGGTTGGCCATGATGAAGTCCGCGCCGTTGTTGCCACTGAGTTCGGGGTGCTGATCCCGGGCGAAGGTGTCGCCCCAGCGGGAGGCGAGGTTGGCGTTGAGGCCGTGGATGGCGAGGTTCATCTTGGCCATCCGCCAAGTGCGCTCGTTGAGCTCCTGTCCGTAGACGGAAATGTCCGAGCCCTCCATGTTGTGGGCCTCGAGGAATTTCTCGGCCTGGACGAACATGCCGCCGGAACCGCAGCAGGGATCGTAGACGCGGCCGCGGTGCGGTTCCAGAACCTCCACGAGAACGCGGACCACGCCGGCGGGGGTGTAGAACTCGCCGCCGCGCTTGCCCTCGGCCTTGGCGAACTTCTCCAGGAAGTATTCGTAGACCTCGCCGAGCAGGTCGCGGGCCTTGCTGGCGCCTTGGCCGGTGAAGCGGGCGGAGTTGAACAGGTCCAGCAACTCGCCGAGGCGGCGCTGGTCCACGTTGTCCCGGTTATAGATGCGGGGGAGAGTGGCGGCCAGAGACTTGTTGTCCGCCATGATCAGGTCCATCGCCTCATCGATGAGCAGACCGATCGACTTGGGCCCGGCCCCGTCCATCGCAGGCAGGCCCTTGGCGTTCTCGGCCAGATAGTTCCAGCGGGCCCGCTCCGACACCCAGAAAACGCCCCGGCCGGTGTACTCGTCCACATCGTCGATCAGCTGGGCGATCTGCTCCTCGTTGAGCCCGTCCGCCTCCAGCTCCGCCTGGATCTGCCCGCGGCGCTCCTCGAACGCGTCCGAGACGTACTTCAGGAACACCAGCCCAAGGATCACGTCCTTGTACTGGGAGGCATCCATGGAACCGCGCAGCTTGTCTGCGGCCTTCCAGAGAGTGTCCTTGAGTTCCTTCATGGTGGACGGGGCGAGGTCCACCTTCAATTTCGGGGGCATTAACGGGTTCCTTCGGTCTGTGGTTCGGCGAGCTTAGTGCTGGGGTCTGTCAGGGTGAGGCTTCCGCCCGCTACGCCGTCCGTAATCAGGGTAGCGAGTTCTTCGAGCCGCCTGAGCCGCTCGCGGGCTTGCCGCTGCTCGTGTTGCAGCCGGACGAGGGATTCGGCCAGTTTTTTGCGTTGGGCGTCCGGGACGTAGCGCAGGCGCACTGGCGCCAGGCTTTGTCCTCGGCGCGGAGCTTGTTGATGTCCGCGGCGACGACGTCGGCCAGCAGCCCGCCGGGGTCCCCTCCATCGATCCGTAGCACGCGGGCGGGGAAGACGACGGCGGAGCCACCTTGCGCGTCCACCAGAGCGGCGGGCCGGGGGTTCGTGCAAAAGACGACGTCGCCAGGCTCGGTGAGACGGCCGGAAGGGTTACTGGCGGCGAAATCCAGAAGGCTGATGTGCCTCCTCTGCCTGCCGTGCGGGTCGAGCAGTTCGGCCGGCCCCAGGACTCGTGTCCCGCCGCTTGGCGTCAGGTCCGCATCCTCGAGCCGGTTGCCCTTGATGTACTTGAGATTGCCGGCGGCGATGAGTTCCTGGACCGAGACGGGCTGAACCTTCGCGTGAGGCTCTCCTGGGAACACTGCCACGTCACCTGGTTGTTCAGGCCTGCCGGCTCGCAGCTTGCGCACGAGTTCCTCGACCCGAAGGGCGGCCTCCGCGCCCTTGGAACTCGGGGCCGAGCCGTGGGATTGGGCTGCCGCCAAGGACTTCCTGCTGGCCAGCAGGAGACGGGTCTGTACCAGCCGGGCGAAGCGGAAGGAGTGGGCGCGCACCGTGGCGCGGTTTCCCATGGAGGCAACGATGTCGCTGACCAGGTCCTGCCGGACGTCTTCTGTGAGGGCGCGGGTGCTGAGGTCCGCCACCATGGTCCAGCGCTCGGCAATGGGCACTTCAGCGAACGACGGTCCCAGTACCCACAGCGCCTGGGCTTCGCGCGGCTTGGAACGCAACAGTCCCTGCGGCAGCC
>NZ_DF952475.1:265485-267276 GCF_001263615.2 Arthrobacter sp. Hiyo1 | reverse complement strand
TGGAGTCAGCAAACACGGAGTTTCCGCCAAGAGCCGCGGCCAGTTCGACGACCGCAGCGGCCACCAACCCCACGGCAGAGTCGGTGAGGGCGGTCTCCGAGTGCTCCCGCAGCCCCGCCCGGAACCTCGCGGCAAGCAATTGCTCGAAGGCCGCATCCGTGTTGTAGGCACTGTCCACCAGCCGGTCCGCGAACGCCGCCGTGGAAGCAAGCGACGTGCCCAGGGCTGCCAGTTCCGAATACAGGAACGTGTCATCCGGATCGCACTCATCTGCAACGTCCAGAAGTTCGTCCGGGCTCAGCTGTCCCAACGAGTTGCCGGCCATTGCTTTAAGCGTCAGCAGGGCCGTGAGAGCGTCGAATGTGTTTCCTTGGGCGCCACCGGCAGCCGTGCCGGGCATCCGGGCGAAGGCGGCGACGTCGTTGGCGGCCTCCGGGTTATTGCCCCGTCCAGTGACGGTCAGCCAGGCGGCGATGTGGTCGGCGTCGAAGAGTTCCAGCCCGCCGTCGAGCGCTGCCGGCTGCGGAAATGGGTGGATAGACCCGGCGCTGCGTTTGCGCCACATGGAAACGACGGGGCGCTGGACCTGAGCGAGGGCGGCAACGTCCGAGAGGGTCATGCGCAGGGCTTCTGCTTCGTTCATTTGCGCCTCCTTACGACGTCGACCCTCAGCCTAACTGTGCCGGGCAGATTTTCATGTGGGGTGTTGATAACAGGGGTTATCAGTGATCTTTGGCTTTCGCCGGGGCGGCCCGCCGTAGCTTCGTTCTGCAGCTACGAAGGAATCCTCCGGAGCTGTGACGGCGGCGGGAACCACGCATTGGGGGACTGGTATCCCGCCGCCGCTCAGCAGCCATCCCTGAACAGAGGAAGACATCATGTTGAATACCGAGACCGACGAGCCGGCGCGAACGCCGACCGATGACGTACCGGAGGAGGCTCAGCCAGCCAGCGAAAAGGGAAAGCCGGGACGGAAACGGCGGATCTTCGTTACCGTGGCCGTCCTGGCCCTGCTAGCTGGATCGGTCGCCGTCGGCACCACGCTGCCGGACCCGAAGTCCAGCGAAGCCTATGCGGCGCTGGCCGGGGAGAAGGCGTCCGTGGAGTCCGAGCGCGATTCAGCCAAGTCCAGTTACGAGTCGATGAAATCGAAGTACGACACGCTGCAGAACGGCATTTCAGACCGTGAAGCCAAGGTCACCGCCCGCGAAACCGAGGTCGGGAAGGCCGACGCAGCCGTAAAGACCGCCGAAGCCGCAGTCAAGGTGCGCGAAGACGCAGTCACCGGCGCCGAGAAGACCAAGGCGGCCAACACCATCGGTGACGGAACCTGGACGGTGGGCAAGGACATAGAGCCGGGCACCTACCGTGCGGCGGCAGCGGTGGGATCCACCTGCTACTGGGGCATCTACGCCACCGGAAGCAACGGCAGCAAGATCATCCAAAACGACATCCCGGGCGGCGGCCGCCCTGCGGTGACCCTCTCCGCCGGGCAGGACTTCAATTCAACCCGCTGCGGCAAATGGGAAAAGCAGTAACACGCCCTCCGCACATCATTCGCCAACCCAAGAAAGGCATCACCCATATGAACCAGCACCATCCTCAGACGCCCGTCGCCGAAACCATCACCACCCAGCCGCGCCCGTTCTTCAAGAAGAAGCGCTTCCTGATCCCGGCCGGTGTCCTGGTGCTGGGCATCGCCCTGGGCTCCTGCTCCGGCGGCACCAAGCAGGCCAGCGACGTGAGCCCCACTGCGCCGTCATCCGCCGCCGCGTTGTCACCGGCTTCATC
>NZ_DF952475.1:258318-265054 GCF_001263615.2 Arthrobacter sp. Hiyo1 | reverse complement strand
ATCCGCAGCCCCGGCTCCGGCAGCTCCCGCGCCGGTCACCGCACCTCCGGCTGCCGCACCCGCCGTCGGCGTTCCCTTCAGTGTCAAGATGAGCAACGGCAACGTCGCCAAGATCACGATCGTTTCGGCCGTCCGGACGGCCAGCGTCAGCACCACTGCATTCGCCACTCCGGCGAAGAACGGAAGCTATCTGCTCCTGGACGTTCTCTGGGAAACCGAATCAGGCAAAACCAGCTCCAATCCGTTCTACTTCTCCGCCAAGGACACCAACGGGCGCAAAGCCGATCTCGATCTCTTCGCGGACAACCAGCTCGCCTCAGGAGACGTCCTGCCCGGTGACAAAGCACGGGGCTTCATCGCCTTCGACATCGCTCCCGGCGCATCAACGGTGATGATCTCCAACACGCTCATGCAGGAATCCGCACGGATCCAGATACCGGGGTAAACCCTACGGGGCTGGTGAAGGTTTGCTTGACTAGCTGACAACTAAGCCTTCAGCAGCCCCCGAGACATCACCAGTGTCTGCGTCGAACGTCGGCTTGCATCCGGTAAAGGATTGTCCGTCGCCTCGGGTGCGGATCAAGATTCTCAAATTTCCCGACAGACATGTACATCAAGTGTTAGACATCTCTCGGGAGGACCCCAGCCGCGCCGAACGCAAGGCGCAGCGGCGCCACCTTGGGGGATAGTTTGGGGGTCAATGACTGACAGGCAACTCGGCACCTCGCCGTAACAAGCCCAGCACGCTGCTGTTTGCTCCGGTGTTCGGTTCGTATGCCGCCGGGCCGGAGACCGGCGAATCTCGATAATTCTTCTCCCCTCTGAGAGACCAGAGGGCCACACAAGTGCGGCCATTCGGGGCCGACATAGCCTGATTGGGGTTCCACTATGCATGAAATCAAGTGCCCGCACTGCGAGCGGACATTCACTATCGATGAGGCCGGCTACGCCGACATCGTCAAGCAGGTTCGCGATGCTGAGTTCGAACAGCAGCTCCACGGGCGGCTCGAGTTGGCCGAGCAGGACAAGGCCAACTCTCTCGAACTGGCGGAGACGAAGGCCGCCAGCGAACTTCAGAGGACTGCGGCTGCCAAGGACGCCGCAATCCAGGAGCTGAAGGCGAAGCTCGATGCCCGTGAAGTCACGCAGAAGCTCGCTGTGACCGAGGCCCTTAGTGCCGTCGAAAAGGAGCGCGACGCGCTCGTGAACGAGCTCGAACAAACGAAGCAGGAGAAGCAGTCATCAGTGGAGCTGGCCGAAGCGAAGCTCGTCAACGAACTTCAGAAGGCCGCCTCGACGAAGGACGCCGCGATCCAAGACCTCAAGGCGAAGCTCGAGGCTATTGAGATCGTGCAGAGGCTTGCGATCACCGAGCAGTCAGCACCGTCGAAAAGGAGCGGGACGAATTCAAGAGCGGACTCGAACGAGCCGAGCTCGAGAAGCAGCTCGGCGAGAAGTCCCTGAAGGACAAGTACGAAACCCAGATCAAGGACCGCGAAGAACAGATTGAGCGACTGCGAGACCTGAAGGCGAAGCTGTCGACCAAGATGGTCGGTGAAACCCTTGAACAGCACTGCGAGATTGAGTTCAACCGCATCCGTGCCACAGCCTTCCCGGGCTCCTATTTCGAGAAGGACAACGATGCCCGGGCTGGTAGCAAGGGTGACTACATATTCCGCGACTCCGACAATGCTGGTACGGAGATTGTCTCGGTCATGTTCGAGATGAAGAACGAGAACGACGGCACCGCGACAAAGCACAAGAACGAGGACTTCCTGAAGGAGCTCGACAAGGACCGCACCGAGAAGGGGTGCGAGTACGCTGTGCTGGTCTCTCTGCTCGAGCCCGACAGCGAGCTTTACAACACTGGGATCGTTGACGTCTCTCACCGCTACCCGAAGATGTATGTCATCCGGCCGCAGTTCTTCATCCAGTTGATCGCGCTGCTGCGGAACGCCGCGATGAACTCGCTCAAGTACAAGACCGAGCTCGCACTGGTCAAGGCGCAGAACATTGATATCACGAACTTCGAGCAGCAGATCGAGGATTTCAAGGACGTGTTCGGCCGCAACTGGCGGCTTGCTTCCGACGGTTTCGGGGAGGCGATTAAGCGCATCGACGAAGCGATCAAAGACTTGGAGAAGACGAAAGCGGCTCTGCACAAGTCGGCCAACAATCTGCGACTTGCCAACGACAAGGCTGAAGACCTCACGATTAGGAAGCTCACACGAGGCAACGCGACAATGGCCGCCAGGTTTGTCGAGCTGGAACAGGCTAAGACGGCCGAGTGGGAAGTCAACTGATGATGCGTCTTCCGGTTGCGAGCAACAACATGGCTACGGTGGGCTACGACGAAGCGATTCACATGCTTGAGGTTGGATTTAAGGATGGCTCCATTTACCAGTCCCTGCAAGTTCCGGCCGGTGTGTAATGGCAGCCGGCACTAGCTAATGGATTCCAAGAGCCACTGAGTGGCCACGGGATTCCGGCGCAGCAGAAATGTCCGCAAGGCTGAATTGGCCGAGAGCTTGACCTGTACCCTCCAAAATTCGATATCCACGATGTTCCCAACGCCTACCGGCGCGGACCGTCGTGGCTCCCACCAGGAGTCCCTGGTGAACCAGTGCAGCGGCTCCGCCGCGACTGCCCACACGCGCCCGTCGTAGCGGACGGCAAGGGGGTTGCCGGCCGCGGTGAACCGGACATCCACGGGGACGTCCAGGGCGGTTTCACTTGCTGTTGCTGTCACGGCTGGTCCGCTCTCCCAAATTCCTGTTCATCATTTCTTCCCGGCGGTTGACCGCCGAGCTCCACACCCAGGTCCGGTAGGTCACCGGCCCGTCCTTCCATGTCACTTCCGCGGCCTTCGCCGTCCAGGCGTACACCTCGCCGTCCACGAGCTCCGCGCAGTTCGGGAACCGGATCCAGGCCTTCACTGGGATTCCCGGGAACCCGTTCTTGGCTGGGAAGTGTTCGAAATCGAGCTCTTCCACGGTCAGCCCGATCGGGCCGGCACGCCGCGCGTACTGCGCCTGCAGCGCGGCCGCATACTCGGGGGAGGACATACCACAACCTTAGAACATATATTCGAATCGACACTCCACTAAAATGCGGCCACCCAGGCCGCAGAGGTTCAGAATAGGGGCGGGCACCGACAACGAACGGGTTGTTCCCAATGGGGACAGCTTTGAGCTGTGCGGAGGGCTCCACCTGCCCCCAGTGGGCACAACCCGTTCAACGCGATTTGCGGGGGTTACCGGTCCTTGATGTGCGGCGGGAGTTCCACGTCGGCGGGATCCAGCTCGGGTCTGGCCCGCACAAAAGACAGAGGATGCCGGAACGATCTGCCGGATCACGCGACGTCGGCCGCGACTTCGACCACGAGCGCTTCGACCAGCGTCAGGTGCACCGGGCCTTTGTCCTTGCTGAATCTGTTCAGCGAGGTTTCGCTGATCTCTTCGGGCCACGGATGCCCGGGCTGCGCCGGGCGGAGCTGGCGGCCCAGCTCGAGCCCTGCACGTGCTGAAAGGACTGTAGAGCGGCCGACGATCCGCAGCTGCCCATCAATGGGCAAGCCCGCGATGATCGCGTGGGGCTGCGTCAACGGCCCAATGACGGCGGCGCACACGTTCTGTTTGCTGATACGTGTTGTTGGCGTCGATTGAACGGCGTGGACTGGACTTCAGCTTCGGGGTGCCTGGACGGCGTCCGCTATCGCGGCTCTGGCCAACGTCGCTCTTCGGGGTTGATCGCCAGGCCGACGGTCAGGGCGGCCAATCCGAGCTCGAACTGCTCCTCGCCGGCGACCTCTGGCAGCTCGTCGAGGACGCTGGCGACGAAGGGAAGCTCAGATTGCGGCAGATATGCAACTTCTCGCCGCCAACCCGCCGCGTACGTCGCTTTGGGCTGCCGGCGGGTGCGCGGTATTTCCCAGGCGACAAAACCCGTGGCGTAGGTGAGGACGGCGTAGACCGCGCGGACGCCTGCGCCGGCGGCATCCCGGCTCTGGCCAGCGGTCCTAGGAGGGCCTCGAGCCCGCGCAAGATCCCGGGGCCGATCACCGGGCGGGAGAGGAAGATCATGGGTAGGCTCGGGTGCTCGATCAGGTTCAGACGGAGGGCCCGTCCCCAGGCGCGCAGGATCGCTGCGGCGTTAGCAGGGAGGGGGTGGGAAAGCCGGAGGTCGCGCAGCCCACGTTGGGCGATGGCATCGAGCAGATCTTCCTTACTGTTCACATAGCCATAGATGGTCATCACCCCACATTTGAGGCGGCGGGCCAGCATCGGCATGGTGAGCGCCTCAAGACCTTCCTCGTCGGCCAGTGCCAGCGCGGCTTCGACCACTTGCTCTCGGGTCAGGGAGCCCCGCGGTCGCCGTTTTCGAGGGGTCTTGACAGGGTCCTGCATGGATGTATCGTACTACTTACGGTAAGTAATACGCTCGTTGGAGGTGAGAGCGGATGTCCCCGGACCAGGTTGTCGGCCTCGCGGCCAACGTCGCGATCTACCTGGCTCTCATCGCCTTCCTCTTCTATCGGCAGATGAGTGCGCATCCTCTCAGAGGCCGCGGGCTGGTGCTGTTGCCTGCGGCGCTTGGCTTCTTCGGACTCCAGCAGCTTGGCCGCCAATCTCTTGCGACAAACGTGAGTGGCGTAGCCCTCCTTGTTGCCGGCCTCGTCATCGGATTGGCCGCTGGCCTCTGGCGCGGGACAACCTTCCAGATCTGGTCCGTTGCTGGCCGGGTTATGGTCAAGGGGACGAGGATGACGCTGGTGACCTGGGCGGTGCTGATCGCGATCTGGTTGCCATTCGCGTTCTTCGGTCACCCTGGGAGCAATCCTCAGGGCTTCATGGTGGCCGAGCTGCTCCTGGCCCTGGCGGTGACGTTCGCCGCCCAGAACGTGGTTATCTGGGCCCGGGCAAAAGACCTCGGCGTTGACCAGGCCGTGGTCCGCGATTCCAGCCAGAAGCGGTAGGCCATGAACTTGAGGGCGCGGAGAAGCGAGCTCGACACGCAGCCGGCAGGGAGGGGGATGAAGACATCGCCTCAGCGCCACGCGCGCTTGAAGCGCCGGGCGGTCCGCTGACCCGGGGTCGGAAGGCGATGTTCGCATTCGCATGCATCGTAGCCGGATTCCTGCCGATCTCGGCCGGATACGTCCAAGGCGATGTCGCTCGGCTCGCCTACGGTCTGGTGGTCGCCACCGCCTTGCTGGCCCTCGCGCTGCTGGCGCGGCGCAGTGCCGCATTGCGCAGGTACTGGGAGATACCCCTCGCTTTCTTTGGCATGTCCCTATTCACCCTGGCTGACCGTTATGTGCCCGGATTCTTAGCAAGCCAGGTCCTGCGGAGCCCTCCGGTCGCCGGCAACCCCCTGGCGTCGACAGTTCAAGGCACGGTGCTCATCGAACTCGACGAGTTGCTGCTCACCGTCCTCGCCGTCCTGGTGGTGGTCTGGATCTCAAGGAGCTCGCTGGCCTCGATCTACGTCCGCAGGGGGCGATTCGGAAGAGCATACGTGATCGGAATCCTCGCTCTCATCGCCTTCTACGTATTCACTTTCGGAGCCCTTTCGCACTCACGTTTCATGCCTGTGCACGGCACCTTCGATTTCGGCCGCTACCTCAGTCTGACGCCTGCGCTCTTGGCCGCGGCGGCTGCCAATGGGTTCCTGGAAGAGCTGATGTTCCGCGGGATGCTGATGTCCAAGCTCAACATCGCATTCGGACCCTACCTGGCAACCTTTATTCAGGCGGTCATCTTCGCGTCCTGGCACGTCGGCGTCACCTACACGTCCTCCGCCGTCGTCTTCATCGTTCTGTTCGCCTTCCCTCTCGGTCTGATCGGCGGCTATCTCACGCGCAGCTCGCGCAGCATCGTTCCCTCCGCCCTTCTCCACGCGGGCGCGGACATCCCGATCTACCTGGGATTCCTGTCCTACGTCTCTTAGATTCCCGAGGGCGTTGACCGGTTCGGACGCTCGCGCCGGGGCGTGATCGCCGTCGGGCTCCCGCGCCGTTCGTCACGGCGCCTCGGCTCGAAGGTCCGGATCGCTCTGAGGCGTCGGGGCCACTGAGTGGGTGCCTTGCGGATCTCGCTATCCGCAAGGACATCCGATGGCCACCACGTGGGCTGCGGGAACTTCTACGCAGCCGCCGAGAAGGGCGCCTTGCCTGCCGTGAGCTGGATTGACCCCGCCGGAGCCGTCAGAGAACACCCCGGCGCTCATAAGCACCACGCAGGCCTGCTTCACGTATTTGGCGCCAATGAAGGGATACCTCAGCCGTCCTGGTCCGCCCGTCAGGACATGTCGGCTCAAGACTCAGGCGCAGGTCAGGCCATCACTGGGCGTGGGGGATCCGATAGAGGCAACGACTCACCCTTCCCGGAGCGATTGACCCGAGGTAACGGTCCCCCAAATCATGTAGTTCCGTGTTGCTCGCCGCGGTCTGCCGCGTTTCTAGCGGTTTTCCCGTGCGCGGCTTTGGTGTTCGTTGAGGGCGCGCCGGCAGGCGACGGCGGTCCAGAGGGCGGCCAGGATCCACCACCAGGGGCCGGCGGGCAGAGCGAGGGCGAGGAGAAGAAGGACAGTGACCGCTGAGATGTCGAGCAGGAGAACGGGCCAGTACTTGCCGGTGCGTAGCGGCCGGGGAGTACTGGTCACGGTCGTGTCCCGTTTTGCCGGGTCTGGTCCTCGGCTTCCAGCAGCGCCGCGAGGGCGGCCAGCGCCGGCACAG
>NZ_DF952475.1:252698-253526 GCF_001263615.2 Arthrobacter sp. Hiyo1 | reverse complement strand
GGGCGACGGGAACGACAAGAAAATCGACCTCTCCACCCTGGGCAATATCCTGGGCAGCCAGAACGTCGCCCCCCTGACGATGGCCAACGCCTTCGCAACGTTCGCCGCGGACGGTACCTACTGTGCGCCCATCTCGATCGCCGAGGTCGATAACGCCCAAGGCAAGAAAATCGGCGGGCAGGCATCCGCGTGCAAGCCGAACGCCTTGAATCCGGATGTCGCGAAGGCCACCACGAATGTCCTCCAGGACGTCCTTACCAAGGGCTCCGGCCTGCTCATACCGCAGAAGCTCGGCGTCCCGGACGCCGCGAAGACCGGCACCAACCAGTACAACAACCAGACCTGGGTCCTTGGCTACACGAAAGGCCTGGCAACGGCGTCTTTCTTCGGAGACCCTTTCAACGGAAGCGCCGCACGGCTCGGACGCAACATCACGGTCAACGGAAAGTACTACCCCCTGGTGGACGGGGCCTACATCGCCGGCCCGCAGTGGGCGCAGTACATGCAGCAGGTCGTCGGTCTCTACGACCACGGCGACTTCGACGCCCCGCCGCAGAACCTCATCGGGGGCTCCGCTCCACAAACCCGCAGCAGCGACCAGGCCACCGGCGGGACGAGTCCGGGCCAGGCACCGCAATCGACGGCTCCCCAGCCCTCGACAGCCCGGTCGAAACCCGGCAACGGGAACGGAAAGGGCGGATGACCCTTCACTCCCTTCGATCCATCTTGCCTAGGGCCCAGGCGGACGTTTCGTGGTCGGTGCCGCGCATCCGGGTGGCCACGAGGATGCCGGATGCTGCGGTGAGGGCGGCGACGACGGCGACCGCG
>NZ_DF952475.1:247492-251992 GCF_001263615.2 Arthrobacter sp. Hiyo1 | reverse complement strand
GCGGTTCCTGCCCCGAGCAGCACGGCCGCGATGAGCCAGGTTCCGAAGTCGTGGCCGAGGGCGACCAAAGCCAGGGCCCCGGCCTGGACCAGCATGCCGGCCACGATCAAGGGTTTGCGTCCCGTCCTGTCCGAGAGGGCGCCGGTCACGAGTTGCCCGGCTCCCCAGACCGCCGGGTAGACGGCGCTGAGGATGCCGACGCGTTCGATGCCGAGCCCAGCAGTGGCGAACAGGACTGGAAACAGGCCCCAGGCCAGGCCGTCGTTGAGGTTGTTGACCATGCCGGCCTGGCTGACGGCGGACAGGGATTTGTCGCGGAAGCTGGTCAGCATGAAGATTTCCCGGTTGCCCAGCCCGGCACTGTGGCCTGCACGGACGGGAATGTGGGTGGCCGCTTCCGCCGTGGCATGGTGGTGTGTTTCGCGGACGGTCAGCACGGAGAGGCCCAGGCCGACGGCAATGAACGCGGCGCCCAGCAGGAACGGTCCGGGACGGAGCCCGTAAGAGGAGGCAATATATCCGGTGGCCAGGGCGGTTCCGGCGACGCCGAGGTAACCCGCGGCTTCGTTCAGGCCCATGGCCAGGCCCCGCCGCTCCGGGCCGACGAGGTCCATTTTCATCATGACGGTGGTGGACCAGGTCAGGCCTTGGCTGATGCCCAGGATGACGTTGGCGGCCACGATCCAGCCCCAGGACGGGCCGAAAATCAGCATCAACGGCACCGGTACGGCTACCAGCCACCCGGCTACCAGGACCGGTTTGCGGCCGTAGCGGTCCGAGAGGGTGCCCGCGAGGTAGTTGGTGGCGGCTTTGGCCAGTCCGAAGGCCAGGATATAGGTCAGGGCGGACGTGTAGAGCTCCAGATGGAAGACCTGCCCGGCGAGCAAGGGAAGGATTGTCCGTTCCTGGCCCAGGGTTCCGCCGACGAGGGCGTTGACGGCGACCAGGAGCATGAACTGGGCCAGGTTCTGCCGCAGGCCCAGGGTGATGCCGTCGTGTTGTCCGGCGTGCTGCGGTGAAGAAGTGTTGCCGGAAGTCATTGTGCACTCCAGTTGTTGCGGACAAGGGCTGGGCGGCGGTCGGGCGTTCCGGGCCGCCGCCCAGGCGGTCAATCGGGCATTTCAGGTGCTTCCTGGATTTAGTTGCTGGACACGGACTCGTGCGTCTGGTTCCGGGTGGCCCAGGCGGCGTAGCTGCCGTCGAGTTCGACGATGTCGTACCCGGCGCGGCGCAGGGCGCTGGCGGCAACGGAATTCCGGACGCCGGACTGGCAGTAGCTCACGATGGCGCCTTGGGTGGGCAGTTCGTCGAGGTGCCACATGACGCGGCCGCCGCTGAGCTGGTGGGAGCCCGGGATATGGCCGGCGGTGTGCTCGGTGCGGTTGCGGACATCCAGCACCATGGCGGCGTCGAAGCCTCGAGTTCCTCGGGCCGGATCAGCTTCGGGGTGCTCGTGGGCAGCCCGTCAATGCTTGTGACGTAGCCGGCGACGTTGTCAATGCCCACACGTACAAGGTGGTCCCACATGTCCTGGGCCTGGTCATGGTCCTGCGCCAGCAGCACCAGCGGGTTCTTGTCCGTCTCAGGGTTCACTACCCAGGCCCCGTAGCTGGCAACTGATTTGCCCGCGGGGACGTTCAGGGAGCGGGCAACAGTTCCCTCATGGACTTCGTTGTTGGGCCGGGTGTCGATGAACGTGACTTTGTCCGCCGCCAGGTCCTTGGCGACGTCGGCAGTGTCCAGTTCCGTAAGCGGCGTACGCTCACCCATGACGGCCGGTCCCTCACGGTTTTCGTGCTTCATCCGGCCGAAGTAGGCGTGGGCGTCGGGCTGGCCGTCGAGGAGTTCGTTGATGAAGCCCTGTTCGTCATTCGCGGCCAGGTACGGGCCCCACCAGGCGTAGAGCCGCTCGTACCCGACCGTGGAGGAGGGAATCGCGCCGAGGGCCTTGCCGCAGGCACTGCCGGCGCCGTGGGCCGGGTGGACCTGGACGAAGTCCGGCAGGGTCAGGAACTTGTCCCGCAGGCTGGCGAAGAGCTGCTTGGCCCCGAGGAAACGGGTGTCGACGCCGCCGGCTGCCTCATCAAGCAGATCCGGGCGGCCCAGGTCGCCGGAGAAGACGAAGTCACCCGAGAGCAGGTAGCCGGGCTGGTCGCTGAACGCGCCGTCCGTGACCAGGAAGGACAGATGCTCGGGGGTGTGGCCCGGTGTGTGCACTGCCTGGACACTGATGTTGCCCAGGGCGATCACATCGCCGTCGTACAGCCGCTCGCCGTCGAATTCGTACTGCCAGTCCGGGCCGCCCTCGCCGGAGACGTAGATCTTCGCGCCCGTGGCAGCGGCAAGTTCGCGGGTGCCGGAAAGGTAGTCGGCGTGGATGTGGGTTTCGGTGACGGCCACGATCTTCATGCCGTTCCTTGCGGCGAGATCCTGGTACACCGCGATGTCGCGGCGGCTGTCCACCACAACGGCCTCACCCTTGGCCTGGCAGCCGATCAGGTAGCTGGCCTGGGCGAGGTCTTCATCGTAAATGCGCTCGATAAGCATCTGGTGCTCTCCTTCTGAAAAGCGGGTGGGAGGGGATGTGTTCCCCGTGTTCTAAAGAAAACAGTAATACCCCATAGGGTATTTCAAGGCCGGGGATGTGTGCCGTGCTGCTGCCTGGTTTCAGCTCTGCTGCGGTGCGTCCTGGGCCCGGAGGCGTGCCATGTCGAGGTTTTTTACCTCCTGGATCACTTCTTCCAGTCCTGTGGCGTTGAGCGCGCCGGGCTGGGAGAAGACCAGGGATTTGTTGCGGAAGGCCATCAGGGTCGGGATGGCAGTGATCCCGGCGGCCGCGGCGAGGCCTTGTTGGGCTTCGGTGTCGACCTTGGCAAAGGTGATTTCAGGGTGCCGTTCGGAGGCAGCGCCGTAGATGGGGGCGAACATGCGGCACGGGCCGCACCAGCCGGCCCAGAAGTCAACGAAAACGATGCCGTTGTTCTCCAGGGCCTGGGCGAAGCTCTGTTCGGTGATGTCGATGGTTGCCATAACCAGGTTCGAGTCCTTCCAAAGGTGAAATGCGGTTGAATGATCCATGGCCTCGGGCAGGAGGGCTGGAGGGTCAGGTGGTGGGGAGGCCGGCCCGGGTCCAGGCGATCATGCCCCCGGTCATGGTGTCGGCGCTGAAGCCGGCACCGTTGAGGGCGTCGGCGACGCGGGCAGAGCGGTTGCCGCTGCGGCAGACCGCAATGACGGGGACGGCAGGGTCCAGTTCGGAGAGTCGTTCCTGCAGCTGGTCCATGGGGATGTGCAGGGCGCCGGGGATCATGCCTTCGGAGACTTCGAAGTCCTCGCGGACATCCAGGATCCGGGCGATGTCCCGGCGTTGCGCGGTTTCGGTGACGCTGATTTCAGCCATGGTGTGTTCTCCTTCTGGGGTTCGGCTGGTTGGGCGGATGGTTCGGACTTATCGGATGGGTTCGCCGGCTTGACGCCAGGCCGCCATACCGCCGCGGAGGGAATAGGCGTCATAGCCCCTCCCGGCCAGGAACCGTGCCGCGGAGGCCGAGCGGACACCGGAGGCGCACACGGCGATGACAGGCCGGCTCTTCTGGATTCCCGCCGTGCTGATTTGCAGCCGGTCCAACGGGACGTGCTTGGCCTGGGGTGCCCGGCCGCCGCGCCACTCGCGTGTGGAACGGACATCGATCAGGGTGGCACCGGATGCCATGAGTCCTTTCGCTTCGGCGACGGTGATTGTTTTGTAGGGCTTGGTGAAGGACTTTCTTCAGGGAACTGATCAGGCCCATGGGGTGGCCTCCTTGCTTGGGTGTGGGATGGTGTGTCAGGCGGTGACGGTGCTGGCCGTGACCCAGGCGGCGACGGCGAAGATCAGCACCGCGAACGAGACGCGCACATGGTTCTCTTTGAGCCGGCGGGCGAGCCGGGCTGCAACGAGTGAGCCGAGGATCGCCGGGATGGCGAAGGCCAGGACGGTCGGCCACTCGATGGTGAATCCGGCCGCGTGGGCGCTGAAGCCTGCCACGGAGTTGATCACGATGATGGCCAGGGATGATCCGACGGCCTGTTTCATGCGCAGTCCGAGGAACAGCGTGAGTGCCGGCGTGATGAGGAATCCGCCGCCCACGCCCAGGAGTCCGGTCAGGAACCCCACCAGGAGTCCCACGCCGACGGCTTTGGGGGCGCAGGTGCGGAAGGCCCGGGTGGGCCCGGTGCTGCAGGAGCCCTCGGTTTCGCGGGTGCGGGTTAGCATGCGGATTCCGGCTATCACCATCAGGGCTGCGAATGCGAGCATCAGGATGTTCGGATCCAGGAGCCTTCCTATGGCCGTGCCGCCCCAGGCTGCCGGGATGCCAGCGGCGCCGACCAGCAGGACCACGGGCCAGTTAATGCCCTCGCGGAACCGCGGGATCAAGGCCGCCAGTGACGAGACGCCGACCACCAGCAGGGACGTGGGAATGGCCTGCGCAGGGCTCATGCCCACGCCGTAGACCAGCG
>NZ_DF952475.1:242616-246734 GCF_001263615.2 Arthrobacter sp. Hiyo1 | reverse complement strand
CCGGACCTTGGTGCCCTGCTGCCGTGCAACGTCGTCGTCCGCCGCGGCAAGGATGCCACCGAGACCACCATCCAGGCCATCGATCCCCGGACCATGGTCCAGCTCAGCGGCAACCCGGCCGTACGGGACGTCGCCGACGACGCCGACACCCGGCTCCGCAAAGCCCTTGCCGCCCTTGGCGGCCCAGGGCAATTCTCCGCCTGAGCAACCTAACGGACGGCCTTGGATCCCGTGCCCGGATGCGGCCCCCGATACCCTGTGGAACCGGCTCGTTCCGAGACCCGAACATGGCTTCTGGAAAATCCGGCATGTCTGGTCCTGCCCCCGAGCAATGTCGGTCAAATTCAGCCCGCACACAGTGACATTGCGTGCGACCCGCCCCGGCGCTATCTGGGCATAGGAATGACCCTTTCTCGACGGGAAAGGCTGTCTCTGAGCGAGTCTCTCTCCTCGAGCACATCCAAGAGGGCGGTCGCGTAGGATTTGAGCCGTTTGTCCAGGCCACGGTTGGCCGCGACGAGCCCGGCATTCCGCTCCCTTTCGTCGAACAGGAGCTTCCGTAGGCTCTCGACCTCAGGTTTTATCCGGTTTAGCTGCCTTGCCCGTTCCTGGAATTCGAGGTTCAGGTCGGGGTTGTCGTGGGTGAGCCGGTGGCGCTTGACGCCGGCGAGTTCGACGAGGCGCAGGCCCGTGAGGGGGCCGGGAACGCGGCCTTCCAGGAGGTCGTCCATGGCGCGTTCGAGGGCTTCGCGGGCCCGATCCTTTTCCGGCTCCGTCATGGTGTGCCCTCCTGGTGTGTTTCGATGATGCTTTGTATGGACTCTTTTATTGCGGTCGCGCGTTGGTAACGGATCGGCGGGGCCAGCGAGTCGTCCGGCAGGCGCGCGAGCCTGGCGCGGAGTTCCTCGACGTCCGAGCCCGTTCGGGCGATGTTGGCGCACCCGGGTTGCATTCAGCCAGGACGGGACCGTCGTCCGCTTCTCTGATGCAGCGTGCTTTGGCGCGGTCGAAGACGCAGTGGAGCCCGCGTCCTGGGTAGACCTGGAGTACGGGATCTTGGAGCAGCTTTCGGGCCTGTCGCCCGGTGAGGAGGACCCTCCCAGCGAATTTCTCGCGGGCTACCCTGATGCGTCGTTCCAGTTCGCTGGCGGCCGGTCCGCTGATGTGGCCGCCACCGTCGAGGTACGCTTCGAGGTCTGTGGCCTGGTCGATCCTTTCGAGCCATTGTTCGAAGGCAAGATCGTCAGGGAAGCCCGAGGCGTAGTTTCCGGCGTAGCTGGGTGACGTGGACGTTGAGGTGGCCGTATTGGATTGCCGCGGCGACGAGGCCGCGGGGGCGGCGCACAATGTGCCAGGCGAGGGTCCGGCGGAAGCGGCTGGGGGTGATCCGCCCGTCGGGGTCCTCCGGGATGGTGTCCGGACGGCGGTTCTCGCGGCAGAAGTTGTTGACCCACTCGGTGAAAGAGACGATGTCGTCAGCGACTTGCGTGGCTGTCCGGGCCTGGCCCGGCCGCACCCATACCTGCGGGTCTTCGGGCGGTTTTCCTTGGGCCGGATGCTCTTGGGGAAGAGGAGGCGTCCGTTACCGAGTTCCTCGGCGACGGTGACGGCTTGGGCGACGAGGGGGTGGACGACCCATGGGTTCTCACGCGTTGCGCCTTCTTCTGCCTTGCCGCCGTGGGATCCGGTGGCTCCCTTCCACCGCGTGCCGGTGAGTGTCCACAGGTCCCGCTCGGGATCGTGATGGAGACATCCGGCCGTGAGGGTCAGTACCTCTCCTGGCCGCATGCCCGAGAGGTAGGCGATCACGATGTAGCAGGCGGTATGGAGTAGTCGGGCGTAGACGAGCGCGTCGTCGTACTTCATGGACCCGGGGTGCCAGGGGATTCCGTCGACGGTCACGGCGCAGCGGGGGTCAGGTAGGCGTTGTCGTCTATTTGAAGGCCCGAGGCTTCGATCACTGATCGGTCATATTTGGCGTGCGTTGCCCCCAGCGTGCCGGTCAGTCGTGCGAGGTGCGCCCACCGGATCTCGTGTGACCCGTCGGCCAGCACGCGGCCGGGAAGCCCCAGGCCTGCCGCACGCAGGTGCTCCAGGACCTGCGTCAGCTTCTGATGCCGCTCTGCCTCATACAGTCGAAGTCCTGCCTGCCGGTATTCGCGTCCGCCCACGAGGGTCCTGCGGAACTCGCTGAAGTTGGGCCGGATGTCCGTTGAGATCTCTTCGACGAACCGGATCGCCCATGCCAGCAGCGGAACGAGTGTTGCATCGCCGATCCGGGGTGTGCGGTTGATTGGCTGGACGTCGGAGCGAGCACCGAGCAGTTCCCTGGCGGGCGCATCGTCCCAAGGGGGTGCGCCCGGCATCGCCAGCCGCGGCGGGACCAGGTCCCGATAGGACCACAGCCGCCGCACTTCCGCGACGGAGTGCTGTCTGGACCCGTAGGAGACCCCGGAATCGCCCAGGTACGCCAGGTACTCATCGAGGCGCGCTGCGTCCAGCTCCGCGAAGGATTCCATACCGCGTCCTGCAGCCCAGATGATGAGCCGCTCGATAGGACCTTTATGAGAGACACCGATCGCAGGGAGCAGCGGACTCCGGCGCGGGCGGCTGGCAAGGCGCGCGGATGGTCTTCGTTGATCAGTTGCCACAGGTAGTCTTTGACCGCCTCCCGCCATGGCTGCGGGAGGCGTTTGAAGTTGATGCTCGTGGAGTCGCTGTGGTCCTCGAAGATCCCGTGAGTGAGGTCCCAACGGTCATCGCCGAACCGTGACAGTTTCTCAGGGGCGATCTCCGGCCGGACCGGACGGACGAGCAGGACCGGAGTGCCGGACTCCGGTGCCGGTCGGCCATTAACGATGGCGTGGATACTCATGGGATCTCCAACTCATTTTCAAGGAGGGCTCGGACGAGGCGGGTATCGTCGGCGGAGACTCGCCCGGCCTCCGCTTGGACATCTGCGCGCTGGAGCTGGAGGACGTCTTCGAGCCGGGCGGCCGGCGGGGCGAAACGCCGGTCCCACTCTGACGGCGCCATCTCGGAGCGTCGTCCTCTGAGCTCGGTGAGCATCAGGGCCTGGACCGGCACGTGCCTGGGCTCGGAACGCGAGCATGGGCAGGTGAGGCAAAGGAGGAACGACGCGGTGCAGGGCCGCCCCTGCTCGCTGTAGGGGCTGTGTTCGTTGTCCACGCAGGCCGATCCGACCGTGTCCAGTCGCCCGGCGAGAACTTTTCCGAGGATCTCCTCGCTGACTCCGAACCTCTCCGCCACCCGTGCCGGGTCGTCGAGGGCCGCGCGGCAGTCTTCATCGCTGAGGGCGCGGCCCAGATTCTCGGTGCGGATCCTCTCAACCTCGCCCTTGAGCGCTCCTGCCACGACACCTTGGTAGCTGCTGAGCGACGACTTGTCGCGGACGAGGTAGACGGAGGCGAGGGTGGCGCCGGCCTGGGCCACCGGACGCTGGTGGAGTTCGAGGAAGGTCCGCCGGAGCCGACGGGAGTCCACGCGCCGAGGAATGCCGTCCCCGCCTGAAAAGCCTTCCAGCGGCCCGAAATCGCCCACAGCAGGGGTGCGGTAGCCCAAATTCCTTGGGGTTCCCAACCGGTAGCTGAAGGAGTGGTAGACGATCAGATCGGGACAGGCGAGGTACTGCCGGGCGTCACGGCCGAGCTCGAGGGCAATCTCGTAAACGCCGTGGGCGGACCCGTAGTCGTCCCGGTCCGCCAGCGGTTTCCGCGCGGCGGAGAGGGTCAGGTCCATCTCGGACCGCAGCGGTCCGCGCCGCGGTTTGCTGCCACGGGTGACCAGGGCAGGAAACTCACCGGGTCCTGTCGACACGGAATGCTCAGCAGTCATTCCCAGTACCGTCGATGCGTTCAGACCCGTCATGCACATCATCAGGATGGCCATGGCCTCGGCTTCGTGCCTCAGCGGGTGCAGCTCGGAAACCAGATCGGCGCAAGACGAGTACCGCACCTTGCCGCCCGGTTTTCGTGGGACGCCCCCGTGAACTGCGACATACGCCAGCTTCGCTGCCCTCGTTCCTTCCCGGAAACAGGCCTCGCCCGGCCTGGGGTCCCCGGAGAGGTATCGGTCGGCCTCGGCCCGGGCAGCACGGA
>NZ_DF952475.1:236597-241940 GCF_001263615.2 Arthrobacter sp. Hiyo1 | reverse complement strand
CGCCGGGCCGCCCGCCGGATCTGGCGGAACTCGGCCTCGGTGTAGGCCGCTATGGCGGCGCGGGGTTGTGCCGGATGGACCGGGGTGTAAAGGGCATCGCGGAACTCGTTCGGGACTCCGTCGGCGCCTCGAAGCACCGTCCTGAGGGCAAGCACGACGGCGTTCCCTTCCCGGGTACCCAGCATGCGCAGCTCGAGGACGTAACCGGCCCGTAGCTCGCCCACGCATGCGACCGGTTTGGGCCTGGCCCGGATGAGGTTTGCGAAGGAACGCAGGTTTTCGAAGAGCCCTTCGGCGGACGGAATCGTCCGCCTCGTCCCCGCGGGGCCTGTCGCGCGCGCGAAACAGGCAGCGAGTTCCCTAGTCAGGACCGGCGAGAGCCCGAGCCTTCCGAAGTGGAAGTCTCGAGGGCCCCGTCCCCGTTCCGGATAGACCCGCACCACCGGAGCGTCGCCGTCGAGGAAGAGGGTCTGAGGGGTTGAGTAGCCATTCGGGGGCAGGGATGCCGCCCGCCCCGTCACTTACCGTCCCCCGGATCGAGTAGGCGAACCCTCGGATCGGAGCGCAGGAATGCAAGGACCCCGTCCTGGCTGAGCTCATCTCCGCTGTGCGCCAGGAGGAACTCCACATCCAACCCGATGAAAGGCTCAAGGTAGATGTTCCTGGTTGTGTTCACATCCGAATGGCCGAGCATCGTCTGCACCAGCGACCAGGTGTCGCCGAACTGCTCCCGGAAGTCCTCCATACGGTCCGACCCCGCCCCTGCCCGCCGATGCTCCCACACGAGCCGTCCGACGGCGTACCACCTTAGAGCGAAGCTGTGCCGGAGCATGTGGGGATGGCATTTGAGCCGGTCGATTCCGGCCTTGCGCACGCGCTTGTTGGCCAGGGCGAATGACTTGTACCAGGCGCCCTTCGCCCGCGGCGAGCCGTCCTCATTCAGCCACAGGGCCAACGGTTCAAGACCCTCTGGCCCTTCGGTGAACAGCAGCCTTCGGTCCGCGGGGGAGAGGTCATTCAGGTTCGCGTGCACGGGTTTTCCATCTGGGCCCGCAATCCGCAACCGGCCGTTGTCGGTTATGCCTTGGACAATCCGCCGGGGAGTCAGGTTTTGGTACAAGCCGCTCTCGATGCCGCGGCGGATCGCGGCGGCCCGGTCGGTTTGGACGTAGTTCCACATGCCGTCTAGCGCCTCGCGGCCCATCCAGTACCGTCGGCTCCGGCCACCCTTTGCGCAGCTGGCAGCAAGACGAGCGGTGGCGTAGGCTTTCGCGGCACCCTCGGTCGGGAGCTCGGTGAGGCATATCGAGGCGAGCTCCTGTATGCGCAGCCCCGTCCCGTAAAGTCCGTCAACAAATGCCGCATCCCGTGTCTGGGACCGTGGCCTCCAGCGCGTCTTCTCCGCCCCGTTGGGTTCCTTTCCGTGGATCCCCGTGTCGCGCCACAGGCGGAAGGCTCCTGGAGAGAGCCATTTGACGTCCGCTGCACGGATCGCTGAGGCCCTGGCCCGCGGGTCTCGCACCGCAGCCCGTTTCCCCGCCCATGCTTGCTTTTGAACCGCCGGAAGGAGCCGGTCGGTGCCTAGCCGGTCTGATGCCCAGTCGTGGAAGGCAAGGACTGCGGCAAGGTCGCACTGCCACGTCGCGCCGGAAATGCGACGCGGATTCTCCGAAGCTGAGGTCCTCCAGAAGCGATAGTCGAAAAGATCGCTCTCGGACGCCGCTGACCATTTCTTGCCCCGCGTCTGGAGGAAATTGAACCAGGTCCGAAGGGCAAACGCGTACTTCCGGTTCGTCCCAGCGGTCAGATTCCGCATCCGTCCGCTGGCAAAGAACCTGTTGCCCGCATCATGAGGCACGCCCCCGCGATCCAGGAAGAACGGACGTCCGGCATCAAGGCGCACACCCTGCCGGCCGGCGCGGGCCAGAAGATTGTCGTCCCCTCCCGGGCCGGAGTCCTGTGCGAAGTGTAACCACCACGTCTCGCCGTCAGATTCGACCATGGCCCGACAGTACGACCGATCTCATGAATCCACTTTGCAACACGCACAAGAGGGCGAGAGTTCACACGACGTCCACGGACCGGCGGTTCTTCACCTTCAGCCTTATCTGCACTAGAGCGCCGGTAGGACGAAAGGGAGAACCGCCAATCAAAAAGGGGAGCGGCCCTAAAGCCATCGCCCTTCAGATCTCACAAAACCCTAGGTTTCGAGACGTTCGGGAGTGTAGCGGTTAGGGCACCCCGGATTCTGCTGATCGAAGCAACACCCAATCCAGGGAGTTCCTTCGATGTATCAACAGTTCGATTCGCCTACCGGTGTTAGGTTTCTTGCCCTCATCAAAGAGGGCAAGAGTTTCAGAGAATCAGTACGGGTGACCGGAATCGGTAAGGAGACGGGTTATCGGTGGTTGCGTGATGAGTACCTCCGATTCCGCAGGAAGGGCCTCGATCATGGGGCAGCCCAGACAGAACTGGGGTTCATCTCGCGCAACGCCGAGAAATGGAATGAACTCTTCCTAAACGGAACCGGGCGCCATCACTTCCAAGTCGACCCAGCCGTTGAGGAAACCTTCTGGTCCTCCTATTCCACCGGCATGAGCGTATTGGCTGTTGCCGCATCAGCAGGCGTAAAGCATACGACTGGATACCGGTGGGTCTACCGTCGCTTCATCACCTTGCGAAGCCGGCTGCCCCTGGCAGAGGTTGTAAAAGCTTTACGGCTGTCCCCGGGGACCTCCGTCAGGTGGGAAATCCAGCGGAAAGAAGAATTGAAAGCCGAAAAAGCACGTCTGCAGAAAGCCGAGCGGGACGCCATTGGGACCGCGAGGATCGTTGCCGAGAGAGTGGCAGCTCCCTGGTCACCAGCACAAAAGCGACGCGCTTTACGGGAGACACGGTACTGGGACCTGGTGAGTGCCGGATCCAGCAACGCTGAGGCCTGCAGGATGTTGGGTATGAGCAGACGCGCCGGCACGAAACTCAGGAACCAACGGGCCGAGCAGAGCCATATGAGGGTTCCTGCTCAAGGGTCCGGACGGTACCTGTCCCTGCTGGAACGGATTCAGATCGCTGACCTTCTCCGGCTGGACTGCTCACTGCGGCGCATCGGGCGTGAACTCGGACGCTGCCCCTCAACGATCAAAAGGGAACTGGACCGTCACCGCGACGGCCACGGCCAGTACTCGCCGCACGCCGCCGATCACAGCGCCAGCCAGCAGCGGCGCCGGCCACGGGATCGGAAGCTTAAACGGAACCGGCGACTACGCGCGATCGTTCAGCGCAAGCTCAATCGTCACTGGTCGCCCGAGCAGATCTGCGGCTGGCTCGCACTGCAATTCCCCTTCGAACCGGGCCTTCAGTTGAGTCCTGAGACCATCTACCGGGCACTGCTCTTCAACGATGACGGCGGTTTAGATAAGAAATACTGTCCCCGGCTGCGCACCGGACGGAAAATCCGCAGACACCGCTGGCGGACCGGTTCCGGTCACGGCGCAGTGGTCCGGAACATGACCATGATCAGTCAGCGCCCGCCAGTCATTGAGACCAAGACGGAAGCTGGCCATTGGGAAGGCGATCTAATCGTCGGGCCCGGCTCGACCTCGGCGATGGTGACGCTGCGGGAACGCAAGACCCAGTACGGAATCATCATCAATCTGCCGATCGACCACACAGCGGCCCGGACTAACGCTGCCATCACCACCGCCTTCGCTTCCCTCCCACCGCCCCTGAAGCAGACTCTCACCTGGGATCAGGGCGTAGAGATGGCCCGACACCAAGAGCTGGCCGCAGCGACAGGCATCCAAATTTACTTCGCAGAACGCTCCAGCCCCTGGCAGCGGGGAGCCAATGAGAACTTTAACGGGCTGGCACGCCAGTACTTCCGCAAGGGCACCGACCTGTCAAAGTACACCCACGAATACGTCAAGAGCGTCTGCAACGAGTTGAACACCAGACCCCGCAAGACCCTCGGCTACCTCACCCCCAAGGCACTGTTCCAGGCCGAAAAAAGCACCACGCTTGCCACCTCCGGATACACTCGAAAACAGTCGGCTGAACGGCCCGACTCACTCGAACGTTGCGTCGATCCTTAGAATCCGCCGGACCAAGACTCCATCTCCTGACGCACCAGAAACAGATGTTTGAGTGCATTGGGCCGGGACAACACACACCCGGACGGCAGGGCAGACACACGCGGGAAACTCGCCGGAATTACGACACGGGTCTTCAAGCGCAGGGGGATTCCCAGCGGGCTGCTTCGCACGTTCACCCCAGAGTCCAGGAAGCCAATCCACAGGTCACGAAACCGCGGCCACCAACCCTTTAAAGTCGCACATATGTTGTCATAAAAATCCCGTAAAATAAGGGCAAGACCCCTTGTTTTTCATATGAAAAAAGGTAGACTTGAGGTAGAAAGTCACCCAGACGAACGCAACTCATTTGATACGAAACCAAGGTACTGAAAATGACTTCCTCAACTACCGCCGAGTACACCATCTACACCAAGCCGGCCTGCAGCCAGTGCGATGAGACGAAGGCCTACTTCGACCGCAAAGGCATCACCTACCAGGCGGTGGACATCACCGAAGTGCCGGCAGCGCTGGAATACATCACCCAGGAACTCGGCTACTCCCAGGCCCCCGTCGTCGTGAACAACTCCGATGACGAAGACCACTGGGCAGGCCTGCGCCGCGACAAGCTGGTTCAGGCAGCCACGCACCACAAAGCGGCCTGATGAACACCCCGCAGGACCGGTTCGCCCTCACGCCCCGCCGGTACGACCCGGACGAGGACTGGTTCGGACTCGAAGCCAACCCTTCCAGCACCATCAACGTCCCCCTCATCGACCCCTACCTCGTGGAGCCGGACCCCGCGGCCGCCTGGTACGACACCGAGCAGGACAGTCCCGATACCGAAGACACCACCCTCAGTAACATCCTCAGGAAGGTCCACATCATGGCCGGCGAAACAACCATCACAGTGATCGGAAATCTAACAGCGGACCCAGAACTGAAATACTCTCCAAACGGATCCGCTGTCGCGAACTTCACCGTCGCGTCAACGCCGCGCACCTTCGACCGGCAGTCCAATGAATGGAAGGACGGGGAGACCCTCTTTCTCCGGGCCTCGGTCTGGCGTGAAGCGGCCGAGAACGTCGCCGAATCCCTCACCAAGGGTATGCGCGTCATCGTCTCAGGCCGGCTGAAGTCCCGCTCGTACGAGACCAAGGAAGGCGAGAAGCGCACCGTTATTGAGCTCGAGGTAGAGGAGGTCGGCCCCAGCCTCCGCTACGCCAACGCCAAAATCAACCGCACCCAGCGCGGTGCCGGAGCCGGGGGACCCGGG
>NZ_DF952475.1:232371-234160 GCF_001263615.2 Arthrobacter sp. Hiyo1 | reverse complement strand
CCCGCCTTGCCGGAGCCTGCTGGGCTGAAGCATCCGCCCTGGCCGCTGAACGCCACACCGCCGTGGAAGCCTCCTGGGCACAGGAACGCAAAGACAAAGACCAGGAGATCTCCGAGCTCGTCGCCGACCTGGACCAGGCAAGCGCTGAGAAGGATGCTGCCGCAACTGCCCACGCTGGGGAGATCACCCGGCTGGAGGCCCAGCGGGGAGCCTTGGAGCGCCAGCTCGCCGTGATCGGCAAGCAGCTGGAGGATTCCAGGGAAGCCGAGCGGGCCGCCGCCAAGGAAGCCGCGGACGCAGCACGCAAACTGGCAACGGCCGAGGTCCGCGCCAGCACCCTTGAACAGGTCCACAACGCCCTGCTGCAGCGTGTCTCCCCGGAGACAAAGGGCGCGGGGGAGTGAGCAAAGCCAAACCCGAGAGCTTTTCCCCGTACTTCGCGATCGCGGACGCCGGCCAGGTCCGGGCGGCCTTCGCGGCCGCCGGCCACCTCGAGGGATATGCATCCATCTCGGAACTGATCGAGGCCGCTACGCTCAAGGAAGTCCGCCGGCTCCAGCGCAGCCACAACAACGGCAAACCCTGGGAACCTCTACCGCCGGGAAGCGCCCGCACCGGCCGGCGCGCTAAAGACGAACTATCCCGCCACTCTGGCGCCGTTACGGCCGATTGAAGGAGAACGAGATGCAGAACCACGTCGAGACGCTGGCCATCGCCTGGGCGGAGCACGACGGCCTAGAGAGCTGGATGCTCGCCGCGCCAGATGCACGGCCCCTTTCGCGGGAAACCCTGCAGGACATTGTGTCCGACTACCTCGCCAGTCACGATCCTTTCCCGGACGGCATGAGTGTCGAGGTCGCGCGCCAGGACGGCTCTGGCTGGGAGACGGCCGTCATCGTCGAGCGACCGGGTACGGATGAATGGACCGTCGAGTACGACGACGGCACCCAGGCCTGGCGCGATCACAGCGAGCTGCGTCCACGCCGTTAACGGTAGAGAAGGAGTAGGCAATGTGTGATTCGAGCTTGTGGGTAAGCGACCCTAGTCGGAGGTTGGCGCTGCAATAAATGTCGGAGGACCGTCTTAGACTCTGGTCCAGATCCACAGAAAAGGCTTGCCGCACCCCAGCAGAAGCGCCGCAAGGTCCGCCAACCACTCGCCTCAGGGAAGGAACCCGACATGAGGGAAGAAAGCCCCCAGGGAGGGAAACTGATGATCACCGATGGCACAGGACTCACAGACCGCCGTGCCCAGCTCTTCCGGAAGCTCACGATCGTCATTCCCTCTGTCTACGCAGTCCTGGCTATTGTCCTCCTCGCGTTCGCTCCGTCGAAAGCCCAGTTGGCTCTTGCCGCCACAGACCCGTCCGCCTTTGCCGTTGCCAACCCGATCGCGACCTGGTCGCTGGCTCCGGTCCTCCTGGTCAAGGATCTGGCGGCACTCGGCACGATCGTCCTGGCCGGACTCTGGATCGTCGCCGGCTTCGGCATGTTCGTCGGCTGCACCCTGTACGCCAGGAGCAAGGCGGCGGTAGCAACCGGAGCGCTCACCGCTGCTGCCGGAGCCGCAGGCTTGTACGCCGCCGTGTGGCTCTTTGGTCTGGTCGCCCAGCGGCTTGGCGGAGTCTAGAACTCAGGAGGAACCACCAGCGATCGGGACGGCGTCAAGGTTTCCTGGCACCCCTCTCTGGCTTTCCCGTGGGATGTCGTTATCGGGGCCAAACCCGAGAGCTTTTTCGCCGTACTTCGCGACCGCCGACGCCTGCCGGGTCCGGGCGGCCTTCGCGGCC
>NZ_DF952475.1:231650-232346 GCF_001263615.2 Arthrobacter sp. Hiyo1 | reverse complement strand
GCCGGCCCGCACCCTCCCTGCGCCCTGTCGTAGCCCCGTGCTATGGATAGAGAAACACGACGAAAGAAGCAACGGGAGGAATAATGCCGGGAGAATTCATCTGGACCGGGGTAGCTGTCCTCCTGGCCTTACTCGCAATAGCGACCTGGCTGGGCATCCGAGAGACAAGGATCCGGAAGGCTCTTATGGAAGATGTCCGGTCAGCGTCCGGCACCGATCTGGCATATCAATGGCCCCTGACGAAACTTGTCACTGCGCGGGGCCGTTTACTTCCAAAAGCTGATGCGTACCACGGAGCACGAGGAGGAGTTGCGGCTGAAGTACCAGCTGCACCGCGTGACCACGGCCCTGGAATACCGGGAGCAGGTTCGGGATGGAGGAATCATCCAGGACGAAGAGGGTCGGCAGAAACCATAATCACATCCCACGTCACGGCGGCCGAGGACAATACATCAGTAGTAGGAGTAGTATCGTTACTACTCCTACTACTATTCATGGACCAACAATCGAAGAGGTGCTTTGATGACGTCGAGCGTGAAGGACCGCGTCTACGCCGCGGCCGAGCAAATCAGTGCCGAGCGCAGGCCAACCGTGTCCACGGTCCGCGCGGCCGCCGGCGTGAGCAACGCCGACGCCACCCGGTACCTGAAGGAATGGACGGAGGAAAAGCAGGCCGCCGGCGGACAGGTCGCCGCC
>NZ_DF952475.1:222923-230645 GCF_001263615.2 Arthrobacter sp. Hiyo1 | reverse complement strand
TCGGAACTGATCGGGACAGCCACGCTCAAGGAAGTCCGCCGGCTCCAGCGCCGGCACAACAACGGCAAACCCTGGGAACCAATACGCCGGGAAGCGCCCGCACCGGGCGCCGCTCCAAAGAAGAAGAAGCCCGCCACCGGCAGTAACGCCGAGTAGTTGGCGGCAAGCAGTGGACTGTGTCTGTTGACTTCGTTTGGCGGTCGTCGGCAACCTCGTCCACATAAGCGCCTGTCTGGCGAATGGATTTCGCTAGGCATCCCATTCCGAATCGAGGTCGAGCGCAGGAAGGTGATGGGAGGCGACATACCCTGGCGCAGTCAACAGGCCTGTGCGTTTGTTGAGCTCGGAGAGCTTCATGAACTGCTCGTAGTTGGCTGACTGGAGCAGTTTGAGCGTGCCGGAGCGCAGCTTATCGAGGATGCGCAGCAGTCCAGGAATGTGGAAGTGGACCACTATCGACTGTGCATCAACCACATCGTTGGGGAAGGAAACCTTGTCACCCAGCTCTGATGACCATCCTTGGCCCCAACTGTGGAACCTTCGGACGGCCTCGGGAAGATAGGTGTTCTCCGCGGCCGGTCCTGAAACCGCCAGTTCGTCGTAATCCCATCCGCCGTTAATATCTCCGAAAAGCCTGTAGCCGTCACCAAACTTGCGCCCGTGGTCGGCGAACAGCATCGAGCGCCCCAGATGCATTGTCGGATGCCGGACGCAGAACCAGAACGCCTGTGCAACAAAATCGGGCCAGCCGGTGGCTTCTGCGAACCAAGGACCGAATTCCTTGTCATTGATGTGGCCGTGCCGAAGAAAGTCGATCTGAGCCAGGCGGTTGATCACGACGCAGATGCCGTAGAGGATCTCAGACTCATCCACGAAATGGCTTGTCCTGGTTTCCTGTTTCCTGATTTGCTCCCGCACTCGTCGCCCGATGTGTTCACACCAGATGTCTATTTCGTGTATCTCTTCATCGAGCCAACGCGCGCGAGCGATGTCAGCCTGCTCAGCCTGCTCGGCGGTCTCGGGATTGCAGTGAGTGTCCATGCGACTACGCTGGACCTCCGTTCGTCCAGGTAAGCCGGTGGCCCAAACCCTTCAGAGACTCGGCCTCGCAAAATAAGTACGCTCAAGCCGAAAGTCTTGCAGGCGTAGGGATTAGGGGACACATAGGCCATAAGACACACCAAGTTGGATTAGGAGAAGAGGTCGGCCGCCCGCAAGAGGATTCCTTGCCGGACGCTCCGCGGCGGGGATGACGCCGAAGCCGGGAGCGTCTGCGTCAACCTTCATGCCCGAATTCTTTCCTCACTTAGACGGCGGATTCTTCCGATCCCTCACGAACCGCTGGCCTGGCGCCCGCCACGCTCGCACAGCGGCGTATTCCTCTGCATTGGCCAAATGCCGCACCAGGTATTCAACCCACGCTGCAGTGTAGATGTACTGCTCAAACGTCCCGTTGTAGTGACAGAACTGCGGCTTCGTCGCCGTCCGATCCGTTGTATCGGACGGGGGCCGTACCCCATAGAACTTCCATGCCTGGGTATGCATGTGCATATTGAACGTCGCGTCCAGTCGCGCCGCGACTTGCTCAACAACTTCCCCGGCCTTCAATCCATTGAGGTCTTCGACCGGCACATGCTTTTCGCGGATAATCGTCTGCACTTGATCGAGCACGGCACGCTGATCCGCAGTGAGCTCTTCCTCGCGCACGAACGTCATCGAGGCGTCTGCCTGCGTCTTCGGCCCCTTGTGGGGTACAAGGTAGATACGGAAGTCGAAACGTTGGTCCGCGCTAAGGCCAGGCTCAAGGGAAGCATCAAAGTCCTGCACCCAGTCGAGAACCCCGCGCGGAATCTGGGCACGAAGAGCCTTCACTGCGGCGGCTGCGTGCTCGGTGATGGTCGATACAAACAGGGGAAAACGCAACTCGGAGCCGAGGGCTTCTTCCTGACCGAACCAGCCCACCAGAGTCTGTTCGTAGTTGATCAGAAGCGCTTGGGTGCGGCCGGCGACGAGCGCGGCGATCTTTGCCTCGTGGCGATGTTCGATTTGGTTGCGGAGTCCTTGGAAGAACGCGATGTTGCTGAGGCGCGGATCAGTGTTCGTGAACTGCTCGCTGAGAAGCGTCCGGAGGGGCTTGTAAAGGTACCCACCCTCAGGGTGCTTCCTGCGCCACCCCCGTGGATCACGCTCGATCAGCTCGCCACCATCGCCCTCTGTCCGAGCTTGCAGCAGCTTCGTCCAGCCGAGGTTCATATGAACGATGAACGCCTCGAGCTGTCGCTCGTTGCCGGATCGGTTGTAGAGGTCGACGGCCAGTCGCACCTCCCCTTTGGAAGCCTGTAACGTGTGCCACCACTTTGGACGAGGAGCCATGAGCACACCCTATGTTGTCCATACGGGTACACCGGTACATGCCGCACCCCGGCGATTTCGATGCGACATCCTTCTGTTGCTACTTAGCGGGTGTGAAGTGGCCCGCAAGGTCGCGCAACGTCGACAGTCTGCTTTCTCGCTGTGCCAGGTAAACGATCTTCAATCGGTCAGCTCTGCACCCGGTGGCGAAGGGCGTACATGGCCCTCCGGGTTTGCCGAGGTGACGGCTACGCGAGCTCCTCATGGGCAACGGTCGCGAGCGGGAGGGGAAGCCCGTTCGCCTCGTGCAGCGCAAATACGGTTTCTTGGATGGCGCTGGCTTTGAAGACTATTCCTAGGTCAATCATGTCGTCGAAGGTGGCGATGCCGGCACTCACCATCTGAACGACGCCGTTGACTTGGCGAGTGTGAACCGCAGCAACAACGCCGAGGAGCGCCATCCGGGAACCGGAGTGGGTTGATCCGTCACGAGTCGTGAACGTCCCGCGGTCGTACAGCACAACCGGGCTTCCGCTGGATCCCGGGAAAACCGAAGCATCAATCAGGAAGGCTGGCAGATTGTTGTAGTCATCAAAGATTGGCGTTGCGGTCTGACCACGTCTTGCGATCGGCAACATGGAGGACTGGTCAAATAATCCGTTTGGGTATCCAATCATCGTGATTTGCTCGATAGAGTCGAGCGAGTTCGCGGTGTCCCGTGTAACAAGCTGCTCGGGTCTAAACCCTCGATAGAACGGGGCAGCACCGCCATTTTCCATCGCCTTCACAACGTCGGCGAAGAACATGGCACCGATGTCGACGCCTGAGTCGGGGTGCCCCACCCAAGTTTGGGCACCGAAGCCGGTGACCAACGTACGTGTACCGCGGCTGGCTGGCTCGGCTGTGTTCTCCGCGGCGGGCATGGTGAAGGCAACTTGCTCTGCCCCGTCGAACACATGTTTGTTTGTGATGAGAACCAGCCGGTGGCCCTCCTGGGCGGGGTAGTTGATTATGAAGCCTGTTCCCATGGATCTAGCTGTAGGGGTAAAGGCTTCAATGAACACCGTTGTGAAGAAGAGATGATCCGCGATCGTTTCAACTGGGGGACGCGCCATGGGCAAAGCCTATCCCGCTCGTAAGCCGGGCCTCCACCTGTGGCAGCGGAGCAACCACGGCTTCGGGCCACGGACCAGCGGGCGCCATGCCTGGTATGTATCACACGATCCTTTTAAGGCTGACCCCCTCTCAGGACGTAAATGACAGAAGGAACTTGGCCGCGCCCATGGCCCCATTCCAGCTGTCCAGCGTTCCGGCCATTGCCACGTACAGAACGTACTGGCCCTTCACCACGATTAGCGTCGTGTCACCCACGCCTTGGACGGTGGAATTGAAACCGGCAGAGTAGTCCCCAAGCTGGGGCGAAAAGGCAACGGATGCAGGGCGCCGCCCGATTCCCTGGTTTGTGGCAAATGAAGCTGCGGCTGCTTCCCGACTGCCGAGGTCCGAGATGGAATAAGTCAGGGATCCTCGGGGACTCTGCCATGTGCACCCATCAACCTGGACCGAGGAGAAGCTCGTGGACGGCACCTGGCGGAGCCCGCCGCCGAGGTAAGCACCGGCGATCGTGTGGTCGATGATGCGGCACGAACTACCGAGCGGCGGAAGAAGGTTCCGTCGGTAGGTTGGCGGAGCGTATGTCGGCACCGGAATTTCAACCTGCGTGAAATGCGGTGCGGGGGTCGTATATGCGGCAGATGGCACCGCAGCCGGCGGGGTTGTCTGCGGCTTGTATGAAGGCGAGGGCATTGGGGTCACCGGATCGGTCACAGCCGTCGTCGCCCGGTGGGTCCCGGTGTCGGACGGTGCCGCGCGGAACGAAGTGGCCTTGTCCGGCCACAGGCTGGGCAGCACAAACACTCCCGCGCCAACGATCAGGACAGCGATGAGCGCCACGATGAGCCAACCGATGCGTAATTTCCAAGTGTCCGGCATGGGCCGATCATCGCATGATCGTCCGGTTCCTGGACTCGACGGCGCAATTGCGCCGCCCCTCGCCAATGAGCATCCGTCAGCGATTCAAAGCTGCCGGCACAACGAACGCACAGACCTCCTGGGCTGTCGGCAGCCGCAACGGTCAAAAACGACCGCTCATGGCTGTCTGCTCGGCTCCTGCATCGGGTGGTGGGTGTGTCAATTCCGCGCGGCTTCGCTCAGTGCGTTCGTGCGGCGTTGTTGGAGGGCGCTCAGCAAGAACTCCGCTACCGTGACCGTGCTGTTCAGGGCCAGCCTTGCATGCATCTCGGTTGCGATACTCGGAGCGGTACGCCCGTGTCCTGTGCCGATTTCATTCCGCAGCTCGGCAATGGACTGCACCGTCGTCGCGAGGGTGCGCAAGATTTTCTGAACGGTTTGGCTCGCCGGAGCGCTACTGGGGACGCTTTCGGCGTTGACGTTCAGAGCCGCCCCTACCTTCTTGTAGAGAGTTGGGATTTCATCCGAGCGGCCATACTCCACGTTCTCCTGGTCGAGAATTAGTTTAAACAGGCTTTCTAGAAGTTGCTTGGAGGAAGCGATTGCGTGGGCTGGGTCTCGCGTCAAGCTGTCCTTAATCCGCTGAAGATGTTCATGCAGGACGCCCGGGTCCGTCAGTAGTGGTTGCGATGCAATTACCTCGGGCACATCGCCATGGAAGGAGTCATCGAGCGGCCGAGCTTTATAGATAGGCCTGCCGCTAATGTCCCCGTCAGGCACAAGATGGTAGTCATCGGCGCGAAGCGCCGCGTTGTAGACGTCTACAACTTGTGCAGCCTGCTCGACGCCGCGGACCAAGGGGTGAACCGTCATCTCCAGGAAGTGAAGGAAGTTCTCGTCGGTTCCCCACAAGACATTGAATCGAGGGTCCGTGAAGACGTAGTCGTCGTCCCAGTCTTGAGGGTTCCGGACTCGATGCTGCTGAATGTCCTCATAGGCGTTGTCGTAGCGACGGTCATTGCTCGGAAGTTCACTCAGGTTGTAGATCCGCGCCAAGAACTCAGGTTCCGAAAGATTTCCTGACCAGCTAATGCGCTGCAGAGGAAACACGTCGATTATCTTGCGCCTAGTGACTTCGGTGATCTGGCCTGACACGGCTTCTCCTACCTTCAGAAACAAGGCCACCCTTTGCGAGACCTCGATGCCTCTAAATCTAGTGTGGAACGGATCGTGCAAGGTAAAGCCAGCCGAACGCGCTCCACGGTATTGATAGGGCCCCAATATCTCGGCAGGTCGAGCATGAGCCGGAACTTCCGGGATGATCTGCTTTTTACCTTTTTGAACCCGAGATTTCGGACGCCGGGCGGACAGCTATCCCCTGGCCTTCTTGGAGGTCAATAATGACCCTTTGTGCCTGTAGGGACTGGGATGCCCGACCGCCCTCTCGAAAAGCGCTTTTGGCGATGCTACTCTGTTTCACAACTCGACTACGAAATCTATAAGGGTACTGTTAGTCAAAACTTCGTGAACGACGGTTTTTGAATGAAGGGTGGGGGCTGATGTGGCTACGTTGATGGGTTATGCCCGGGTGAGCACGACGGAGCAGTCGGTGGACCTGCAGCTGGATGCTTTGAACGCTGCCGGGTGCTTCCGGATCTGGACGGATTTCGCGTCCGGTGCGACGACTGAGCGGCCGCAGTGGCAGGACTGCCTGGATCACCTGCAGTCCGGGAACATCCTGGTGGTCAACGATTTGTCCCGGCTCGGGAGGAACACTGCCGACCTTGCCGGCATCGTGAAGACGCTGGCGGACCGCCATGTCGGGCTCCGGTCGTTGACCGAGACGTGGCTGGACACGACCACGTCCCAGGGAGTGCTGATGTTCCACTTTTTCTCTGCGATCGCCGAGTACGAGCGGAACAGGTTGCGTGAGCGGACCATGGCCGGGCTTGCCGCTGCCAAGGCGCGGGGAAGAGTGGGCGGGCGGCCGACCAAGATGACGCCGGACAAGGCGGCCACGGCGCATCGGATGCGCAGCGAGAAGCAGACGATCCGGGACATCGCCAAGACCATCGACGTCAGTGAGGCCACGGTGGTCCGTGAGCTGGCACGGCAGCGGAAGAGTCTTCAGGCCCCGCAGGAATAAGCGTGTGACTGTGCGTCCTCCGGGGCCTTCGCTAGCGTGGAGGCAAACGGAGGGGGAGCGGCGCACATGGCATCGAGGAAATCCAAGAACCACATTGAGGGTCAGCTGAGTCTGGAGTCCTTGTGGGCCGAACCGGGAGAGGTAGTCAATGAACGAGCACGGCAGACACGCCATGGAAACCATGAAGAAGCACGATCCGGAGGCCTTCGCGCAGATCGCGGACCCCGAGACGCACTTTTCGATGTTGGGGGAGGAGATTCAGCAGGCGATCTGGGACCTGAGCGAGGAACTGACGCCGACCAGGGGGTCGGAGCCGCCTCTGGAGTACATCGGGCTGGTGAACATGGCCAAGCTGCGGGCGCGGGAGATGGTGTACCAGGAGATGATCTACGCCGGCCTTCCATCGGAACCGGAGGACATGGAGCCGGGCTCCCCGAGCCGGGAGGACGGGCAGGACTAGCACCCGGATCGCAGCACCAGGAAACCCGCGGGCCGGCGACGGCTGGACGTTTCCGCCCCGGCTCCCAGGCCGACCTTGCCCCAACGGGCCAGAAAGCCCGGTTCGCGGCGAACCTGGAAGCAATCCGCATCGTGCGGGAGCTGGAGGAGCAGCAGCGCCCGGCCACCGGGGCCGAGCAGCGTTCCCTGGCGCAGTGGTCCGGCTGGGGAGCGGTGCCCCAGCTGTTCGACAAGGATGACTGGGCGGCCGAGCGTGCCCGGCTGGCCGGGATCCTGAGCGAGCGTGAGTAGCGGCCGCGTCGCGGACCACGACCAACGCCTACTACACCGACGCTGCCTTGGTGAAGGAGATCTGGTCCGCCGTGGAGGGGCTCGGCTTCAGCGGGGGAGAGGTGCTGGAACCGGGGTCGGGGGCCGGGACGTTCATCGGCTTCGCCCCGGAAGGCGCCCGGATGACCGGTGTCGAGCTGGATCCGCTGACGGCCTCCATTTCCCGGGGGCTTTATCCGCACGCGAGCATCCGCACCGAATCCTTCGCGGACACCCCGATCACGTCCAATTCCTTTGACCTTGCCGTCGGCAACGTCCCGTTCAGCAAGAACACGCTCTACGACAAGACCCACAACCCCGACTCCCGGCACTCCATGCACAACCACTTCATCCTCAAAAGCCTGGCCGCCGTGAAGCCCGGCGGTTACGTCGCCGTGCTGACCTCCAGCTTCAACCTGGACGCCGCCAACCCGGCCTCGAGGCGGGAGATGAGCGCCATGGCGGACCTGGTGGGCGCCGTGCGC
>NZ_DF952475.1:218738-222513 GCF_001263615.2 Arthrobacter sp. Hiyo1 | reverse complement strand
CCCGACGGCACCTTCACCGTGGCACGGGGCGGGGAACAGGTCCCCTTCCCGGTCCCGAAAGCACATGCGGCGGAGCTGCGTGAGCTGCTGGGGCTGCGGGACGGGGCACGGTCCCTGTTGGAGATGGAGGCGGCCGACAGTGAAGACACGCCGGAACTGTCGGCCCGACGGACCGCACTGGCTGAGAAGTACACGGCGTATGCCGCCACGTACGGGCCCTTGAACCGCTTCACGGAGACGGTCCGTACGGACAAGGAAACGGGCGAGGACATCATCACCCGCCGTGCGGCACCGGCCGTGCGGATCCTGCGCCAGACGGACCCCTTCGGTGCCCTGCCGCCGGCCCTGGAGAGCTTCAACGAGGAAACCCGGGCGGCGACCCCGGCGGCGCTGCTGCGGCACCGTCAGGTGGTGGCCCGCAAACCGCTTATGGGCGCGGACACCGTTGACGAAGCCCTGGTCATCGCCTTGGACACCTACGGTGCCCCGGAACTGGAGAAGATCGCGGAGCTGCTGGGCGTGACGGAGGAGGAAGCCCGCGACCGGCTGGGCACGCTTGTGTTCGATGACCCGGAAACGGGCAGGCTGGTCACGGCACCGGAATACCTGTCCGGGAACGTGCGGACCAAGCTCGACGCCGCCCGGGCCGCGGCGGCAGGGGACGAGCGCTGGGCCGTCAACGTCACCGCTCTGGAGGAAGTCCAGCCGCCGAGGGTGGGCATGGAAGATGTCGAGGCCCGCCTTGGCGCGGTCTGGATTTCCCCCGAGGAGCACCAGCACTTCGTGCAGGACATTCTGGCCGATCCGAACGCGAGCGTGAGCAGCGTCGCGCCGGCATCTGGCGGGTCAAGGCCAACCGGGGCACGGTGCGTTCGACGAATGAGTGGGGGACGGTGCGCCGGCCGGCCCCGGACCTGCTGCAAAGCATCCTGGAACAAAAGAGCATCCAGGTCGAGGACAAGGACGAGGACGGCAAGTCCGTTGCCAATCTCGAAGAAACCGAGGCGGCCCAGGAGAAGGCCGAGGCCCTGCAGGAGCGCTTCGCCGAGTGGGTCTGGGAAGATCCCGAACGGGCGGGCCGGCTCCTTGATGAGTACAACCGCCGCTTCAACTCCCTGGCGCTGCGCGACTACACGAAGGAAGGGCACCGGCTGAGCCTGCCGGGGTTGGCGAAGTCCTTCACCCCGCACCCGCACCAGCGCACCGCGGTGGCGCGGATCATTTCCGAACCGGCCGTGGGCCTCTTCCACGAGGTCGGGGCGGGCAAGACCGCCGAGATGGTGATGGGCGCGATGGAGCTCAAACGCCTGGGCATGGCCTCCAAACCCATGGTCGTCGTTCCGAACCACATGCTGGAGCAGTTCACCCGCGAATGGCTGGAGCTGTACTCTCAGGCCCGGCTGCTCTCGGCCGGCTCCGATGACATCAAGACCAGGAGCGGGGATGTGGCCGCGCGCCGGCAGTTCGTCGCCCGTGCTGTGGCGAACGACTGGGACGGCATCATCATGACCCAGCAGGCCTTCAAGAGCATCGGCGTGAAGGCCGAGACGATCGAGGCCTACCAGGAATCACTTATCGCCGACGTCCGGCAGACGATCGTCAACGCCCAGGAACAGGGTGAAGACCGGACAACGGTGAAGAAGCTGGAGACCAAGCTCCAGGCCGAGGAAGAGCGCATGAAAAGGCTCATGGACACGGCCCCGGATCCGGGGCTGACGTTCGAGGACACGGGGGTGGATTATCTGTTCGTGGACGAGGCCCACGACTATAAGAACCTGCGCACGGTCACGAACATCAAGGGCGCCGAAATCGCCGGGTCCATTCGGGCCACGGATATGCATCTGAAGCTTGAATATCTGCGTGCCACGCACGGGGAACGCGTCGTTACGATGGCCACCGGCACGCCGATCGCGAACTCCATTACCGAAGCGCACGTCATGCAGCGCTACCTGCGTCCGGACCTGCTCCAGGCTGCGGGGGTGGAGAACTTCGATGTCTGGGGTGCGACGTTCGGGGAAACGGTCACGGCGATTGAGATGGATGCCGGTGGCCGGTTGAAGAACAAGCCGCGCTTCGCGAAGTTCAAGAACGTCCCCGAGATGCTGCGGTCCTTCCACGTCTTCGCGGATGTGAAGCTTTCCGAGGACCTGAACCTGAAAACCCCGGACCTGGCCCGCCGGCCCGGGGACGGGGAGCGGCAGCCGGAGCTGGTGTTGATTGCGCAGCCGCCGGAGCTGGCCGAGTACATGAAGGGCCTCGCGGACCGGCTGGACTCCCTGTCCGGATGGGCGGAGAAGGGCGCGGACAACGCCCTGAGCGTCTACAACGACGGCCGCAAGGCGGCCTTGGACATGCGGATGGTCGGCATCGAACCGGAGTCCGGGACGAAGCTGGATGCGGTTGTCGCCAAGACCCTGGCGGTCTGGGAAGAGAACCGGGAGAACGAGTACGACACGAGTTTCCGTTCCGGCGTCCCGTCGGTGAACAGGGGTGCGTTGCAGATCATTTTCTGCGACCTGAGCACGCCGTCCAAGAACACCGGTCCCGACGGGAAGCCGGTCTGGACGGCTTACCAGCAGCTCAAGGACCAGCTCGTTGCCGGCGGGATCCAGGCGGAGCAGATCCGGTTCATCCAGGACTCACCCAAGCCCGAGCAGAAAGCCCAGCTCTTCGCCCAATGCCGCTCCGGGGAGGTGGCCGTGCTGATCGGTTCCACTGCGATGATGGGGACCGGGACGAACGTCCAGCTCCGTGCCAAGGCGATCCATCACGTCACGTGCCCGTGGCGGCCGGCTGACCTGACCCAGCGTGACGGGCGCATCATCCGGCAGGGCAATGCCAATGCCGAGGTCCACAACTTCCAGTACGCCACCGTCGGCAGTTACGACAGTGCCGCCTGGGACGGGATCCAGCGCAAGGCCACCATGATCCAGCAGGTCCTTCGCGGGCGCCTGGATATCCGCGAGATCGAGGACGTCGGAGATCTGGCCCTGAACGCGGCACAGATCAAAGCCGCGACTTCCGGGAACCCGCTGGTGATGGAGAAGATCGAGGCCGACGCCGCACGGACCAAACTCGAACGCCTCAAACGCGCCCACGAGAAGGGCCAGAGCACCCTGGCCTGGACCAGGGCCGCAGCCGAAACCAGCATCACCAAAGCCGAAAGCAAGCTGCCCGCGGTGCAGGCCGCGCTACCGGCCATCACCCCGACAGCAGGGGAGGCCTTCACTGCGAGCATCGATGGTGCGAGCTATACCAAACGCGCGGAGGCTGTGGCCGCCATCTCGGAATGGGTCCGTGTGCACACACCTGAATACGGAAACTACTACCGCCAGAAACAGGACTACGGCACCATGGTTTCCCTGGGCGGTCACGAGCTGCAGGTCCGCAACGCGGCCGAGGACTCCCGGCTCGGCTCCTACCAGGATCTCGCGATCACCCTGAAGGACGTGCCGGCGCCGCCGCTGGTTTTCACCCGCATGGAGATGCTGGAAGGAAGCGCCGGCATCATCACCCGGTTGGAGAACAAAGTGTCCGGGCTACCCGACTACGAGGCCCAGCTTCGACAGACCATTATCGAAAAGCAGGCAGTGTTGGCCGACGTCGAGAGCCAGGCCGGCAAGCCGTTTAAATACGAGGACAAACTCATCGCCGCGCGCGCGAAGTGTGCGGAACTGGAGGGGAAACTCCAAGCATCCATCGACCCGCCCAAAGCACCACCCGCGGCAGAGGTTTCAGCACCGGTGGTGGAGGTGGACCCGGCCCTTGCCCGGCT
>NZ_DF952475.1:215964-218713 GCF_001263615.2 Arthrobacter sp. Hiyo1 | reverse complement strand
CCCGCGGCTCCGAAACACACCCACCCGCCGCACACCCACCCAGCACCGCAGGCACGCACCGGAGCCGCCCACGATAAATCACGTGAGGGTGGTTTCGAGCGCTAACCGGGGCCCGCACCTTGCCGGCGCGGGCCCCGGTCGTTTGTCCCGTGGGTGGTGATTCAGGAACTGGTTCCTGAAGAGGTGAGGATCAGGTTCGGAGGTTGTGCATGATCGCCGGTCCCGGTGGTGCCGTGCCGGCCCCTGGTGACCTGGCGGTTGTGTGCAACCGGTCAGGTGGGTCCCGTCGCCCACAGGTGTGCGGGAAAAGCCCGCAGGATTTAGCTTTTGCCGTGCCCTGTGGGCGAGGGGCTGCTACTGCGAAGCGCCCGTCACGGAAGCTTCTTGGCCGGCGGTCTTCCGGTTGCGGGGGCGGCCGCCGGTTTTCTTGGCCGGGGCGTCCAGGCCGAAGCTGCGCAGATCGGAGTCGGTCCAGTCGGCGCGGAGGGCTGCCTGGTAGTCCTTGGCGTACTTTTGTTCGGCGGCTGCCAGCAGCTGGGCTGCTTCGGCGAGTTCGACGCCGCTGGCGGCGGCGGTTTTCACTGCGTTGACTTTGACGTCGCGGGCGGCGTCGATTTTTGCGGAGGCTTTGGCGGCGATGTCGTTGATGTCCATGCACCGACTCTAACCGTTCCGCTACCCGCAGCCCGGGAGGGGTTTCTCCGCGGGTCGCACCAGGGGCCCGAAAACCATCGAAGGCAACCGTCCGGAGCAAGCTATACACTTACACGGGTGTAAGTGGCTTGTCGCGCTCGACACTTGGGGTCGGGTGCGGCACACTGGTCAGTGTGGTCCCCGGGTCCGGGGTCGCTGCGCTGGGCATTCAAGGATTGGGGGAACGAGTGACGGAGGAGAATGCTGCTCGTTCCCGGCTCTCCCGGCGTCGCCGTGAGAACACTCCGGCGGGGACGAAGAAGCGGCGTGACGTGTGGGTGACCGTGGAGGAGGAAGCCGCCCTGGTCGCCAGGGCGGAGCGGGAGAAGGTCACGGTCCCGAACCTGCTGATTTCCTCTGCGTTGTCGGCGCATTCTGATTCGCCGACGGAACGCCGCGCGATCGCTGCGGAACTGATGTCCCTGCACAATCTTCTGGCGCGTTCCTCGAACAACATCAACCAGCTCGCAAGGCACGCGAACGCCACAAGTGAGTTCCCGGCCGAGGCCCGCGAGGCACTGAAACATATCCGGTCCGTTGCGATGCGGATCGATGACGCCATTGACGGGTTGATGTAGCCGATGATGCCGAACATCACCCGCGGTTCGCGTATGGGCGGGCTCATGGTTTACCTGGCGTCGACGGATGCCGACAAGACGAAGAACGCCCACCAGGATCCGCACCTGGTCGCCGGGGACGCGGCCATCATGGCCTGGTACGACGACGGGGTCCTTGACCGTGACGATGCCCTGGCGATCGCGAAGCATCTGGACCGGCCGCGCAAGATGTTCGGCGTCTCGGTGCAGATCAAAGACCTGCGGTGGGACGCGGCGAAGAAGGAGAGCGTGCACGTCGGTACAAGGACGCCAGCGTGTGGCACTGCTCGCTGAGCCTGCGCGCCGAAGAGGGCGCACTGACGGACCAGCAGTGGGGCGATATCGCCAACGACTTCGTGGACTCCATGGGCTTCACCGAGACCAGCGGCAAGGCACGGTGCCGGTGGGCCGCGGTGAACCACGGAACCAGCGAGAACGGCAACCACCACATCCACTTGGCGGTGTCCCTCGTCCGCGAGGACGGCACGAAGGCCTCCACCCATGGTGACTACAAGCGTGCTCAGGAAACCTGCCGGGAGCTGGAGGTCAAGTACGGTCTGGAACAGCTCTCCACGGTGCACGCCACCCGCGGATACGACCGGGCCGAGAAGGCCACGGCCGTCCGGGACAACCGCGAAATGCACCGGACGTCCCTTGCACGGAAGGTACGGGCCAGCGCAAGCGCCTCAGCGACCGAGGGGGAGTTCGTCCGCCGGGCCCGCGACACCGGGCTGCTGGTGCGGCCCCGCTACGCGAAGGACACCACCGACGTCATTGTCGGGTACTCCGTAGCCGAACGGCCGGGCGTGGGGGAGCGGCCTATCTGGTTCGGCGGCGGGACCCTGGCCTCCGACCTGAAACTCGGTGCCTCCGGGAAGAATGGGCCGACGCCCCGCACCTGGCCACGGAAGCCGCAGCCGAATGGAACGCAGCGTCCGGAACAAGCGCACCGTGTCCAGGACCGGGCCCGAGAACGCCACGCCGCCGGCCGAAGCGTGGGTGGAATACACCCGCAACGCAGCCGCACTGGCCGACCAGCTACGCACCATTCCGCGGGACGATCACGCGACCTGGGCGAAGGCGGCACGGGAAGTATCGGGTGCGTTCGCGGCATGGTCCTGCCGGCTTGAACAGGCCCCCGGACCCTTGGCGGCCACGGCGGCCGAGCTGTCCCGCACCGCCCAGTTGCGCGCACCACGGGAGCACGGCAAACCGGTAGCCATCCCGTCGATCGCGGGAACCGCCATGATGTTCATGGCCGCATCGAGCAAGAACAAGACAGCCGCGCAAACCGCGCTGATGGTGCAGCTGATCAACACCGCCTTCGCCGTGTATGAAATGCACGCCCAGTCCGGGCGGACCCGTGAGGCCCAGCGCATCCGCTCCGTGGTCGAGGAGCAGCTGGCCCCGTTCACCGCCACCATGCCCCAGCCCGTTCTGGTGGGTGCGGAACAGCAGCC
>NZ_DF952475.1:211645-215055 GCF_001263615.2 Arthrobacter sp. Hiyo1 | reverse complement strand
CAAGTCCTCACCCGCTACGGGATCGACACCCGCGACGTCGGCCCGGACGCCGCCTACCTGGAATCAGGCATCCAGGCCACCACCACCCAGAAGGCCCGGCAGAACGAGCTGGCCCGCGGCCAGGAAGAGACCCGGAAGGCGGCCGCCGAACACGAGAAGGCCATGGGCCTGCTCGCAGCGGCCCGTGCCGAAGAACTCCGCGCCCAGGCCGCGGCACTGGCCCCGGAAATGGAACGACACCAGGTCCCTGTCGAGTACCTGGCCAACCCCGAACTGGCCCAGGCACTGCAGACCGCACACAACGCCAAGACCCCCCAGGCACTGGGAGCAGCAGATGCTGGCGTGCAGGAACGGATGTTCCTCATCGGCAAGGACGGCATCAACGGACCCGACCTTGACCAGCTGCGGAAGGAAACCAGAGCGAACGTCAACGGCGCCGGCAACTCCCACTTCGAGGATCCCGCGTTCGTGCAAGCCGCCAAGGACATGCACGAAGCCAGACTCCTGGCCGAAGGCGGATTCCAAGGCTCCCAATGGATGACTGTGGAACAGCGGTACGAACGCGCCGAGAAGGAACTCTTCACCCGGATGGAGGGCGTCGGCCGCGAAATCGAGAACCGTGTCACCGGCAACGACAGCAGCCGGCTGACGGATCAGAACCTGAAAGGGGAGAGCAGCTCTGCCGCCGGGTACGGCTCGGTCGAACACCACGAGAAATTCGCCGAATCGCTCGCCAACACCGGCGCGAATGAAACCCAGATCCGCGGACGCCTCGCCGCCGCCCGCAGCGAAGGCACCCACCCCAGCACAGCAGTGACCATGGGCAAGGGCGCCGCCAAGGCCAGGAAGTCCCGCCCGGGAACAGCCGTGGGTTCCGAGAGAGGCAAGAACGGACTCAGCCCTTAGACCATTCCGTGGGTACTGCGCTTCGGTGTCGTGAGTGACTGGGAAGGCGAGGGACTTGCCGGCGCCAGGTCCGAGCCTGTGCTGCTCAAGGAGTTGACAAAGTTCTGTGGTTTTTCGCGTCACGATCCGTGCCCGGGCCACACTGTATCCGTTAAGAGCCCCTTTAACTCGACGGCCGGCGATGGCCGGGCGGTCAGAGTCCAAGGGCTGTGATGCCCAGCCGCACCGGGGAAACGCGTTCGTTCTTCCCCATTCCAAGGGCACACCGCAGGATCCAGCGCAATTGTCCAAAGCACTCTGGACAGTTGGCTTTTGACCGGTCAACAATCCGCAGAGCTGCGCGACGTCAGAGTCCTTGGAAGCCCGTGCCTACCTTAAGCGACTTGACGTCGAAGATCCGGGTCACGTCTGGTGGGAGACGACCAATCTCGGCAAATCCCTTGGCTTAGTCAGGGAGCATGCGGAGGCCCGCGGCAGAAGCTTCGCTTCATACATGGATCAACTTTTCTGGCCTGCCACTATGAGGGTGCTCTGGAGCTGCCCCCGGGAGCGGGCAAAACCGAAGCCCTTCGGGCAATCGACCTTCGTACGCGCCGGGCGTCACCGACTCCGATGACGCCGCGCGGGAGTAGGCCTGCGGATGGCGGGTGCACGCAGGTGCTGCAAGGCCTGCACCTGTTGAACCTGACGTGGCCGGGCCGGGGGTGGGCGGCGGAGGGGCCAACCAACCGATAATCGAGATAGAACTCTCAATTGTGCCACAGGCTGTGGCGCAATTGAGATCGGTAGGGTGGAGCCATGACTTCTTCAGAAATCGACCTGCCGGCAGACTATGCGGAGCTGTTGGAGTCGCTGAAGAGCCGCGTCCGTGGCGCCAGGGTCCAAGCGCAGCGGACCGTCAATACGCTGGTCATTGAACTGTATTGGTCACTCGGAAAAGACATCTTGGCCCGCCAGGACCAGCATGGGTGGGGGAGTGGGGTCATTACTCAGCTCGCTGCGGACCTGCGTCTGGCTTTTCCGGATATGAAAGGGCTGTCCGCGCGCAACCTGCAATACATGACCGCGATGGTGCGGGCCTGGGGCGAGGAAGTAAATGTGCCACAGCTTGTGGCACATTTGCCGTGGGGCCATATCCGGACGATTTTGGACAAGTCAGGAACGGCCGAGGAGCGCGACTGGTACGCCGGCGCCGCCGTCCAATACGGCTGGTCCCGGAACGTCCTGCTGAACATGATGATGAACCGTTCGATGGAACGAACGGGTGCGGCGCCGTCGAACTTCACCAGCCAGCTCGCCGCACCGGATTCCGAACTGGCACAGCAAATCGCTAAAGACCCTTACAACTTCGAATTCCTCGGACTCTCAGGCGAAGTGGCCGAACGTGACCTCGAAAACGCCCTCACCAGCCGGATCACCGAAACCCTTCGAGACCTGGGGCCAGGGTTCGCCTTCGTTGGCCGTCAAGTCCACTTCGACGTCGACGGCGACGACTATTTTGTCGACATGTTGTTTTTTCATATGGACCAAAACAGGTACGTGGTGATCGAACTTAAAACTGGCAAATTTCAGCCCGAGATGGCCGGCAAACTTAGCTTCTACGTCGCGCTTGTCGACGACATCCTCCGCCGTGAGCATCACAACGAAACGATCGGCATCCTGATCTGCGGCACCAAGAACGACCGCAGCGTCCGGTACAGCCTTGGCCGCTCGACCTCACCCATGGCCGTGGCAGCCTACACCTACGACAAGCTACCAGCCGCCGAGCAGCGATCCCTTCCCAACGAGAGCGATCTCGTGGCCGCGCTCGAATGGGCAGAACCAGAAGCAAGCAAGCCGGACTCCGACTAACCTTCCTGGACGGTTCGGTAAAGGCCGTGCGACGTTTAGGCTTTCCCCATGAGAGTCGCCAAGACGGACATCATCGCCGGTGTGACCGCGACCCTTGCCCGGGATCTCGTGCGTCTCTTCCGGGGCCGGGCCTTCACTCAAGACGGCCCGGTGCTCCTGAACGCGTCGTGAGACGCCAAGTTTGCATTGGCCGCGGCTATTCCCGAATGTCTCCAGCGGAGTGATCCATTTGGGCTATGGGGACCCCCCTTTTGGCCCTGGCCCTAGGACGAAGCGGACCTCTTCCCGCAAACGCCCGTTTTTGAGAAAGCATACGGCGACACGGTCCGTAGGGCGGGCGAAGGCCGGATTTCTTCTCAAAACCCATTCTCACTCAAAGAAGCTTCACTCAGCTTCTGAGAATTGTTTGTGAGAGGATTTGGGGATGAGGAGCCTCGAATCCACCGCCCCATCCGACGCCGATGAAGTCGAGCAGCACCGGTGCCCTCGCTGTGACGTCCAGCCCGGCTCACCGTGCCGGTCCCGCTCCGGTGCCGTAGCCTCGACCTACCACACCGGCCGGTTCACCAAAGTCCCCCGACTGGCGAAGGAACTGCGCGTGCCGACTCCGGCCGACCGCGGACCCGGTCAACCCTGGCGGCCGGTCACCCCAC
>NZ_DF952475.1:196017-211620 GCF_001263615.2 Arthrobacter sp. Hiyo1 | reverse complement strand
GGCAGCGTTGGAGGCAGCCCGGGAGATCAAGGCCCACGCCCCGCACTGCCGGGTCATCTTCACCGTCTACGAGATGAAACGGCTCGGCCGGGATTCCGCCGAACTGACCGCCCTCGCCGACCACCTCACCGCACACGGCATCGCCCTGGAAATGCTCGCCGGACCCCTCACCGGAATCTACGACCCGACCGGCACCGGCCGGGTACTGTTCGCGTTCTTCGCCGCGATGGCCGAAACCGAACGGGAGAACATCCGCGAAGCCACCCTCGAAGGCCTCAACGCTGCAGCCCGCAAGGGAAACCATGGCGGACGCCCACCGGTCATCACCGACGACATGCTACACACCGTGCTGCGCCGCCGCACGAACGGTGAGTCCCTCCACGACATCCGCCTTAACCTGATCATCCCCACCGGCAAACGCAAAGGCCGCAACCCCAGCCTGGCCAGCATCTACCGGGCGCTCACCGAACACGAGAAACGCAAGGCCCACCCCGAAGCCGTCGAGCAGGCCCACGCCGACTTCGCCACGCTCCAGCCAAGCACCCGAAACGACTGAACGGCCCGGTTACCGTTCGGCTGCCATATTCATATCCGCCCGATTTGTCCTCGATACTGCGGGGACCCCTCATGACTCGACTCCTGCAACCCCGTTCGAGCCCCGAAGTACGCTCCAGGAAACTAAGAACTTCAAACCCAGAACATGCCAGCCGCCCACGTGGTCGCATCCCAGCCAAAACCGGCGAAATGCATTTGGAGGTTGGACTTGGAGGAGTAGGGTCAGGCTCCCATGGCCCTGAGTTCGGTATTGTTGGGCACATACAGGCGGACCAGCCAAAGTCGAGGGTCGCCCGCGGTTGAGAGGAGCGAGAGGCCGGTCCCGTCGGTGGCCACCGCGAATTCGAGGCGGTCTCCGGAGCGCGGCAGTGGCCGCCAGGGCCCTTGGCCGCGGTAGCTGAGGAGGAAGAGTCGGCTCGCCCCCGCGGTGTCCTCCGCTTCAAGCAGGAGAGTGTCGCCGCCACGGTCCATGTGTCCCTTCATAACGGCGGTGAGCTCGTGCCAGTCCGGGCCGAGTGAGACGAGGCGGCGCACCCGGCGGTATGCGGTCGCTTTCGCCCGCAGGTACACGCCCGAAGCGCCGATGAGCGCGATTGCCCCGAAACCGACAAGCCAAGGCCAGGCGCCTGCATTCGAGCGAGGATCGAGGACATGTACGTCCTTGGGGACCCGTGGGTCAACGGCAATCTGCAGTACCGTGCCGACTGGCGGCGCTGTGGCACAGGCGACCGGGTCACTAGAGGTGCCTTGGAACTGCCTCCCGTCAAGGGCGAATGCAATCGTCAGCGTGCATTGCCTATTTGCCCGGGAGTCGATATGCACCAGACCAGTAACCGTCCCGTCAGCGTGCTGGTAACTAGCTGTGAACGGCGCGATCACCGACCCCAGGCTGTAGGCGAAGAACATCACGACAGCCGCGAAGATGGTGACGGCGGCTGCCACCGAAATTCGAAGAGACCTACGTAGAGGGTTCCCTTCCCATGTCGGCGGCGCGTAACGCAGTTGAGGGGCCCCCTTGAGCCGAACTCCATCCGGCAGTGCTATCGACTCAGCTCCCATGCTCAGCAAGTCTAGCGCCGTCTGATCGAATCCATCTGCCGACCCTAGCCAAGCAGATACTCAATACCAGCCACCTCTGGCAGTCAAAAGGGACTGCTGAAGGTTTAGTTGACAGCTGGGTTCTCATCGGCGATGAACCGGTATCCGAAGGCAGGATCGTCGCGGTGGTGATCGATGGCGGCGTCGATCAGGTGTGATCAGCAACGACGACGCAAGCGAACGCTGGCTGATCACCGAAGCTTACAAGTTGGCAGGGGATTTCAAACCTGGATTTCCGCAGGTAAGAAGGGGGTGCCCGCAAGAAGCTTCAGCCTCCTAGGCCCGGTACTCTAGGGGTGGTAACCGAATACCCTGAAAGGGGCCGTGGCCCGTGACCGGTCCAAGGTGTGGTCTGTGGTGGCTGGCCATCCCGACTGTGGGTAAGGTTTTGGGGTTCGGGTGGTGAACTTGCCGGGGGTGTCGGGTTGGGGTCGATTGATCGGACCGCCTACCCCCGTGCCCAGAGTAAAGGCGTCCCAGAATCCAGGGGAGAGCAGGCAGGTGTCCCGCCCTGGTTCGCAGGAACCGAGGACGCTTGGTTGGGGTATGCTACGTCTCGGCGGACTCGACCGCCCGACGGTCGATGGGGGTGGCGGGTGCGGTTCACGCACGTTCTGAGCTTGGTCTTCGCAGGGGTTCTGCTGCTGCTTGGCGCGGGCCCCTCGTCGGCGTCCTCCGGGGACACTGTGATAGTCGGCGGCACGCCGCTCAGCGTGGTCATCGGTCCGGACGGCACGGCGTATATCGGCGACTACTCGGGAGGAACGCTCACGTCCGCCGGCGGAGGCGTGGGAGTCCTCACTGCCGGCGCGTCCAATCCCTCAGAGATCCTCACGACCGGCTTCGGCGTCGCGGGCCTGGCGGTATCCGCCGACGGCACCCTTTTCGCCGACGGGTGGGATTCCGCCCAAAGGCAGGAGCTGATCGGCGTGATCCCCAAAGGCGCGCCCGGTGTGACCCGCACGATCCCGGTCACGCCGGGCGCCCACCTGATCGCCGCAGCACCCGATGGGACGGTCTATGTTCCCAACCACGACTTGAACACCGTCTCAGTCATCCCGCCCGGGGCGGACGCGGTCTCGCGGGAGATCCCAGTCGGGGCGGGACCGAGAGAGGTGGCCGTCGGGAAGGATGGCACCGCCTACGTCACGAGCCAGGAGGCCGGAACGGTCTCGGTGATCCCGGCGGGCGCCAGCAGCGTCTCCCGGAGCATCCAGGTCAGCGCCACGCCGGGCACGACAGACAACCCCCACGGCATCGCGCTCGGCCCCGACGGTTCCCTGTACGTCGCGGACATCACCGGGAACGCCGTCGCCGTGATCAAGCCCGGGGGCACAGACGTGGCGTACCGGGTGCGCGTGTCCGAAGGCCCGAAGGAGCTCGCGGTCGGCGCCGATGGCACAGTCTATGTCGTCGCCACTGCCCAGAATCTGTCCATCATCAGGCCAGACGGCACCGCTGTCGCCCACAGCCTAGCCATAGCGGAGAACCCGGGCCATCTCGCCGTCGCCCCCAACGGATCGGTCATCGTCACCAACCCCGATGATCATACCGTCTCCGTCCTCGGGCCGAGGCTCCTCCAGCCGGTCGCCCCCACAGCTGCGGCTGCCCAGTCAGCGCCGACGCAGTCGCAGGCTGCCGCACCATCCCAGCAGACGCAGAGCACTGGCGTGACCGCCGATACGTGGGGCAGCATGCCGATCGTCCTCGGCATGTCCGGCCTGGCGGTACTCGGGGCAGCTGCCGCGGTGATCATCGTCAGCCGGCGGAGAAGCGAGCGAGCCAAGCACGAGGCCTCGGCGTGGCCGATCAAACAGCTCGAGCCCGAACAGCTCGAGCCGAGCAAACCCATTGGCCCTCCCAGCCCCAGCAGCAGAGAAAACCAGCCGTAAGTGGATCCTGCGATCACACCGCTTCGGAATATAGTGCGTGAGTCTCAGCCCGAAGCTGACTCCCAAGCATCAGGGTAAAAACGAGCCGAATTATCCGATCATGACAAACTTGTCAAGATAAATTAGTGCACGGTGGTGGTTGGGTCCCCGCGTAAAGGGTCCGGTGTTAGAAAGTTTCGTGTCGGAGAATGGACGCAGGAGGAAATTCGAAACATGGCACGCAGACACACCCCCGAACAGGTCATCGCCAAAGTCCGGCAGGGGCAGAAAATGCTCAACGACGGGCGCCCGATGGTCGAGGTCATCAAGGAGCTCCAGGTCACCGAGGCGACCTGGTACCGGCGGCTGAACCAGTACGGCTCCGAAGAGAACGCCGAGGCGTCCAAGCGGATCAGGGAACTGGAGAAGGAGAACGGCCGGCTCAAGCGGCGGCTGGCCGAAAAGGAGCTGGCCATCGACATCCTGAACGAGGTGTCTAAGGGAAAATTCTGAGCCCCGCACCCCGCCGCTGTGCCGTACGCATGGCGGTGGAGAAGTTCGGGGCCTCCGAACGTTTTGCCTGCAAAGTCATCGGTCAGAACCGGTCCGCGTTCCGCAAGAAGAAACCCGACATCGGGTTCGAGGAAGCCCGGCTCCGAGCAGCCTGCGTGACGTTGCCGGCAAGCATCCGGCGCGGGCTGGCGGAAGGCGCGCGCACCTGCAGGCACAGCCTGCGTGGGAGGGCGTGGCGCTGAACAGGAAGCGGATGCGCCGGCTCTGGCGCGACGAAGGACTGACCTGCAAACCCAAGGAGGGCTAATCAACAGTCGACGTGTTCCTGAGCCCGCCAGGCCCGTACGACGACTGTTGATTAGCCCCGGAGGAATGCTCGCCATCCACGAAGTCGACCGACTCGGACGCAACCTCCTCGAAGGCCTCATCGTCCTGAACGACCTGTTCCAACAAGGCATCGCCGTCAAAGTCCTCGCCGGGATCGCCGCCGGCGAACACACCCAACGTTCCTTCATCCTCGATATCGCCCTGGCCCTGTCAGAAGACCGCCGCCGCGACATCTCAGCCAAAACCAAGAACGGCCTAGAAGCCGCCCGCCGGAACGGCCGTGTCGGAGGTCGACGCCCCGTGGTTGACGACGACAAACGAGCTGCCATCCTGGCCCGACGCGAACGCGGCGAGTCCATCAGAACCATCGCCAACAACCTCGGCATATCAATCGGCGTCGTCCACAAAACACTCACCCTGGCAAGCCCTCAAATCGAACAAAGCCCAAAACAAGCCGCTAAAACGTGACTGACCGTTCCATTGCGGCTCAACCCCCGACTACCCGCAGTCATGGGACGTGCGCGCCTACATCGACGCTGAAATCCTCGAACCCGGCTACCACACCCTGGAGGCCGACGCCCAAGGCCGGGTCACCGTCGCGGAAGCCAGCGTCTACGTGATCCCCGACATCGGCGACGTCAACCTCTTCGAAACCTTGGACGCGCACAGCGCCGAACTGTCCCAATTCGCCGAAGCGTTCATCGCTGCAGGCTCCGAGCCCAATCAGCTCAGCACCGAGGGTGAACCAGTCCTCCAAGGCGACCTGATGATCGTGACCTGGGTGAGCGTCCAGCCCCGGTTCCGCGGGCACCGGGCCGGGCACCAAGTACTCAAAGCCATCCTTCACGCAGTAGGCCGCGGTACCGTCGTCACCGCCCTGCACGCGGCGCCCCGGCTCCAGGACGGCATGGAAGAAGGATCCGTAAAACACCGGATGGAATGCCGCGCCCTCGCCAAGTACTGGGTGAACTCTCGTTCCGGCCACTGCACCGCAACGTCATGGTCCTGACCTACGACGACATGCTCGTCATGCTCGACGACGATGACCAGGAGGACGAAGACAACAACCTCGACGAGCTGCGTGATGTGCCACTGCTTCAGCTCTCCCAGAAACAGCGCGACGCAGTGTTCAGGGACCTCCAAGTCAAGCTCGACGAAGCCCCATCGCACGGGAGCCAAACCATACAAACCGTGACTTCTAGCAGTCCATAGTTGGGGTCAATCCGGGTTACCCACGGCTGGAAATTGGGAGCCATAGGGTAGCTCCCTTGGCAGCAGTAGCGGTGGATAACCCATCAGGATTTTCCCCAGCTGTGGGCAGCGGAACTAATTGTCCAGAGGGTCTCTGGACAATTGAGCACCAAGCTGCCGCACAAACCAGTTCGCTAGGGAAGGAAGGCTCTGTTGAGCCCTGCATTTGCCCAGGCGGTGTCCGGACAAATGAGGACTGGAGCGTCGGCGCTCCCAGACAATGTGGCGGGATTGGGAGCCGGCCGGTACCGGGCCACAGCCACGGGGTCGCACAAACGCCCAAATGATAAGCTGAGATTCACAAGATTCACAGGATTCATAGACATTCACAGGAGTGCTCATGGAAAACCCGTTTCGTCCAACAGCAGGAGCGACTCCGCCCGATCTGGTCGGGCGCGGGGGAGTGCTGGACGAGTTCGCATACGGTCTACGTCTCGGTTCGGGAGCCCCGGGTCTCTTGACCATTTTCACCGGAGCCCGGGGCATCGGCAAGACCGTCATGCTGGGCGCCGCCGAAGACCTCGCCATAGCAAGTGGCTGGGCGGTAGTTTCCGAGACCGCGACCGGAGGGTTCCTGGGCCGCATCGGTGAAGCAATGCGACGGCTAACCAATGAACTGGGAGACGGGCCCACAGGCCGGCGGGTCACCGCGTTGTCAGTTGCCGGCTTCGCCGTGACGACCCAACTCGCTCCTGAGGAACAGGTTGACTGGCGCGTCCGCGGTGCAGAGCTTCTCCGCCTGCTGGCACAGCGCGGCACCGGCCTGGTCATCACCGTTGACGAGATCCATGCCGCTGATCGCACCGAATTATCCCAACTCGCGGCCGACGTGCAGCACTTCATCCGCGAGGGACTGCCCATCGGGCTCATCTTTGCCGGATTGCCTGCCGCAGTCTCCGACCTGCTCAATGAAGGAGTCGCCACGTTCTTGCGCAGAGCAGACCGCATCGACCTTCACGCAGCTTCCATCGCCGAAGTCGAACGCTCCTTTGCCGAGACATTTGAAGGCGCAGGTAAGACCCTCGGCCCCGAACTGGCCAGGAACGCGGCAGAAGGCACCGGCGGCTACCCTTTCCTGATCCAGCTGGTCGGCTACTACCTCTGGCAGGAAGCCGAAAGTGCCCTTGGAGGCCTGGACACTGCAGCCGTAAACAGAGCAGTCGCCGCAGCCCGCCGCCGAAACGAACGCGTGGTCATTGAAGCGGCACTGTCTACAACATCCGGGAGAGATCGTGACTTCCTTCAGGCCATGGCGGAGGATCACGGGCCTTCCTCCACCACAGACATCGGCAAACGAACCGGCATGCGGCCCAACGCCGTGGGAAACTACCGAACCCGGCTGCTGGACGCCGGGCTAATAGAGCCTGCAGGACACGGGCTTGTGGACTTCGCAATCCCAGGACTACGCGAGTACCTGACACCGCGCTCCACCCATTAGTAGAGGCCTCGTTCCGCCGAGCTTTTAGGGGAGGCGTGCTTTATGCCACGGGGTTTCACGTGGGCACCGGTGTGGTCTGGATGAGCCCAACGTTCGTGCGGGGCCTGCGGGTGATTCCAGCGGCGCTGCCCACGTTGCCCGGCGGCTTTGACTCCCGCCCTTCACAGGGAACTCCAAGGTTCGGACACGCCTAATGAACCGAAGCTTCGGTCAACCGCTATTTGACCGGAGCTTCACCAATTGAGCGTTTTCCGGGTACCTGGGGCCTGGGTCGTTGACGTCTTCTGTCAGATTTGAGTCTAAGACTGTTCGCCCGGGGAAATGCAGGAACCGTATTGTGTGACTTTTCGTTGGAAATGGCGGTTTTTTCACAGTCGAGAATGGCGGTTTACAGCGGTGATCGCGCAGGGAAATGCCAGTCGGTGAGGGGCGACGAGGTGCGCCTGAATCGTTCGTATTCGATACAAGTGAGTGGGCTCGTTCAAAGGCTGCGGTGAGCCCCGATTTTTGTAGCAAAACCCAGTACTCATTTCTATGTTCCGGTTCTTCCTTTGGTTGACGGGTATCGGTACATTTGGCGCATGGGAGATTTACTGGGCTACGCCAGGGTATCGACCGGGGGTCAGGACGCAGCCCTCCAGCACGACGCCTTGACGGCGGCCGGCTGCTACCGCATCTTCACCGACACGGCGTCCGGTTCCCTTGAGTCCCGGCCGGAACTGGCCAAGGTCCTGGATCAGCTGCGGCCCGGCGACACGCTGGTGGTGTGGCGTCTGGACCGGTTGGGACGCTCGATCCGGCACCTGATCGATCAGTTGGCTGCACTGCAGGAACGCGGCATCGGGTTCCGGTCCCTGCAGGAGAACATTGACACGACCTCTTCCGGTGGCCGCCTGGTCTTTCACATTTTCGCTTCGCTGGCGGAATTCGAACGGGATCTTGTCCGGGAGCGGACCAACGCGGGCCTTCAGGCGGCCCGGGCCCGCGGTCGCAAGGGTGGGCGCCCTTCCCTTCTGACCCGGGAGAAACTGGTGACTGCCCGGCGTCTCTATGCTCAGAAGGACATGACGGTGGCGAAGATTGGTGAAGTCCTCGGAGTCAGCCGGACCACCGTCTACCGGGCCCTGCACAGGGAACCCGCGGCCGCTCCGCCGCCCCGGCGCAAATCCGCCGCCACAAAGACGACGGTGTAGGCATGGGTGAAGGCAGTAAGTCTCTGGGCGCAGACACTGCTTTCGGGTCTGTGGGAAGAGCCCTGGCGCGGTGGGCTGTCCTGCGCCGCCACGTCGAGGACGGGGTCCCTTTAAAGGAGCTCTCGGTGGAACAGTCGATCGGGCTGCGGACCCTGGAACGGTGGCATGCCATCTTCAAAGAAGGGGGCATGCCGGCATTGGCCGGCTCCGAGCCGCCGCCACGGCCCCGCAAGATTCCGTTGGAACTTGTGTCGCTGATTAGCGGCCTGGCACTGGTGAAGCCGCCCTTGTCCACGGCGGCCATTGCCCGGAAAGCCAACCGGGCGGCAACGGATCGGGGGTGGCCCGCCGTCTCCTACAGCACGGTCCGCACCGTCACCAAGGGCCTTGACCCCGGTATGAGGACCTTGCCCATCAGGGTACGGCGGCCTACCGGGACCAGTACGAACTCATCTGGCGGCGCCGTGCCGGTGGGCCCAATGCCCATTGGCAGGCCGACCACACCGAACTGGACATCCTGATACTGGACGCCGACCTCAAACCAGCGCGTCCCTGGCTGACCACCATCCTCGATGACTATTCACGTGCGATCTGCGGGTACATGGTTTTTCTGGGTGCACCGTCCGCAATGAACACCGCCCTGGCCTTGCGCCAGGGAATCTGGCCCAAGGCCGTGAGCGGGTGGCCGATGTGCGGAATCCCAGACGTGCTCTACGTGGACCACGGCAGTGACTTCACAAGCCACCATCTGGCCCAAACGGCAATGGACCTGCATTTCGAAATCACCTATTCCACCATCGCCAGACCGCAGGGAAGGGGAAAGATCGAACGTTTCTTCGGGACGCTGAACACCGAGCTCCTCGCCGAGCTTCCAGGGCACCTGAGCCCCGGGAACCGGGCCCCGGAGCCGGTCCTCACGCTGCCCGAACTCGACGATGCCGTGGGCCGTTTCATCACCGGAACCTACCACCGGCGCACGCACTCCGAGATCAACTCCACCCCGAACCGGGCGTGGATCGCGGACGGCTGGCTACCCCGGCTGCCCGCATCCATCGAGGAACTGAACCTTTTGCTCCTGACCATCCCCAGACCCAGGATCGTCCACCGGGACGGAGTGCATTTCCTCGGGCTGCGTTACCTCTCCCCACTGCTGGCAGCCTACGTCGGCGAGCAGGTCATCATCCGCTACGATCCGCGCGATATCACCGAGATCCGCATCTTCCACAAGGGCCGGTATCTGTGCAAAGCGGGAGACCCGACCCACGAAACCTCCACCCTGACCCTCAAAGAGATTCAAAGCGCCAGGGCAGCCCGTCGGCGCGAACTGCGCAGTCAGATCAACGAACACATCGCGGTGGTCGCGGAGTACCTGCCCGACGCACTCCCGCCACGAGTCAGGCGCAACGAGAATTCACGGGCTGAACCCGCGAAGCTTCCCGCATTGCGGATCTATGAGGAGGACGACTGATGGCCGCCACAAGCTTTGTTGCCACGAAGGAACATCGCAGATTCATCGAGTTTGCCGACGCTGTGCGCCGCCAACGCACGATCGGCATCTGTTTTGGTCAGGCAGGAATCGGCAAGACCCTCTCCGCCAGGCACTACGCGAACTGGAATAAAGCCGCAGATCTCCTGGAGCAATGGGGGCCACGGGACGACTCGGACTTCCAGGTCTACGCGGCACTGGCCAGACGCCGGACCGTCTTCTACACCCCGGGGGTGCTCACTACGCCCAAAGAGCTCCGGACGGAAATCAACGATCTCACCTTGCGGGTATCCCTCTGCATCGACCAACAACTATACAAAACAGCCCAGAAAGCAGGCCCCGGCACCAGCGCGAGCAAGAACGTGGAACTGATCATCATTGACGAATCCGAACGGCTCGGCCCGACGGCCCTTGAACTGATCAGGGACCGCTTCGACCGCGACAACATCGCCTTAATCCTCATCGGCATGCCCGGAATCGAAAAACAGTTCAGCCGCTATGCGCAGCTATACAGCAGAGTCGGATTCGCCCACGAGTACCGCCCTCTCTCAGGGGAAGAGCTGCGCTTCGTTCTGGACCGCCGCTGGCACCGCCTCGGACAGGACCTCAACCCCGACGACTTCACCGACTCCCAGGCCGTCGCCGCAATTGCCCGCATCACCAGGGGTAACTTCCGGCTCATCGACCGGCTCTTCACCCAGATGGAGCGAGTCATGCGCATCAACGAACTGACCGCTATTACCGACGACGTCGTCGAACCCGCACGCTCCACCCTCGTCATCGGTATCAGCTGAACCATCACCCTTCCCACGGAGGACCCATGCCTGGACAGCGCATCGGATACATCAGGGTCAGCAACCTGGACCAGAAACCCCAACCTCAGCTCGCGGGCGTCCAACTGGACAGGATCTTCGCCGACAAGTCCTCGGGCAAAGACGTGAAGCGGCCCCAACTCGAGGAGCTGTTGTCCTACGCCCGAGGCGGCGACACCATCGTCGTGCACAGCATGGACCGTCTCGCCCGAAACCTCCTCGACCTGCGCGCCTGATAGAAAGACTCACCATCAGAGGCGTGCGGGTCGAGTTCATCAATGAAGGCTTGACCTTTACCAACGAGGACTCACCCAAGGCCAATCTGATGCTCTCCATGATGAGCGCCCTCGCCGAGTTCGAGCGCGCCCTGATCCGTGAACGCCAACGCGAGGGGATCACGCTGGCAAAAGCCCGCGGTGTCTACCGCGGACGCAGCAAAGCACTCACTCCCGACGAAGCAGCCGAGCTGCGACAGCTCGCCGCAGCAGGAGAACCCAAATCCGGACTTGCACGCCAATACGGGATCAGCCGGGAAACCGTCTACCAATACCTGAGAACAAACACCTGATCTGCCCGAAGACAACACCGGCAAGACACGAGATCTACCAAGCCAAATGTCACGCGTTGGACAGAACCAAACCGCCATTCCCAACTATAAAAACCGCCATTCCTTACTAAAAGTCACAGTATTGGAACCTATTCTGACGGTGTTTGACTGGGCTGCCCGACGTCGGGTTGGGGTGTACCCCTACGCACCAGGCGCTGCACCGTGTACCCGGCGCCCAAGCAGCTAGGCGAGCCACGCCTTCCAGTTTTCGCGAGGTTTGCACCCTAGGGCCAATGACACCTCAATCGCGACCCGACGAACATTAGGTGCCACCTCTCTGGCAACCGCTGGTGTGAACCGTTCTGCAAGACCTGAGAGTGAGATCGCACCGCAAACTGTGCCGTCGAGTCCAAAGACGGGGGCCGCAACGCCGCTCGCCTCCATGCGATGGTCGCGAAAGGACATCCCCATGCCTTCTCGTGCAATTTCATCCAGCCGGGCGCGCAACTGCTCGGGCTCAATCAGGGTGTAGGGCGTTAAGGGCTCTAGTGATTCGGCCAAGAGACGCTCACGCTCTTCTGGGTCCAGGAATGCCAACATTGCGTTGCCTGTCGGGCCGGCGTGCAGCGGATGCCGGACTCCCACCTCTACTCTCATCCTGATTTCCTGCGGTCCCTGGCCTGCGGTCCCTGGCCTGTGGGCCCCTCCGAGCGGAGGCAAGGTCGTCAGGGCTCATCGTCAGGTCGAATTCGGGGGTGCACTTACGTCTGGTTTGGAGTTTGGGCTCGGAGCGCGTTGTGGAGCTGATTGGACATCTCCTGCCGGAAACCATCGACGTTACCTTCCAGAGCAAGCGCAGCCAACCGCTCGTGTTCAACCGCAATGTCATGCAGGTCGCTGTAAGTAGGATGGTCGATCGAGAGGTAGAGACGCAGCTTGTTCTCCCAGCCGTTCCAGAGACCTCGCAGAACGGCGTTCCCTGAAAATTGGTAGAAGAGCCTGTGGAAGCGAAGGTGCGCGTCAACGCTGCCCGGAATATCGTTGGTGTCCGCGGCCCCATAGAGTTCCGCGATGGCTTGCTTCAACCGGAGCCGCTCAGGACCCTGTAGCGTTGGGGCAGCGAGCTCGGCAGCGTAAGGCTCGAGAAGTACCCGGACGGCTGCGATCTCGGCGATGTCGTGAGCACTCACTTCCGCAACGAACGATCCCCGGAAGGGGATTTTCAAGATCAGCCCTTCCTCCTCAAGCCTGGTCAGTGCCTCACGCAGCGGGGACCGACTGATCCCGAGATCTGCAGCGATGTGCGTCTCGCGCAGTTGCTCCCCAGGATGCAGGGTACCGTCTAGGATGGCGGTACGGAGCACTCCGTAGACCCCATCCGGCGTCTTCGTCCGCTGCTCCTGCCAGTGGAACTGGTGATCCATCACACAGCCTCCCATGTCGATTCTCGATTAGAAATTCACCGGTAGCTGCGACGGCGGTTCGAAGGGGCCGCAGAATCAGGCAAACGCGGTGCCTGCCGCGGCGAGAGCACCGAACACTTTTCCAAGGAAGGCCTATGGCAGGCATCCCGGGATTTCCATTAACTTCTCCGCTGCTACACCCACCACCGGGCCCTCATTCATGAACGGGGTAAGAGTCCGGTGCAGCAGGCATTTTTCTTGTGGGTTTCATAGTTGCCTTCGATGCGGACGACATTCCGGTTGGTGCATTATTCGTGAAGCCCGGCGAGTCTGCCGCCGAATCGGGCCAGGAGCGAGGTCGTTGTGGACTCCCTGTGCTCTTCCCATTGGTCGGCGAGACCGAAGAGCCGGTACATGGCGTGCACCCCCAACCAGCGGATGGGCTCCGGTTCCCACTTCCGTGCGCGGTAGCCAACCCATGGGAGTCTCGTCCGCTCTGTATGCCGTTCGAAGGCGAGCTCCGCGAGGGTCCTGCCGCCGACGTAGGCGGCTGTGACGCCGTGGCCTGCGTAGCCGGCAGACGCTCCGATCCCAGATGCCGGGTCCCAGTGCACGCCGCCGTTCCAGTCACGCGTGACGCCCAGGACGCCCGACCAGGCGTGCTCAGCCTCGAAGCGGATCCCCGGGAAGAAGGTGCCGAGCTTGTGCAAGATGAGGTCGATGGTGGAGCGGGGGGTCGATCCGTCGCCGCCTGTGCCTGAGGCGTAGCTGTAGGGGACGCCGCGGCCTCCCATGGCTATGCGGCCGTCCGCTGTTCGTTGGGCGTAGATGAACGTGTGCGCCGAGTCGTTGAGGCATTGGAGCCCGTTCCAGCCGATCTGCTGCCAGGCCTCGTCCGAGAGGGGCTTGGTGACAATCATCGAGGAATTGATCGGGATCACGGTCCGCTTGCCCAGCAGCGGTCCCGAATAGCCCTCGGTGCAGATGAAGGTCTTAGCCGTGGTGACGCGCCCGTTGGCCAGGGTGAGGCTCTTGCCCTCGACGCGCTCGATTCGGCTGCCCTCGTAGATCTGGACACCCATGGACGTCAGGGTGTTGGCGAGGCCGTACACGAGCTTCGCGGGGTGGATGCGGGCGCAGTGTTTGTAGAAGAGGCCGCCGTGGACGGTGGAGATGTTGATCTGGCTCTGGAACTCGTCACGGTCGATCAGCTGGCTTTCGTCGTCGGCCAGCCCGTACTTCAGGTCGGCCTCGCGCCTGGCGACAAGCCGGCTCAGCCCTGCCTCGGTGTGGGCCGCGACGAGCGCGCCGGCCTTGTGCTGGTCGGCGTCGATGCCCTCAGCCTTGAGGATGTCCAGGACAGCGTCGACGCCGCGGACGAATTCCTGCTGCAGTGCGCGGCTTGCTTCGATCCCACCGCCCCCAGAAGCGCGGGCGAACTTGGCGCGGTTTCCCGCGGGCATGGCCGACAGCCAGCCGCCATTCCGTCCAGATGCGCCGTAGCCGACCTGTTCTGCTTCGAATACCGCGACCGAGAGCGACGGTTCGATCTTCTTGGCGAAGTACGCTGCCCACAGGCCTGTGAAGCCGCCGCCGATAATTGCCAGGTCTAGGGAGTCTTGTCCTGTGAAGCAGGGGTAGGTGGGCCTCTGGGCCGCGAGCCCGGCCATCCAGAAGCCGAGTTCTCCGTTTCGGGGTGTTGCCGCAAGCGCTTTCATGTTTCCTTCTGGTTTTTCAGAACGCCGTGTATCCGCCGTCGACGGGGAGGACAGCGCCGGTGATGTAGGACGACTCCGAGGAGGCGAGGAAGAGGATTGCGTCGGCGACCTCCTTGGGGGTGGCGAGGCGCTGGAGCGGTATCTGGGCCTCGCGCTGGCGACGGGTTGCCTCAGGGTCGGGCCTGCGCTGGAAGGATGCTTCGATGATCGGGGTCGCGGTCAGGCCCGGGGCGACGACGTTGACCCGGATATTCCGCGGAGCCCACTCGATCGCTGCACCTTTGGCGAGCATGATGATCCCGCCCTTCGCCGCCGAGTACAGGACCTCCTCGGGCTTGCCGACCATGCCGAGGCGTGAGCCGACCAAGACGAACGAGCCGCCCGCGGCGGGCATCAGCGGGGCGAAGTGCTTCATCACCAGGAACGAGCTGAGCAGGTTGCTGTGCAGCACGTTCTTCGCGTCCTCGTAGGCCATCTCGGTCAGCGAGCTGCTGACCTGCAGGCCGTGGTTAAGGACGACGACGTCCACGGAACCGAAGGCCTCGGCGGCTTCGGCGGCCAAGCTCTGGACAAAGGCCTCGTCGTTGAGGTCTCCGGGGACGTACAGGTCTTCGGGTTCGGCGCTCTCGAGGCGTTCCCTGCGGCCGGTGAGCAGCAGTCGCGCCCCCTCACGACGGAAGCGGGAGCACACCGCCTGCCCGATCCCGCTGTTGGCGCCCGTCACAAGGGCGGTGACCTTCTCAAGCCTCATGGAGGCACTCCTTCGTGGGTAGGTAGTGGGGTTGCATCAGCTGAGGAATCCGCGGGCATCCACCGGCCACCGCTCCAGCGAAGTGCCCGTGCTGTCGGTGACGATGTACTCCTCGAAATTGACGACCACCGGGCAAACGTGGTTGGGCACGACCGGCAGCACCGTGCCGACGCCCGGGCGGAAGTCTCCGGGTGGCAGCGGCAGGAACCCGTGGTACTCATTGAGCTTGGCGAGGACGGCCGTGGTGCCGGCAATGCCGCCGTAGCCGTGCTCGGGGCTGCCTTCGCGGCTAAGGGCCTTGGTACCGACATCGAGGATGACCTGATCGGGAACCCAGTCGCTAACCACGGTGCCGGCGACGAACAGCGCGATCTGGTCCTCGGTGCAGTCGCCCAGCCGGGCGTTGTTCAGGTCGTTGAACACGTACTCGCCGGGCCGGATCTCGGTGATCACGCCGCCTGTGGTGAACTCCACCGTCGGTGTGGAGCCTGCGCTGACCACGTGCGCAGTGATGCCCGCTACACTGAGGCTGCGCACCGCGGCAGTGAGAGCCGCGTCCTGATCCTGCGCGGCACCTCTGCGTGCATCCGTGCCCGAGCTGCCATGGCCCGGGTAGGTGAAGACGCCGACCGGAACCAGG
>NZ_DF952475.1:192842-195558 GCF_001263615.2 Arthrobacter sp. Hiyo1 | reverse complement strand
CGATGAAGATGTCGTCAAACCCGGCCGCGGCGAAGACCTCGGCCTCGCCGACGTTGCCGGCGGTGATGCCGACCGCCCCCGCCTTGACCTGACGGCGCCCGATCTCCACGCATTTGTGCGTCTTGACATGCGGCCTGACGTCGAGGCCGCGTTGGGCGGCGAAGCCCTGCATGCGGTCGATGTTCTCCTGCATCACGTCGGCCAGCACGATCGGTGCGGGGGTGTCGATGCGCCCCTCCAGAGCGTCGAGCGCTCGTTGGAGTCGATTCACGCTGTCCTCCTCATGGTTTCGGTTCGCCACTAGACCGCGGTGCAGATCATCTGGATCTCGACAGGCGTGTTCAGCGGCAGCCCGGCGACCCCGATCGCAGTGCGGGCATGCCGTCCGTTCTCCCCCAACACCTCGATGAGCAACTCACTGGCAGCGTTGGCGACCCGCGACTGCAGACCGAAGTCCGGCGCGCTGGCCACGAACACCAGCATCTGCACGATCCGGACCTGGTCCAGATCCCCCACAGCCTGTACAGCGGCGGCCAGGCAGTTCAGCGCACAATGGCGCGCGAGCTCCCGCGCCGTCTCAAGGTCCACGTCGCGGCCCACAACGCCCTGGCCCAGCAGCTCACCGTCTTTGAACGGCAGTTGGCCCGCGATGTGGATGCTGGAGTCCACCGCCCGGTGGTCCACGTAGTACGCATTATCAGCGAGGACGGGCAGATCCAGACCCAGGGCCTCGAGACGATCTGAAGGCGAGGCGCCCTTTACGGTTTGAGGTAGTGGCAGACTCATCTGTACCCGGGACTCCCTTACTAGGCGGCGGGGCGCGGCAGGCTGAAGAGGACCGGGAGGTCGGCGATGTCGGTGATCCGTTCGTAGCCGAGCCAGGGCTCGTCGTGCTCGAAGCCGCGGTCGACGTAGACCTTCTTCTCGATGCCCATGATGGCCGCGGGGCGGTGGTCGTACATGGGGCTCGCGGAGACGTGCACAAGCTCGTCCGGCGTCACGCCGAGCTTGTCGAACATGTACTCGAATGCGGCGAGCCGCGGTTTGTAGCAGCCCATCTGCTCGGCCGTGATGATGACCTCGAACGGGGCTTGGAGGTTCGCCGCAAGGCGCTCGGCGACCGCGGTGTCGCTGTTAGTGATGATAACCAGCGGGACGGCCTCAGCCAGGCGGTTTAGCGCCGCCGTGACGCCCGGGTAGGGACCCCAAGTGGGGATCCGGTCGTAGACCTCGCGTGCCTCGTCGGTGCGGAACTCGATGCCGACCTTGTGGGAGGCGCGCTTCATGGAGTCAGCGACGATCTGCTGGAAGGGCTTGTACGCGCCCATGCATTCGTCGATCCGGTACGCCTTGCAGATCCGCAGGTATTCATCGGCGACCTCCGCGGGGAGCCGGTCACCGAGGACATCGCGCATCGTGTCGTTGATCGCGAACTTGATGAGCGTCCCGTTCATGTCGAACGTGACGAACTTGGGCTTGGTCTCGAATGCCATCTGCTTTCTCCTGCTGTCGATACTTGAATGATCTGTTGACTATCGGATTGTAGAATCCGTCGATTGTCGACAATACGGCGAGGTGCGCTGATTGTCAAGGGTCCATGAGCCCGCCCGCTGGTTCTGGAGAGCTCGTCCGCACGGCTCGGCGCTGCCCCAGGTCGAGATCCGAGCCGGCCGGCGTCGGCTAGTGGGGCGGCAGGAACGGCGCCACCAGTTGCACACGCTTCGCTGGCTTCCCGGTGCGCTCCTCGTAGGCGTCAGCCGAGGCGAGCGTCTTGTGGATGAGTGTGGAGGCGATGAACCGGAGGGGCTCGGGTTCCCAGTCCCGGCTGTAGTGTCCGACCCATGGCAGCGATGTCAGATCCGTGCTGTGGCCCAGGATCAGGTCTCGCATGGTGCGCCCGGAGATGTTGGAGGCGGTAACGCCGTGGCCGCCGAACGCGCCGACGAATCCCAGTCCCGTCTTGCGGTCGAACGTCGTTCTCATGCACCAGTCGCGTGGTACCGCCAGGGAACCGCCCCAGTGATGGGTGATCCGAGCCTGCGCCACAGCCGGAAACGCCTCGCGCAGGGTCTGGCACAGCCGCTCGTACACGCGCTCGTCCTGCTCGTTTTCCGGGGAGATGGGCTTGCTCAGCCGGTACGGCGCTCCTCGTCCGCCGACCACGATCCGGCCGTCCATCGTCCGCTGGGCGTAGTAGAAGAGGTGCCCCAGGTCCGAGAACCCGATGCCATCCCGCCAGCCGAGCTCATCCCAGATCCGCTGCGGGAGGGGTTCGGTAGCGATCAGCAAGGAGTAGAGGGGCAGGAACTTGCGTCGCTGGCCCCGCTCGCCGATCGTGTAGGCTTCCGTCGCTCGGACCACCACATCGGCTGAGATCCGCCCGTTCCTAGACCGGACCGCCTTCGGGCCCAGGTGTTCTGCCGGACTCTGCTCATAGATCTTCACGCCGAGACGCTCGCAGGCATCGGCCAGGCCGCGAGCCAGCCGGGCGGGGTCGACGTGAGCGCAGTGCGGCGTGAAGGACGCAGCAAGGAGGCCTTCCGGGCCGCGGATGTACTCGGCGCACTCGTCGGCGGTGAGGAGCCTGATGTCCTCCGGGCCCAGCCCGGAACGGTGCTTTGCCTCGACTCGGGAGCGCAGACGCTGCAGTTGCGGCTCGTTGGTCGCCACAGTGAGCGCCCCCGCCTTGTTGTAGCCGCAGTCGATGCCCTCCAAC
>NZ_DF952475.1:171471-192634 GCF_001263615.2 Arthrobacter sp. Hiyo1 | reverse complement strand
AACCGCCGTTGCGGCCGGCTGCGCCGAATCCCGCGATCTCGGCCTCGACCACGGTGACCCGCAGGGACGGGTCCGCCTTCTTGAGGTAGTACGCCGTCCACAGCCCGCCGAAACCGGCGCCGACGATCGCGACATCGCACGTATAGTCCCCGGAGAGCTCCTCCCTCGGCGTCAGGTCCTGGACCACCCCGTCAAGCCATAGACTGCGCGCCCACGGGTTCTCCGGCGGCGGTGGGGGACCGGCCGCACCATCTGGCCCGTTCATCGGGGGCTCAACTCGAATCACAACTGCACCTTCCTTGCTTTCTTGCTCATGCCAGAAGGCCGGTGCCTCCATGGCCACAACGATGCGGCGCTCGCGCCATTTCCCGGACGATGCACCGGCATGGCCTGACTCTCCTATGCCTTCGCAGCGTTGAGGGGACAGCCAGCCAATATGCCTATCCGCCTCCCGCTCTGTTCTCTCAGCTGGCGAATTTCCAAAAGGGCCGTACGGGTCGGCCAATTGATTCTCGAGGGTAAGCCGTTTGGGGGCGGCCTTGGGTTGGTTCGAATGCGGTGGATCCTCCAGCGTCGCGACTGCTCTACGCATATTGTCGACGATCTAATTGTCTATCGATACTACTCATGGCCTTAATCGATTGTCAACGATTGTTGGTTTCGGGCGGATCCTTTGTGAAGTCCCCGCGTCACCGTGCGCTCAGGAGCGGCGGAGACACTGCGAGGAGGACAAGGACGACGACGGTGGCGCCCAGGCCCAGACGGAGCCCGTCCGTGAAGTCGTGCCCGTTGAGCAGGGCACCATAGACAGCGACACTGAGGGAGCCGCCGAGTTGCAGGACGGTGTTGATCACACCGCTCGCCGTCCCTGCTATTTCTGTCGTCACGTGGTCCAGGACGAGGGCGACGATCGGTGGCGCGGTGAAGGATCCGCCGACGCCGACCGGAACCATCACGAGCGCCACCAGCGGGGTCGGAGAATCGGCCGTAAGCAGCCACAGGCCGACTAGGCCCATGACCAGGAGCAGTTGGCCGGCGACGATCATGGCTATCTTCCCATAGCGGACCATCAGCCGGGCCGTCAGGGGGTTGAGGAGGGCGACGAGGCCGGTCATCGGCAGGAACAGCAGCCCCGTTGTCAGCGGTGTGGCGCCGCGCTGCTGCTGGAAGTAGAGGCTTAGGACGAGGACAACCCCGTAGAAGGCGGCCATGGTGACAAGCGCTATCGCCAGGGCAATGGAGACCGTGGGCGAACGGAACAGGTCCGAGGGGACCATGGGATGCTCCCCTCGGACCTGCGCCAGCACGAACGCAACCGCCGACGCGGCACACACCCCGAACAGGATGAGGATCCCGGGACTCTCGTAGCCGACCGCAGCGCCTTCGATGATCCCGTAGGTCAGGCTGGAAAGGGCCAGGACGGCGCTGACCTGACCGAACCAGTCGAACGGCCTCGGGCGCCGAGGCGAGGGCGCGGTGCGGAAGAGCATGAGGAGGGCCGCCGCGCCGACGGGAAGGTTCACGAAGAAGTTCAGCCGCCAGTCGAGCTGAGTCAGGACTCCGCCGATTACCGGTCCCGCCGCCGCAGCGACAGAGCCGCCTAGGCCCCAGTACACGATGGCCCGTCCGCGACGGGTCACGTCGCGGTGAGCCTCCCGGATGAGCGCCAGAGAGGTTGGGTGATCATCGCTGCGCCGATGCCCTGCAAGATACGACCGGCGATGAGGGCCGGGAGGGCCGGGCTGAAAGCGCATGCAGCCGAAGCGGACGTGAACAGCACCATGCCCAGCCCGTAGGCGCCGCGAGCCCAGACCCGGTCGGAGAAGGTCCCGAGAACAACTGCAGCGCGGAGAACATCAGCGTGTAGCTGGTGACAATCCATTGCAGACCAGACAGGCTGACCCCGAGGTCGTTCCCGATCTTTGGCAGAGCGACGGTGACGATCTGGCGTCCAAGACAACCACGAAAAAGCCCAGGATGGCGACCGCGAGCGAATCGCGGGGCCTGCCCGCGATCGTCGGAGGACTGCCTGCAGACACTTGGATGGGGCGCTTCTTGTCAAGGGAAACCGACGTCAGCACCGAACACGGTGGCCGGCTCGAGAATGAGGGATAAGCATCTCAAGGCCGGCGGCCTAGTCGTGTAACGATTCCCGAAGATAGTCCTCCGCCTCCGACAGAGATCGAAGCCAGCCCGACCGCCAATGCTGACGGGCTGCTTGCCATGATGGTGCTGATGATCCCCGTGACAAGGATCAGGAGCATGACGATCATGTACAGGCGGAACCTCATGGTTTCCCTGTTGCTTGGCGACCAGCGTGGATTGTCAGGCGATTCCCGTCGTGCCGAGCAGGCTGCCCAGGGCGAAGGTCGTCGCGAGCGCAATGGCGCCGCCGATGACCACGCGGATTGACGCCAGCGTCCGCGAGCCGCCGCCGATCCATGCGCCGAGGGCTCCGGTGAGTACGAGGGCTACAAGGACGCTCGCGAACGTGAGCGGGACGCGGATGGCCTGGGGGAACAGGAGGATGGCCAGCATGGGGAGCACGGCGCCGCACAGGAAGGAGACCGCCGAGGCGAGGGCCGCGTGCCAGGGGCTCACGATCTCCTCGGGATCGATGCCCAGCTCGATGTCGAGGTGGGCGCCGAGAGCGTCGTGGGTGGTGAGCTCCTGCGCCACCTTGGTGGCGAGGCCTTCGGACAGGCCCTTGCCGCGGTAGAGGCCCACGAGTTCGGCGAGTTCTTCCTCGGGCTTCTCCAGGAGCTCCAGGCGCTCCTTCTCTATGAGATGCTTCTGGCTGTCGCTCTGGCTGCTGACTGAGACGTATTCGCCCAGGGCCATCGAAATCGCCCCACCGACTAGGGCAGCCATGCCTGCTGCCAGGATGGGGCCGGTGTTCGAGGTGACGCCCGCCACGCCGACCACGACCGCCGCGACGGACACGATGCCGTCGTTGGCGCCGAGGATGCCCGCGCGGAGCCAGTTGAGTTTGGCGGCAAGAGCAGTTCCCTGGGGCTCGGGGTGCATGCCCCTAGCCCATTCTGTCGTTATATCTCCGGTCGAGTTCGTCATTCTTCTTCTCCATTTCTTTTCCTGCCGCACATCGACGTAACGGCATGTTGTTGTTTTGCGGGGCTGTTGATGGTCCGTTTTGCGTGAGTAAGTTGTTCGGATGGGATTGGGAGGATCAGTCAGGTGCGGACTTGGGGCGCCCGTCCTGGGGTCAGATCCTCGACGGCCTTGCGCATGTGCTGCGTGATTGCCTCTTGTAGTCCTCGCCGATCGCGCTCGTCAAGCCGATCGATGATCATTTGATGCTCCCGGACCAAGACGTCGCCGCGGGGATAGGACACATCCAAATTCAAGATGCACATCCTGCTTTCTGCTGCGACGGTCTGGTGGATCCGTATGAGTCGTGAGTTCCCGGATGCGGCAACGAAGGTGGTGTGGAATTGCATGTCCAAGCGGGCCAACGCCTGCCAGTCGGGTAGTGCAACGTGCTTCGCCATCTCCCCGACGATCTGCTTGAGCACGCGGATCGTGTCATCGATGTTCTCTTGTTCGCCGTCCGGCAAGGTGCTCGCCGACGATAGCTCTATTGCCTCACGGACCGCGTAGATCTCTTTGACGTCCTCCTTTGTCAGCTCCAATACATAGACTCCGTGATTGCGCCAATTGATCAGGAATCCTTCTTGGCAGAGTCTTTGCAACGCTTCCCGCAGGGGGCCCCTTGAGGTTGTCAATTGTGCGGCGAGAACGGATTCGTTGATCTGCTGCCCCGGACGGAACACGCCGAGCACTATTTGTTCGCGGAGGTGATCGGCAATCACTTCCGCGGTGGGTCGCCCCTGCAACAAGGGTTCACCACCCGGGGGCTCATGTCTTGCGATAGCGCCCATCAGAGCACCTTCTCGAGGAAAGCCTGGGTACGGCGCTCTTGGGGATTGCCGAGGATCTCCCTGGCGTCCCCGCGCTCCACCACGTAGCCGTCATCCATGAACAGCAGCGAATCGGATACCTCTCGCGCGAAGTTCATCTCGTGCGTGACGACGACCATCGTCATGCCCTTGCTGGCGAGATCCTGCATGACCGCCAGCACTTCGCCGACCTTCTCGGGATCCAGCGCGCTTGTCGGCTCGTCGAAGAGCATGATCTGCGGGTCCATGGCCAGGGAGCGAGCAATGGCCACACGCTGCTGCTGCCCTCCGGAAAGCTGTGCAGGATAGCTATCGCCAAATCCGCTCAGTCCTACGCTGGCGAGCAGCTGCTGCGCCCGCGTGGCGGACTGCCTTTTGTCGGCTCCCTTGACCAGGACAGGGCCGGACATGACGTTCTCCTGGGCGGTCATGTTGGGGAAGAGGTTGAACTGCTGGAATACCATGCCGATCCGGGTGCGCTGCTCCGCGAGCCGCTTGCGGCTCAGGGCATGGTAGGCGGCGGGGGTTTCGTCGTAGCCGAAGTCCTCTCCATTGACCTTGAGCACGCCCGAATCAACCGTCTCAAGGCCGTTGAGGCACCGGAGGAGCGTGGATTTGCCGGACCCGCTCGGGCCGATAATGCAGCTGACTTCGCCGCTGGCGATGTCGAGGTCAATGTCCTTCAACACGGATTTGGAGCCGAAGGACTTGCGAATGCTGCGGGCATGGATGGTGCCGTCTGCTCTCATCGTGCAATTCCTTCCGGATCTGTAAGCACCACGTTGCGCGCCTTCCTCGGGAGTCTTGACGTGGAGCGTGAATACTTCTTCTCGAGCAACGACTGGGGATAGCTCAGGACGAGCGTCATCAGGAGGTACCACAGGCTGGCCACGATCAGCAGCGGGATGGTCTCGTAGGTGCGGGCGTAGATGAGCTGGGCGCTCTGCAGAAGCTCGGCGACTCCCAGCACGCTCACGAGCGAGGATTCCTTGAACATCCCGATCAACTGATTTCCGGTGGCAGGGATGATGGAAGGCATGGCTTGCGGAATGATGACTTTTCGAAGCTTCGTCCAGGTGCTCATTCCCAGCGAGTCCGCAGCCTCGATCTGGCCCGTGCCGACCGTCGCGAAGCCTCCCCGGATGATCTCCGCCATGTAGGCGGCTTCGTTGAGCGTCAGGCCCACAAGCGCGGCCGTGATGGGCGACATCACGGCGTTCACGTCGAGCGGCACCCCTATATCCGTGAACGGAATGCCGATCCTCAGGTTCGGGTACAGCGCGGCGACGTTGAACCAGAAGATCAGCTGCACCAGCACAGGGGTGCCGCGGAACAGGGTGAGATAGACCCCTGCCATGAGCGCAACGGGCTTGACCTTCGAGGAGCGCATGATCGCCAGCAGCAGCCCCAGCAGGGTCCCCAGGAGCATGGTGGCGACCGTGAGGAAGATCGTGAGCATGAGGCCGTTGAGGATGGACTGGTCGGTGAAGTACGTCGCCACGACGCTCCACTGGAAGTTCGGGTTCGTCGACACCGAGAAGAGGACACCCACGCCCAACAGGAGGCATGCGATCCATGCTGCGTATTCGAAGGCGCTTCTGCGCCGCAGGCGCGCCTTGAATGCCGGATCCGCCCCCCTCGTTTTGTGTTCGCTTTCGTGACTGATGCTCTGCAGCATAAGAGCCTCCCTAGTTGAGCGTGGCCTTCGTGATGGCACCGTCCGAGACGCCCCAGTTCGCGAGCGACTTCTTGTATTCCGGGCTGTCCAGCACTGACTGCATCGCAGCTTGGAGGGCGGGCGTAAGCGCCGAACCCTTCTTCAGGCCGATTGCCGTGACGTTGCTGGAACCGACGTTGATCTGGGGAGTGAGGACGGTAAAGGCATTGGGCTGCTGCTTCGCCGCCCACGCGAGGGAGGGCGTGTCGTAGAGGATGCCGTCAATGCGCTTGGACGCGAGCTGGGTCAGCGCTTCATTGACGTTCGGCAGTGCCACGGCATTGATCGCTGGCTTGCCCTTGGAGGTGCAGGTCTGCTCCGAGAGTGCCGGCAGACGCTTCAGTTGGCCGGTCGAGCCCGCCGTGACTGCGATGTTCTTGCCGCACAGGGTTTCATTGCTGAGCTTCAGCGGATTGCCGGCGGCCACGGCCACTGAGTTGCCGTCGTCGAAGTAGTTGACCATGTCCAGGACCTTCAGCCGTTCCGGGGTGGGGGACATCGTGGTCGCCGTGAAGTCGTAGCGGTCACCCTGGATGCCCGGGATGATGGTGTCGAAGACGACATTACCGAACTCGACCTTGAGGCCCAGCTTCGCGGCGAGCAGACGTGCGATGTCCGGATTCAGGCCGATGGGCGTCTTGTTGTCCGCAGCGAGGAACGTCGTTGGGGGATAGTGCAGGTCCATCGCCACTGTGAGTTCGCCCTTGTCCTTGTAGGACTGCGGCAGCAGCTTCACCGCGGCGGGGTCTGGCTGGACGTTGGCAGCGATGTCAGAGTCGTTGGATGACGCCGAACTTCCTGGTGGCGAAGCGACGGACGCGTTTCCACATGCAGTGAGTGTCGCGACGACGGCCAACGCCGCGGTTGTAGAGAGGATCTTGCTTCCGATCTTCATAGTGCTTCCCTTCGAATGATTTCAGCGCAGTCCTGATCTGTCTGGACACGCACAGCCTGGGGCGGATGCAAAGATGCACTGCGGTTGGACACCTTGGACTGCGACGAGCGCTCGGCGCCAATTTGGGTCTCGTCTCGGCAGTCTGATCCAATTGAAACCTTGGGAACAGAGGATTGTCAACAGTCTGCGAATATGACAAAGGTCTGTTCTTATATGCCAGGTTGTTGACATTCTACAATAGGCCTCCTAGAGTCGATCTACAGTCCATCGCGCTGCGAGAGCGCATCACGCCTTCAGCCGACTGCCGAGCTCCGGACAGGGCCCTCGATCAATGTTGATGAAAAGGACGAACACCATGGCACAGACGAACTTCCGGCCGGAGTACATCTCCTTTGATTGCTACGGGACGCTGATCGACTTCGCGGTCGACTCCACCACCCGTCGCCTGCTCGCAGGACGGCTGAGCGAGGAGCAGTGGCCCAAGTTCAAGGCGATGTTCCGCGGCTACCGCTACGACCAGATTTGCGGCGAGTACCAGCCGTATGAGCAGGTCCTCGAGGACTCCTTCAACCGTGTGAGCAGGCGGTGGGGGCTCGAACCCGTCGAGGGCGCCGGCGCTCAATTCGGCGAAGCCGTCCGGTCCTGGGTCGCGCACGATGATGTGCCTGCCCCACTCAAGCTCATGGGTGAGAACTACAAGCTCGTCATCCTCTCCAACGCCGACGACTCCTTCCTCGACGTCAGCGTCCCCAGGCTCGGAGCCGAGTTCCACGCGGTCTACACGGCCGAGCAGGCCCAGGCCTACAAGCCCCGCTACCAGGCGTTCGAGTACATGCTCGACACCTTGAACGCCTCGCCCGAGGACTTCCTGCACGTCTCCTCGCACACGCGCTACGACCTCATGCCTATGCACGACCTTGGCTTCCCCAACATGATCTACCTCGACCGCGGCTACGACCCGGACGTCCCCGGCTACGACTACACGACCGTCTATTCGCTCGACGAGCTCAACAAGCACCTCGGTCTCTGAGCCGCCACAAAGGAGAGAGAAGTCACACCATGAAACTCACGCCCTACTGGCTGGACACTTCCGAACCGTCCGGGGACTACCGGCGCACGCCGGTCCCCGAGAACGTCGACGTCGCCGTCATCGGCGCTGGCTTCACCGGCGTGTCTGCAGCCTTGGAGCTTGCCCAGCAGGGAGCCAGCGTCGCCCTCCTGGAGCGCCACACGGTCGGCTGGGGAGCATCCGGCCGTAACGGAGGCATGGCCACGACCGGATTGGCCATCGGCTTCGGCACCGCCGTGAAACGGTACGGGAACGAGCGGGCCGTCGAGATGTTTACTGAATACAACGACGCCATCGTCACCATCGAGAAGCTCGTGGGCGACTACGGCATCGACTGCGACTACAGCCGTTATGGCAAGCTCTCGCTCGCGTTCCACCCCTCCCACTACGATGGGATGCTGAGGTCGCAGGAACTGCTTGCCACGCTGGCCGATCATCATGTCCGAGTCATTCCGAAGGCGGACATCCACAGCGAAATCGGCTCTGACTTCTACCACGGAGCCATGCTCGATCCCATGGGAGCTGGACTCCACGTGGGAAAGTTTGTCCACGGCCTGGCTGGTGCAGCCGCCGACGCCGGTGCGTTGATCTGTGAGAACGCCGGAGTCACCGAACTCAAGCGAATCTCGGGAACCGTGCACGATGTCCACACCACCCGCGGGATCACGAGGGCCAAGCAGGTCCTGGTTGCCACGAGCGGATACACCGGGTCAGCGACGCCCTGGCTTCAGCGGCGCGTCATCCCGGTGGGGAGCTTCATCATAGTCACCGAACCCCTGTCCGAAGAGGTCGTGAACAGGATCCTTCCCAACCGCCGGATGGCCTCGGACAGCAAGATGCTCACGTACTACTTCCGGATCACTCCGGACAACAGGCTCCTCTTCGGTGGACGGGCGAGGTTCGCCCTCTCGAGCCCGGACTCGGACGTCAAGAGCGGGGAGATCCTTCACAAGGCGATGACCGAGCTCTTCCCCTACCTCGCCAACACCCGAGTCGACTACACCTGGGGCGGCCTCGTGGACCTCTCCATGGACCAGATTGTGCACGCCGGCATCCACGACGGCATCTTCTACTCCCTGAACTACAGCGGGCACGGCGTCCAGATGGCGACCCATATGGGCAAGAAGATGGTCCAGTACATGGCAGGCGACGAGTCCGCCAACGTCTGGAGGGGCATCAAGAATCCACCGGTTCCCGGCCACTTCGGTCCGCCCTGGTTCCTGCCACTCATCGGTGCATACGCCAAAGTCCACGACCGATTCAGCTAGACAGGAGAACACATCCCGTGCTGCAAGCCACATCAGTACCTGAAACGCGCCCTAAAGCTGCGGCCCTGGGCGGCTTCGCTGCCGGCATCCCCGGAGGAGCCTTCTTCGAAAGACAATGGCAGACAGCGAACATGCCACTCGACGTCAGGGACCCCGAGGACGGCATACTCCTCTGGCAGGTCTGCGAATCCACATCCGCCGAAGTCGGGCGCGCCATCACGAACCTCGAGCCCAAGATCACCATCATCAACCTCGCCCATGCAGCGCGCACGCAGGAGCTCCACGGCATAGGCGGCACCTCATGAGCCTTCACAGGATCGCGGTCATCGCGGGCGACGGCATCGGGAAGGAAGTGGTCCCCGCCGCAATCTCGTGCCTTGAGCGGGTCGCGGAGCTCCACTCCCTGAAGCTTGAATTCACCCATTTAGACTGGGGCTCGGACTACTACCTGAAGCAGGGTTCCATGATGCCTGCCGATGGACTGCAGCAGCTGGCCTTGCACGATGCGATCTTCCTGGGCGCCGTAGGCTCCCCGGAGGTTCCCGACGCGGAGACCCTGTGGGGGCTGCTCATCCCCATTCGCCGGGAATTCCAGCAGTACATCAACCTCCGCCCAGTCAAGACCCTCGACGGTGTTGCATCACCTCTGGCCGGCGAGCACCCGGTCAACCTCATCATCGTGCGCGAGAACAACGAAGGGGAATATTCCGAAGTCGGAGGCCGGATGTACCGCGGTCTCCCACAGGAGTGCGCAGTCCAGGAAGCCATCTTCACCCGCCACGGGGTCTCCAGGGCCGCACACTACGCAGCTTCCCTGGCGGCGTCCCGCCGCGGGCGGCTGACGTCCGCGACCAAAAGCAACGGCATCGTGCACACGATGCCGTTCTGGGACGAGATCGTCGCCGAAACGGTAAGTCTTCACCCTGACGTCGCGCTCACGACGGAGCACGTGGACGCCCTCGCGGCCCATCTCGTCCTGCGGCCGTGGACGCTCGACGTCATCGTTGCCTCCAACCTGTTCGGCGACATCCTCTCGGATCTCGCCGCTGCGGTGACCGGTTCGATCGGCCTGGCTCCGAGTGCCAACCTGAATCCCGAGGCCAATACCCGTCCCTTTTCGAGCCCATCCACGGCTCGGCACCCGATATTGCAGGGAAGGGTCTCGCCAATCCGGTCGGCCAGCTGTGGTCCGGGGCGATGATGCTCGAACATCTCGGCCATGCCGACGCCGCGCGGCACCTTCAGGAAGCGTTCGAGGCCGTGCTCCGGGACGGCGTGCGGACCCGGGATATCGGCGGCACCGCCTCGACGACGGAATTCACGTCAGCCGTGCTATCCATGATCGACGCCCTGGATTCTGCCGACCTTGCCCGGGCGTCTCAATAGAGGCATTCTCGGGGTAACCCCTAACCTCACCGTGAACCGTGGCCGGCGGCACACGCTCCGAGCGGCGAACAGGAGATCTAGCTCATCAACCCGAGCCCGCTCTTAGTGGAACCTGAGCCGATTCATCACCGGACAGCCCCTGGAGAACGCCGCCGATAAGACTCCTGGGAGAGGTCAGCGTTTCCCCCACCCAGAACGATCCCAGACAAGGATTGAACGATTGTCCCAACCCGCCTCACTACCCCTGCCGAGGCTGAGAAGACGCAGGATGGAGAAGGACGGCCTCGGGGTCCGAGAGATCCCCCCCGATGTCTATTGGGGGATCCAGACCTTCCGCGCGGTAGAGAACTTCCCCATCACCGGAGCGGAAATCTCATCCTATCCACTGCTTGTCACGGCGCTCGCCCAGATCAAGCGCGCCGCCCTGCTGGCCAACTTCGATCTCGGTCTGATCGAGCGATCGAAGAAGGACGCCATAGAACAGGCCTGCCTGGAAATCGAGCAAGGCAGGCTGCGCGAGCAGTTCGTGGTCGATCCCATTCAAGGCGGGGCTGGAGCGCCTACGAACACGAATGCCAACGAGGTGATCGCCAATCGTGCGCTCGAGCGGCTGGGGCATGAGCGAGGCTCCTACAGCGTGATTCATCCCAGCAGCGACGTGAACATGAGCCTGTCCACCGAAGACGTCTACCCCACCGCGGTAAGAATCGCCTCGATTCAAGGTGCCCAAGAGCTCCTCTCGGCGATCGGGCACCTTCGCGCCGAACTTGCGCGAAAGGCCATCGAGCTCACTGACATATCGAAAATGGGCCGGACAGGCTGCAAAGCCGCCACGCCAATGACCCTGGGTCAAGAGTTCGAAGGCTACGCCGTGATGCTGGACGAGGACCAACGACGGATACGTGAGGCGCTCTCTCACCTGCACAAGATCAGCCTCGGCGCCACTGCGCCCGGCACCGCGATCGACCGGCACCCGCGGTACGCGTCGAAGTTCTGGGTGTACTTGCGCGAAATCACGCTCTCCCGCTCGAGAGAGCGGGACGCCTGTAGAGGCGCATCTGGCCAGCCGCGGGTTCGTACTCCTCTCGGCTGCGCTCAGGCACAACGCCGTCACGCTCTCTAGGATCTGCAACGATCTGACACTGCTGTCGTCCCACAGGGGGGAAGACCTTGCGCAAATCGACCTTCCGTGGCGTCAGGACGAGTCCTGGACGGCAGAGGGCAAGGTACGTCCAGTGATCCCCGAAGTCGTCAATCAAGTGGCGTTCGAGGTGATCGGGAACGATCTGACGATCACGATGGCGGCCGAGGCAGGGCAACTGCGGCCGAATGGGAACGCATTCGAACCGATCATAGCGCTCTCAATCTTCGCCAGCCTGGACCACCTCTCGGCTGCGTGCACTGTCTTGGCCGAGCGCTGTATCGCAGGCATCACCAGCTCAAACAAGTAGCTTCTCGCTCCGGGGAGCGGAACAGGATCGCCGCCCTGGCCCGTCCATCATCGGCCAACCGGCTGCCACTGATCCTAGGCCCCACCCAAAGGGTGAGCCGTTCACCGATTCCACGGAGAGACCTCTCGAGGTCACCCTGCCCGTGTACGCGTGCCGGCCTTGCAGGCGCCGGGGAGGATGGGCACCGTTAGGCTCTGGCTGACATAGACCATGGACTGCAGCCGGGGCTCGGTGTCTCCGTTTCGCGCGGTCGATCGTCAGCTGCTACTGCTCCGAACGCCACACCCTTACGTCGTCTTCGGCGTGGACAGCAATCCTCCCACGCCCTTCGTCGCCCCAGACCCAGAAGACCGACCCGTCTTGGGCGACGACGTCGACTGTTCCGCTGAAACGGGATTCCCAGCCCCTGTAAACCGTCACTCGATCATTTGACTCGAGGGAGACCCACTCGTGGTGGGGTACACCGGAGAGGGATGCTTCCGTGAGGTCCTCATCGAGCTCGAGCCTCTGGTATTCATTCATATGCACGTACGTGGCCGCATTATTGTTCCTGTGAGAGAAACGGGATCTAGATTTCACGGCCTTGCTCCTTTCCGCTGATAATGCTGTTACCCGACACCCGCACTTCGCGGGATGCCGAACTGGTTTTTCCTGTCACGGCGCTTTCCAGGTCGAGAGCCGAAATGGGGTTCAGCTCCGCCGTGTACTGCCATTCGACGGCCTCCCTATGGAGGGACGGCGTAAGTCTCGTCCTTCAGGATGCCGACGGCGGCGGACGGCCATGCCTGAGTCGTCCAGGCTCCGCTTGTCGGGCAATGTTCGCCCGTCGCCGCGACCCGTCTTCCTGGCGGAGGATCACGATCCAAGGCCATCGCTGCGGAGTGGTTGGTGATCCACTGGTCGGCATCGCTCTCTACCTCTTCCCTGAGGTGGGGTGCGGTACGAAGGGCCGGAACTGGAGTGAACCCGGTGTACCGCTCATGCGGTCTCTTTCCAAGAGTGTGACATACATCGCCTTGGATTGTCAACAATAATTTTGTAGAAGAGGTGACAATCTACCGGAGCGTTGAGGCCAGGCTTCGAGAGGTTTGGGCACAGCAAAGGGGCGGCGAGTGCCAGTGAGCCACATGGGCTGCGGGGACTCGCCGCCCCCTGCTCTTGGTGACTAAGCTAGGCCTGCGGGGCGGGCACGGGGATGGCTGTGTATTTGTATTCGAGGAATTCGTCGATGCCCACCCGGCCGCCTTCGCGGCCAAGGCCGGATTGCTTGACGCCTCCGAACGGGGCGGCGGGGTTGGAGACGATTCCGGTGTTGACCCCGACCATGCCGACTTCGAGTGCTGCGGAGAAGCGGGCGGCCTTGTCGAGGTCTTGGGTGAAGACGTATCCGACGAGGCCCCATTCGGTGTCGTTGGCCAGGTGGATGACTTCGTCTTCGGTGTCGAAGACGGTGATGGGGGCGACTGGGCCGAAGATTTCGGTCCGGCTGATCTCGGCGTCGGCGGGAACGTCGACCAGGACCGTGGGCTTGTAGAAGTATCCCGGTCCCTCGGGCCGGAAGCCCCCGGTGAGGACTTTGGCCCCGCGCGCCACCGCATCTTTGACGAGCTGCTCGACCTTTTCCACCCCGTTCTGGTCGATCAGGGGTCCGACCTGGGTGCCGGGACTGGCTCCGTCGCCGACGACGAGGGCTTCCATGCGCTCGGCGAACCGGCGGCTGAACTCGTCGGCGATGTCCCGGTGGACGTAGATGCGGTTCGCCGCGGTGCAGGCCTCGCCCATGTTGCGCATCTTCGCGGCCATGGCTCCCTCGACGGCACGGTCGAGGTCCGCATCCCGCAGGACGATGAAGGGTGCGTTGCCGCCGAGCTCCATGGAGGAGCGCAGGATGTTCTCCGCAGCCTGCCGGAGAAGGATCTTCCCTACCTCGGTGGATCCGGTGAAGCTGATCTTCCGGGCGATTCCGCTGTTCATCCAGACGTCGACTACGGATGAGGAGCTGGAGGTCGGGACCACGTTGAGCACGCCGTCCGGCAACCCGGCCTCCTTGAGGATTGCGGCGAGGGCGAGGGAGGTCAGCGGGGTGAGCGCGGCGGGCTTGAAGACCATCGTGCAGCCCGCTGCGATGGCGGTGCCGATCTTGCGGGTGCCCATGGCAAGGGGGAAGTTCCAGGGCGTGACGAGGATGGACGGACCGACCGGTTCTTTGGTCACCATGATGCGGTTGGTGCCGTCGACGGAGGTCGTGGTGTCGCCGTCGATCCGTGCGGCCTCTTCGGAGAACCAGCGGAAGAATTCGGCACCGTAGGAGATTTCTGCCTTGGCCTCCGCGAGCGGCTTGCCCATTTCCGAGGTCATGATCGCGGCGAGTTCCTCAGCACGGCTGAGGATGAGCTCGTACGCCTTGCGGAGGATGTCGGCACGGAATCGGGGCGAGGTCTTCCCCCACGAGGCCTGGGCGGCGCCGGCTGCCTCGATGGCGCGCTGGGCGTCTTCCGGGGTGCCGTCTGCCACATGTGCCAGGGTCTCGAGGGTCGCCGGATTCTCGACTCGGAAGCGCTTCTCGGATGAGGAAAGGGTCCATTGTCCGTCGATGAACAGGTCGACTTGGAGCTCTTCCAGGAGCGGGGCGGTGATGGTCACGGGTTTGTCCTTTGGTTGCTGTAGTTGGATGGTTAGTTGCTTTTCGGCGGTGCGGAGGAGACTCCGTGGCCGTTGGCTCAGGAACCGGCTCCTGCCGGTGCTACCGGCGCGCCGAGGACTGCGGCGACGGCCGCTTCGAATCTTTCGAGTCCAGTGGCGATCTCTGCCTCGGTCACGATGAGGGCCGGGATGAGCCGGACGACATTGCCCTCCGGCCCACATGTGAGGGTCAGGAGTCGCTGCTCGACGGTTGCCTGCTGCACGGCCGTGGCGGTGGCAGCGTCGGCCGTGCCGTCCGGTGCGGTGAACTCGATGCCGGCCATGAGGCCGATGCCTCGAACGTTACCGATCGCGGGGAAGCGAGCCCGGATCTCCTTGAGCCCGGCCAGCATCTGGTTTCCGCGGACGCGGGCATTCTCGACGAGCCCCTCCTCCTCGATCACCTCGAGGGTCGCCACGCCCGCTGCTGCAGAGACAGCGTTGCCGCCGTAGGTTCCGCCTTGGGAGCCGGGCCAGGCCTTGGACATGGTCTCGGTGGAGGCGGCGATCGCCGAGATGGGGAAGCCGGAGGCGACGCCCTTGGCGGTGACGATGATATCTGGGGTCGCCTGGGAGTGCTGGTGGCCCCAGAACTTGCCCGTGCGCCCGACGCTGCCTGGACCTCGTCGAAGATGAGCTGGATCCCATGGCGGTTGGCCCGCTCGCGCAGGCCGTCCATGAAGGCTGGAGGGGTGGGGATGTAGCCGCCGTCGCCCAGCGCCGGTTCGATGAGAAACGCGGCCGTGTCCTCGGGAGCGGTGCGGGTCTTGAAGAGGTAGTCGAGCTCCCTGAGCGCGAAGGCCACAACGCTCGCCTCGTCCATGCCGTAGCGGTACATGTGCGGGAAGACGGACATGTGCACGCCCGCCATGAGCGGTGCGAAGCCCGCGGAGAACTTCGTCCCGGCCGTCGTGAGCGAGGCAGCGGCCACGGTGCGGCCGTGGAACCCGCCTTGGAACACCACAATGTTGGGACGTCCCGTCGCCATCCGAGCCAGCCGGATCGCGGCCTCGACCGCCTCGGAGCCGGAGTTCGCGTAGAACACCGAATCGAGCCCGGCCGGGAGGACTTCTCCTAGCTTCTCGGTCAGCTCAAGCAAGGGCTTGTGCATCACCGTCGTGTATTGGGCGTGGATGATCTTGCCGACCTGTTCGCGGGCAGCCGCGACGACCTTGGGGTGGCAGTGGCCCGTGCTGGTCACTCCGATGCCGGTAGTGAAGTCCAGGTACTGCTCGCCGTCGGTGCCGAAGATCCAGCTGCCGAGAGCATGGTCTACGACCACGGGCGTCGCCTGCTTCAGGACGGGGCTCAGAGAAGTCACGTTTCACCTTCTTTTTCAAGATTGCGGCCAGCACCTGGAGTCACCCCAGCGGCGCCGACTGGCGCACGTTGCTTGTCGCTAATTACTTTCATCGTGAGGGACTGCGACGACATTGTCAACAATAGAACGATACGGCGGGGCCCGTTAGGCCTAAAGGTCCCTGTTCCCGCGCCTAGCCACATATGATTGTCTACAACAACGTACTCGTCGATTAAGCCTCAGGAAGCGTGCTATGAAGACCAACCGAGTGCTCCAGCCCATCGTGCAGGAGTCCACGCCGTCACTTATCGCCGCCCAGCTGAGAAAGCACATCGCCGAGGGTACCCTGGCGCCCGGCGCCCAGCTCGTTGAGGCAGACATCGCCAGGGAACTCGGCGTGAGCAGGGGGCCGATACGTGAGGCGATCCAGCGGCTCACCCAGGAGGGCCTCCTCGTGAGCATCCGCAACAGGGGCGTCTTCGTCGCCGAATTCGACGACAGCGACATCCGCGACATATACGAAGCGCGGACAGCGGTTGAGAAGGCCGCCGGCGGGATCCTTGCCGACGGCGATCGCGCCCGGGCTGGAGCGGAGCTGCTCAAGCGCGTCGACCGCATGGATGAGGCCAGGATCTCAGGCGATGAGACGGCAGTCTCTGAAGCCGACATCGCCTTCCACGAAAAGCTCGTGGAAATGGCCGCAAGCCCCAGGCTCTCGAAGATGCATGCCACGTTGCTGACCGAGACGCGAATGTGCCTCAGTCGCCTCCAGGGGCGCTACGAGGACGAATCGGTCCGGGTCGCAGAGCACCGGGGAATCGCCGAGGCCATCCGCGACGGGAAGCGGGACCTTGTGATGGACCGGCTGGACGCACACAAGGACGACGCCCTCGCAAGGCTTCTCCCTGTCGCAGGGGCGGACAGCACGGTGGTTTCCTAACGTCGGCAGGGAACTCACCCTCGGCTGGAGCCGTCGGGGGTTCGGGGCGTCTGCAGCTATCGGCCCAGACGAACACCCATCCCCACTTGAGCGCGGGTCTGGCCATGCCCCGACCTAGATGATTAATTCCGATTGGATTCAGTGGTCGTAGGCGGTCAGGGATCGTTTGCGGGGCGCGTCGATCGCCAGTTGTGCCAGATTGCTGCGGCGAGGGCGAGGAGTCTGGCATCGGTGCCTGCTTTGACGCCTTCAGGGTGCGTCCGCCGTGTTGTTCGAGGGTGAGCTGGCCTTTGAGGGTGTCGAAAACCGACTCGATCCATTGCCGGGTCCCGCCGAGTTTGCCCAAGCGCGGCGCTTCTCGTCCTGGCGTTCGGACGGATGATGCGGGCGCCCAGGTCTTCGCTGATGAATGTCTCGAAAGAGTGTGGTCAGGAGAGTGTTTACGTCGGGGTTCACATACCGGGTTTAACACTCTCCGCTTGACTTTGAAAGCCTCCCCGCCGTTCCGGGCAATCGGAATTACTCATCTAGGCCCACGTGAGCGGCGAAGATGTCCACATGATGACGGGAAACGTGTTTCGCGTTTCCCACTGCGGCTGTGGGTCGCTTCTCTCGTACGCCGTCTGGCCGACGGTGTTCTTCCCCTCCGACATATCGCGTCCCCACGCTCTACACAAGCCGTGGCAAGGGAATACGCCCTACTCAGAATGAGAGCCTTATTGTTTGAGTGTTGACAATTGTCCTATCCACTTCTAGCTTTAAAGCAACGATCCGGGGCATCAACGATGATGCGTCCCCGCGAAAATGCAGAGGGAAATCGTGGACACTCTTGAAGTCACTGACCTGAAGATCTCGATTCGTGGTAGAGAGATCGTGAAGGGTATCTCATTCGCCGTAGCCCAGGGGCAGCGGGTCTGCCTGCTGGGCGAGTCCGGTTCGGGCAAGTCCCTCACCGCAGCCGCAGTCCTTGGCCGGTTGCCGTCAAATGCTGTCACCGAAGGCAGCATCCGCATCAACGGAGTCGAGGTGCTGGGCGTTCCGGTGTCGAAGAGACCGGACCACGCACGCGTCGCAATGGTGTTCCAGGACTCCGCCGTTGCACTCAATCCCTTGGTCCGCCTCCGTGATCAGCTCGTCGAGCCGCTGCGCCGTCATCGGGGCCTCTCGAGGCGGGATGCTCTCAGCGCCGCCATCGAACTGGCCGGCTCGGTGGGGCTCCCCGATCCCGAACGTATTGTCAACCGTTTCTGCTCGGAGCTGTCCGGGGGCCAGCGTCAGCGGGTGTGTATCGCGCTGGCACTGGCGTGCAATACGCGTCTGATGGTCGCCGATGAGCCGACGACGGCGCTGGACGTCGTGACGCAGGCGCGTGTCCTGGACGTGCTGAAGAAGTACACGACAGGCAAGAACACCCCGGCACTGCTGTTCATCACCCACGATTTCGCCGTCGCTTCCGAGCTATGCAGCGAGGCGGTCGTGATGAAGGACGGCGACATCGTCGAGCAGGGGCAGATCCACAAGATCTTCGCCTCGCCGAAGCACCCATATACCTGTGAGTTGATCCGCGCGGCACGTGCCGCGACGGTCGAGCCCTACATCGAGAAGCTCCAGGCGGAAGACCGGGCCGTGCAAGCGCCCGGGCATCCGATCTTCTTCGATATTGGCGGGGTGAGCCGCGCCTATCCCATGCCTCGCAAGAGGCCGTTCACCCAACGAGAGATGAAGGTTGCGCTGCAGTCGACGACGCTCGCCATTGCGGCAGGTGAACGGATTGGGATCGTGGGGGTCTCGGGGTCCGGCAAGACAACCCTGCTGAAGATCCTGCTGGCGCTGGACTCCACCGACACCGGGGGAGTGGCCTGCGATGGGAAAGAGGTGTTCCCGGCCGACATCCGCGAGCTGAAGTGGTATCGCCGCCGGGTGCAGTACGTGCCCCAGGACCCGGCCAGCTCGCTGCACCCGTTCATGACCGTCCGGCAACTCGTGGCCGAACCGCTGGTTCGCCTGAAGGTCCCAGGCGACCGCGACCAGGCCGTGCGGGAGGCGCTCGAATCCGTCGGACTCGACGAAAAGTTCCTTTCGCGCCGCGCCAGCGAGCTCTCGGGAGGGCAGGCCCAGCGCGTGGCGATTGCCCGCGCGATCGCCACCAAGCCCGACTTCCTAATCGCCGACGAGCCTGTCAGCGGACTGGACCTGCCGATGCGGGAGTCGATCGTCGCCCTCCTGACCCGCATCTCGGACGAGCGCGGCACGGGCATCGTGGTGGTCTCACATGACCTGTCCATGGTGGCCAGCATGTGTCACCGAACGGTGGTCATGCACGGTGGAGAGGTCGTCGAAGACGCCCCGACAGCCCAACTGCTCACCGCTCCGCAGCATCCCCGAACCCGGGAGCTCCTCGCGGCAATCCCCACCCTGCACATCCTCCCCCAGGCGCTCGTCGCCGCGGAGAGCTGAACGCCATTCCGCAGGACGTCCGCAGCATTCCCGACACCCAAAATCAAGCCCATCCCCTGAAAGGCCCAACCGATGAACCATGTACGTCGCCGCTCGACGATGACCGGCGCACTCATGCTCGCCTCCGCTCTTTCCCTCACCGGATGCTTCGCCGGAGGATCCGCTGACGCATCAGGCGGCGGGGGCGCCCGCATTCGGCTGGCCATGGCCATAGCTCCCATTGGCGGGCTCTCCCCGTACAGCAACGACGCGTCCGACCTCTCGCGATGGGACACCGCCGAGTCGCTCACCCAGCTCGACACGTCGGGGAACCCCCAGCCCTCGCTCGCGACCTCGTGGAAGCAGATCGACGACGTGACCTGGGAGTTCACCATCCGCTCGGGTGTGACGTTCCAGGATGGCACGAAGCTCGATGCCAAGGCTGTTGTCAACTCGCTGCAGAAGGCCCTCGACGCAAAATCCCGCCCGATCGCCTTCGACGGGTTTAACATGAAGCTCTCAACGCCTGACGACATGACCGTGCGGATGGTCACGGCGTCCCCCGACCCGATTCTGCCTGCGCGCCTGTCGAACCCGCAACTGGTTATCCTCTCCGCCGCGGCGTACAAGCCGGACGGTACCGTCAGCCCCGTCGGCACGGGAACCGGGGCATTCAAGATCACCAACGTCGGAGGGAAGACGACGGCGACGCTGGACCGCTATGACGGGTACTGGGGAACGAAGGCGAAGGCCGCGGGCATCGACGTCACCTTCGCCAGCGACGGCACGGCGCGCGCCGCCTCCCTGCGGTCCGGATCGGCTGACATTGCCGAATCAATACCCGTGTCCCAGATTCCGCTCATGGACCCCAAGCTGCTGCATCAGGTGAACATGCCTCGGACGACCTCGCTGTACTTCAACAACTCCAAGGGAGTGTTCGCCGACCCCTCGATGCGGGCGGCAGCGCGGGCAGCCCTTGACGTGAACGCCATCGTATCCGGGGTCTACGAAGGACACGGCGACGCGGCGGACGGGCTCTTCGGTCCCGCCATCCCCTGGGCGAAAGACCTCCGGGGAAACACCGCCTCCTCGATCGCCCCCGGCAACCCGAAGGGCAAGCAGGTAACCCTGGCGACCTACACGGACCGTCCCGAACTGCCCGAGGTCGCCGTACTCGTTCAGCAGCAATTGGAGAAGGCCGGCTTCGTGGTCAAGCAGGACATCCGTCAGTATTCGAACTTGTCCAAGGACGCACTGGGCGGGGCGTTCGACATGGTGATCGGCTCGAGGTCGACCGTGCTCGACACCGGCGACCCCGTCGGTTACCTCCAGGGCGACTACACCTGCAAGGGCACAGGCTACATCCTCGCCCGGCTGTGCAACCCTCAGATCGACCAGGCCATCGCCAACGCATCCGCCCTGAAGCTCGGGGCCGACCGGGAGAAGGCCATCATGGGGGTGGAGGCGACCCTGCTCCAGCAGGACGTCCTGGTCCCGATCGTATACGAACAAGCCCTCCAGGGCGAGGCCTCCGGGGTCAACGGCGCCGTCCGCGATCCTTTCGCGCGTCTCCTGATCAACAGCGACACGACGGTCGTCCGGTGATGGCACACAATCTCAGTACGGAGCAGAAGGAGTAGCCATGGCCAACTCCACCCAACTCGTCCCTGTCCTTCGGAGACGCGCGCAAAGTCCTCAGAGAAGAGGCAGGTGGCGCAAGTGGGTTCCCACAGCGTCACGGATCATCTCGGCGATGGCCGTGATCTTCTTCCTGGGCATGCTCCCCTGGATGTCCAACAGGGATCCCGCAGTGTCGATCTTCCAGGCCCGCTACCCCGACGCGAACATAACCCCGACCGCACTGGACGGTATCCGGCAGGAGCTTGGTCTGGGCGCCGGGCCGTTCGGGGTGTTCTTCACCTGGTTCGGGAAGGCGCTCACGGGCGACTGGGGTGTGTCCTGGGTCAGCCAGCAGCCTGTGCTGCCGCGGATGCTGGGCGCCCTGGGTGTATCCCTTTCGCTCATGGTCTTCTCCCTCGCCGTGGCCACGGTGCTCACCGCGGCCCTGAGCATCCCGACCTTCCGCAGGGGCCTGGCCGGGC
>NZ_DF952475.1:166964-169802 GCF_001263615.2 Arthrobacter sp. Hiyo1 | reverse complement strand
ACCGGACTGGGGCCTGATCCTCGCAGAGGGCATGCCCTATGTGGAACGCGCACCGCTTGTGGTGCTCGTCCCCGCCGGAGCACTCGTGCTGCTCTCGGTGTTCGCAGTCTCGCTCTCGAGCCTCACCGTCGACTTCCGCAGCGGCCGAGACGGAATCCGTCGCGGTCGAACAATGCGCTTGCAGAACCGCTCGCCCCAGAACACCGCCCCGACGCCCGTTGTCCGCGACCATTTCGGTCCGAGCAAGCAGTAAAGCCCCTGACCGGATCCACTGCCACGGTGAGTTTTCTTGCCTCCGATCGTCTCGCGCTGTGGATAGCAGCGAGGCTGAGGAACTCACCGTGGCGGTGCGGTGCGTTCTCACGATTGAGCGCTGCCCCCGCCTTCACCAGACCCCCACCCGTTTGACGAACCCGTCCTCGAGAGAACGAATGGCACATCCTTCAGTACCGGCCTCGTGCATAGCCTTCACGGCGAACGACCGAGCGCACATGGACGAACAGCTCGTCCGCAGCGTGAACTATCTCGTTGAGCACGCCTTGCGGCGTCCAGAGACGGGAATTCTCGTTACACGGCATTCGCCATGCGACTTCACGGTCGAGTTCCACCCTGACGTCCCATTCGGCGTCACCTACGAGCGCAGGAACTGGTAGACAAACAGGGCCTCGCTACAGAAACGTCGATTGACGGGTCCTCCTCCGGCGCTGCGCCTGGTGCGGTACGGGTCGTTCTGCGCCGCCTGCATCTTCAACGGTCAACTCAGCAATACCACGAACCTGAACCCTGGCGAGCATGTTCCGAAGCCCGTTTCGCCGACCGCCCGGTCAGATGGAGGCTTCGCTTGGTGCCCGGAACGGCCGGAGATCAGTGCGGGATCTGGGTGGTCCAATCCCGAGGTCGAAGCGAGCACTCGGGACGGGTACGACGAGAGATCTGCCAGATTATTGCGGAAAGGCACCACGATTGCAGAGGCCGACGGATGCACCTTCGAAATCGGCCCGGTGCACGGGTCCGTGACATTGCCGCTGAAGAACGGTAAGGAAGGGCTTGTAGCGCACCTGCCCGTCACGGACCTTGAGGTGGATAGCGTCGACGTACTGCCGGGTCCAGGGGCCGTGAGGACCGTTCAGCCATGTCCCCGGCACCTACTCGATGATCCTGCTGACCGCGTACTTGGACAGGCGGCCCTGTATACCTCGTCGAAGTGCTCCGCGAGGCGTTGCGCACGTCCGACCCCAACGGGGTCTGCCTGTGCTCGTGCCGGAGGTGCTCGGTGAACTCGGCGTCCAGGGCGGTCTCGAGGTGAGCCGATTAGGCGTATGGCTGTGGCCTCTGCTGCTTCCGGGGACCGCTTGTCTATATTGAACCCGAGAAGTTCCTCGTCGCACTACGGCTACCCGGCCAGGACTCCCAGAAGTGGAATTGGGCGTACGGCCGTGAGATTCCCAGTCCTATCCGGGGTTGCGCGCCGGCAGTCGTGAACGCGGTGAACCTGTCGTGAAAGACCTCGGCTCCCGTACCGCCGCGCCCGCGTCGGGCAGGGATGGCTTGAACACCTAATTCGGAAGGTCCTCGGTCGTACGAGCGCTGTGTGAGGTCGCGCGACGATGTCTCGCGGTGGTACTCATACCTTCTGCCAACCTCGTCAAGCCATTTGCGTGAAGGTGAACCACAGAAGCGTGATATTGAGCGCGAAGACGAGCCCGGCGCTCGTCCACGATGCTGCTCTGAGCATCAGTGAGGACGCGAACGCACCGACAAGACTCGGGTCGGAGGTTAGCCGGATGAGCGGAACGAGCGCGAAGGGGATGCCGAAGCTCAGCACGACCTGGCTGACGACAAGCGAGAGGGTCGGGTCGAAGCCGAGCGAGAGGAGCAGTACAGAGGGGACGAGCGTGATGGCCCTTCGAAGTGCGACGGGGATGCGCCGCTGGAGCAGGCCGTCCATGATCGTTGCCCCAGCGTAGGAACCGACTGCGCTCGAGGCGAGGCCGCTTGCAAGGAGCCCGATGGCGAAAACAGTGCCAACGAGCGGGCCGAGCGCCTCCGTGATAGCCGCGTGTGCTCCCTCGATGGTGCCGGTGCCGTCTTCACCGCCGAGTGTAGAGGCCGCGAGGAGGAGCATGCCGACATTGACAATGCCTGCGATGCCCAGCGCGATGAGCACGTCCAGTCGCGTACCGCGCAGGAGACGGGCGACGGCGGTTGCGGGAACCGCGTGTGCGGGTCTGCGCGGTGCCGGTCCCGTGAGAGCGCTGAATGGACGTAGATCGCGTGCGGCATGACGGTCGCTCCGAGCATCGAGGCGGCCAGCAGCAGGGTGTCCGGCCCCTCGAAATGCGGAACAAGACCGGCGAGGACGCCAGCAGGCGACGGCGGACGGACGATGAGTCCCGCGAGGAATCCTATGGTGATAACCGCAAGTAGGCCGATGATCACGAGCTCGAAGCGCTGCTGTGTCCGGTGGTCTTGGATTGCGAGGATACCCATCGAGACGGCCCCCACAATAAGGGCACCGACCGGCAGGGGCAGGCGGAACAGGAGCTGGAGCGCGACGGCTCCACCTACGACCTCCGCAAGATCGGTCGCTAGCGCAACGACTTCGGCTTGGAGCCAGAAGAGGCGTCGACCCCGGGGTCGGAGGCGTTCACTGAGGAGCTCCGGGAGCGTGCGCCCGGTGACTATCCCGAGCTTGGCGGACTGGTACTGGATGAGCATGGCCATCCCGTTTGCGATCGCGAGCACCCAGATGAGGAGGTAACCGTACTGTGCGCCGGCGGTGAGGTTGGCGGCGACGTTGCCGGGGTCGACGTAGGCTATGGAGGCCACGAAGGCGGG
>NZ_DF952475.1:163377-165689 GCF_001263615.2 Arthrobacter sp. Hiyo1 | reverse complement strand
GGCAGCCACCCGCGGCGGGGTATCGCGCGCGGTCCTACTCATCGTCGCCACCCAATGTAGCTTGGCGCACTCCAGATCGTCTCAATCCTTGCCCTGCCTCATCTGTAGATCATTCCGGCCTTTGTCGCTGCCGGACAAATAGCGTCGGCAGGAACGGCCTGCCGAGCCGGCTGATGGGAAGCTGAGGACGCCGAACGCTCCGAGCAACGGCGCGTCGTCACCCGCCCTAGTCTCGATGAGCCGACGCACCGAGATGCTCTACCGATGGCGGAGCATCACAGCGCTCCTGCTCAGCTGCGGGTCTGGACCGACCACTCCGCATGGGGCCCTCCAGCGGACCCCGATGCTTTTCGTGTCACGGCGAGCAGCTTGGGCGACCTCACCTCGTGGTGCCGTCGGTGCCGTCCAGGGTCCGTGAGAGCGCTCGGGGAGTTCCCGTGCTCGCGCTACGGAGTCGGAGACCGATTGTCAACCGCGGCTGGTTGCGAGAACTGCCGGGTTCCGCTGCGAAGGGGCTGAGGCCGCTTCCGAGGACGTGGCCTTCTGAAGCATCGGGCCTCGGTTCTTGCGGCGCGTCAAATCGTTGGCGGGTGGGCGCAGCTCGTCCTCGGCGAGGGAGAGATGCTGATGAAGAACGTGATGGAGCGCGTTCAGATCGCCCCGCTCAATGAGGACCGCCAGCTCTCTGTGCCCGGAAAGAACACGGTCGGGATCAGGGTGGGCGTCGGCGAGGTGCGCCATGCAGATGAGCGCTTCGGTGGCGAGTGTGGCATACGCCCGCACAAGGCGCGTGTTCCGGGTCTCTCGGACCAGCGTTGTGTGGAATTCGAGGTCGATGCGGTGGATCGCCGACCAGTCGAGTGCGTCGGCGGGCTTGTGCATTCGAGAAATGATCTCGTTGAGCTGTGCGGTGACGGAGGCTCGAGACGCGTGGTCTCTGCTGGCCAGGATCGAAGCGGCGGCGATTTCGATCGCCTCACGGGCTTCGTAGACCTCCCTGACATCATCTGGGGTCAATTCCCGGACGAATACGCCGCGGTTCGGCCGGCCGATCAGAATGCCCTCCTGCATGAGACGGTGCAGCGCCTCGCGCACAGGCCCTCGGGAGACGTTCAACTGGCCGGCGACCTGGGCCTCGTTGATCTGCTCGCCTGGCTCGAACACGCCGTTGATAATCCCCTCGCGCAGCTGATCCGCGATGATGACCGCCGTCGGTCGTGGCGCTATGGCCGAGAGCGCGTTCACTCCACTCACGATCCCTCCTCGAGTTGATGATGCCGATTCCCCGTCTCTCGGTCCGCCGATCGACATGGCTATAAAGCTCACGATAGCAGGATTAGCACATAGTTGACAATCATGCGATCTATGCCACCATGGGCGAGTAGGAGACCTCCTGGAGACCATCTAGCCGAAAGGACTGCCATGAGAAGGCAACTGCCGAGGTTCCCGGCAAGATGGAGTCGTCGCGCACGGTGTGGGAGTGAAGGCATCCGAGCGGGTCTGTGGGAAGTGGGGCCTGGCATGGTCCCCAACACACGGACCAATTACCACGAGCTGTGCCAGAAAAGCTCCGGCCGAGCACGCTCGCCGGGTTGGACGGCAACGAAACCGGACGGAATCGCTGTTCAGCACTACCAAGGGCTGGAAGGGGCGCCCGGGCGTTCCTTGGCAAGGCCAGGCGAAGGTCATCGACGGAAGGTCGTGTGGTGATGCAAGAAGGAAGTCCGTCGGTCCTCATCGTTGGGGGAGGAGCCGCCGGGCGCGCGTGCGCCCAGGAGCTCCGAGAACGCGGATTTGTAGGCATGGTCGAGATTGTCGACGCCGAGCCGGGCGGCGCGATAGACCGGACGCTGCTCGACAAAGGGCTCCTTCCGGGGCTGCTCTCTCGCGAGCAGCTCGCCCTCCCGCCCGTTGAAGGGGTCCTGGTGATCCCGGGCGAAGCGGTCGGGGCCGACTTCGGCAACAAGACGGTCGAGCTCCGTAACGGCAGGAGGTTGGCTGTCGACGCCGTAGTGATTGCAACCGGCGCCGCGCCGCATCGGCCGAAGGGCATCGATGTCGCTTCCGATGTGCTGCTGCATCATCTGCACACCGCGGATGATGCGGACGCGCTCCGGCAGTCGATGCCGCTGCCTGAAGGACGGCGGGTCGCCGTGATCGGGGCTGGATTCTCCGGCACTGAGCTGGCGAGCCACTATGTTTCTGCGGGTGCCGAGGTGGTCCTCGTGGGCCGGTCGGCCACGCCGCTTCTCGGCGCGCTCGGCGCACAGCTCTCCCCTCGACTTGCCGACCTGCAGCGGACGCGGACCGAT
>NZ_DF952475.1:152439-162930 GCF_001263615.2 Arthrobacter sp. Hiyo1 | reverse complement strand
ATCCTCGCCCTCGGGGCGGCTCCTGCAACCGGGTGGGCGGGTGCACCCGACGGGATTCGGGTAGACAACCGCCTCCGCACCCGGCAAGAGGGATGGTATGCGGTCGGAAGCGCAGCTTACATCGCCTCGGGCACCGAGAAGCTCAGGACGGACCACTGGAATGCGGCCGTCGCCCAGGGCCGGCATGCCGCGAGGACAATCCTGCACGACCTCCTCGGTGCAGAGGATCCGGGTCCCTATCGGCCGAGGACCGGTTTCAACCTTCGCGCGTTCGGATCGACTATTGCCATGCGCGGCTTGCGGTGCCCTGACGGTTCGGAGCGAGAGGCCGCCTGGCCGATCGAACCGCCGCATCCCGATGCCGCGCTGGTCGAGTTCTTGAGCGTCGACGGCGAAGTGACCGGCGTAGCCGGGTACAACGCCGGCGACGCGGTCCTCCACGCGGGATCGTCAATCGTCTGAGCTGGCAGAGGAAAACCCGACAGGGGAACACACGCTAGTTCGCGTCTTCGGGCTGGAGGATGGATTCCCGGAGCTGGGCTTGAGCCTGCGCCAGTCCGGCGTAGGCCGTTCCTCGGGCCACAGATAGTCCGAGCTCCTGCGGCACGACCCTGATCTCGGGCGCACTGGGAAGGCTTAGCGACAGCCGCCTGCGCGCCTCGGGGAGGACTTCCTCGACAAGCGGGCTCAAGCGCCCCACAAAGTAAACGGACTCAGGGTCCAAGGTCACCGCAACAGCGCTGACGGCCGTGACGATCGCCGTTGTGAACGCCTCGACGACTTCCGCGCGGGGCGCGGCCTGCGGCTCGGACCAGAGGGCATCGATGCGTTCCAGTGCCAGTCCTTGGCTTTGAGCGAATCTGAGGAGGCCCTGGCCGCTCAGGAGCCCGTCGAGGGTCTCGTTGCCGACGCCTGAGAAGAGGACGCCAAGTCTCCGAAGGCCGGCGTGCGCCCGTTGCAATCTCATGCTGGATACAGCTCGCGAAGTTCAGCACCGAACTGAGGATGAACAAGGCGGCGTTCCCGATGTGCGCGTCATCCTTCAGGATCCCCCGAAGGGATGCGTTGGCGTCGCTGTCCAGCAGAACCGGCGCCTTGACTCGATCTTCGAGAGCGTTCTGGAAAGGCTGTCCCAGGAAGACCTTCCTTGATTCCGGTCTCCCGGGACCTGTAGAGCCGTTCCGGAGGCGGCTGGGCATCGCGGCCACGACCTGGCGCAGTGGCCCCTGAGCCGGCTCAGTGGTCTCCGCGACCAAGTCCGCCAGCCACTCGGCAGTGGTTTCCATGTCGCCGCCTTCAATGGTTGGGACAATGGCCTGCGTGATCTCGCGGCCTCTCAGGTCCATTGCCAAGACGCATGTGGTTTGCGCCCCCAAGCTGATGCCGACAATGTGCCCTGCTGTGCGCGGCACGTCCAGATATGTGGAAGGCCGGCCGCGGCCGGCAACCTCGTCGAATCCCCGCTCGACAACGAGCCCCTCGAGACGGAGCTCCTCGACCTTCCGGGAGACGGTCGCTTGGCTCAGGCGAGTCAATTGGATCAGCCTGGTACGCGTCAATGGCGCCTCAGAAAGGACAGCATCGAGCACCGTGGCCTTGTTGTAGCCGCGTGCGGCAGGGTTGCCATTCATAGCCCAACCTTAAATGAGTCGCGGACCGGCCATCGCCCCGTCCATTCCGTGGGCGCCGCCCGTCCGACAGGGCTGGCTAGCGGATTCTGGCGTCGGTGATGGCTGATTCTCCAAGGTCCCAGTAGTCCAGCGATTTCTTGTATTCGGGGCTTTCGAGAACGGACTGGATGGCCTTGTGCAGTGCCGGCGTCAGCGGTGATCCCTTCTTCAGCCCGACGGCGACATTGGTGTCAGTGCGGGTGTCGACCCTCGGCTGCAGGACAGTGAAGGCGTTGGGCTGCTGAACCTGGGCCCAGGCCAGAGCGCTGGCGTCGTAGAAGACGCCGTCGATGCGCTTGGAGGCCAGCTGGGTCAGGGCGTCCTGGACGTTGGGCAGGGTGACGGCGTTGATGGCCGCCTTGCCCTGGGAAGTGCAGGTCCACTGCGAGACGTTGGGCAGGTGCTTCAGCTGTTGCGTGGAGCCCTTCGTGACGGCAATGTTCTTTCCGCACAGCGTGTCGTTGGTCAGATGGAGCGGGTTTCCGGCGGCTACGGCGATGGCCGATCCGCCCTTGAGGTAGTCGATCATGTCAAGCACTTTCAGTCGTTCTTCGGTGGCGGACATGGTGGTGGCAGTGAAGTCGTAGCGGCCGCCGTCGATGCCGGGGATGATGGTGTCGAAGGCCGTGTTCTCGAACTTCAGCTTCAGTCCCAGCTTCTTGGCCACGAGGCGGGCGAGGTCCGGGTTCAATCCGATGGGAGTCACGTTGTCCTGCGCGAGAAACGTCATCGGTGGGGAGCTCAGGTCCATGGCGACGACCAGTTCGCCCTCGTCCTTGTAGGACTTCGGCAGCAGTGCCACGGCTGCTGGGTCAGGCTGGACGCCCTCGGAAATGTCTCGCGTGTTCTGCGTCTTGGGGACTTCCGTCGTCTGGCTGCCCGGCGCCGCGCCGCCGCAGCCGGTCATGGCCAGCAGGGCGGCAATCCCGGCTGCCACAAGGTGAATCGTGCTTCTGGTCTTCATGATGGCTCCGTTTCGACTGCTCCTAGGGGGCGTGAACCGCTGAGGGGAGGCTCACGCATAGGACCGTGAGCTGGATCTCGTTCAGCATTCACCATGAATGAAACCCCAAGTATTGCACAATTGTCAACAGAAAAATTGTTGACGATTCGACTCGATCCGGTGTAGATTCAAGGTGCATAAAAATCGTTGGCCGGATGGCTGGAGGCTCGCGAGCGACGAGCCACCTGCCCTCTCCGACCCCTCTTGAATGGACGACTCATGCCCACCACCAACTTCCGGCCGAAGTACATCTCCTTTGACATCTACGGCACCCTGATCAACTGGGACACTGATGCCACTACCCGTCGGCTGCTGGATGGCCGCCTGCCTGAAGAGCAGTGGCCTGCCTTCAAAAAGGTGTTCCGCGGGTACCGGTTCGACGAGGTCCTTGGCGACTACAAGCCCTACGAGCAGATCCTCCAGAATTCCTTTGACCGTGTCTGCAAGTTTTTTGGCATTGGACCGACCCCTGGTGCAGGCGCAGAGTTCGCTGACGCTGTACGCAGCTTTGGTGCCCACGATGACGTGCCCGCTCCGCTGAAGCTCATGGGCGACAACTACAAGCTGGTAGCCCTGTCCAACGCAGACGACAGCTTCCTGGAGATCAGCATCCCCAAGCTTGGTGCAGACTTCCACGCCGTGTTGACCGCTGAGCAGGCGCAGGCCTACAAGCCGCGCTACCAGGCCTTCGAATACATGCTCGATACCCTGAACGCCAAGCCCGAGGACTTCCTGCACATCGCCTCACACACGCGCTACGACATGCATCCGATGCACGACATGGGCTTCCGGAACCTCTGGGTGCTGGACCGTGGCTATGACCCCATTACCGGCGGCTACGACTACAGAACTGTCAAATCCCTGGACGAGATCAACAAGCACCTAGGTCTCTAAGTCAGGTTCCGGGGCAGAAGGCGTCCTGAGCACGGCCTTCCCGCTCGGGCGCCTTCGGCCCGTCACCTGACCTATCCCTTCGATCATTGAGAGCGTGACATGAGGCCCTCCTTCGACCCCGCCACACCTGCTACTGACACGGCCCACGCCAACGGCGTCCTCGGAGATGCCCAGAGGGGCCGGGACACCAGCAGCGCCGCGGCCTTCATCGACAGAGTCGCCTCCGAAAGCGGACTGCTTGCGGAGCAGTCTCAGCTTGCCGACTCGGCTGTCTTGCGACTCCTAGAGCAGTTCTACGGGCTGAGGGGGAGGCTCGTCCGGATCCCCACCGAGAAGGACGAGACCTTCCGCCTGCAGAACGGAGACGCTGCCTACCTCGTGAAGCTGTCCCCATCGGATGAGGATCCGATGATCGTCCAGTTCCAGACAGCGTGTATGGAGCACCTAGAACGGAGTGCCCCTGATCTTCCCGTTCAGCGCGTGGTCAGGAGTCTCGGCGGGGCACCTGAAGTCCGCGTTCCCACCCCTCGAGGGCCATTTGACCGGGTGCTTCGGGTCATGCGTTTCATGCCCGGGCAACTGCTGGCCAAGGACGCGCCGTCGGAGGCGCAGCTTCGGCTGGTGGGAACAAGCCTTGCCCGACTGGACCAAGCGCTGCAGGACTTCGACCATCCCCACGCCGACCGCATGCTCCTATGGGACCTCAAGCACTTCCACCGGATGCGGCCGCTCCTTGACTACGTCGACGACAAGAGAAGAAGAGCCTTGGCCGAGGACATCTTCGACCGGTTCGACGGAGGCGTCGTCCCTCTCCTTGACACCCTCACCTCCCAAGTGATCCACGGAGACTTCAGCCCGTTCAACATCCTGGTCAACCCGAACAGTCCAGACTACGTGACCGGAGTCATCGACTTCGGGGACGCGGTGCGCACCCCCGTGATCTTCGAGATCAGCGTCACCATGGCCAACATCCTGGGAGCAGACCCAAAAAAACCTTGGGAGCACGCGCTTCAGGTCATGGAGGGCTACCGGAACATCCGCCCGCTGCCCGTTCACGAGCTCGAAGCGCTGACCGCTACGGCGCCGGCCCGCCTTCTGCTGCGGGCATTGATAACACAGTGGCGGGCAACCCAGTTGCCCGAGAGGCGCGACTACCTCCTCTCCCACTCGCAGCCGGACTGGGACCGCCTCGCCTCCACGGCCGCAGCCCCAGCCCCCAAGCTGCACCTCACACCCTGACACCGACAAGCAAGCCGCAGGAGAAAACCTTGAGCACTACCGCCTCTGTCCCCAAGCCATCCAAAGCCATGGTCAACGGCTTCGATCCCGACCGTCTCGGTGAGCTCCCCGAACACATCCAGAAGAACATCCGGCGCCGCGACCAGAGCCTCGGACCCGGCTACCGGCTCTTCTACAACACCCCTGTGGAAGTGGTCCGCGGCCAGGGCACCAAGCTCTTCGACAGCGAGGGCAACGAATACCTGGACGTCTACAACAACGTCCCCAGCGTCGGCCACGCCCACCCACGCGTCGTGGCGGCCGTCCACGAGCAGATGCAGAAGCTGAACACGAACACCCGCTACGTCCAGGAGTCCATCCTCGACTACTCGGAGCAGCTCCTCTCGACGTTCCCCGACGAGCTCGGGCACGTGATGTACACCTGCACCGGGTCCGAGGCCAATGACCTTGCCATGCGCGTAGCCAAGTACTTCACCGGCAACCAGGGCATCATCGTCACCTCCGGCGCCTATCATGGCCTGACCACTGAGGTAGCGGCGTTCTCGCCGTCGCTGGGCGTCGGCGTACCCCTTGGTGCGAATGTTCGGGTCATCGACGCCCCGGACGCCCTCCGCTACGCGGGCCAGGGCTCCCTGGAAGACCGCCTGCGCGATCAGGTGCGTGCCGCGATCGCCGACCTGCAGCGCCACGGCGTCGGTGTGGCTGCCTTCATCGCCGACAGCATCTTCTCCTCAGACGGCATTTTTGCCGGCCCGGCGGGCTTCCTTCGCCCGATCATCGAAGAAGTCCACGCCGCCGGCGGCCTGTACGTCGCGGACGAGGTCCAGCCCGGCTTCGGCCGCACGGGCGAGCAATGGTGGGGCTTCCAGCGTCACGGCATCGTCCCGGATATCGTCACCATGGGCAAGCCCATGGGCAACGGCATCCCGATCTCCGCGGCAGTGTTCAAGCCCGAGCTGCTGGTCGAGTTCGGGAAGAACATCCGCTACTTCAACACCTTCGGTGGCAACACCGTCGCGATCGCGGCCGCCCAGGCGGTCCTGGACGTCATCCGTGAGGAGTCCCTTATGGAGAACGCCCTCAAGGTCGGCGAGAGGATCCAAACAGGAATGCGGGAGCTCGGCCACGGCCTGGAGCAGGTCGCCGAGGTCCGCGGCAGCGGCCTGTTCATCGGCGTCGACCTCGTCACCGACCGATCCACCCTGGCTCCCGACGGCGAAACCGCAGCCCACATCGTGAACAGGCTCCGCGAGGAACGGATCCTGATTTCAGCCTGTGGAGCCCAAGGCAACGTCCTCAAGCTCCGCCCCCCGCTTCCGTTCTCCATGAACGACGCAGACCGCCTGCTCGAATCAATGGGCCGCACCTTCCAAGACCTGCACTAAGTCTCACTTTAGTACCGTCACCCTTCCATTAACCCGTCGACAATCGGCACCCACCCAACCTCTCAACAGGAGAAAGCAAATGACATTCGAGACCAAGCCCAAGTTCGTCACGTTCGACATGAACGGGACGCTGATCAAGTTCGCTATCGCGGACGCAACCCGTCAGGTCCTGGGCGATCGGCTGCCGGCCGAGCTTGCCGATGCCTACCTGCAGGCCACCAAGGCGTACCGGATCGATGAGTGCATGGGCGAGTACAAGCCGTTCCACCAGATCATCGCCAATTCCATGGTCCGCGCCTCACGTCGCCTGGGCCTCGAGTACCGCGAGGCCGACGCACAGGCAGTCTACGAGCTTGTCCCCACCTGGGGCCCGTACCCGGGTGTCACCGAGGCGCTGAACCGTCTGGCGGAGGCGGTGCCGCTGGTCATCATTACCAACAGCGACACCGCACAGGCCGAGCGCCTTGCGGGGAACCTTCAGGCCCCCTTTGAGGTGGTCATCACTGCCGAGCAGATGGGCCTCTACAAGCCGCGGCTGGGTGCGTTCGAGTACATGTTCGACAAGCTCGGGGTGAGCCCGGAGGAGATCGTGCACGTCTCCGCGAGCCCGATGTATGACCTGCGGTCTGCAGCCGTCATGGGGATCAAGAACAAGGTGTACGTGGACCGGGGCTTCGAGCACGACGAGCCCTGGCTCGGCTACGAACGGATCACCGACATCGCCGATCTCCCCGTCCTCTTCGGCCTGCCGCGCCCCGCCGCCTAGTCAGGGAGACCCGAGCAAAGACGAGTGCCACGGGGGCCGGCCCTGCTTCTGACCGGCTCCCATGGCCACGCTCAGAGGCAGGCTCGAGAGCCTGGCGTTGGAGATCCTTCTCGAGGTCGCCGCCGGGTAAGCGTACTTCCTTCAGGCCTACATCCCGCGACGCGGTAGGACAGAGAGTCGACATTGTCCGTGAGGCAGGCTTTGAGCATGGGATGTCGCTGGACCCCACGGTGAGCATGGCACCGTCTTGCCTGCCGGAAGCCGAGGTGATGCTGGGCAGCTCCGGTTCTCGACCGCCCAGACGAAGAAGGGTCCTCATGGAGTGCCTGGTGGTGTGGGTGTCGGCCAGCTATGCGTCGACGTCCGCCTGAACGCAGGAGGCGCGGTCCATCCGTGGGAGAGTCTGAGCCAGGTGAGGAATTTGATGGTTTCGGTGATTTCTTGCTTCGCGCTGTGTACGGGGTCGCCGGTGGGTTTCCCGTTTGTGGAGAGGCTCCTGATACGTCGCAGGTGGTGCCAGCAGGCGAAGGACTCGATAGGGTGTGCCGAACATCAGGGTCATCAATGTCGTCGAGCTTGCTGGGTAGCCACCGTTCAAAGAGAGCGAGGTAGTGGTCCGCCCAGGGAGTAGCTTGTGATGGGTAAGCAGACTGCGCAGTTGATCCACGCGTAGCTGTTGGGTTCTTTATGTAGCGCTCAGTGACTGAGGGGGATGTCTCCTGTGGTGAGTCGTTCGAGCAGCTCGCGTACGCCGGGTTTGCGGAGCTAGGTATGGATGCTTTCGGGGCGCTGGGCTCCGCAGAGCGCTGCGAGCAGTTTCGCTGCCGTGGCGACCGGACCCTGGGACTCGTCGACGCGCAACAGCGCCGTGAGGTTCGTTCCGGAGAGCGCAGCGGGCGCAGGTGTTCTGGCGGTAGTGCTCGGTTTCCGTGCCGCAACCGGAGCAGTGGTAGTCCAGGGTGATACCACCGCGGTGTTCCAATCCAAACAGACCTGGGTAGAGTGCGTCCCAAAGTACTGTTCGCAGACTCGGTCAGCCATAGTCGGGAGACGCCACATACGGGCAGAACGCCCGGAGCGCTGCCTGGGTACGGATGGTGGACTGGGCGGCGTCCTTTACGCTCCGCAGATCCCCATAGAACTCATCCACGTGGGCAGGCGTCCACTGCCACGGGTACTCGTTCGTGGACTCCTGGAACCGCGTCACCAGCCGTTCCCGGCCCTCGATGGTGCCAAACGCCAGGTTCCGGCTCAACTGCTGGTTGCGCCAGCCGGTAAGCATCTGGGTGAACACGTGGTCCTCCGGGTGAAGGAAACGCACAGCGCCGAAGTCGAGCACCCGTCCCGCTGAATCGACCGCCACGAACCCTCCTGATACATTGCATCGGATGCAAGAATCATGCAATTAGTGCAGATCCCGCGCAAATCCGCGGATCGGAAGGCGATTCCAGCCTGATGCGCCCCAGCTCTTGAAGGCGGCGCGATGACCTCGCGGGTGTCCCCGGCCGCCAATTCGCACGGTGTTTCCGCAGGTCACAGCCGTATTCGGGACTATAAGTGACGCGGTAGCGGATGGCAATGGGCGGTGTCCGTTCTCAATTAAGTTGGCCACCTTGTCGTGGGAAATGGCCAGATAAATTGAGACGGATGGGGTGGGAGCTGTCTCAATTTAGTTGGCCATTCCGTATGGAATGCTCGGCGTCCGTCTCCCACGAGGATGGGTTCAGGGAAGCGGCTGAGGTCCGTGTCGCTGAGCTGGGGGGCCGTGGCCGGTGGGCGGTCTGCTCCAGATTTTCGAGGCTTGAGCCAGCGCCGTGCTGTACGGAGCCCAGAAAGCGGCGTATTCGCCATCCCGGTCCTGGCTCGCATCTGCGTGGATGTGGTCGTGTCCGTTCATCCTTGGCTCCTTCCCTCTGCGGGTTGCATCCGCTCTGGAGTCTTCAATTTTGCCTGTTCACCCCTGCGCCCCCTGCTGGCTGATCTGAGTCCGTCGTCCGGGGGTTGAACCGCCTCAGTACGGCAAACACAGGGATGCGTAACAAGGGGTCACGGGGGAGTGCCGGATTATCGGCACTCCCCCGTGATGTGTGCCCGGGGCGGGGGTGGCTACGGCTTGGGTTGCCTATAGTGCGACGAGGTACTTCTCGGGGTCCGCGTCGAAGAGCGGGCCGCAGGCGGCACAGCAGAGGTAGTAGCGAGTGCCGTCGTAGTCACGGATGAGGCCCGTGGCCTCGGCGCCGGCCTTGTCCACGTAGTTGCCGCGCATCACCGGGCACTCGGCTGTGCTCTCATCTGCCACATCCACGCTGTGGGAGTGGCAGTGGCCTTCGTCGGCGGGCTCGGAGTGGGAGTGCTCCTGGACCGGGGCGGCGTCGTGGTTGTGTGCCTCGCACATGGGGTATTCCTTTCGTTGGGTTCGCAAAGATCAGGCGCTTACCGCTTCGGCCGGACGAGGGGTCCGGTCTGGGGCGGGCGACTGCTGGTCCAACGCCTGGCTTTGGAAGGAGCGCAGGCGGAGGCTGTTGCCGACTACGAAGACGCTTGAGAACGCCATTGCCGCACCGGCGAGCATGGGGTTGAGCAGGCCAAGGGCGGCCAGCGGGATCACGGCAACGTTGTAGGCGAAGGCCCAGAAGAGGTTGCCCTTGATTGTGCCGAGCGTGCGCCGGGAGAGGCGGATTGCGTCGGCGGCACTGCGCAGGTCGCCGCGGACGAGGGTGAGGTCGGACGCTTCGATCGCTGCATCGGTGCCGGTCCCCATGGCCAGTCCGAGGTCTGCCTGCGCCAGCGCGGCGGCGTCGTTGACACCGTCCCCCACCATTGCCACTGTGCGTCCCTCGCCCTGAAGGCGTGCGATGACAGCGGACTTCTCGCTTGGCAGTACTTCGGCGATGACTTGGTCGATTCCGACCTCGGCGGCGATGTGTTTCGCCACGACCTCGTTGTCTCCGGTGAGGAGGATGGGGGTGAGGCCAAGCTCCGGAACTGCCGCACGGCTTCGGCGCTTGTGGGCTTGACCCGGTCGGCAACCACAAGCACGCCCCGGATTGCTCCGTCCCACGCAGCCAGGACCGCCGTCTGGCCGCGTGATTCAGCGGTTCGCTTCACCTCGTCGAGCACGGGATCAGGTGCGACCGCCCATTCGTCCAGCAGGCTCTGGCGGCCCACAATCACATTGTGGCCATCGACGACGCCGGTGACGCCCTTGCCCTCTATGTTGCGGAAGTCCTTCACATCGGGGAGGAGCGTCTCGAGCGCTTCGGTGGCGCCGGTGGCGATCGCCTGCGCGATGGGATGCTCGGATGCGTCTTCGAGGGCGCCGGCGATGCGCAGCACGTCCTTGCGGCTCGTCCCGGCAGCGGCGACTGCCTCGACGAGGGTCATCCTGCCCGTGGTCACTGTTCCTGTCTTGTCGAGCACGATGGTGTCGACGCTCCGGGTGGACTCGAGGACCTCGGGGCCTTTGATCAGGATCCCCAGCTGCGCGCGCGCCCGGTGCCGACCAGGAGCGCGGTGGGGGTGGCGAGGCCCAGG
>NZ_DF952475.1:151076-152408 GCF_001263615.2 Arthrobacter sp. Hiyo1 | reverse complement strand
CACGCACGACGAGCCGCCCGCTGGCGTTCACGGTCGCTCCGGTCACGGCGTCGCCGGAGCCGACCTCGACGGGCACCGATTCGCCGGTAATCATCGAGCGTCCACTGCAGAGGTGCCGGTGAGGATCACGCCGTCGGTGGCGATCTTTTCCCCGGGGCGGACGACGAATTCGTCGCCGGCTGCGAGTTGCTCGATCGGGATGCGTGTTTCGACGCCGCCGCGGAGCACGGCGACATCCTTCGCGCCGAGTTCGAGGAGGCTCCGCAAGGCGGCGCCTGCTTGGCGCTTGGAGCGCTTCTCGAAGTAGCGGCCGGCGAGGATGAACATTGTCACGCCGGCGGCGACCTCGAGGTAGATGTTGCGGGCGCCGTCGACCGGTGTGATTGAGAGCTCGAACGCATGGCGCATGCCGGGCACCCCGGCGGTGCCGAGGAAGAGTGCGTACAGTGACCACAGGAACGCCGAGAGGGTGCCGACTGAGACGAGGGTGTCCATGGTGGCGGCACCGTGGCGCAGGTTTGTCCAGGCTGCCTTGTGGAAGGGCCACGCTGCCCACAGGATCACCGGAGCGGCGAGGGCCAGGGAGGCCCATTGCCAGTAGGTGAACTGGAGGGCGGGGACCATGGCCATGAGGATGACCGGCACCGCCAGCACCGCTGACCCGATGAGCCGCCGCCGCAGCTCGGCGAGCTCATGGTCGGGTTCTTCGCCATCGTTCGCCGGTGCCGCCTGCTCGGGTGGGGTTGGCAAGGCTGCCCTGTAGCCGGTCTTCTGCACCTCGAGGATGAGCAGCTGAGGGTCGTAGCCCTCGGGGACGAGCACCCTGGCTTTCTCGGTCGCGTAGTTCACGCTCGCCTCGACCCCGTCCATCCGGTTGAGCTTCTTCTCGATACGGTTGGCGCAGGATGAGCACGTCATCCCGCCGATCTCGAGATCAAGGCTCGTGCGCGCAGATTCAGTCGGTGCTGTGGTTGTTGGCATAGTGATCCGTTCTCCGGTGTGTGGGCTCAATGACCGTGGCTCTCGCCTGGTGTCTGGACGGGTTGCGCGCCTGGCGTGCCGTCCGCAGCGAGTACGAACGCGGCAGAATGGACGGCGCCGTCGACTTGGAAGTCGAAGTAGAGCATGTACCTCCCAGAGGTCGGAGCCTCTGCCGCGAACCTCACGGTCGGTCCGCTGACCTGGCCGTTCTGGGGCTCGGCACCCTCGGGATGCACGTGCAGATACGCTAGATCGCCGTCGCGCAGCGCGACAAGGTGGCCGAACGCGCCGAGGTAAGGCTGCAAGGTGGTGACCGGTGCGCCGTTTTTCGAGACGGAGAGCGTGAGCTCC
>NZ_DF952475.1:149092-150076 GCF_001263615.2 Arthrobacter sp. Hiyo1 | reverse complement strand
CCTGCTTCATCCACGGCGGCGATCACCGCGCGTCGTCAGCCGGGTCACCGGAGCCGGTGTCGACCATGAGCCGGCCGGTCGTGGCGCTAACGTCGATCCGCTCGACGCCAGGGATCTGCCCGACCTCGTTGCGGATCGAGATCTCGCAGTGCCCGCAGGTCATTCCAGTGACCTGGTATTCGGTGGTGCTCATCAGTAGATCCTTTCGTCTTTGGCATCTGCCTCGATACATACCCCTAGATGGTACTTCGTGAAATAACGTATACCCTACGGGGGTATAGATACAAGAGTCCGCAGATTTACTGGCGAAAGTAGTCGGTACACCCCCTAATCCGGATAAGAAGAGGGTATCGTCTCGTTAACAGGTACCCGGTAGGGGTATTCTGATACTCGTTGAAGGAAGTGGTGTAGTGAAGCGGGAGGCGAAGCCAAGCGTCCTCATCGGGCGCGCTTGCGCCCAGGAACTGCGCACGCGCGGATTCACAGGCAGGATCGAAATGGTCGACGCCGAGCCGGGCGGTGCGATCAACCGCACGCTGCTGGACAAGGCGCTGCTTCCGGGATTGCTCACGCGAGAGCAGATAGCCCTCCCGGCGGTCGAAGGGGTGCCGGTGACGTCGGGCGAAGCCATTGCCGTTGACCTCGGCACGAACACGGTCGAGCTTAGCGATGGCCGGCGTCTGAGTGCTGACGCGGTGCTGATCGCATCGGGGGCCAGTCCTCGGAACCTGGATGGCATCGACGTCGCCCCGGAGGTCCATTGCATCGGATGCACACCGCCGATGAGGCGGATGCGCTCCGTGACTCGATCCCACAGGCCGATGGCCGACGGATCGCTGTGGTCGGCGCGGGCTTTATCGGCACCGAGCTTGCCAGCCACTATGTTGCCGCCGGCGCCGAGGTAGTGCTCGTAGGCCGGTCGTCCATGCCCTTGGTCGGCGCTCTCGGCGCCGAGATCTCCCCTCGGCTGGCCACCATGCAGCG
>NZ_DF952475.1:138702-148448 GCF_001263615.2 Arthrobacter sp. Hiyo1 | reverse complement strand
GGCATCCCGACGGCTCCGAGCGAGCGGCCTCCTGGCCAATCGACCCGCCGCGGCCCGACGCCGTTCTGACCGAGTTCGCGGACGCTGATGGAGCAGTGACGGGCATCGCCGGGTTCAACGCAGGCCCCGCCGTGGTCCGTGCGGCGTCGGCGATCGCCTGAAGCCGGGGATGTCTGTTCACTCGAGCAAGGCAGCCCGGCCAAGTAGCGAAGATGTGGAACCAATGACCGGCCCAACCGAGGCTAGGCCTTCCGCCGCTGCTGTGGGACCTGGCACCTTCGGACCACTGCGCTCACGGAACTTTCGCCTGATGGCGACTGCTACCTGGTCTCAAACACCGGGTACTGGATGGGTTACACCGCGCAGAGCTGGCTTGTGCTCAGCCTCACCGGCAACGCCTCCGACGTCGGTGTGACGGCCGCGCTGCTGTTCCTGCCGACACTAGCGTTGGGTATGTTCGGCGGGGTCCTCGCCGACCGTTACCCGAAGTGGCAAGTCCTACTCTTCGGCTGTATCGGGTGGGCCTCGCTGACTGGCCTCCTGGCCGCCTTGACGCTCTCGCAAGCGGTGCAGGCATGGCACGTACAGCTGATCGCCGCGGGAATCGGCACCGTGAATGCCCTCTGTTGGCCATCCCAGGTCGCGTTCATCGCCGAGATGGTCGCACCAGCCCAGCTACGGAGCGCGGTTAGCATCAACTCGTCGGGGACCCAGCTCACAGCGTCGGTTGGTCCTGCCATCGGCGGGCTCTTGATCAGCGCAGCCGGGCCGGGTGCCTCGTTCCTAATAGCCGCTGGCTGCTATGCGGTGCCCCTCGTCGCGGTGGCGCGCGTCCGTGTTGACGAGTTGCATGCGGTCCCGCCGGCGAAGGCCGAGCGGGGGAAGATGCTCGCGGGCCTGCGCTATGCGGTGAGTCGACCGGATGTGCTCTGGCCGACAATCCTGATCGCCCTATACGGGATGTTCACCGGCAACATCTCAGTCACGCTGGCCGTCTACGCCACGTCGGTCTACGATTCCGGCCCGGGCGGCTATGGGCTTCTCGGCGCGATTGTTGCGGTCGGTTCGCTGCTTGGCGCGCTCATCTCCGCCCACCTGCGGCGTACACGGCTGCGCACCTTGGTGCTGTTCGCAGCTCTGCTCTCCGCGCTCTATATGGTTTCGGCGGCCGCGCCGACTCAGCTGGTCTTCTGCGCGGTACTGTTGGGCATCGGCGCGAGCACCCTCTTGCTGCAGACCTCAGCCAATTCCACAATCCAGCTTGCCGCCCCCGGTGGGATCCATGGAAGGATCGTGGGCATCTACCTTCTCGCCTGGTCCGGTGGCATCGCCCTCGGCGGTCCAATGGTGGGCTATATCGACCAGTATGTCGGCCCCCAAGCCGGCATGCTGCTCGCCGGCGCGCTGCCCGGAATCGCCACCCTCGTGATTGCGGCCCGGATAGGCAGTAGCCTGCCGCGCTCAGCCCGTTCGGGACGGACTCCGAAGGGGTACCCAGCGGCGTGCCAGCAAGGTCCTTGAAGAAGACCTCCGGGGGTAGCGCCGTGTACGAGGGGAGGCCGCGCGGCCCGTGATGCTTCGGCCTGGCACTGAATCGATTACGAGCGCACAAGCCTGGCGATAGCGTCCGACGCCTCTTTGATCTTGACCTCGGATCCCGGTCCGCCGAGACGAGCGGCGTCGACAACGCAGTGCCGAAGATGGTCGTCGAGCAGGCCAAGTGCGACCCGCTCGAGAGCTTTGCTGAGTGCGGAGACCTGGGTGAGGATGTCGATGCAGTACTGCTCTTCGTCGACCATGCGGCTTATGCCTCGCGCCTGTCCTTCGATGCGCTTGAGACGCGCCAAGTAGTCGGCCTTGTCGGTGATGTACCCGTGATGAGGGTCATTCTCTGTGGCGGGTGCTGGTTCTGTGCCGAAAGCTGAGTCGTCGGTCATGATGCTCATGATGGCAGTTCCCTTCGTGTGGCCCGTGCCGTTTCCCGCCATGCGGCGGGGGCCTGGCTGCGTTGTGCTCGGCCCTCACGGTTCTTCTTATTAGGTGTTGATTGAGGCTTCGAGCCATTATCGAGCCGGTCTTGAAGCCGGGCAATCAAGTGCCGGCCTCCTCCTCGCTTCAGGCTACCCCTAGGGGGTATGCGCCTGCCTTGTAGGGTATACCGCTCACGGGTATACAGCAAGGTTCCGGAGAGGACACGGAGCCTGGCGGGGAGGTGCCCGCCCAAGCACTTGCTGGCCATGTGGTCTGGGTTTCCGGCCAGATTGCGCGACAAAGCTTCCTTCAACAGGCTGGCCGAGTCGATGCGAGAACCGACGACTTCATGAGGTAAACAGGAAGCCCCGGTAGGCAGTGCCGTCGTAGGTCAGGCGGCAATCCTGTCGCCGCTCGATGCGTAGCCCGATCTGCTCGGTCCAGCAGGGGAGTGGTCTCGACAACGCCTGCGGAAGGGCACATCGCCGGACACACGCGCTGTCAGGGGTGATGGTGAGCGGCAGATCCCTCTGGGGTACCGGCAATCGTGGAGAGGTGCTCCCAGCCGCCATCGCTCAAGGCGTGGTAGGCGACGTGCACTTCTTTGGCCGGGCCCTTGGAGGACTCGACGTCGTTACCATCGAGAGCAGATACCAACCTTCCGGCTGAATCCACGAACGTCTGGGCGGTCCGCCTAAGCTCTTCCGGCCAGCCCGTCGCAGCGACGACAGTGCGGGCATGTCGGAGAAGGGCCGACCACTTCGGGTCTATGTTCGGAGACGGTTTGCCGATGGAGGTAGCGATGCCGTGGAAGTCGACGCCATCGATGTGGGTCAGGGCCGCGATCAGCCCGGCAGTTTGCGTGCCTGCGTCGTAGCTTGAGGCGCTGTGCGTCATAACGTTGCGCTTTCCTTTCGGGTATCCGCTTGATCGTTGGCTGAGACACGGGCGGCGCCTCAGTGCTGGTGGCCGTCGTGCGCGCCCCCATGCTCGTGACCGTGGTCCGACACCGCGTGCTCGTGCGCATTGTGACCGGCGTGCTCGTGCGTGTCGGGGCTGCCGCCCATCATCTTGAGCATCCGCGCCCCGCCGTTGAGCAGGAACCGGGTGACGAGAAGCAACGCGAGGGCGTGGAAGGCGATATTCAGCCATGTGGTGTAGTTCCAGGAGATGCCAGCCTCGGCGACAATGGCGTTGCGGGTGTGCGGGGTCAGGCCCGTGGCAGCGAAGATCACCTCGACGGCGTACCCGGCCAGGACCATGGCGAGATAGAAAGTTCCGGTGATCCGCAGGGCGGCCTTGGTGCCGTAGTACTTGCGGTAGATCAGGATGATCGGCAGGACGATCAGGTCGGCGAAGATAAAGCTCGCCACCCCGCCGAAGCTGATGCCGCCGTTCCACAGGACGGCGGCGATGGGGACGTTCCCGACCGAGCAGACGAAGCTGAGCAGCGCCACGACGGGCCCGATGATCGGACCCCAGAGCGCCGCCAGGAGGTCGTTCCCCTCGAAGAAGAAAGCCCGCAGCCACTCCTTCGGGATCCAAGCGTCGATCGCGCCGGCAATCAGGAGCCCACCGGCGATATAACGCCAGACGGCCGCCCAGTCCATGACAAAGTAGGCGGCGACCGAGTCGAGGCCCTTGCGGGAGAAGAGCCTGCGCCAGAAGTTACCGCCATGGTCAGCGTGTTGCCGTCGGCGTGGTTGGATTTCTCCCACTGCCGCTGGATCCGTGCTTCTTTGACCTCGAACACGTCAGCGAAATCCGCGTCGACAGCGAGCGACACAAGGCATTCTTTCGGTTCGGTGGCGTGGTTGTGCACGGTGATGTGTTCCACGATGCCGATGCCCAGTTCGCGGGTGCGCTCCACGATGAGCGGGGTGTCCGCGTATCCATCCAACCGGCTGACGCGACTGGCAAATATGGCCCGGTATGGTTCCTTGGTCTGGGCCGTCAGCGGTTCCAGCACCTGTCCGTTGATGAAGAGGCCCCATCGGGACAAGATGCGCGTGTCTTGGAAGAACAGGCCGTGCGGGTGATCGGGCCATATGTCTCCATTCGGCAGGGAGATGCAGAAGGAAGTACCTTCCACCAGGGTCACTGTGCCGGTCCCGAGTGGGCCGGCCGCCGTGTCCGCATTCCATCCAGCCATCCGTTGGCCCCCTCAGGAAACCGACTGACAGCCAGTCCTCGGCTGGCTGTCCTGCTACATCCCCACCCTGAGGCGACGAATGCCCCTTCCCGGAGGTATTGACATGAGCTTTCCAGCGCCCGTTTCGGGCGCTTCGTGCGTACGGAAAATTTCGCCGGTCACCATGGCATGTCGGCCCGGGTGGGCCCGATGATGGGATGGTCTGTTCCGGTCTACACCGGTGTTTCCTTGGTGCCTTTGAGCCCGCACGTGAGCCTGGTGTTGGAAGACTTCCACGGGATTCGTGGATTGTTGCTTCGAGCACGAGCGTCAGACTCCAGATTTGCCCTGTCTTCCCCGGGACGGCACCAGGGTCTCGGCAGCCGTGGGCTGCTGCGGCAAAGCGCTGCTCACGAAGGAGAAGATCATGGAAGTACTGCACCACCGGTGCGCGGGACTGGATATCAGTAAGCGCGACGCGAAGGTCTGCGTTCGCGTCCCCGGCGCCCGACACAACACGTTCACAAAGCTGGTCACCGTCTCGGGTTCCATGACCCGCAACATCATGGAGCTAAGAGACTACCTGGTGGCCGAAAAAGTCACCCTTGTCGTCATGGAAGCGACCGGAGACTACTGGAAGCCGTTTTACTACCTGCTCGATCCAGTGCTGAACGTAATGCTGGTCAATGCCCGGCACGCGAGAAACCTTCCGGGACGCAAGACGGACGTTTCCGACGCCCAATGGCTGGCCGAACTCGGCGCCCACGGACTGGTCCGAGCGTCCTTCGTGCCACCTGAGCATATACGCCAGTTACGGGACCTGACCAGATCCCGCACCATCTTCGTCGCTGAGAAGAGTCGCGAGATTCAGCGCATCGAAAAGCTCCTTGAGGATGCCAACATCAAGATTTCATCGGTTGCCACCCGCACTCTCGGGGTTTCCGGCAGGGCCATGCTCGAAGCACTCATCGCCGGTGAACGCGATCCCGCCGCATTGGCAGACCTGGCCCGAGGGCGCCTCAAAAACAAGGCCGGGCAGCTCACACTGGCTCTCGACGGCAGGTTCAATGACCATCATTCCTTCGCCGTGAAAATGCACCTGGACCATATCGACTCCCTCGACCGGCGGATCAGCGGCCTTAGCGACCGCATCGATTCCGTCATGGCCCCGCTCGCTTGGTGCGTTGACCTGCTCACGACAGTCCCCGGCATCAGCAAAACGGTCGCCGAAATCGTCATCGCCGAAACGGGGGCAGACATGGCCCAGTTCCCCACAGCGGCGCATCTCGCGTCGTGGGCAGGTGTCTGTCCGGGGCACAATGAATCCGCTGGCAAGGTCAAGTCCAGCCACGCACGGCCGGGAAACACTCACCTCAAAGGCGCTCTCGGGATCGCCTCCATGGCGGCAGTCAGAACCAACGGCACCTTCTGGCAGTCACGCTACAAGCGGTTGACCTCGCGACGGGGACCGATGAGGGCGCTGGTCGCCATCGAACACTCCATGATCGTCGCCATCTGGCACATGCTCACCAACGGCACAATATTCGAAGATCTCGGCCCAGATCACTTCCAACGCACCCACCGCAAAACGACCGAGCGCCACGCCGTCAGCCAACTCCATCAACTTGGCTATGACGTCCAGCTCACGCCCTCTGCCCAAGCATCCTGAAGCCAAAGAACAAAACCCGCACCGCCTTCCAAACGGCGGCGAACTCACCCTTGTCCCTGAACCAGCCGGTTGCGTCCCTCACCCCGCCATTTTCACGTCAGGTAACAGGGAGTCCTGCGGCGGCATCGGTTGTGGCGCCGACGCGGAGATCGTACCCGTCGTCGATGTGGAACAGCCGGCGGCCTTCGAGACGGTCGATCACCCAGATCGTTCGCCCATCGGCCGTCCGGTCGTCCACCGTGCCCCTGTGGTGTTCGTACCCCTGCAGGCTCAAGGTGACGACATCTCCCGGCTCTAAAGAGGTCCATATGGACATCGGCTTACTTTGCGCACTGCACGCGGCGGTAGCGGTGGATTGGAAACTGATTTTCCGGCCTTTGACCAGGTGGAACGTTCTCCTTCGTGACCGGCTTCTGACATCGACGGCAGAACGGCGATCGTGTGAATTATTTGCACGACAAGCCTATCGTCGATTGTTGACAATTGCTAGGATGGGGTTTGTGCTCTTCCAAAGAGGGGCGGGCACATTCACAGGGCGCAGTCCCAGAAGGAGCATCAATGGTCAAGGCCACTGTCATGAGCGACGCAACAACCGTAAACCCGGGAGAACACATCCCTAAAGCAACCACGAGTACTCCTGGACAGACAGAAGTCTCGCTGCGTCTGTGGGCCCGCGACGGCCACAAGACGGGCATCTGGGAGGTTACCCCGGGGACGTTCACCAGCACCCGCCCGGGCTACGACGAGATCTGCCAGATCCTCAGTGGTACGGCGACCATCACGGAAGAAGACGGAACCAGCTTCGACATTGGTCGGGGTTCGCTGTTCGTCACCCCGGCTGGATGGACGGGCACCTGGACCATCCACGAGACCCTCCGGAAGATGTGGGTAGTGACCGAAATTCCGAAGGACTAGCGCAACGAGGAAGGACCCGGTTCCGATGGAACCGGGTCCTTCCTCGTTGCGGCGATGTGGAGCTGTTATGCGGTGATTCCCGCCGTTTCCGGTGCGGAAGTGAGGTCTTCGACGGCCTTCTGCATATGGCGTTTGATGGCCTTCTGAAGACCGCTCCGGTCGCCTGCCTTGAGCAGGTCCAGAATCATTTGGTGTTCCTGCACCAGGGCGTCGATGCGTGGATATGCGACTTCCAGACTGAGGATACACATCCTGGATTCTGCCGCGAGCGTCTCGTAGATCCGGATCAGGCGGCTGTTTTCCGTTCCGGAGACGAAGGCGGTGTGAAATTGCATGTCCAGCCGGGCGATGGCTTGCCAGTCCGATGCGGCAACCTGTTTGGCCATGTCCCTGATGATGCCCTTGAGCTCCCGACATGTGTCTGTGACCTGCTCTGGGGCTGAATCGAGGAGAGTGTTGGCGGCGGCGAGCTCCAAAGTCTCCCGTACGGCGTAGATCTCCTTGACGTCTTCCGTTGACAGCTCCAGCACGAAGACGCCGCGGTTGCGTTTGCTTACCAGGATGCCCTCCTGGCAGAGCCGCTGCAGCGCCTCCCGGAGCGGGCCCCGGGACGTGCTGAGCTGGCTCGCCAACGCCGATTCGTTGACCTGCTGCCCCGGGCTGAACGCCCCTTGGACAATGAGCTCACGCAATTGGTCAGCGATCAGCTGCGCCGTGGGCCGGCTCTCCAATACGAACATTCCCCCCGGTGCCGCCATTGCCATCTCCTCATTCCATGCTTCGGCAAGCTGAACCTATTAGACCGCTATTGCCGTGTACTTGTACTCAAGGAATTCTTCAATTCCAAGCTTTCCGCCTTCGCGTCCCAACCCGGACTGCTTGATGCCGCCAAACGGCGCGGCCGGGTTGGAGACCAGCCCGGTGTTGAGGCCGACCATTCCGACCTCCAATTCCGCAGAGAACCGCAGCGCCTTCTCCATGCTCTCCGTGAACACATACCCCACAAGCCCCCAATCGGTATCGTTGGCAAGACGGAGGACCTCGTCCTCGCTGTCGAACGTCGCGATCGCCGCCACCGGTCCGAAGATTTCCGTACTCATCAGTGCAGCATCCGTGGGCACATCCACCAGGACGGTGGGGGAGTAGAAGTAGCCCTGGCCTTCCGGACGGCTTCCACCCGTCAATACACGCGCACCCTTGGAAACGGCGTCGGCAACGAGGGACTCCACTTTATCCAATCCTGCCTGCTCGATGAGCGGACCGACGTCGGTCCCGGCCAGTGCGCCGTTGCCTACCTGCAATTCTGACATCTTCTTGGCGAGCTTCTCGCCGAATTCCTCCACGACGGAGCGGTGCACGAAGAACCGGTTTGCGGCCGTGCAGGCTTCGCCCATGTTCCGCATTTTTGCCTTCATCGCCCCGTACACGGCCTTCTCAATGTCTGCATCGGCCAGCACGATGAATGGAGCGTTGCCCCCAAGCTCCATAGAGGAGCGCATCACGTTGTCCGCGGCCTGCTTGAGGAGGATCTTGCCGACCTCGGTGGAACCGGTGAAGCTGATCTTGCGGGCAATCCCGCTGTCAGTCCACGTCCGGACAACGCGTGACGCTGACGAGGTGGTCACAACATTAAGGACGCCGTCGGGCAGTCCCGCTTCCTTAAAGATCGCAACGAGTGCCAAGGAAGTGAGAGGCGTGAGTTCCGCTGGTTCGGGTCCGCGAGCTTGTTGGTGAGCCAGCGTTCGAAGAGGGCGAGGTAGTGGTCCCTGTTCGGGAGTAGCTTGTAACATCGCCCGGCAACTGCGCGCCAAGTGTGTTGAGATTTTTACCAAAAAAATTGATGTCCGGTCTCAATTTAGTTGGCCACGCTGACGTGGGAAAATGCCAACTAAATTGAGATAAAGCGGGTCTTGATCGTCTCAGTTTTGTTGGCCATTCCATAACAAGGCGGACCTGAAGACCGACGCCATCCGCACCACCGTGCTGCGCCAGGCGCTCCTGTCCTATCTGCTGGGGGCCATAGTGTTGGCCACGACCATCAACCTTGTCTCCGGCCTTATCCACTGAACGCAGGAAGTACTTGGCAGATGGACGACCCGCGGGCCCGGGGAACGCTGCTGATCCAGCACCCGGCCGGGCCGGCGCGCCCGTTGTCAACGCGTCCAGGTGCTGCTATGACCGTTCTATCGGCGGTCCCGGGTATATCGGCGGTCCCGGGTGGGCGGCCGGTTGATGGGAGTCATGATGGATGCGCAGTGGATCGTTGGCTTCGCCGGCGGCTATGTGGCAGCGGCGGTCACGGTGTTCCTGTTGTACTTGCCTTTCCTGGTTCTGTTTGGTGTGCTGCTTCTTGCGGCGGGCTTGCTGGAGCTGCTGGCGCTGCCGTTTCAGGTATTGTTCCGGAGACTCCGGAGACTCCGGGGCCGCGGAAAACCCGGCTCCTCATCCGGCGGGTCCTGGCTTCCCGGTTGACCCGTCACCGGGTCCAGGACGTTCCGTTGGCGACCACTTCAAGGGAGCGCTGGCTTCCCGGCCGGTTCAGGCGCTCAGGTGCGGCGTCGGGCCGCGGTCAGGTGGGGAGGGTTTTCAGTGCTGTGGTCCAGGAGATCAGCTGGTCCAGGAGGGGGTTCAGGCCACCGGAAGCCGGGCCTGAGGTGGCCGGGGGTTGTCCTGCGCCGGGGCCGGTGCAACCCGGAACCGTGAGCAGCACCGCTGCGGCGAGAAGCGCAGCCGCTTGGCCGTTGCTGAACCTGAAGCCGAACATCCTTGTTCCCTTCCCTCGGCTGCTCTTGGCCCCTGCCCGTTGCCGGCCCGGCGCCCCGTTTTGTGGCTCCAGGCAACGGGCTGCACGGAAATTATCTCTCCAAAGAGCCTCGGGCGCACCAGCCCGATCGTGTCGGTCCTGGCCCGGTGCAGTCCGCACGCGTTCCGCGGTGCTTCGTGCACTGGCCAAGGCTGCTGGAGGATTCAGAGGCACAGGCGCCGCTTCCGAAACCGGATGGCCTGCGGGACGGGCTCCAGCGGCGCGGGTCACCGTCCGTCAGGGTGTGCGCATACGAG
>NZ_DF952475.1:135954-138486 GCF_001263615.2 Arthrobacter sp. Hiyo1 | reverse complement strand
GCGCGCCCTTCAGCGCGGCTTGGGCCGCCATCGGTACCGCACTCCACTGGGCTCAACCTCACTCCAGCCGGGGCCGAATAACTCTGAAAAACCGGAGCCAAATAGCGTTGACAAAAGCACACGTTCGTGCTCAGCCCGAACAGACACAGCAGCAGCCGGCGGCGTAGTGCGTCCTTGCCGAGAACTTCCCTTGACGCGATCGAGGTAAATCCCGGCGTGAACGCGGCCAGGAAATCAGCCTCCTTCAGGACCTCGAGAAGGTCCAGGGTTCCCCACCTGGCCAGTACCTCGTCTTTGAGCCGGCCAAGGTTGGCGGGCTCTTCGAGTTTCTCGAGTTTGGGAACCTTCACACAGGGTGCGCCCTTCCGGCGGGTAAATGCTGACTCCTCCGGTGGTATCCGTCAGGAGAGCACGGTCCAGCGTGTGCAGCGATTGGGCCATCCTGGATTGCAGGTCGGCGATGAATTGGGCCGGGTCCAAGGGCTTGCGCAGGGCTTCGTAGTGGAGTTCACGCGAGGCCTCGAAGTCCGGGGGCAGATCGTCCTCCGGATCCTGCCATTTACCGGCACCGTCGACGAAAACCTCGCGCCGGCGCAGCGCATCCCCTAAAGCAACACAGGAGCGCGCTGTCGGTGCTGCTTGCACTGGTCCCTCATTCAGACGCGAGATTTCCACGATGCGCTCGAAGGTCCTCAGGATGATGCGGAGGCAGCATGTTTAAGTGATTAAACCTGTCATCCGTTGACCTATCCACTGTGCGATTGATATTGTCAAATCTAACAGTTGATACATTTTGTGACTGACATATTCGAATCAAGGTCGTTTGCGGGGATGCGACAAGGCCACGACGGAGTGCGCGATGAGATTGATGAAGCTGTCCAGGAAGTTCGTTGTCGGCGTGAGCGTGTTCTTACTCCTGGCGTTGAGCGCATGTGGGGGGGGAGCGCCGGCCAAGGAGCCGGCGGCTCGCACACTTTGAGGATGGCTGCAGGTGCCACGGGGCCGTTCACATCCCAGTTCAACCCGTTTTTGCAGGCGTCGGGAAGTTCGAGCGGGTATTCGGGGCTTTTGATCTATGAGCCGCTCATGCTGGTCGACTATGTCAAGGACGCCACCAAGCCGTGGTTGGCGCAGAACGCGAAGTGGAACCAGGACGGCACGCAGCTGACGATTGACCTGCGTCCGGGGGTGAAATGGTCGGACGGCACTCCGTTCACGGCTGATGATGTGGCGTTCACGTTTGAGCTGATGACCAAGTTCAAGGCGCTGAATTTCAACGGCTTGCCCGTCAAGTCGGCCACGGCGGCGAGCCCGACGCAGGCCGTGGTGACCTTCTCTGCTCCGGCGTTCCAGACCCTTTGGTACGTCACGGAACCGGTCCAGAAGAAGCAGTGGTCTTCCGTCCAGGATCCTGTGACCTATGCGAACCTGAAGCCTGTCGGCACCGGGCCTTTCATGCTCAAGAGTTTCACTCCCCAGGTGATTACTCTGGATAAGAATCCGGGCTACTGGGATGCCGGCAAGCCGGCGGTGGATAGCGTCCAGTACCTTGCCTACGACTCGGAGAGCAGTATGGTCGCCGCCATGCAGGGAGGTCAGGTGGATTGGATCGTGTCGTCGAATACCGATCCCAAGCAGATAACGCAGCACTCGCCTTCGACCTTGGCTTCATGGGCATCGACGTTCGGGGTTTCCATCTACCTCCTGCCCAACGCGACTATGGCTCCGACCAATGACGCGGCGGTCCGGAAAGCGATCAGCCAGGTTATTGACCGGCCTAACCTTGCGAAGCTGGCATTTGGTCCGGGCGCACAACCCGTCCAGTCTCCGACGGGGCTCGACGGCGCCGGGGCCTCGGGCATGATCGCGGACCAGTATAAGAACGTCTCGCTGGGCAGCGGCGACGCCTCGGCTGCGAAGCAGACCCTCCAGTCTGACGGGTACACCGTGGGCTCGGACGGATACTTCGTCTCGCCCGATGGCAAACAGCTGGCACTGACGCTGACCGTTCCGACGACGAACCCGTACGGGGACTGGGTCCGAGCCGGGACCCTCATGACCGAGAGTCTCAAAGCTGCCGGGATCAAGCTGACCGTCAAACCCGAATCGCAGCAATCCTGGCGTTCGGATGTGGCCCTTGGCAACTTCCAGCTGTCCATGCGGGCAGCCGGCGGCGCTGGTTCCCTCTATGACAACTTCAGCAGGCTTATCTCCCAGCCGGCGCCTGCTCCGGGAAAGCAAGCGGTAGTCAACTGGGAGCGCTACAGCAGCCCCAGGGCGGGGGAGCTTCTGAATGCCATGGCTTCCTCGGAGAGTTCAAGCCCGGCCTACAGACAGGCTCTGGACGGCCTCCAGTCGCTCTTCGTGGATGAAGCCCCGGTCATTCCGCTCGGCAACCCTTCTGCAGCAGGGGTTTGGAGGACCGACGCGTTCACCGGTTGGCCCTCCGAGCAGGATCCCTACGGGCTTCCGACGGCGAACAAGCCGTCCGTGGTCGACATCGCGGCGCGGCTGGCCCCGGCCCGTCACTGA
>NZ_DF952475.1:131101-135926 GCF_001263615.2 Arthrobacter sp. Hiyo1 | reverse complement strand
GCCCCGGCCCGTCACTGATACGGCGTCGCTGACCGGGGTGCCCCGTGTTCCGGCAGCTGGACGGCTTGCAGCGTCCAGCTGCCAACGCATGGCCGGATGGGCTAGGTGTACTGCCCAGACAGGTTAGTTAAACGGCTGATGGGCGGGCGGCCTCCGATTGCGGTGTGGGGTCTGTGTTGATTGTAGTGGTGCAGCCATGCGGGGAGCGCGTTTCTGCGGGCTGATTCCGTGGCGTAGAAGCGTTTGAAAGCCCACCCGTCGGCGAGAGTGCGGTGGAAGCGTTCGATCTTTCCGTTGGTCTGCGGGCGGTACGGCCGGGTCTTCTTTGCCTTGATGTTCAGCTCCCGGCAAGTGTCCCGCCAGAGGTGGGACTTGTAGGCCGATCCGTTGTCGGAGAGGACCCTCTCGACGGTGACGCCGCGGGCGGCAAACCAGGACACTGCCCGTTTGAGCACTCCGACGGCGGTGGCTGCGGGTTTCGTCGCTGTGGATTTCAGCGTATGCGACCCGGGAGTGGTCGTCGATGACCGTGTGGACATAAGCGGTACCAATCAGCGGATTGCGGTGGCTGCTCTGCGGCTTTGACGGAGTCGCAGCACGGTTCTGTTTTCCTTGCCGGCGGCCGACGTAGCGCCAACCGCCACCGTCGGGGATGTTGCCGAGTTTCTTCACGTCGACATGGATCATGGCTCCGGGCTTGTCGTGCTCGTAGCGGCGGATGACTTCCCCGGTGCGCTTGTCCACATGATGCAGCCGGTTCAGCCGGCACCGGACCAGGACGGCATGAACGGTCGATGCCGGCATGGCCAGCTTCGCTCCGATCGCGACCGGTCCCAGCCGCTGCTACCAGCGCAGGTGCACGATCTTGCGTAGAAGTTGTTGCGGGGTCCGGTTCGCCACCCGGTGAGGGCGCGAGGACCTATCGGCCATGCCCGCCTCCCCCATCGCGGCGTAGCGCTCAGCCCACCGTTTGGCCGTCGGCCAGGAGCAATTGAACTGCTCGGCGGCCCGAGTAACCGGCCAGCCCTGGTCAACGATCAAACGCGCAACGCGTAAACGTTGGCGTGGAGTCAATGCAGCATTAGCGTGGGACATTGAGGACCTCCTGGTCGCCTCAGCGGTTGTCTAAGCAACTCCACTGTGCAACCGGAGGTCCTCACCCATGAGTCAACGACTCCAGCGAGTCATCACATTCACCCAACCAACGTCCCTGGGCAGTACAGCTAGGTCAGCTTCGATGCCCGGGTTGCCACGAGGCGGCCCGCTTCTTGAAGCCATCGGCCAGGATCGCCGAGCGCGGCGGCGGTTGACCCGGCCAGCTCGACCAGGCTCCACGATGCGATGATGCCGTGCCTGGCAAGCTCTGACGGTGTCAGCTCAATGCGGCCGGCGACCACAACGGTTGGAATCCGATGGGCAGCGGCGCGGGCCGCGATGGCGAGGGGGGCCTTGCCGAAGAGGCTCTGCGTGTCGAGGGATCCTTCGCCGGTCACGACGAGGTCGGCTTCGTCCAGCAGTATGTCGATCCGCAGGAGATCCAGTACCAATTCGGCGCCGTCAATGCGTCGAGCCCCCAACGCCGTCATTGCCGCGAAACCGATACCGCCGCTGGCTCCTGCGCCCGCTTCAAGGGCCGCGTTGTGTCCGGAGCGATCGATGAGATCCGCCCATCGGGTGAGTCCGGCCTCGAGGAGCTCCACTTCCCGGGCCCCGGCCCCCTTCTGCGGGGCGAACGTCTTTGCTGTTCCCGTAGCTCCGAGGAGCGGATTGCGGACGTCGATGGCCACGGAGATGTCCACCTCCTGCAGCCGCGGATCCAAGGTCGACAGGTCCACGCCGAGTATCCGGGAGAGTGATCCGCCGCCGGCACTGCCCGCGTCGGGCGGGGAGAATTCCGCGCCGAGCGCCTGGAGCATGCCTGCTCCGCCGTCGCTGACGGCGCTGCCGCCCGTGGTGAGGATGATTTTGCGGTGCCCGGCGTCGAGGGCGGCTGCGATCAGCTCTCCGACTCCGGTGCTCATCGCCCTCAGGCAGGTCACCCCGGTGTGGATGGGTACGTGGTGCGTGCCGGCCCCCTGAGCCACCTCGACATATGCGGTGCCGTTGTGTGCAGCCCACGATGCCGGGACCGGATATCCCAACGCGCCGGTGACGATGGTGTGGTGCAGATGGGCGCCCAGGCGTTCCAGGACAGCGATGGTCCCCTCGCCGCCGTCGGCGATGGGGCACTCGACCGTCGTGCAATCCGCGGATGCCGTGGCGATGCCGACTGCGAGGTGGCGGGCGGCTTCGGTGGCCGACAGGGATGACTTGAACGCATCGGGTGCGACGAGCACGCGGACGGGTTTCATGGCAGGACCAGCCGTAGTCCCTCGTGGCTGAGAGTGAAGCCCAGCCGCGCGTAGAAGCGGTGGGCATCGACTCGCCTCTTGTCTGATGAGAGCTGGACGACGCGGCAGCCTTTGGACCTCGCCCGCTCCACGGCCCACCTCACCAGCTCAGAACCCGTTCCGCGGCCGCGTTGGCTCGCAGCTATCCGCACTCCCGACAATTGGGCCCTGAGCGCAGCGTTCCAGCTCAAAGTCGTAAAGAAGACAAGTTGGAGGGTGCCGATCACATCCCCGTTCTCGTCGGTGGCAACCCAAAGCTCGTTGCAGGGTTCCCCGGTAATGGCCTCGAACGCCCGCAGGTAGCTTTCTTCGGTCGCGCCCGGCAGGCTTTCCGCCGGTCCGAGTGCGTCGGATTCGAGGAGTTCGATGATACGAGGGAGGTCGTCGGCCCGGGCGAGCCGCACGGTAGCACCGCCGGGCAGTTGTTGCAGATACATCCATCACTCCCACTATCTAGTGTATAACAAAAATGATATCCTAGATGTAGCGGGAGCGGAGATTGAAATGTATCAGCTGTTTGATTTTAGCTATGTTATTTGCGTAGGCGATGGTGGCCGGCTTGCCTCCACTCGCCTCTCCCTCCGGCGCCCCGGGGGTAGTGGTTCGTTATGAAAAACCGGCAGGCCGTCCACGAGCGCGTGGTGGCCCGGGCCAATGCGGCGGTCCAGCAGCAGCCCAAGCCTACCCGGCGGTGACACCACGTCCTGGACGGGACACTCCATTGAAGGAGGAAGACGTGACATCGATGGTGGCTCGGTTAAGCGTTTGGCTGCACGTCTACTTGGAGAAGCGGAAAGCAGACCATGAAGCGCGCGAGGCGCAGTGCCGGCACGACGGCTCGGGCCCGAGATGCTTTGTCTGCATCAACTACGCCCACATCTATGACTGATGGTTTTCGGCGCGACTGCGTGCCGCGGTTGAGGATAGGGAGTTGAGTTCGACTGTTAACGCCACGACCTCCTCGGGGAGCCAGCCGCCAACCGGGGAGGCGCCCGTCGGCAGCGGGCGGCCCCTTCGGGGCCCTTCGCTTCGGGAACTACCGCCTTTTTCTCGCAGGCCAGCTCCTGTCGGTTTCGGGAACCTGGACTCAGCGCGTCGCCCAGGACTGGCTCGTCCTGGATCTGAGCAACGGTTCGGGCGTGGCCCTCGGTCTTGTCTCGGCGATTCAGTACACACCCATGATGCTGCTGAGCTCCTGGGGAGGACTCCTTGCGGACCGTTATTCCAAACGGCTGCTCCTTGTCATCACGCAGTCGCTGCTCGCCCTGACGGCCGCGGCACTCGGCCTTCTCGCTCTCGCCGGGCAACTCACGCTCACGCACGTCTACGTCCTTGCCGGAGTCATGGGCATTGCAACCGCGTTGGACAACCCTACGCGTCAGTCGTTCCTCATCGAATTGGTCGGCCGTGACCATCTTCCGGCAGCGGTGGGACTGAACTCGGCGACGTTCAACGTCTCACGCATGATCGGGCCCGCCATCGGCGGGGCCCTGATTGTGCTGGTCGGTGCCGGTCCCGCTTTCCTTGTCAATGCCGCATCCTTCCTGGCAGTCATCGCATCAGTGGCGCTGATGCGACGTGAGTCGCTGTTTGTCGAGCCCCCCACGGTCAAGGCCCGAAGGCAAATCCGGGCCGGGTGGGCATACATCTTCCAGGACCGGCGGGTCGGGGCCACGCTCGGACTCGTCTTTGTCACCTCGACGTTCGCCATGAACTGGCCGGTGCTGCTCGCCCTGAGTGCGAGAACCCGGTACGACACCGGAGCCAGGGCTACGGCGTCCTCCTCACGGCCCTCGCAGCCGGGTCCATGGCCGGTGCGCTGGTCTCCGCCTGGCGGGGAAGACCCCGGTTCTCCTACCTCGTGCTGGTGACAGCAGTATTCGCGCTCACCGAAATCGCGTCCGCTTTCATGCCGAGTTACGGCTGGTTTGTCGCCACCTTGGTCCCTCTGGGTTTTCTCGCTCTTAGCGTCAACACAACTGCGAATTCGCTGATCCAGGTGGTCACACCATACGAACTCCGGGGCCGGGTGATGTCCGCATTCGTGATGGCCACCGCGGGAGGAACACCTCTCGGGGGACCGATCCTGGGGTACCTCTCCGAACGGTTCGGGCCTGCTTCCGCACTCGCTTTCGGAGGCTCGGCGTCGGTTCTCGTGACCTGTGCCGCAGCAATCACTGTCCGGAGGGCCCAGAAACCGGATCCGAAGGAGGCGGACTCGCCGGAACCGGAGGCCACGGGCGGGCTGAGCACGGAAGACAGCTTCTGAGCGTCAGCTTCTGGGCCCCATGCTGGTTCTAAAGCTCAGTCAGTGCAAAGGCACCCGTGGCTCGGTGGCCGTTTCCGGGGTGTTGAGCCAGCAGCGCACGTCATGGCCCTCCGCGTCCACCGTGGAGACGGCCGGCATCTCGGTCGAACAGACCGGCATCGCGTAG
>NZ_DF952475.1:124576-130395 GCF_001263615.2 Arthrobacter sp. Hiyo1 | reverse complement strand
CGATCCCGGACACGTCCGCCGCATTGCGGCCCCGCCTGGCAGGGTCAGGCGCTGATTCGATGAGCAGTTGGGTGTAGGGGTGGGCCGGATGCTGGGTCACGCTTTCGCTCGGGCCCCGCTCCACGACGTGCCCGCGGTACATCACCAGGATCTCGTCAGCGAAGTACCTGGCCGAGGCAATGTCATGGGTGATGTAGAGGATGGCGAGCTCTTGCTGTTCCTTGAGCATTGCGAGCAGGTTCAGGATGCCAAGCCTGATGGACACGTCAAGCATTGAGACCGGTTCGTCCAAGAGCAGGACCGAGGGCGACGCTGCGAGTGTCCGTGCGATCGCGATACGCTGCAACTGCCCTCCGGAAAGTTCGTGCGGATACTTGTCCAGGAATTGGGATGCCGGGTGGAGCTGGACCATGGAAAGAAGTTCGTCCAGTTGCTCTTCGATGCGCTGGCGGCCAGAGCGGACTCCGTGCAACCGGAGCACCCGGGTGAGCTGATAGCGGATGGTGTGGACCGGGTTCAGGGACGCGAACGGATCCTGCAGGAGGAGCTGGACTTCCCCGACATAGCGGCGCCGCTGGCGCCCGGTGCGGGGGTGCACGGGTTTCCCATGCAGTCGCACTTCCCCGGATGATGCCGGGAGCAGCTGCGCCAGGAGCCGGGCGACGGTGGACTTTCCGGAGCCGCTTTCTCCGACGAGCGCCACTGTTGACCCGGCACAGAGGGTGAGGTTGACGGCGTCGACGGCCACGACCTTCCGTTGCCCGCCGACGGCTCTGCTGAGGTTGAAGGTCTTGCCGAGACCGGTCGCCTCGAGCACGGGCGTCTTGATGTTCTCGGTCATGGGAAGCACGTCGATTCCGGCGTTCATCTGGGCAACTCCTCTTGGACGAGAGCGTCGACTGGACGCAGCTGTAGGGTCTCATCGACGTGGTGGCAGGCAACAAGCCTCGCCTCGCCGCCGGTATCGCTGGTGGCGGGTTGGCCGGCCTGATCAGGCAGGGAAAGCAAAGGCGGGTCTTCTTGCCGGCAGATGTCTGTGGCGAGCGGGCACCGGGGGTGGAATGCGCACCCGGTCGGGATGCTGCGCAGGTTTGGTGCGGCGCCGTCGATCGCGGCGAGCTTCCTCCGTGGGCCGCGAAGGACCGGGAACGAGAGCAGCAGGCGGCGGGTGTAAGGGTGTCGTGGCTGGTGTTGGATCTGGGCTGCGTCACCAAGCTCGACGAGCTCGCCCGCATACATAACAGCGATCCTGTCGGCAATCTCGAGCAGCAGAGACAGATCGTGGGTAATGAAGATGAATGAGCTGTCCAAGCGGGTGCGTAGGTCCATGATGCAGCGGATGATGTCGCGTTGGACGACGACGTCCAGAGATGTGGTGGGCTCGTCCATGATGACGACGGCGGGATCGAGTGCGAGTGCCATGGCGATCATGACGCGCTGGCGCTGCCCGCCCGAGAGTTGGTGCGGATAGGAACCGAGACGGGACCGGTCAATTCCGACGAGCTCAAGGAGTTCTCCGACGCGTGCTTCCCGGTCAGCGGCCGCCATCTTCGGCCGGTGCGCCCGGATGGTGTCGTCAAGTTGGGCGCGGACGGTGAGTACCGGGTTCAGGGAGTTCATGGCGGCCTGGAACACGACGGCGGTCTCTTCCCAGCGATAGCGGCGAAGTTGTGCCTGGCTCGCGGAAAGGACATCCAGCCGGGGGAGAGCGGATCCGTCCTTGGCGCGTCCGAAGTACTTCACGGAACCGCCCACGACTTCACCCGGTGCCCGGAGCAGGCGGGTCACGGCAAAGGCCAGAGTCGATTTGCCCGATCCGGACTCGCCCGCGATGCCAAGGACCTCTCCCCGGCGCAGGGTCAGATCCACGCCCCGCACGGCCGGAAGCGCTCCATGCGCGGTCTGGTAGTCGACGCGGAGCCCGGTGATTTCCAGGACGGAATTCCCGCTACGGGAAGGGGCGGCCGTCTTTTCTGCGTCGTGGTCCAATTGGATGAGGCGGCGCGTCAGACGCGAACGTTCGCGTGCCGTCTTGACCCGGCCGACACCGCGCAGTCGGGGGTTGACGACCTCGTCGATCCCGAGGTTGATCAAGGCAAGCCCCATGCCGACGACCGCGAGACAGAGTCCGGGCGGGACGAACCACCACCAGGCGCCGGTCAGGAAGGCGTTGCTGGCTTCCGACCAGCGCAGCACCGATCCCCAGCTCCAGCTGGCGACATCGCCGAGTCCAAGGAACGCCAGGCCCGTCTGGACGATGATGCCGGAAAGGACGCTGAAGAGGAATCCCGTGGCGATGATGGCTGTCTCGTTGGGCAGGATCTCGAACCAAACGATGCGCCAGGCCGGCTCCCCGGCAGCGCGGGCGGCCTCGACGTAGTCCCGCTTGCGGATCGACATCGTCTGCGCACGCAGCTTGCGGGCGCCGTGGGACCAGGCCGTCAGCGCGATGACGGCAGCCGTGACAACCCAGCTGACATTCCCGAGATAGGCGATGATCAGAATCTGCAAGGGAAGCACGGGGATGACGAGGAAGATGTTTGTGCCCAAGGACAGGAGCTCGTCGGCAGAGCCGCCGAGGTATCCGGAAGTGATACCGACCAGGATGGCGACCGTCTCGCTGATGAGCGCGGCGAGGAAGCCCACCTCAAGGCTGAGCCTGGTGCCGGCGAGGACCTGCGAGAAAACGTCCTCTCCCAATGCCGTGGTACCGAGCAGGTGTTGGGGGGAGGGCGGCACGAGGACGTCCGGGCTGGTGGCGGAGGGGTCGTAGGGGGCGATCCAGGGCCCGATGACCGCGAGCACACCAAATACAGCGAGGATCGCTGCGCCGACCAGTACTTTGCGGGAGCGGAGCCAGTGGCGTTTTTTGCGGCGCGGACGGGTGCTCTTGACGACTTTTGTGATTTCGACTGCGGATGTCATTTGTGCCTCACGCGTTCCGGGTACGGGGGTCTAGGACGAAGAACGCCACATCCGCGAACAGGTTCGCGGCCAGGACGGCGAACGTCGTGACGAGAAGGATCGCCTGCAGCAGCGGGAAGTCCTGGTTGCTCACGGCCTGGAACATGACGTAGCCGATGCCGGGGAAGGAGAAGACCTTCTCCACAAGCAGGGATCCGCTGACGACCAGGCCAAGCTCCATGGCAAAACCCGCGACTGCGGGGAGGATGGCGTTCCGGGCCGCGTAGTTGAGCATGACCCGTTTCGAAGAGAGGCCCTTGGCCTGAGCTACGACGACGTAGTCCTCGGAAAGGGTTGTCACCATCATGTTGCGCTGCATCAGCATGTGGCCGGCGAGTGAGCCGATGACGATGGTCAGCGCAGGCAGGATCGAGTGGTAAAGGAGCGTGCCGATGAAGTCCAGGCTCAAGCTGGGCGGAATGGACGGGTCGTACCCGCCGCTCACCGGAAACCACCCGAACCCGACGGCGAAGACCGCAACCAACAGCAGACCGACCCAGAAATGCGGGATCCCGCGCAGAAACGCTCCGACAGGCAGGACCGAATCCATCCACGTTCCGCGGCGCCATCCGGCGATGCAGCCCAGGAGCGTCCCGAGCAGGGTGGCCACGAGGGTGGAGACGCCGAGCAGGCCGATGGTCCATGGCAGGCTGTCTGCAACTACCGAGGAGACAGGGGTCGGGAAATAGGTGAAAGAAAGCCCGAAGTCTCCGTGGAAGAGGTGTTCGATGTATTCGACGTACTGCTCGAGCAGGTTCTTGCTGCGGTCCAGGCCGAAGGCAACGGCAAGTGCTTCGCTGGACTCCGGCGATAGTTGGCCGTTGAACCGCTCCATGACAGCCTGGACCGGGTCCCCGGGCATGAGCCTTGGGAGCAGAAAGTTGATAGTGATGGCAGCCCACGCCGTGATGAGATAGAACGCTAGGCGTCGTGCGAGGAAGCGCATGTGCTGCCCTCTTTCGTTCGCGGTCGCGACCTTTAACGCTGGCCTCGACTCTGATGACCTTTGACGTTTCCTACGAACTGAGCAACCTCTGTTCAAGAGAATTACTATCAGCTGTTAGTTTCTAAGCCTAACCTAACCTAACTTTTTCTTGAAGGTCCGGTCAAGCATTTTGTGGCATTTTTTGTGCAACTTTGGTGGCGGATTTCCCGCCGAGGCGCCCGTCCTGCCCAATGTGGCGGATTGCTTCGGTCCGCTCGATGGGGACCGGGTGTGTCGCCATCCGTGACCGGAGATTGAGACCGGCGTCGACGTACTCCTCAAGGGCTGAGCCTTCGAGGGAGGGCAGGTTAACGAGCCGGGCGCTCCGGGCTCCGTCGAGGTGCCTCCTGAGCGTCTCCACCACGGCGCGGGTCGCCTCGTCCACGGTCTCTGGCTGGCGGGCGCTGGCGTGGGCCTCGATCCACGACATGCTTGCCGCGCACGCGAAGCCGTGGGGAACACCGTATTCGGCAGTGAGATGGTAGGCGAATGCGTGGGCCCCGGTTGTGCGGGTCTGGGAGATCGCCACGCCGGCAACCGCTGCTGCCAGGAGGAGCAGGTGCCGGGGGGAGTCGGAGGCCGGTGAATCGTCTGCCCAGCGGATCCCCGGGGAAGGAGGAGCGCTGTGGGTGAGGTGGCGGAGGAGGTGGTCCCGGGCGGCGTTGGCGTATACGCGGCTGGAAGGTGTGCCGGCCAGGCTCCAACCGGATTCGATCGAATGGCATACGGCATCCAGGGCCGCAGCGAGGCTGTGCCGGTCCGGGCATGTCAGGGTGAGCTCGCCGTCAAGGACTGCAAGGTCGGGGCGGCATTGCGGGAGGTCGAGGGAGACTTTGGCTGATCCGCGGTACAGGGTGGCGAAGGGGGTGATCTCTGCCCCGGTTCCTGCCGTCGTTGGTACAGCGACAAGGAGCGGTGGTTCGGTCCGCAGCGAGGAGGTGTTCCCCTGCAGCCCGGAGTGGAGGAAACGGGGATCGGGTTTGAGCAGGCGGGCTGCTTTCGCCTGGTCGATGGCGGAGCCGCCGCCGACGGCAAGAACCGTGTTCGGACGGAGCTCCTCGATCGCCTGTGAGAGGTCCAGGGCGTCATCGACGGAAGGATTGGGCCGTATCAGTCCATAGTGGTGCGCGCCGTGACGTATCAGGGAAGCGATGCCCGGGATGTCTTCGACGGTCCGCCGGCTTGCGACGACGAGTACCCGGCGGGGAGAGCGGCCAACGATCTTGCTCAGCGCCGAGGAGGCCCCGCTACCCTCGAGCAGCTGCGGTGCGCGTCCAAGCTTCGACGCGGTGAACAGGAGTCTCTGGAGGTCATGCATGGCTGACGACTGCCGTATTTGGAATTGTCGTGCTGCGCATCCGCTCCGCGATGTGTGGCAGGGACAGGGAGGCGCCGGCGCGTTGTGGGGTTTCCCTGACCGTTCGTCCGGCGCGGACGAGGATGAAATGGGGGCCGGGGGTCAAGGCGGCGGAGGCGAGCTGTTGCTGCAGGGACTCCATGGTGTCCACCGTGGAGGTGGCGTGATACCCGCTGGCTCTGGCGACGGCGGCGAGGTCGGTGGTTCCGGAAGTGCTCTGTTGTGATCCGGTCGACTCGTATCCGCCGTTGTCGATGACTACGTGGACAAGGTTGGCCGGCTGCTCGGCGCCGATAGTGGAGAAGCTCCCCAGATGCATGAGCGCGGCACCGTCGCCGTCGAGCACGATGACGGTTTTCTCCGGCGCGGCGGCAGCGTAGCCGAGCGCGAGGGATGAGACATGCCCCATCGATCCCTGCATGTAGAAGTTCCCGGGCCGGTCCCCGGCGTCGTGGAGGTAGCGTGAGGTGTAGCCGGTCGTTGCGAAGATCGCCGTGCCGGGCGGGCACGCGG
>NZ_DF952475.1:122069-124551 GCF_001263615.2 Arthrobacter sp. Hiyo1 | reverse complement strand
CCCGGAAAGAGCAAGGCCCTCGTTGGCCGCTGCCCGGTAGCGTCCGGATGCACTGAGGTGGGCGATAGGCCCCGCGAAGGTACTGCAAGGCACGCCGGACCCCTGGTTCCAGCCCCTGACCGCGAGGCCGGAGACGAGGTCACAGCAGGCGATCATGCTTCCAACTCCAGCCATTGGTCCATGCGCTGCAGGTCGAAGATCTCCTTCACACTGGCGATCTGTCCCTCAAGGGCGCTCGAGCAGCCGTCATTGAGCATGATGCTGAAAGCGGACATCATCGCCGTGACAGTGGCCCTGAGTCCCTGGTTGGCGTGGATGACAATCGAGGCTCCCGCGCGGGCGGCGTCGCTCGCGCTCCACTCGTAGTACGTCGTGGGCACGATGACCACGGGAAGCCGCCCGCTCCAGCGGGACATGAACTCCTCGACCTCGGCGTGGGTTTTGGCTTTGGAGTGGATGAGGATGGCATCCGCCCCGGCGTCGGCGTAGGCGTGCGCCCGGTCCATGGCCTCGTCCATGCCGGCTCCCGCGATGAGGGCCTCGGTCCGGGCGATTACCATGAAGTCCGGGTCCTTCTGGGAAGCCTTGGCCACGCTGATCTTGTGCGCGAACTCGCCTGTCGGGGCGAGCATCTGGCGGTGGCCGGCGAAGCTGTTGACCTTCGGGAAGACCTTGTCTTCGATGCAGATCGCGGCGATGCCGGCTGCCTCGTACTGCTGGACGGTGTAGGCGGCATTGAGCTCGTTGCCGAATCCGGTATCGCAGTCGGCGATGACGGGCAGTCCACAGGCCTGGTTCATGGTCCGGGCCGCGGCCAGATAGTCGCTGATACCCAGGAGACCGATGTCCGGAACACCGTGGGCCGCCGAGACTTCCAGCCCGGACGCCCAGACCGCACGGTACCCGGCCCGTTCGGCAAGGACCGCGCCGAGCCCGTCATGGGCTCCCGCCGTCAGTACAGGCCCCTGCCCTCTCGGATGAGGCTGCGCAAATGTGCGGCTTTGGTCACGACGACTCCTTTTTCTACAACGGATATGGAAGCGGCCCGGTACCAGGACAAGCGCTGGCACCGGGCCACGTTCAGGGCAGAAGCGCTCCGGGCGGCTAGTCGCTCGGGTGCTGCTTCACGTCGATGGCCAGGGCCACGACGAAGGATGCCGCCAGCGCGACGGCCAGGACCGGGGGCAAAAGCAGCGACGCCTCGAATCCGTTCAGGACGAACCCTGCTCCGACAACGAGCGGGATGAGGACCGACACTGCAATCTTCCAGTCGTCGCCGATGATGAAGTCGTACCAGAATTCGAAGAATCCCTTGATGAATTTCATGGCCTAGACTTCCTCTCGCACGCTGACAGGCTGGACGATTTCGATGACCGGAACTTGGTCTGCCGGTACCTTCAGGATCTTGACGAGGATCGCCGAGAGCAGCACCCAGCCGGCGAGGATCGGCAGGAGGACCATGTCCGAGAGCACCCACTCCAGGCTGGTGTGGGAGGGTGTCAGGCGCCCAGGCCCTCCGTGGCCCAGAAGGTGCCGAAGGTGGTCAAGAGCAACCCGACGCCGAATTTGAGCGTGTTTTCCGGGACCTTGGTCAGCGGTGCGTGGATGACGATTGCAGCGAGCAGGACAACCACGACGGCGGCGACTGCGCCCATGATGGCAACCGGCATGTTGTTGGCGTTGAGGCCAAAGGTGATGACGATGAAGACCACCTCCACGCCTTCGAGGAAGGTGCCTTTGAAGCTGACGACGAAGGAGAACCAGTCGAGCCCGAAGCGGACCTTGTTACCTGCCGCGGCCGCCGCGTTGACCTTGTTCTGGTAGATCCGGGCCTCATCGTGCATGGCCTTTCGGCCAGCCGAGCGCAGGATGGCCTTCTTGAGCCACTGCAGTCCGAAGATCAGCAGCAGGACGCCGATGATCAGCTGCAGGCTAGAGCGCGGCAGCCAGTTCGCCAGCGCATACCCCGTCACCGCGGTGAAGCCGGTCAGCGCTACGAGCGCCGTCCCGACACCGTACAGCGTGGACTTCCAACTCCTTGTCATGCCCATGGCGAGCACGATCGTCAGGGCCTCGACCATTTCCACGATCGCGGCCACGAACACGGAGATGGCCAAGCCCCAGTCGGTACTTGAACCCATGACAACCACCTTTCTGTTTCTCTAAGAATGTGCGTTCGTTGAACATACTAACGGCCGTTACATCTGTTAAGCAACAGATAGCCGGATATTTAATTGATAGGTTATGCGGGGAACGGAACGGCTGATCAATCCATGGGGAATCTGCCGAGCATTCAGGACTTGGCGGTCGTCAAGGATTCAAGGAGTCGGCTGTCACGGTACTTTCGAGCGTGCGCGGGGTACGATTGACTTGCTCGAGTGAGGAGACCAGATGAGCGTCAATACGAACAAAGAGGCCCCATTGGACCTTGAGGCCGCGATCCCGGATGCCGCGGCTCCGGCGCCAGAGCGGCAGGCGGGGG
>NZ_DF952475.1:119734-121580 GCF_001263615.2 Arthrobacter sp. Hiyo1 | reverse complement strand
GCCAGAGCGGCAGGCGGGGGCCAGGGCCCAAGGTTCGCCCACGTGGCTGCTCCTTGTGTACCGGGTGCCAAGTGAGCCAACCCGCCTGCGCGCCGCCGTCTGGCGCAAGCTGCGCAACCTGGGGGCGATCTACATGCAGAACTCCGCCGCTGCGGTGCCCCGCACAGCACAGAGCGAGCGGGCCATGAGGGCTCTCCGGAATGAAATCGTCGAAGCGATGTCCGGAAAGGCATTTCTCATCAATTCGACGTCGATCATCGGCGAAACGGATCTGGTCGAGATGTTCAATGCGGCCCGCAATGATGAGTATGAAGAGATCCTCGACAAGTGCCGGGACTTCCATGCCGGGGTTGAGAAGGAAGTCAGGGAGGAACACTTCACCTACGGCGAGCTCGAAGAAAACGAGGAGGACCTCGTCAAGCTCAAGGGGTGGTACCAGAAGGTCAAGGCACGCGACATGCTCGGCGCGCCCCTGGCGGACAAGGTTGCGGACGCGTTGACGGACTGCGCCGCCACCCTGGAGGACTTTGCCGCCCGTGTCTACGAGGCTGACAGCGTCGGACTCTAACAGCGGGTCAGCTTAGGGGAACCACAGAAGAGCGGCGCCCGGAGTCAAGGTCTCCCGGCGCCGCTCTTCTTGCGCCCGGCTGGGTGGGGGAACGCAACCCCTCGCTTCAATTCTCCAGGCCCATTGCAGTTGGAATTTTTGAAAAGTAACAGCTGATAGATCTATGCATGGCATTTCGTTAGTGATACGTTGTAGTGCATTAGCGAACGCGAGCGGGCCGGTCCGCATCCCGCGACACCGGAACCCACTCCAGAAGGAGGGTTCAATGACTGAATCCCAGGAACCGCAGCTTCCGCTGCGGCTCGGCTCCAAGGCATCGTGCTCGCCTACGTCGCCCAGCAGCTCGGGTACTTCAATGACGAGAATCTCGCCGTCACCCTGTTGAACAAGCAGGAGATCAAGGACCTCGAGGCCGGCGGTGGCCGCCTCGACGCTCAGGTGAACTGGTTCCAGCACGCAGTCTTCGGCGTGGTCAACGGCAAGCCGCAGGTTGCCGTCATGGTCCTGCACGACGCGCCCGGCATCACGGTAATGGTGTCGGAGGCATCCAAGGGCGAGATCCGCTCCGCCGCAGACTTTGCCGGACGCCGGATCGCCGAGGGCGCCAGCCACTCGGCCAAAGGGATCGTGACAAGCTACCTCGCCAGCAGGGCCGGTTTGCCCAGCGGAAGCTACACTCCGGTGATGGCGGCGGTCGATGGCCGGCGTGAGGCCGTCACGCAGGGGCTGCAGGAAGGTACCGTCGATGTACTGACCTTCATGGAACCCATGACGACCTATATGAAGGAAACCGGGCTCGTCTCCACACTGTATGACCTTGCCACCCGGGAGAGCACGGTCGCCGAGTTCGGCGCGGTCTGGCCCGCAGAATCTTTGCTCGTCACCCCGGAATTCCTAAAGGACCACCCGGACATCGTCCAACGTCTGGTCAACGCGATGCGCCGCACCCTGGAGTACGTCCGCTCACGCACCCCCGAACGGATCGCCGAACTCCTGTCCTCCACCTACCTCGCGGGCAAGGAAACCGCCGATGCAGTCCAGGCCATCGCCAAGAGATGGCCCACCTTGTCCCAAGGCGACTACACGGTCTCGCCCGGATCCGCGCAGCTCGTCATCGATGCGATCAAGTCCGCACCGTTCGATGACACCCTCAGCGGACAGATCCGCGCAAAGGTCAAGACCGTCGACATCGACGCCTCCACCCTCTACGCGAACGCCTTCGTCGAGGAGCAGAGTCCCGTCGCCTCCTGACCCGGCTTGTCCTCCCCTCCGGCGAAG
>NZ_DF952475.1:103448-119707 GCF_001263615.2 Arthrobacter sp. Hiyo1 | reverse complement strand
CCAGCCGCGGGCCTTCGCCGGAGGTGTATCCGTAGCGCGGTACTGCCGCGAAGAACCCGCCCTGTAAGGAGCCCGTCCATGGAACACCTGACTTTCCCGCAGCATGCCCTCGATGCCACCCCACGCGGGCGCCTCGAGGACCCTTCTGTCATTGCCTTCCGCAAGGAAGTCTTCACGAGCCCGGGCTGGATCGAGCACGGCCTGGCAATCGTCGAAGGCATCCCGGTGGAGGAGCCGGCACTCGCAGCCCGGTATGCCACTGCGGTCTCCTCCGCGCTCGGGCGCCTGCTTCCGCAGGACGGCGCCGGCCAGTTGGTGCGCGAGGTGAAATACCGCGGCGTCAAACTCGGCGAGGGCGCCACGGGACGTTACTCGGACAGCCGGGAAGGAGGACAATTCCACACGGACGGCCCGCACCGCCCGGACACGGCTCCGGACTGGTTCGCCCTGCTGTGTATCCGACAGGCCAGGGTCGGAGGCGGCCTCATCCTTGTCCCTACCGGGGAAATTATCCGGAAGCTCGATTCCGACGCACTTGCCGTGTTGCAGGAGCCGTTCCTCTTCGACCAGCGCGAGGACGGTGTGCCGCCCGTTCCGCGGCCCGTCCTCGTCCAGCAACCCGACGGCCAATGGCACGTGAACTACCTGCGCGAGTACATCGAACTCGGGCACAGACACCCCCTCGGCACACCATTAACGGGTCGGCAGGTCCACGCACTTGACCGCTTCGACCAGGAAGTGGCCTCGGCAGTGGCCAACCCCGACCGCATAGAGGTCAAACTGGCACCTGGCCAGCTGGCAGTGATCGATAACCGCCGCCTCCTGCACGGTCGAACAACCTTCGGAGATGACCCCCAAGACCGGGACCGGCTCATGCTGCGGACCTGGATCCGCGAACTGATCCCGGCCGGATCTGCCGCATCCGCCAGGCAGCCCGATGTCATCGTCAGTGACCGCTGAACAGACAAGGAAGCGGTTGCCTCCCCGAGAGGGAGGCAGCCGCTTCTTCCTTTCGAGAGCACTTCTTCGGAATCAGATTGAGAGGGACGGCCCGGCGTTGATGTTCCCCAGGGCGGCCCTGGCCCACGGGCACGGAAGCGCCGATCTCAAAAACCAATGCTCGGCCCCGGACCCTTCGTCAGGACACCGTGCACCAAACGCTCGTCAAACCCCTGCGCCTCCCAAGCGCACTGCACCCGGCCGTGGGATCACGCTAAACGGCGGGAATCAGGAGAACAGTTGAATCCATCCGACGCGGACATCACTCGGCCAACACAGAGGACGGTCGGCCCTGCGGAACCCCTGCATGACCTGCCCCCGACCGCTGCGCGACCCGGTGCGGTGCGCCTTTCCCGTCGATCCCTTCTCGCAGCTATCGGCGCTGCAGCCGCGGGAACCGCGGGATGCGGACTCGTGACACAGGCCTCATCAGCCCCGATCTCTACCCCGACATCACGGGCGACCGCGAATGCAGCGGCCGTTCCGGGTGCGAAGACACCCGCCGCGTCGGCTGCACCGATCCCGGCTATCAGGGCCGAGATCGAGAAGCGCTTCGCCGGCAGGCCGCCGGGCCAGTGGGGTATCGATCTTCCTGGGATCGTCACCCACACGGGTTCCCGGGCCGTAGCCCTAACGTTCGATGCCTGTGGGGGTCCCGGAGGATCGGGCTACGACGCCCAGCTAATTGATACTCTCCGCCGTCTGGGGGTGCCTGCAACCCTCTTCCTGAATGCACGCTGGATCAACACCAACCCGTCGCTGAGCGGAGAACTCGCCTCCGACAGCCTGTTCGAGATCGGGAACCACGGCCTCGCCAACGTGCCGCTCTCCACGACCGGTCGGAGCGCCTACGGAATCGCCGGGACAAGCACGATCGGCGGGGTGATCGACGAGGTCTCCGGCGGCGCAAGTCGAATCGTCGCACTGACCCGGAAGCGGTCGTTGTGGTTCCGCGCCGGGACCGCGTTCTACGACGAAACTGCTGTTCAAGTGGTGAGTGCCATAGGCTTCACTCCCGTCAACTTCTCGATCAACTCCGACGGCGGAGCGACCTTCCCGCCCGGCACCGTCGCCGCGCAACTGGCTGCGGTTCAGCCTGGAGACATCGTGATCGGCCACATGAACCAGCCCGGGTCAGGAACATCAGCGGGCTACGCAGCGGCTTTGCCAGCGATGATCGACCAAGGCATGGACTTCACAACCCTGTCCCTCACCAGAATTCCGGTCCACCCCAGAATCGTTTGACTAAACCGCGCACCGGAAGACCAGGACAGAACCTGCCCGTAAGACGGGGTCAGCCGGGCGGGAACAGCGCACGTGTGACGCATCGATCGCCCTGCCGTCGGGTTCGGGCTGCTCGCCTTCGCCCGTCTAAGAGTCGGCGAAGGCGTCAGACCGGGCAGCGAGGCTGGCTGGTGTTCTTCCTTTGATGCGGGCGCGTCACAGGGCGGTGCAGTGCTGCCGGAGCCCACTGGCGGGGTCCGGCAGTCTGTCGGTAGCTTCCTGAATATTGCTATGCCATATAGCTATGTAAGATAGCTATATGGATAGTGTGGAGGCAATGCGACTAGAGGAGCAACTCAAGCGGTTCATCCGGTGGAACCGCTCAGCCCATCCACCCATCGAGGGACTGTCCCGCACCGCGATTTCAGTGCTCGCTGCGATCGTCCGCGCCGGGAGTCGGGCCTCTCGGCCAGGCGAACTCGCACGCGAGCTGGGCATGACCACTTCGAATATCGCGTCCGCATTGCGCGAGCTGGACGCAGGCGGGTATGTCACCCGCGGACGCGATGCAAACGATGGCCGCCGGGTCAACGTCATGCTCACAGACAAGGGTAGGACTGCGATGGCCCACCGCCGGGCAAAGAGATCCACGCACCTGCAGCACGCGATCGAGGCGACACTCGATGACCGCGAGCAGGGCGAGCTAGTGGCGGCCGGAAACCTGCTGGAACGCATCTCGAACTTTCCCGCCTCGTGACTTTCACGCGCGAGGCCATGCGTCTCAGGCTTGTGGCTGCGGGTAGTTCGCTGCGCGTCCGCAACTACCGGCTGTATGCAGTGGGGCAGTCCGTGTCCATTGCGGGCAATTTCATGCAGACTTTGGCGATCGCGTTCCTCACTCTTCATCTGACAGGTAGTGGGAGCGCGCTCGGGTTGGCTGTGGGGGTCCGGCTTCTGCCGTATCTTGTTGCGGGGCCGATCAGCGGAGTGATAGCGGACAGGCACGACAAGCGCCGCATGCTGCTGTTCACACAGACCGCATGCGCTGCCTGTTCAGTGGTGTTCGGTGTGCTCGCCATGACAGGGTTGATGACGTATCCGCTCTTGCTCGGGCTGAGCTTCGGGCTTGGATGCCTGACGGTGTTCGACAACCCTGCACGCCAGAGCATTATCTCCGAACTGGTCGGGGACTCTGAGCTGTCCAACGCCATCATCCTGAGTTCCGTTATGGTCAACCTCGCCCGCGTGCTGGGCTCGGGCGTGGGTGGTGCGTTGGTCGCAATTATTGGCATTCCAGCGTGCTTCTTCTGCAACGCCGCGTCCTTCGGCTCGGTCATTGTGAGCCTCGTGATGATGCGTCCATCCGAGATGTTCCGGTCGGCCCCCGCCCCTCGCGCACGCGGGCAGGTCCGCGAGGGGATACGGTACGTATTCGCGACGCCCGGACTCGCGATCACGCTCCTGATGATCACCGTGACCGGCACGCTTGCGTGGGAGTTCCCGACAACGCTGCCCCTGTTGGCGACTGATGCGTTCGCGGGGAACGCCGCGACGTACAGTGCCTTGGTCATGGCATTGTCCATCGGCTCCATCGTCGGTGGACTGTTTGCGGCCGGACGGCGAGCCGCGTCCCGCCCCATCATCCTGTCGCTGACAGCAATCGCCTGGGGGGCAACCATGATTTTCGCGGCGTTAGCCCCCACGCTTGCCCTGGCGCTGGCAGCGCTGGCACTCGTGGGATTCGCGAGCATTGCCTTCAATGCGGGCGCAAAGACCAACCTGCAGTTGACCTCGCGGCCCGACATGAGGGGTCGCGTGATGGCGTTGTGGGCGATGTGCTGGGGCGGAAGTGCGGTCATCGGGGCCCACTGGTTGGCTGGATCGCGCAGGAGTTCGGGAGCCGGTGGGGGCTGCTGGCGGGCGGTATTCCGACCTTGGTCCTCGGGCTGGTGCTCCTTCCGGTTCTGTGGCGCGATGGACGCGCCCGAAAGAGAGGGGAGTCGAAACATGTTGGCAAATGAAGCTATGACTACTACCAGTGGCTCGCGCAGGAAGCCGAAGTTCGCCGCGGTGGTGAACGAGTTCTGGCCTGGATCGCACGCCGACCTCCTCGTGGGTCGCCTGCACGACGGCTATGAAGTGCTGTGGACGCCGACGGAACCGCTCTGCGAACTGGCGTCGCTCCACGTGCTCGACCCTGGGCCAGGCGACCTCGGAGCGAGTCGTATAAGGGAGTGGGACGTACGCCCGGCCGGGAGGTTGCGCGACGCGCTGTCGGGGACCGGCGGAGGAATCGACGTCGACGGTGTCGTCCTGATCGCTGAACGCAACCCGCGCTCGGGGCGGCCCGAGGAGTTCGACGAGCGAGGCAGGCCGAGGGACCGTCGCCACGAGATGTTCATGCAGGTCGCGCGGGAGTGCGAGCGGTCGGCGCGAGCGGTTCCGGTATTTCTCGACAAGCACCTGGGGAACACGTGGGGGGAGATCAGCGAGATCTACGAGACTTCTCGGCGGTTGTCGATCCCGCTCATGGCCGGCTCCTCGGTTCCTGTGACCGTGCGCTGCCCTCCCATCGAGATCCCGGTCGGATCACGGGTGAAGGAAGTCGTGGCCGTCGCTACAGGTTCGGGAGAGCCGCCCATCTTCCACCCGCTCGAACTGGTCCAGTCGATGATCGAACGGCGGGCCGGGTTCGAGACCGGTGTGGCGTCGGTGCGGTTCGTTTCCGGAGACCGGTTCTGGGATGCGTTCACTGACGGAGGGCTATGGTCCCGGGAGCTCGCTGATGCGGCGATCGAAGCCGTGCCCCACTATGCCGGCGGCGCCCGCGAGTACTACAGGAGGTATCCTTCTTCAATTGCCGACGGGCCGGCGAGCTCCCCGCGCGGACGGGAGGAGGCCGTCGTCGTGGACTATAACGACGGGACCCGGGTCAGTGTGCTGCTGTTGACAGGGTTCATGCTGCGCCGCGCCGTCGCCGTCCGGGTGGACGGGATGCGCGAGCCCCTGGTCACCTGGACGCCCACCGGCTCCAAGCTCACCGATGTACCGATGATCGGGGCCGGTGTCGCGACGCCCGGACAGAAGAAGCCACCGACCTGGAACTTCGACCATCTGGCTAGCTTCCTCGACCGATTCCTGTTCACCGGGCTCTCGCCCTTCCCGATCGAGCGAACCGTGCTCACCAGCGGCATCCTGGACGCGGCGATAACCTCCCGCCAGTCCGGGGGAGAGGCGGTGGACACGCCGTACCTCGACATCGGCTACCGGCCGGCCACGACACCGGGCCAACTGGCGCGTCGGATCGACAAGCAAAACGCATGACTGTGCTGCCCGGGGCCCGTTCGTGACCCGGGCCCGGGCAGCACGACGCCGATCTACTCCGAGGGCGACGACAGGTTCATCAGCCGCTCGAGTTCCGGGCCTGCGATCGATTCGGGGAGTGGCAGGTAGTCGCCTTCCGCGGCGACCACGGATTGCCCCTCGCGGCTGAACACGAATCGCATGAACTCCTTGACCTTCGGATCCCACCGGGAATGGGGTGCCTCGCGGACGAACGCGTACACCGACCGGCTGAGCGGATACTCACGACTGGCTGTCGTTTCCCGCGTCCCCGCTACCGCAGGACCGGGGTCCTCGGAAATCGGAACGGCCTTCAAAGCCCCGGTCAGGTTCCGGAATCCCGCCAATCCGATGCCATAGCGATCATTCTCCAAAGTGGTGACAAGAGCCTCGGCAGCGTGCCCCCCGGACCCTGCGTACATCCGGGTCGGCGCACCCTCGGGAAGAATCGCCCGATCGGACCATGGCCCCTCCTGCAACACCCGCAGCCATATGTGCTGCGCCGTGCCGGTATCGCGGTCCAGGCCGTAAGCGTGGATCGGTGCGTCGGTCCACTCTCCGGTGAGACCGAGCTGACCCCAGCGGGTGATGGGCTCGGGACAGCCGCGCCGGCGCTCGGCCGAGTAGATGGCGTCCAGCTGGGAGAAACTCAACTCGGCGATCGGGTTTTCGGCATTGACCAGCACTGCGACCGCCACGGTTTTGGCGAATGTGTCGAACGCCCCGGTAGCGATTGCAAACCCCTCTGGCTGGTGATCGAAGATGCGCTTCCACGATGTGCGCTCCAGCTTGCGGATCTCACGACCGAAGAGACCGATGTCCGCGACACCCGTATAAAGGCCGCCCACGGCGGTCGACGTGCCACGGAGGAAGGAGTCGGGCTCGAGCCCGGGATGGAACTCCCCGAAACGGCGGATCCATCCGTCCCAGAGCTCCTGGAAGGCGGGATCCCCCCAGGCAACGAGCCTGCCGCTCAACTCGCCGCGCGGCTCATACTCGGGCAGGGCCTTCCAGGATAACGAGGCACTCGTCTGCACTGTCGACATGGTTTTCCTTTCATGAGGAAGGATGCCGTCTCACCTCGGCGGCGTCTTCCTCGCTCTTGGTTACGTTGCATTCAAACTCTAGTCCTAATTTTGGGAATAACGATCGTTAATTTAGCTATTGCTATGACGTTGCACGAAGGTCTACTATCTTGTCTCTAACGAATATATCTTCCGTTAGATTCGCGTCGCCGTCGGGCCGCCTGGCTTTCCACCGTGCGGCACGATCACGCTCTGCGCGGTCGCCGCGCACAACGAAAGAAGAACAATGAAGTTCCTGACGACAACGAGTCCGCTGCTCCGGGCCAGGGTGACCATGGCTGCCGCCATGGTCGGTTGCGTGCTTGCGACAGCGGCATGCACCGGTACCACCTCAAGCGCCACCAACACGGCAGGCGGGACCCTCAAAGTGACCGCAGGTGCCTCCGGACCATTTACCGATAACTTCAACGCGCTCATAGCCAGTTCGTCGAGTGCATCCGGGTTTGCGGCATACGCGATCTTCGAGCCGTTGCTGCAGGAGGACTTCGGCAGCGGCAAGACGCGGCCGTGGCTCGTATCCTCATACACTTGGGGCCCGGACGGCAAAACCCTCACGCTGAAGACCAAGGAGGGGGTGAAGTGGTCCGATGGCGAAACGTTCACGGCTAAGGACGTGGCTTTCACCTTCAATCTGATGAAGGCGAACCCGGCGTTCAACGCAGTGTCGCTTCCACTAACTGGAGCCGAGGCTACCGACAACACGGCCGCCGTCATCCACTTCAGTAAGCCCGCCTACCAGGTCATGTGGTGGCGCACCGAGACCGTGCCCGAGCACATCTGGAAAGACGTCCAGGATCCGGTCAAGTACGCCAACCCCAACCCGGTCGGCACCGGACCTTACATGCTCAAGTCGTTCACTCCGCAGGCCATCACGTTGCAGAAAAACCCGTACTACTGGCAGGCGGGCGGAAACTTCTCCACCGTGCAATACCTTGCGGCCGATTCGTCCAGCAGCATGATCGCCAACCTGCAGTCCGGCGGCGTCGATTGGATCGGCACCGCTGGTATCGACGGCGCGACGGTCAAGAAGCTCGCCCCGAACACGATCGACTACTGGAACACCACGATCAACCCGTCGGTCGCGCTCCTCCTGCCGAACTTCGCCCACGCCCCGCTCGATCAACTCCCGGTGCGCAAGGCGATCGATATCGCACTCGACCGTGACGAGATCTCGAAGATCGGCACAGCGGGTCTGAACGCCGCAGTTGAATCGCCCACCGGGATGGACGTCAAGACGCGAGGCGACATGATCGCCGCAAGCTACTCCGACCAGAAATACGGCAAGGCTGATCCCGACACCGCAAAGAAGATTCTCACCGCCGCGGGCTACCAGCTTGGCCCGGACAACGTTTTTGTGTCCCCGAACGGCCAGCGGCTGGATTTCAAGCTCACGGTCCCCACGACCTACCCCCAGGCCGACCTCTTCGGCATGACCCGCGTGATGGTGCCCGAGTTGGCGGCAGCGGGGATCAAGGTCACGGTGAAATCGGAGCAGCAGCAGGCCTACGTGAAAGATGTCGAGATGGGCAACTACGAGCTGACCATGCGGACAAACGGGGGAACGCCCTCGGTGTACGACTTCTATAACCGGATCATCAACCAACAGCCGATCAGCGCCCCCGCCGGAACGGGGACCCAGCTCAACTACGAGCGGTACCCGAACTCCAACGCACCCGCTTTGCTTAGCGCGTATGCAGCGGCGGCACCGGGCAGCAAGCAGGAGCAGAGCGCCATCGGGGCGATCCAGAAGGTCATGGTCGAGGACTTGCCCGGGCTGCCACTGGTGTTCTCCGGCGGTGCCGGAATGTGGCGGACCGATCGGGCAACTGGCTGGCCGTCGGCGTCGGACCCGTACGCCGCCCCGGTGCCGGGCAGCGTCAACGCCGAGCTGGTCCTTCTGAAGCTCTCGCCCAGGTGAGGTTGTCCAGGCGACGTCCTACGGGTGATAAGCCGGAAGCTGGAGGAGGGTTTCGATGGTGTCGGCTTGATTGAGGACACTGGCAGGGATTCCTCGTGCGTCAGGCTGCGTTGCGATCGCTTTCAGCGTGTTCAGATCAACGAGTTGTACCTGGATCCGCTCGCCGCTGTCGGGGCTTGGCGCTGTCGCGTAGTCGAATCCGGTGGCCAGGAAGACGTAGACGAAGTGCTCTATCTTGGCGTGTGGCTGAGTCACCTCCAGTAGCCTCCAGTGAGAAAAGACCATGCCCGTCTCTTCCCGAAGTTCCCTGCGGGCCGCGTCGAGTTCTGTCTCATCCTCCCGGTCGTGCCTGCCGCCGGGGATTGAGAGGTACGGCAATCCTCCCGGTTGCCTTTCACGAAGAAGCACGATTGCGTCGTTCCTCACCGCGAGGATCTGAACGGTGTCCGGACGTTTCAACATCTCGAAGGTCTGGTACGTGCCGTCGAAGGTTCTTTGCCGCCACTGGTACGTGCGGTAAATCACGCCCACAAAGGCGAGCCGCGCCTCCGGCGGGACGAGGACAGCGTGCTTCGGAATGATGGTCCTCATTTGGCGGCGCCTCCTCCGGGACGTTGCAGGTCTCCAACCTGAGGGAGAAAACACGCGCCGGCCTCCGAAGCGGCATTCGACGCAAGGGTGAGCAATTCAGCAATCGTCCATTGTTCATCTTCCGTCATGTTGTCATTCTCACACCCCGGTCAGTCTCTTAGCTATGTTCGTTCAGGCAATTTCTAACAGCTGTTTCTACTGGATCTAGCAATCGTCGCATTTTAAGGATAGGTTTCGTTTGATTGGCCTCTTGCGGTCGATCGTGTAAGGAGTCGGCGGACTCAAAGTCAGAACGAGAGGAACGCAGAACAATGATGATGATTCAAGAGGTCAACCGGTGACGCCGGCAGTGGGCACGGCCGTACGGTATCGGGAGGTCACGACCGTGGACGTGGGCACAGGCCCGCACTTGCACATCGGATACGTGAAGGAGTCCGGCCACGTCTGGGTCTCGGACACCGGGGGAGACACCATCACGGTGCTCGACCATGCTGACGGTCGTGTGGTAGATCGATGGCACCTGGGCGGGGGAGCTGCGCACTTCTCCTTCGATGCTGGATGCACGGTCGGGGTGGTTGCGCTCCGTTCCGCGGATGAGGCGGTGATTGTCAGGCCGCAGACCCGTGAAGTGGTCAGGAGGGTCTCGTTACCGGCGGGAAGTGCGCCGACCGGAACCATGCCCGCTTTCGACCGGGGTATTGTGTACACCCTCAACGAGGGGAACGGCACGGTGACCGCTGTCGAGGTGTCCTCTGCCCGGATCACTGCGTCGATCCCGGTTGGCGGCCTGCCCAAGTGGGGCCAGCCGTGGGGGGCAAGCTATAAGCCGATCACCCAGCCCGTCGGCAAGACGTACGTCGTGAGCACGGAATCCGATGATGTAACCGTGTTTGATGACAGCACCAACGAGGTAATCCGCAGGATTCCGGTGGGGCACCGGCCCAACCGGAATGCGATCTTCCGCGAGCATGGAAATATCTACATCTCCAATGAGGCCGACGATACCGTGACGGTCATTCGCATCGCCGATGATCAAGTGCTCGCTACCGTTCCGGTGAATCACCGCCCGTTCCGGATGCTGCCGATCCAGGCGATCAATGGTCGGGACGAGATGTGGGTTCTGGGCGCTGGCGAGGCAACAACGGGTGCCGGCACCGTGGCAGCGGTCTCTGGAACAGAACACATCGTCACCCGGACGATCGACGTGATCGATGAGCCGGCGAACTGGGTCGTGAACCCCCAGAAGCGACTCTTCATCGTCGGTTCATCCTGCCGTCAACTGATGGTCTACGACTTCGTGTCCGACGCCCCGGTCGGGCTTACGGAGCTTGGACACGACCCGGCGCCCGGAGCCATCAGTGGACTCATCCACACCTCCGCCGGGAGCCTTTTCATCCTGAACAACGACAGCACCGTCACAGTGCTGCGCGACCAGAACGAATGAATACCACCCCGAACAACCCCGGGTCTCGACTCAGAATAGTGATTGGTGGCTGAAAACCGTGGAATACAGTGAAGAAATCGTGCGGTCGGTCGAGGATTTGCCGCCCTATGTGCCCAAAACCCGATTCTCCGGGGTGCTGCGGCATTACGGTGTTTCGCTCGCCGACATGGTTCCCCGGTGGGAAGAAGGCTTTCGTCGATTCCACCCGGACGCGCAGTTCGAAGACGACCTCTGCAAGGCATCCGGCGTCGTCGGCGTCATGGCCGGGAGTGCGGACCTTGGTGCGAACGGGCGGGAGCTGGTGCTCACCGAGTTCCTCTCGTTCGGCGAGAAGCTTCGGCGCATGCCAGCCGAGATAGCCGTGGCCACCGGTGCGCTCGATGTCGCAGGAGGAAGCTATGGACTCGCTGCCTTCGTGCACGCAAGCAATCCCGTCGAGGGATTGACGATGGACCAACTGGACGGCATCTTCGGTGCCGAGCGGACGGGCGGTTTCAAAGAGATCCGCTGGAATCCAGAGGTCGCCCGCAGCGCAGAGCAGAACATCCGTGTGTGGGGCCAGCTCGGCTTGGGGGGCGAATGGGCCGATGCTCCGATCCAGACCTACGGCTTCGCCCAGACGGGGATGACCACCTTCTTCGAACGGGTGGTCTTCGGCGGCGGCCGCAAGTGGAACCCGAACTATCGGGAATACGTGGAGGCTGGATCGAAGCAGGTGTCCCCCGGGTCCTTGACAACGAAGGACATGATGGCGGAGCTGTCCCAGAATCGCTTCGGAATCGCGCTTGCAGGCCTCTACCACGCGGAGGGCGTCGAGCACGTCACGCCGCTGCCGCTCGCGCCGCGAGGCAGCGACACGTTCTACGCCGCAGACGTTGATTCCTTCGGGACGCGCAAGTACCCGCTGGCCCGCAACGTCTACCTCGTCATCGACCCGGGAGCAGAGGGACCCCAGGCTGAGGGAGCGCGCGAATACCTGCGTTACGTGCTCAGCCGTGAGGGTCAGCGAGCCATTCTTAACCAAGGCGTGTACTTCCCGCTTCCCAAGGAAATTTTGCTCAGAGAGCGGGCAAAACTGAGCTGAGACGAACGCGTCAGTCCCATTTCAACTCCGACTCGCCGGGGAGCATCATGTTCACACAGGGTCGAGTTTGTTAGTGCTCCCCGGCTCAGTCGTCGCGGACCGCCCCGACACCGAGCTGAAGTGGTTCATCGATGCGAGTTGAGAAGCAACCACATCTTCCGGCGCCGGCGTGTACATTCGCAACAGACACCCCGACAGCGGGGGCCGGCGCCGGAACCCCCTGATTAGGCCGCTGCGGTGCGCCGTGTTCGGTGCCTGGACACCACATTGGGCTTGCCTAAAGGTGTTCCCCACTGTGGCCTTCTGGCCGATGTCCCCGTCCGGTGATCGTCAGGAGCGCAGCCCGGTTCGCAGCCGGGTCAAGTGCCGCGCTGGCCTTCCCAGCGAACCTATCAGCAGCATCAGCTCGCCCACTCCGGCCCTACCCCGCCCAAAGGAAAGCTGCACAGCATGAAAATAGGTATTCTCACCAGCGGTGGTGACTGCCCAGGACTGAACGCAGTCATCCGTGGATCCGTCTTGAAAGGCATCAAAGCCTACGGTCACAGTTTTGTCGGCTTCCGCGACGGATGGCGGGGAGTTGTGGACGGGGACGTGATCGAGCTCCCGAGGGAAAGAGTCCGGGGAATCTCCAAACAAGGAGGCACGATCCTCGGTACGTCGCGCACCAACCCCTTCGACGGTCCCAACGGCGGCGTCGAGAACATAAAGTCCACGCTAAACGCCATGGGTGTTGACGCCCTCATCGCCATCGGCGGAGAAGGAACGCTAACGGCCGCCGAGCGACTGTCCCACGACGGGCTCAACATCGTTGGCGTCCCCAAAACCGTGGACAACGACCTGGAAGCCACGGACTACACCTTCGGTTTCGACACCGCCGTCCAGATAGCCACGGAAGCCATCGACAGACTGCGGACCACTGGCGAATCACACCACCGATGCATGGTCGCCGAAGTCATGGGAAGGCACACCGGTTGGATCGCGCTTCACGCCGGAATGGCCTCAGGCGCACACGCAATCCTCATACCCGAGCAGCCGGTGCACTCAGACCAGATCGCAACCTGGGTACAGGAAGCACAAAACCGCGGACGCGCACCCCTTGTCGTCGTTGCAGAAGGGTTCATCGAACAAGGTCACACAGCGGCACACTCCGAACGTGGCCTCGACACCTTCGGACGTCGACGCCTGGACGGAATTGCCGACAAAATAGCCCGCGAAATCGAGGCGCGGACCGGGATCGAAACCCGCACAACTGTCCTTGGCCACATCCAACGAGGGGGAGTGCCCACCGCTTTTGACCGCGTCCTGGCTACACGGCTAGGCATGGCCGCCGTAGAATCGGTCGCCCACCGACGCTGGGGAACCATGGTCTCCCTCAAAGGCACCTCGATCGAATCCGTTCATTTCAATGAGGCCCTCGGGCGCGTGAAAACCGTACCCCAGGAGCGATGGGACGAAGCCAGACTCCTCTTCGGCTAACGTCCAGGCGCCGGCCAGCCAGCTGACCTCGGACCCGTTGTTCGAGATCGACAATCCCGGCGAAGCCCCCGGCCTGACCGCCACCGGCCCTTCGCTCCTGGCTGGTCGTCGCCGCGTCCTCGATCACCCCTGACTGGCAGGGTGGCCGCCAGTCAGGCTTTCGCGGCGCCGGGTGCCGAAATCGTTGACACCTTTTTTCGCCAATGATACTTTTGCGGCGTAACAGGCGTTATTTGGTCACCCGATGATGTGTCACCTCGATACGGATATATCCGATAGATACTGGGGGATCGAATGCCAGTCATCACCAAAGTTCCTCGCGAAAGGTCAGGGATCAGGGGGAGCTAAGCTTGCGTCCCCGGCATCCGCGGAGCAACGTTCGCGATCCTCCGCAATCCAAGTACCGAGAGAAAAAGGGGGGGGGTAGGGATGCAGAACACGGACGCCTATACGGTTGTAGCCGGCGTAGATGGCTCGCCACAATCGCACGAGGCACTGGCATGGGCGGCAGAAGAGGCGCGCATCCGTGGCGGACGCCTCGTGGCCGTCACCGCATGGGAGCTCCCGATCCTGACGACGGGCGGTTACGAGACGGTCTCGATGGACCGGGAGGCATTCGCCTCGGTGGCCGCAGGCCTGCTGGACTCGGCTCTCCAGACTCTCACCCGGGGGGATGTCCCCATTCAGACGGTGGTCAGTCACGGATCGCCGGCGAAGGTCATCATCGAAGCCGCCAAAGACGCGGACCTGGTGGTCGTAGGTTCCCGCGGCCTGGGCGGGTTCACGGGCCTTCTGCTCGGCTCCGTCTCCGCAAACCTGGTCCATCACTGTCCATGCACCGTGGTGGTGGTCCGACCAGCCCGGTGATGATGGAGGAAAGCTCGATGGACGAACCCCGCTCCGTCTCGTCGACGAACTAAGCCGGACTTCGCCGTCCTGAGGTGGTGAGGTCTTCGGCTCAATAATGACTGACCGTGAAGGAGACCAACAATTGAAAGCGATCGTCGTCGGTGCCGGAGTCCTCGGCGTATCCATCACCTATCAGCTCGCAAAACGCGGGGTTGACGTGACTCTCCTTGACAAGGGAAATCCCGGGGATGCCGCCAGTGCAGCCAGCTTCGCCTGGCTCAACTCCAACACGAAGGAGCTCAGGCCCTACCACCACCTGAACATTATCTCGATAGCCGAGTGGGCACTCATCGCCAGGGAGCTGGGCGATTCTTCGTGGCTCCACAGCAATGGCCATCTCCACGTGGCAGCAACCCCGGCCGAGGTGGAAAAGCTGCTGAAGCGGGCAGAGCTACTCGAGTCCACCGGCTACGCGGCTATCCCCGTGGCCCCGCAGGAGATCCCGCGTCTCGACCCAGTGGTCCGCGTCCGGAACGAGTACGAACTGGGGGTGTTCTTCCCCGGGGAAGGGCACATAACGGTTCCCCTTCTCATCCACGACCTGCTCGCTGCCGCCACCGGCTCCGGCGCCACGGTGCGCGCCTCGACCAAAGTCGCCGAGCTCCTGTCGGACACCGGAGGGGTCAAAGGCGTCATCCTCGAAGACGGCGAGAGGATCGAGGGCGATGTCGTCGTGGTCTCCGCCGGTGCCGGCACCGGGGCCCTGCTCGAAACGCAGGGAGTGACCGTCCGCACGGAGGGCACCCCCGGCGTCACTGTCACCACCTCGCCCGGCACGTCCAAGCTAGCCACCCTGCTCCACCTCCCAGGGCTCGCCGTGCGGCCGGATGCCAGCGGGCGCGTCGTCGTCCGCTCCTCCGCCATCGACGCGGAGATCGACCGCCAGACCCGGACCTTACCCCAGCCAGCCATACGGAAGCTGTTCGAACAGCTGGGGGAAGGGCTGACCGACGTCGACCCGACCACCGTCCGCGCGGAACGCATCCAGATCGCCCACCGCCCATACCCCATCGACGGACTCCCCGTCATCGGCTTCTGGGACGGCCGCCCCGGCCTGTACGTCACTATCGTGCCCACCGGCGTCACTCTGGGCGCCCTGACCGGACGTCTGGCCGCCGAGGAAATCACAACAGGCAAGGCGCCCAAACTCCTCGAAGGCTTCAGGCCGAGCAGGGCCATCGAAGCCGCCAATGAGGTTGCCTACCCCGACCAGTACGCGATCAAAAGGTGAGCGCGCAACGTCGAACCAGCCGCCGAAGAAACTCCCCGCCGCATTGGACATCCGCAATCCCGACGACCGAAGGTCTGCGCGGCCGCCTAGCATCTCGCAGAACGCCAACCCGCTCAAGAGAGGAAAGACCGTGGACGCTGAGACAGACATCCCGTCGCAACAGCCGGTGCGTGCCCTTAAATGGGTGCCCTCGGCTGGAGATCCGGTAGAGCTTCGCCAGGATGGAACTACCGTGCGCACCGGATTCGCGGAGTCAATCATGCCCGACGGAACCGGCTTCTGGATCGCAGCGCAAGCCCCGGACCTGCGTATGTATATTCCACTTGATGACTCTGGTCTCTACGTGCGTCCGGCGAAACTCGGCATCAATGTCTTTCGCGATGGCCTCGGAGTGGATCTCGCGGTCTAGGAGCCTTCTGTGCATAAGTAGGCTGAGCATCGCGCTGGAGCAGCTCCCCACGCGGAGCACTGACTCAATGCTGGAATCCGGCCCAGTTCCTCCACAGCCTGAACTGTGAGCGAAAATCTCGCATTAAACGCTAGAAACGGCCGCTGACCTGCATGAACGGAGAGGAGGACGCCGGCCAGCTCCGCTGCGTCGCGAGGATGTATCCCCGTCTGGCCCTGCGACAGCGTCAGATGGCGCGGTGAGATGTGCCCTCCCACCTGTTTCGACTCGTCCTAATCGCCGTCATTCACTCCGCGGGGATCCCGCTAATTAGTTGCATCGTACGACAGGCTGATCGCCTCCGCACCAAGCCAAATGCGACGGAGAAAAGACGCTAAATCCTAGCGCCTCACGGGAGTGGATGTTATTGTATTTACGGTAAGTATCTTGTCCTGTCATACTGACAACCTTACATAACCAATATGCGGCGGGAAGCGGTTGGGGGAGCGTGCGTGGAAGGCGCTGTGCCTGGCGTTAAGGACCAGGCCTTTTCACCCCAAAATCC
>NZ_DF952475.1:99253-101888 GCF_001263615.2 Arthrobacter sp. Hiyo1 | reverse complement strand
GGTAGAACCCCTCGGCCAGCGCCAGGTTCACGGCCGCGATGTCCAGGAACGCAGGGTCGAAAGGCTTATCGGAGCCGGTCATGTCGGCCACCCAGGCGGAATGTTCAGCGTGGCCAGGATGGGACGGGTCGGCGAGGGCGTCCATGATCTCCTCGTAGCCGGGAAATCCTCCGGAGTCTTCCAGCGGGCCTCGCCGGCCGCCGTCAATCAGCAGAGCTGGTGGAGAGTCGTCGTTTGCGGGCCGGCGGGACATCAGTTCGATCCGGTGCAGCCAGCTGTCGCCGAAGTCGTATTCGTAGAAGGCTGCGCCTGAACTCAGGTCGAGCAGCTGGTCCAGGGAGCACTCCTCTTCAGGACTGTCTTCCGGTTCTTCGCATTCCTGCCTTGGTAGCCACTGCAGGACTTCCGGAATCTCGCCGTTTAGCGGCCGCAGCGGGGCGAAGGGATCATCCGTTGTGAACCTGTGCAGGTGTGCGTCCTCCCAGCCAAAGGCTGCCTGCAGAACCTTGTGTACTTGTTTCAGAGCCATGGAGCCCCGGATCTCAAGCTGACGCCAAATTGTAGGCACGCTGCCGACGAGCTCCACACGAACCTCCAGGACAGCGTCCGATCCATCTATGTTCCTGGCTGCAGACTTATTCATGGAGTCCATACTCTCAAGCAACGCTGAATGGGGACGTCGCTACTATCGGCGTTGGCAGAATCCCCGGAAAATACGGGAGTGAGGACCCTGCGGTGACCGTTTCGCCGAATCATGCGGAGATTGGTTGGCGGGTTTTCCACCCCGATGTCGGGGATTGCTGTCGCGGGTCAGGCCGCCTGGGTAGCTAATGGCCCCAGGGGCGCAGCGTAATCGGGGGCGAGGATGCTCAACCGGTATTCGGACTGGAGCGGATCGACGTGGGCAGGCAGATGGCGGGACCGCGAGCAAGTCCGGAGTTCTTCCAGCGCGTCGGGCTCGATCCAGGCCCGGGTCATATCGAGCTCCAGCGTCATGCCCGCGGTGAGCGAGTTGGCACGCTTCATCACGTCATACAGGCCGTGGACGCTTTCGGACGTCACGCGGCCCTGGGTGGCAACCTGGGCCTTTGCGCAGTCGAGGTGCACGCGGACCAGTACTCGAAACTTGTCTGTCGTCACGAAAATTTCTCCGCTCTCAGTTGGGTGCCACGACGCTGTGGCGCCCCGGGCAACCATAGACGAAATGTGATCCATGCAACATATCTATCTGCCGGTATTGGATATTCCACCGGCCAGGGGCGGGACTGCTTGCTGTCCGCGGACAATTATTCTGGCAGCGGCGACGTGCGAGAATGCCGGTCGATTTGGCACGCATGGTCATGAATCTGCGCCACTTGATCTGGCAGTTCCGTATGGCACGGGGATGGACTGATCTGGTACGCCGCGGCGGCACAGGTCGGAAGGCATACGATCATTTGGCGTGAGCCGAATGGGTGGGCCGCCCGGTCAGGAAGCCGGCGGTGATAAGGGTTATGTTGCGCCCATGAAAGCGCACATTAACAACTATTTGACAGCCAGGAGCTGTGAGGCAAACCAGCTTTCAAACTTTTCGGTGTCACGAACGAGGTGCTTTGAAACGACATACTGCCCGGGCTTCAGTTCCCAACCAACGGCACCAGCAAGCGGCAATACCAAGAAACCAATAGTGGTGAAACGGCGCCGGACCCCGCGTCGCAGCTGAGCTTTGACGAGGGCCATGACGCGGAACGGGAGAAACTTCTTATCTCTGGGATCCTTCCACCCTTGAACCGGCTCGGCCTGGTCCCGGTACCAGGCTTCCGCGTCGCCGAGCATCGGCTCGGCCGCGTTCCGCAGTTCCGGTCGGGACTCCAGTCCTGAAGCGACGTCGATCGGATGATGGACCCCAGTGAGCGACTGGGTGGTGCGTTCCATTATTTCTGACCACCACGAGGTCCATTCTGCAGAGACCAACTCGCTGTCTAAAGTGTTACCGGCTGGTTCTGCCAGGCCTGTGGGCGGATCCAGCCGCAGTCTTGCGTCGGGGCCGGTCATGAGCCCAAGGGCATCACGAATATACAAGGCCGCGACGAGTGCCCCAGGTTCAAGAAAACCAACATCGAGCTTCGGAGGCGACAGCATGCTCATGCCGTGAGGGTACCGCCAGTTGCTGCTAAATGAACATGTGGACGGTAGCCACGCTGGAACGGGCACAGATTTGGAAGGGCGGTTTCGCCACGTAGATGCTGCGGGATCGCGCGCTATCTGCCCCAGATTGTCCAGGCTTGAGCCAGTGGCGTGCTGGAGGGGGTGGCGTCTCCCACGCGGGAGGGGTTCCTCTCGATCTCTCGGGCGATGGTGTTGAACATGGCGGTGATCCGGTGGGCGGCGCGCCAGCATTCGTCATCGCTGGCTTTGGGAAAGAACCCGGTGGTCGCTTTGACGCTCAGCGTGTGGCGGTCCCGGGCCCAGAGCCCTGGTTGGAGCATCCGTGTGTTGAATCCGGGGTCCGTGACAAGACGGGCGATTCTGACGGTTTCGGGTAGGCGAGCAGGTTGAGGTTGGACGTGGCGCCTCGCCGGTGCCGCTCCGCGATGACGGATCAAGCGACCCCGGTGATCGCGCATTCGCGGGCCCAGTGCATGATGGCGGAGCG
>NZ_DF952475.1:97088-98148 GCF_001263615.2 Arthrobacter sp. Hiyo1 | reverse complement strand
GCCGCCCGGTTCCGCCCGATCCCTGGGTGCAGCGCAGGCAGAGGGTGCGGTCGATGACGTCGGCCCCGTGGATCACAGTGGGTGTGGCGAAGGCGCGCTCGTGGAGAGAGCCGAGGTTGCGCCAGGCCTGCAGCCGTTCCGGGGTCCGGCGGTGGCTGGGCTTGGGGATGGCTCCCGCCTCGTAGAGGGCGCGTTCGATCTCCTCGGCGGTAGTGCCGTTGCGGGCTGCGTGGCGGGAGGCGTAGCTGATCAAGCCCTCGCCGCCGAAGATCCTGGTGGGGACGGGGAGCGGCTGGATCGTCACTGGGCCCTGTTCAGCCCGCGCTTGCGGCTGCCGGAGGACAGGGCTGCACGTTTGTGGTGGTGTTCTTCGGCGGCGTAGTCGGTGGCGGTGGCCTGGAGGCGGGCACGGTCGATCTTCTCGGTGCCGTCGATGATCGCTCCGATGGCGGCGTCCGACAGGAGGGCGCGCAGGCCGCCGATGCTCCCGCCGGTGCGGTCCCACAGGTAAGCGGCTTCCTCGGCGAGGGACTCGGCTTCATGGGCGGCAAGGGTGAGCAGGTCCTCGACGCCGAGGACGAGTTCGGTCCAGGCCTCGCGGTCTGCCTTGGTTCCGTTCCCGTAGGGGCGCATCTGGTGCATGATCATCCTGGCCTTGATCTGTCTCCCCATGTCACCGGCGAACAGGTCCGTGGTGGGCAAGTCGATGCCGGCGTAGAGGAAGGTCGCGTCCAGGCGGTCGGCGAACTGTTTAAGGGTGCTGGCTGCCTCGGCGCCTGCCTGCCTGTTAGTCGTCAGGTTGTGCACCTCGTCGAGGACCACCAGAGACGTGCCGAGGGTGCGCAGCACACCCAGGACGCGCTCGGTGACCATCTGCGCGGTCGCCCTTTGGAACACCGGGAGCCGAGCCAATTCGCGAAGGCCTGCATGAGCATCCTTGGCGTGGTCGCTGGCGGAACCATGGCATAGACCACCGGGGCGAAGGACACGTCGTCGGTGCGGCCGAGGCGCGTGCGCTCGGCCTTCTCATGGCGCTTGCCGATCAGCAGCGCGGCGGTGG
>NZ_DF952475.1:92241-96954 GCF_001263615.2 Arthrobacter sp. Hiyo1 | reverse complement strand
CGACCTGCCGGGGCGGTCATAATGCGGTTGACCTCGGCGAGCAGGTCCGCGCCGGGGATGCTGGCGGAGCGTCTGTCCAGGGCCTTCTTTGCGGCCGTGAGGACGTCGAGGGAAAAGGGGCCGACCAGGTGCCGGGAAAGGCTCCATTCGGCCTCGATCCATTTCCCTTTCCTGTGGTCGCGAACGTAAATGGATTGGATCCGGTAGGGGTCGTAGCGGATCTCCCAGCGGCCGTTTGCCGGGGAGGGCAGCCCGGAGGGGACGCCCCGATAGTCATGGAGGCAGCGGCGTCGTAGTGGAGTCCGTGGAAGTTGACTCCGTAGGGTTGGATCGAGCGCCAGTCGACGGGGAGCAGGGCGATGTAGTCGTCCCTGGTCAGAGTGACCGGGACTTGGGGTGCGACGCCCGCCAGGGCCGCGAAGGCTTCGTTCGGGGTGAGGTCCTTCTTTGGCATGGCCGGGTGCCGCAGGCCGGGGTGCGGGCGGTTTTGCCAGACGGCCACCAGCCACCAGTCCAGAAGGTTCTGCACCTCGGCGAGGGTGAACCGTGCCTCGGCGGCGGGGTCCTTGCCCCGGCGCACGACGTTCGGGCCCGTGTAGCCGGCGAGGTACTGGGTGAACCCGGAGTTCACGCCTGCGAAGAACCGCTCGATGTGGGGCTTGTCTGTGGGCGTGCGGGGTGCAGCCTTGGTCAGGCTGACCTGGAGGCGTTCACACGCGGCGATGAATGTCGACCCAACAAAGACTTTGCCGCGGTCCACGGTGATCGACTCGGGCATGATCACCGGCTTGGCGGCGATGGCTGCGCGGGTTTCCTCATTTCCGGGCAGCATTCCGGGCGGCAGCACCGAGCGCGAATAGGCCAGTGAGGCGTCCCAGCCGGGCTGCATCGGCAGGGGAGTCAGGGCGCGGGCCAGGAGGACCGCGGCATCGACGGCCTTCGTCGCCACGGGGCGCAGGATTGCCGCCAGGGGTGTTCGCGTCGCCACATCAAGGGCGACGGTCAGGTCAACGCGGCTGGATGTGGCATCGGGGCACACAACCATGAGGTCCAGGGGAGTGGAGTCGATTTCCACCAGTTCCCCGGGACGAGAGGGCGCTTGGCGTCCCCAGGGCCGCGCTGGGCGGTTCGCCTGGGTGCGGCGGGTCGTGGCGTTGCCGAACGGGTGTCGGGACGTCTCGATCCTCCTCAGGACACGGTAAAGACTCCTGTCTGACGGCACTGTGAGGCCCTGCTGGCCGGCCAACGCCCGCACTCTGACGATGGCCCGCGACCGTGTTCCGGTCGAAAGATCCCGCTGTCCGGCCACCTCGGCCTCCAGCAGCGCGACCACTCGCGGATCGGTGCGCCCGGACACCGTGCTCTGCCTGACAAGTCTGGCGTCGATGAGGCCAGCGACTCCTTCTTTGCGGTAGGCAGCGATGTGACGGAACATGGTCCGCTCGCCCATGGGCTTACCCGCAGCGGCGAGTTCGGCCCGCTTCGCCTCGATGCGGTCCTGGAGTCCGTTCCGGAGGTCGTACTCCGGGACGGACGCCGTGCCGGCATCGACGCCCGGCGGGATCCCGTAAAGAACCTCATGGACATGGCGCTGAAGGTGCTCGACCCGGGCACGTGCGACGGAATCGAGTGTCTCGAGAACCGCGGAACGATCCAGCGATGGGAGCCGGGAGGGGGAGTCGGGAAGGTAGGAATCGTTCGAGAGGAGGTCGGTGACCGGAATCCTGCGGATCCGGCCAGTGGTCAGGTTCTTCAGGGCGAGCTCGGACCCGTCCTGAGCGACGACCTGCCACGACACTCCGTCGAACTCGATGTAGTCGAACAGGCTCACCGACCTCACGACGCTGCCTCCAATCCAATCTGTTCCGGCCATTCCACAGCGATCGACACCGGCGAATCCAGCGCGAGGGGCTGGGAGTGGTCGGCCGTCAACACGCCCGTGAACAACAGGTTCAGCACGTGCGCGTGAACCATGGATCGGTCGAGGCCGACTCCACGCGCCACGCGCCGAACCCCGACTTTCATCGGCGTCTCCTCGGCGAAGGCTGCCGCGATCGCCGGCAGGACTTCGGCCCCGGGGGCGAAACGGTCTTGGCGGTATCCTGCGAGCCAACGGACGTTCGAACCCAGTGGCTCAGGGATTCCGGTGAACACCTCGTACTCCCAGCCGACTTCCTGACACGCCTGGCGGCTCATTTCGAACTGATCCGCCGCGGAATCCGCATGCCCGACGGGGCGCACGTCCACAACACGGCCGCCGCCGTCACGCAGCCGGAGGAAGAAATCCGGAACGTGCCCACGGGCGTGCTCCGTGCCATGAGGCCACAGCAACGCGAACGGCTGCGAGGAAATGCCGACCACATCACCGTCGTGGTCTGCCAGCATCGCGAAGTCACGCTCGAGCAGGCTCTCGAAGCCCACATGTGCCCGCATCGTACTGGACCACCACGAACCCTCGTAGTTCCGCTTGCCCGGCCATGAGAAGAACGAGCGTACGGCCATGGCGGATTCGAAAGGGACCGCCGAAATTCCAGCCGACACCGGCTCGTCGACCACCCGGTCGCCGAAGCGAGCCAGCAGACGGACCGAATCGGTCAGGTTCACCGGCAACGACCTCAGACCATCGCGCAATCCCATGCTGCCAACTTAGCTGTCAGCACGACGCGAATCCCGTAAGCTGCCACGTTGCGTGTCAAAGATGCCATTTCAACTGACAGCGAACACTTGCCGCCCGGCCTCAACCGGAATTTAGTTGAAACTTCAACCAAGTTAGTGGCATCCCTGCGGATTGAATCCGGGCGTATTCTCTTGTTCAGCCGTCGCCAGTTTTCCGTCAATTTCAAGGTGACGCGCTCTCGGCGGAAGCTCTTCCGCTGAGTGCCGGCAGGCGACACCCGCTGGCTCTCACTCGACGGGGGCTCCTGCCCAGTTGTGCGGGGTCCAATCGACGGGATAGCCGCATTCTTCCATCGAGAGCAGAATGGGTTCGGGGCGTTGCGGTGACCAGAAGGTCCACCAAACTGACGGATCCGTTGTGACGATCTCGATATTCCAGACTCTGGGCGGGAGCAGGTTCTTTCGTTGCTTGGCGAAAACCGCTTTGACCTGTTCGCGTGGCACCATCCACGGGCCGCGGCGGAAGAGGCGTAGTAGTCCACGGCCGCGGAACTCAACTTGCTGCGGCGTGACGACGAGGCGAATCAATGGCGGGCCTGCTTTGACTTTGTAGTTGCAGTAGGCGCCGCCCGTGAACTCACGCCTCAGTGCCGCGTCAAAGATCCCACCGTCAGTGTCCCGCATGGGGTCAGTGTAGGCCTTGCTGGAATGGGGGCGCGGAAGGGAAAGTGGGACGAGGCGCGTGCCGCCGCGAACCGGGTCCAGGCAATGGGCCGGCGAACCTCGTTTTGTGGACGAAGGCTTCCTTCAGGGTGCGGTCCTCAGGTTGACGTAGCGGGACCATGCGTCGCCTGCCGCGTCGGCGTGAAGGAATACGACTTGGTGGCTGTAGCCGAGTGCGTCCGCGACCAGTGGTGGCGGTGAAAGGGTGAGGTGTTCGTCGAGGGCGGTGTTTCGTGCGCCGCGCAGGTCGATGCCGAGGCTGCGGAGCCTGTCCATGATGGTGTTTGGGTGAAGTGGCTGTCCGGCTCGGGTTCCGGGGAAGAGCCAGGGGCTTCGGGTGTCCGATCCGGTTCTGAGGTTCGGCCGGTTTCGCAGGTGTTCTTGAAGTAGTTCCGCGAAGGGCTGGGGCACGGGGACCGGATGCGTGCCGAAGGCGATCTTCATGTTCGCGCTGCCTTCGTTGGCCTCGACGGCCTCGACGGCCTCGACGCGGAGTTTGGCTACCCGCACGAGCGGTTGGGCGTAGAGAAGCAGCAGGATCCCGGTGACTCTGTAGGGCAGCGATTCGCTGGTGCCGGTGAGCAGTTCCCGCAGCCAGGCCAGGCGTTGGTCCTGGGTGATTGCCGGGCGGTTTTTGGCGGTGTAATGGCCCATTTCCACGCGGGTGTTTGTTCCGGTGTTGTTGATGAAGACGATGAAGGTGCGGATGGCCTTCCTCGTCGTGGGTCCGGTGGCGAGCCAGGTTTCGATGTCTTGCTGGGTGCAGGTGGCTGCGGTTCTTTGGTGGGTTTGCCAGAGCCAGTCCAGGAATTTGACGGTTTCGGTGATCTCTTGTTTGGCCGAGTGCACTGGGCCGCGGGCGCTTGTTTCCGGTGTTGTCGTGGACCGGATGCGCCGTAGGTGGTGCCATGTGGCAAAGTGCTCGACAGGTCTTGCGACCTGTTCGGGCAAGGGGCGGAGCTTGTCTTCGATCCAGGACTCGAACCGGGCCAGGTGCGGGTCTTGGTAGGGGAGGAGTCCGTGGTGGACGAACAGTGCCCGCAGGTGGTTGGTTTCTCGTTCCGCTGACTTGGCCTGGGCGTTGAGTCCTTCGTGGGTCAAAAGTGTTGTCCCGTTTGAGAGTGAGGACAGGAGGGCTTGGACTTTGGGGGAGCGCTTCCAGGTGATGATGCTTTCGGGCCGGTCTGCCTTGCAGAGGACCTCGACGATTCTGCCCGCTGTTCCTGAATCGGCAGGGTCTGTGAGCAGTAGATCGTTGAGGTCGTCCCGGAGAGCGCAGCGGGCGCAGATACCCAGTCGGTAGAACTCGCCCTCAACACCGCAGCGGCCGCAGTGGAAGTCGTGGGGGATGCCTGCGCAGGGTGCGCATCGCGG
>NZ_DF952475.1:86145-92216 GCF_001263615.2 Arthrobacter sp. Hiyo1 | reverse complement strand
TGCGGGCCCGCCGAGGGCGGACGGTGCGGTTCAGGTCAACGACATTGGGAGCGCTGGTGCCGGTCTTGCGGGTCCGGGCGTCGGCGGCTGTCACCGTGATGAGGTCTTCGGGGCCGCAGGAGAAGATGTCACAGATCGCGGCGATGAGTTGCAGCGCGACGCGTTCGGGCTTCTGGTTGACGAGCCGGTAGACCTGTGGCCGGGACAAGGTGATGCCGCGCTCGGCCAGCAGGGGGATGAGGTCGGTGGTGTTGTGTAGTCCCCGTGCTGCCATGAGCTCGGAAAGCCGCCATTTGTATTCGACTTCGCGTCTCACCATTGGCCCCTGATCTGCACGCCCAGAACTTCGTCCATGGTGCGGTCCAGGGCCGCACGGAGGGTGGAGTTGCGGAAGTCGTCGCTGACGAATTGATAGATCCCGGTGGTGGAGGCGTGTTCGTGGCCCATTTGATATTGCACGAATCTAGGATCCCATCCGTCCTCCAGGAGGTGTGTTGCGTAGGAGCGTCGCAGTGAGTGCAGGTCCAGGCCATCCAGCGGCAGTCCCAGCTCGTCCAGGTAACGCCGGAGCCTGCGCAGCAGGGTGGATTCGCAGATCAGGCCGCCGCGTTCGCTGGGGAACAGGTCCAGTGTTTCAAGCGCTCCCCGCCCGTTGGCGAGCCAGTCGTCGATGACCCCGGCCGTCCAGTCGAAGACCGTCAGGACGCTGCGGGGTTTGTGAGGGAGCCCTTGCGTGACTTGCCGAAGCGGACCTTGCAGACGCCTGTTTTCCCGAACCTTCGCGCCTGCGGGTTGGTCGCGAAATCGATGGTCTGCAGGTGCCGGAGTTCGTTGAACCTGAGCCCGTACGAGTAGGTGACTTTCAGCATGACCGCGTCGCGGTAGGCTGCTTTCCAGCCTTTCTTGCCTGAGGCCGCGATGAGTTCGACCTGGTCATCCGCATGGTCGAACAGCATCTGCAGTTCAGCCTTGGTGAATGGCCGCTTCGAAGGACGCCCTTCGTACTCTTGCGTGTGCGCAGCGGTGTTCCAGTCAAAGAAGACCTGGGACGGGTGTGTGCCAAAGCGCTCCTCACAGACCTGGTCCCAGCCATAGTCGGAATTGGATACGTAGGACGTGAACCGGCGGAGGGCGGACTGGTAACCGCGGATCGTGGAGTGCTTCAGATGATGGATCGAGCGCAGGTCACCGAAATACTCCTCGACATGGGCCGGTGACCAGTTCCACGGGAACTCGTTCACATGGTTCACGAACCTTCGGACACATCCGATGCCCTTATCAATCGTGTCGAACTGAAGGTTCCTGGAGAGCTGCTGGTTGCGCCAGCCCGTAAGCATGTCCTCGAGCGTCTGTTCCTCGGGATGCAGCAGCCGAACAGCACTCAGTTGCAGCACGCGCCCGGACCCATCGACCGCCATTTCGCCTCCAAATCACGCCAGAATCATGTTCATAATTTGAATCAATGATTCATCAAACGCATCATCACGACAAAACCGCAGGTCAGAGGCGCGTCTCACGCCGTCACAGACAACCACACGCAGCCGTCTGGATCGTCCGGGAAGCTGCCCGTCAGGGTTGCGGGGGTGCAAGAATCCGCGAAATCCCGGGGTGAGTGAGCCCGTCCCGGCGGATTCAGGGGATTCGGGCGAATTGATTCATCTGATGAGATACGCAGACTATTACTTGACATAATCACCATTATCGGCGTTTTATCACTTGTGATTATGGGTGTGATTTAGCTTGTGAAACAGCCTCCTTGTGGCAGTATAGGGGTATGACAGCACTTCCAGGAGCCGGTGGCGGGTTGAAGGCGCACAAGGATTCCATCCGGCTGACCGAGGCCGAGCTGGTCCGCGACCTTCGGGACATTCTGGGCCCGAAGCTTGTCGCGTGCATCGGTTCGGTGAAGGAAACCCGGGCCGTGCGACAGTGGGCCGACGGTGAGAGGAAGCCCTCCGCCGAGGTCATGACCCGGCTCCGCCATGCCTATCATGTGGCCGCCTTGCTGACCGAGCGCGACTCGGCGACTGTGGTCCAAGCGTGGTTCCAGGGCATGAACCCGCAGCTGGAGGACGTTCCGCCGGCGCGGCTGCTGCGCGAAGGCCCAATCGACGCGGTGGCGCAACAGGTCCTGGCCGCGGCCCGTGCGTTCGCCGCCAGTGACTGACGGTGTGACAGGCGTCCGCGGAGGGCTGAAGGCGCACCAGGATTCCATCCGGCTGCCCGATGACGTACTGGTCCGGGATCTGCCGGCCGTCGGTTAGCTCCTTACGGATACAGTGTGGCCCGGGCACGGATCGTAACGCGAAAACACAAATTGCCTTTTCAACTGCCTGAGCTGTTCACGGCGACCAAGCCCTAACCGGTAAAGACTGCCGGCGGTGCGGCGGGGAAATAGTGGCGGATCGACCAGGCCGCACTTCCGAACATGCAGAATCGCCGCTGTTGTCACCAGCCCTTGGATTCCCGGCTTTCCGCGTGGCTGCGCCTTTGGTAGTAGTCCGGTATTTGCGTGAGTTTCGTATCGAGGAATGGACGCAGGATGAATTTCACGAATCGTGGCACGCAGACACACCCAGTGTCCCAACCACCGTGCATCGGACGGCTTTAGCGGGCTCTCGGTCACCCTGCTAGGCGCGGACTTCAAGTCCGGGGGGATCACCAGGAAACGTCTCGCTGCAAAGAACCGGTTAGTTTGAGAAATCGAAGTATGTAGACACGATTCGATTCAAATATTGTATTGCTGGACCGAGGCCCGATGGATGGTGTAAAAGCCTACGTATGGGAGTTGTGGGAGTGCACGGCATAAGGCAATACAAGTTTCACCGCGACCCGCGGGAATTGCAAAAACTGTGGGCTAAAGCTCTTGTGCGGTCCGCGGGTTTGAAGGAAGAAGAATTTGCGCTGGCGTACTACGCGCCGATCCTACATCTCGGAGCCCGGCAAGGCAGCGGCTCGGACGAGCAATTTTCAGAGACCGAATGTCGTCTTATCGCTGCTTGGTTGGTCAGCCAAGGAACTCCGGTACCAGTTGTTCAAGGACCAGCGACTCGATGGCTGCGCGACGGGATTGACTGGTTCATCCGAAACAGGGCAGCAGAAGGCTTGACCCAAGCCATTGTGGCATCCGCCTTCCGGGAGGTGGCCGTGTACGTCGATCCTCTCCACGCATCCCGCCGGCATGAAGCCCGCCGGACGGTGGCTGAGGTTATTACAAAGGAGAAGCCGCGGATTCTCATCGCCCATTCGCTGGGCAGTGTCGTGGCCTATGAGACTCTGTGGGCTTGGCCGAACCTTCGTGTTGATCTGCTCCTAACCCTTGGGTCGCCGCTGGCTTTGCCCGGAATTTTTGCCGACCGGCTTGACCCCTTTGAAGCCGGACAGCGTCGCAAGCCGCCGGGGGTGATTCGTTGGGTCAACGTGGCCGATGAGGGTGACCTCATTGCCGTACCGAAGGGACTCAGCCAATACTTCGACGGCGTCGACTCCGATGCTGAGGTGACCATTGGGTCCATCGCATTTCATGATGTTGAGGCTTATTTGAGGTGCTCCGAAGTTGCCAATATTCTTGCCGCATATGACGAGGGGGACGCTTGAGCCGGAAAGCATTGGTGGTCGCGATACCAACGCCGGACGGTGACGATTATGACTCGTTGGAGGATTTTGCCGGACATGTCAACGGGGTAGCAAAGGGCCTATTTTCGCTCGGTTATGAGGTTAACGATCCGGCGGCCACATGGAATTGGACCGCCGCGGAGATGAACGAAGGATTCCGGGACCTCGTCGATGATGACGACGGAAGCGGAGTGCGAGTCGTACACATCCTCGGGCATGGGGAGCGAAGCCATGGAACGGTGTTTCCCGTAGGCGCTGACGGGCAGACCGACGATGACTGCGACGTTGTGAACTGGCTCAAACTCGTTCAATCCAACAACAGACTGCGTCCTAAGACACTTTTCATTCTGGATACTTGCCACAGTGGAGAAGCAACACGGTCTGAGTGGGGTCTAGATATTCACGCCGAAGACCTGCGTGGCTGGGTCTTGGCTGCGTCGGAACGGGATCGATCAGCATACGATGGTCGGTTGACAAGGGCCGTCGCAAACCAGTTGGCGGCGGTGGCAGGTCAAACAATGGGTCTCGCACCTGATCTTGAGTTCGTTCCGTGGGAAACATTCCGGGACAAAGTCATACATGAGGTCGAGCGGGGCGCAGGCGACCGGCTCCTTCCCCAGCGAGTGACCTCAACACTGCTGAACAGGACCGTGAAGGTGCCGTTCTTTCCTAATCCCGCATATGTAGAGCCAGGCCCCCTTCAGCAGGCAAAGAATGAGGCGGCTGAGGGGCTGGGACCGTTTCTGGATTCCTTCGCAGGCACAGCGATGTCCACAGAAGGCCTCGAAGGCCTCGATCCGAACCATTTCACCGAGCGTGCTCGCGGCCGAGACGGGCTTGGTCCCGACGGGACCTTCACCGGCAGGCGAAGCCAGCTCGTTGATTTGTCGTCATGGATCAATGACCCTGCTCCGGGAGACAGCGTGCGAGTTGTCATTGGCAGCCCGGGAGCAGGGAAATCTGCCATCCTCGGCGTTCTAGTATGCGCGGCTCACCCCTTTCTACGAGAAAGGACCAAATCAGTCTGGTCGCGAGCCGCGGCAACGCCGAACCTCCAACAGAGGATGGCCGGGATTCACGCCCGGGCCAGACCCTTGGCACAGATACTTGACTCCATCGCGCGACAACTCCAGCTACCAAATCCTGGCGAGACCTGGACTCCGGAGACGCTCGCAAAGTCGCTGAAAGCGGAGCAGGGGCGTCCACTGATCGTCCTGGATGCCCTGGATGAGGCCGACAACGTTCGAGAGACCGTGGGTCTACTCCGCGATCTCGCCAACACCCGAAATTCAGACGGTACTCCAGCATGCCGACTCTTGATTGGAACACGGGCCGGGGAGGGCTGGCCCCTCATTGAGGAGTGGGTAGGTACCCTAGCTGATCGCCAGAAAACCGATCTCGAAGCTGTTCCGTTGGCGATCCTCAAGGAGGACTTGTCAACCTATTTGGTCTCCGTTCTTGGACCCGGGCGGTTCACCCAACGGATCGCTGAAGGGATGGCCTTAAGACTCACACAAGAACAGGGCACACGGCGCGGCTGGGGCGAATTCCTTGTGGCCTCTCTATTCGCTGTAAGTATCCGTCGCAGTGGGTTGCCAAAGAGCGATGATGCGGTCGACGACCTCCTTGCAAACGCGCCGCGGACTCTCCCGGAGGTCCTAGACTTAGACCTAGCGGTTGGGGACGACGCGATCCTCCCCCGAGCGATCCTGACGTGCCTGTCCTGGTCAAAGGGATCCGGAACGCCGTTACGATTGCTGCGGCTTCTCACGCGTGAAATCTTTGCGCCCGGTGTGGAAGCCACCGATCACGACTTCAACCGTGCTCTTGATCAGGTTCGCTTCTATCTGCGGACAAGCACCGACGGCAATGGCGAACTGCTGCGGCGGCCATTTCACCAAGGACTCACAGATTACCTCCGGACCGGTAGCAAAACGACAGCAAGAGACATCCTTGAAACGCTTCTCGGCGATCTCCCCACCGCCGAGGGACGCCGACTGTGGGGCATTGCCGAACCATATCTAACCCGTCACGCGCTCGACCACGCGATGGACGCAGACGAAACCCTACGCATCCTCGACGATGCGGACTACGTTTTTCACGCCGACCCCGACAGTTTCGTAGCTGCGCTCGCCCGACTCGAACATGTGGGCGGTAAAGAGCCCGGCCGAGCCGACCAGCGTAGGCGGGCCATAGCCGCGATTTATCTTCAATCGCTCCACCTCCACCGACAGCTCGAACCAAATCGACGACGCCAAATCCTGCAGATTGATCGCGCTCGGTTCGGTGTCCGTGAGGTTCTCGACGGACTTAGTCCAAACCGTGCCACCGATACAGTTACGTGGGATGTGGACTGGGCATCAGGAAGCGCAAGCAGCACTCAACTACGGGCGACCATTACTGCTGCCGGAGAGATAGCGGTGGTGGTGTGCGGCACTCTGCCGGATTGGACGCCC
>NZ_DF952475.1:63514-84707 GCF_001263615.2 Arthrobacter sp. Hiyo1 | reverse complement strand
CGGCTCTGGAACCTGGCCGATCAAGCCCCGTTAGGTGATCCGTTGCCGGCACACCCCGGCGGGGTCACAGCGGTGGCATGCACCGCACTCCCAGACGGGACACCCATCGTCGTCACCGGCGGCCACGACGGTATGGTCCGTGCACGGAACCTGCGGAAGTTCAGCACGTTCACGGAGCAGCAGTTCCAATTGCCAGATACTCCAAGCAGCATCACGATCGATGACCGAAGTCGGATCCTCGTCGGCATGTCAAACGACGTTCTTGTCCTTTCGCCGGGCTGGCAAACACACGGGGAAAGTCGTGGCTCGATTTATTGAACGGCGTCTTCGATACTTGAGTCGATGAAATCACGGTGCGACCCAGAGTTTGACAGTCGACATGAGGCGCGCGCTTATCGCGGCGCACAGAAAATTCAAGGAAACCGATGGCGGCCGCGTTGAAGACGTGGTTCCGCCTGAGATACCAGCGGACCCCCATCTCATCCTCCTTGACGAAACCGTTGCCGCAGCTTACGAAAAATGGAGGGTCCCTTGCCTGGCGTTTCATCGCGAATTTGATTCACCCAAAGCTTGAAAGGCCCGAGTCGGGCCAACCAGGGGCCGAGGACGAGTGGGCACGGCTGCGATTCCAAAAGGATGAAACTCTCGAACTCACTCGTGCCGAGCTGTTTGAAGCTGAGCGCGAGCTGATCGCCGAAGTCAAGCACAATCTCGGTTTGATCAGAAAGGGAATGCTCTCAGACGCAAAGCGGCCCCGACCCAAACCGACTCGGAAGCTCGAGTGATCGATCTAACCGTCTATGACATGGACCCAAAATCAGTCCTTGATGTCTGTTTGACACTACCGTCGGTTTCTACGTCGAAACGCCGCAGGATTCCGTGTCCCAGTTCGTCGGCCGCCCGCTCCGCCAGAATTGCGGCGTTGTGTGCACAGACTGACTCCCCCAATCCGTCGGCGTAGTAGCCCTTGAGTACGTCGTCCGACACAAACCTTCCTCCCATGGGTTCTTTGATGCGGTCACTCCACCAGCGTTCGCGGATTCGCTCAAGTGCAACGTCAAATGGCGCCTCAACGTCTATGACCTCAACACCCTCATAGTTGGCGTTAAAAAGGTCGGTGATGTAGACATCTGCTAGCTGGGGCCAGGAAAGTGTGCCTTCAATTACGACGTTTTCACCCGCAGTTAGGGACATCGAACGAATGATGTCTGCTGTGTACGTGGAAAATTGGTGTACCTGGGAACCCAATTCTCTCACTCCAACCGGTCTTCCATCGGGAAGGGTGTGGTCATGCCGATATTTCAGCAAGCCGTGGCGTTCGGCGTCATCGAGCAGGATGTCTTTGACGACATCGGGATCAATTCGTCGGAAGCCTTTGAGGTTGAGAGTGTCCAAGGCCGAGGTTTTACCAGCGCCCGGCGGGCCGGCGGTCACGACGACCGCCTTGCCGTCCGTTGCTACCTCGCCTTGAAGGCTCCTGTAAATCTTTGCGGCCCGGACTAGAGTATCTTCGTCGAAGTACACGCTTAGTTCGAGCGGCGCGTGATGCAGGCCCCCGCCGGTGGCGTATAAATCGGTGAGGGCCGCATGCACCTCATCTCTGTTATCGGCCAACAGCCGTCCTTATTTGGTCGAATTCGCCCTTGGTCAACAGTCCCTGTGCGAACGCCTTGACAACCTGGTCCCAGGTGCCGGGAATTCGTCCTTCGTGGGGATATGTGCTTGCTCGCCGAAGGTGTACGTGTATGACATCAATTCCTCCATGAGTCGTTGACGCGATGTGTCGTACGCGAATGCGCGAAGGATTATCTCCTCAGGGTCCTTGTTAACGGTTCCTCCGCGCCGCTCAATGGCTTTAAGTAACCGATGCACACGCGCCTGGCTGGTGGCTAGGAGGTCAGCGATATCGCGCTGCGGTATGCCGCGCCTGTCGGCGTTCAAAGCGGCTCTCAACTCATCGATCAGGTCAACCTTCTGCCGCGCTTGGCGCTGCAAGGCTTCCTTGTGTATCGCTTCTAGACTGCTATCCATCGTGATCATGTAGTGCTCCCCTCGATATGTCCTCATCGTAGCGTCTTGATTCATCTCGAATCAATTGAGTTATCGCTGTTATTGGGAGGACGCTGGCTATGGCAAGTGGGGGCTTGCCCAGCCCATGCGCTGCAACCGACCGCATCTCAGGCAGGCACCACTCGGGAGGTCTAGCCAACGCGATTGCGTTACCTCATCGGCCTGAGCCCGCTCCTGCTTGCCAGAATTCCGAAGTCCTTCCTACTGTTCGGCCGGTCCAGTTTCTCAACAATGGTTTGCTGTGTCTCGGGGCTCCAGAAGATCTTCAAATCCTGACGGGCCCGGGTGATAGCGGTGTAGAAGACGCTGTGCGAAAAACTGTCTTCGTTTGCTGCGGTGATGACGATCTTCACAGAGTCGTACTCCAAGCCTTGCGCTTTATGAATCGCGACTGCATACGCTATCTGGAACGGGACTGTGGTGTTCAATGCCTGGTCATCATCGTCTGTGCTGCCGTGCTCGTAGACAGAGAAGCGCACCGTGGAGTCGCCGAGCCACTCCAGGTCAGGCCCGGATACTTCAAACTGGGAGATTGCTCGGTCGAGTTTGATGTCGAATTGTATACGTCCTGGTTCGTGTTCGATCCCTGTGATTCTGCCCTTCAGGTTGTTGTACATGACCCCACGGAAGCGCTGGCTGTCGTTGAACAGAACGGGATCACCGACTTTATAGGTCGAAGTGGCCCAGAACACCGGGGGTTTGGGATTGCCGCTTTGGAGGAACAGGTTAACGTTGTTGATCCCGTATAGGCCGTCGTAATTAAGGCACAGGATGATCTCGTCTTCCTTCTGCGCCTCGAAGAGTGATTCATCGAGGTTTGCTGCGTAACCCTGGGACGAGATGATCTCGGCGATGTTGTCATCGATCTTTCTCACAGCATTCCAAAAGTCGACTAGCTGGTCGTTTTTGGTCCGATACGGGGTCGTGAGTTCGAAGACGGATTTCTTCGGCAGGAAACTTGGCGCAAGCCCAAACCAGTTGCCGAACTGAATGGATTCGATCTGGTAGGCATCGCCAACGAGAACAAGCAAGGAGAAGGAGGTCTGTTTGAGCACACGGAGGAAGTCGCTGTTGTTGACAGTGCTGCACTCGTCAATGACCAAGACGTCATAGTGCTTCGCCGGCCGGTTCCCCAGGTGTCGCTTGATAGTGCTGAAGTCCGAACCGTTGACGTTAACCCGCCTTTTCAGGTTGTCCACCGCCGGATTGGTGTGCGCGAGGAACAGTTTTTCTTTGTCGTGGAAGTAGCTGGCGATGTGCCTAATCATGGTCGACTTACCGGTTCCAGCTGCGCCATGGACCAGAGCGACCTTCGACATCGAGAAGAGTGTACGCAGAGCCTCTTGCTTCAGCTCGTCGTCAATCCCCCGCGGCGCCTCCGACAACCACACGTCAACGGCGTTGCCATAACCATCAATGCCTTCTCCCGCCAAACCCTGAAGATGCTTGACGATGTCGCTCGTCTCAGTCTCATATTCGGTGATGAACACATGTCCGCGGTCTTGGACGAGGCAACGCTGGGGCTTGTGCTTGTAATAGAGACGACTGTTGTACAGGGCGATCAGACTAGGGATATCACTGAAGCCTTCGAGTTCATCGAGGGGCTTGTACAGCTTTCCGCCCTGTTCAACCTCTGTCTTGATGCGACGTGCCAGTAGTTCATGCGTCCTGTCCGAAACATCAATGCTCTCGATGAGGTCAGAGAAGGGTGGGTTGTGCGCAACCAAAGAGGTACAGAACGGCATTGTGTCGAATGGCTTGGCTCGCCAGGACAGGTGCAGATTCGACAGTCCGGGGCACGTTTCGTAGTCGTATTGCTGTTTCAGCAGTTCATTTTTCATGCGCAGCATGAGGTAGCGGATGACGTTGTGCCCCGGTGCCTTCTTTGCCAATAGCGTGCGTGCAGAAGACAGGACCCCGAAAACGTACGGCTTTTGCGAGCGACGTGTCGCCTCGGCTCTGAGTCGCTCGAACGCGGCCTCGGGCATGGTTGCGACATCGAGCAGACCGTTTCCCGTCGCAGTGAGGTACTGCATGAGGTACTGATACTCTGTCTGGCTTGTCGAGACCTTCGCGTAATCGCCGAAGAGTCGCCCGAAGTTTTCCAGTTCGCATGGACGTATGGACACTTCCCACTCGGAGATGAGCCTGATCGGCATGACGTGATCGAGCACCTCGATCGAATCCTGTTTCAGTGTGAGATGAGCGGCGTACTTATCGGTGATGTCGATGTCCGTGAATGCAATGTACCGCTCGCTCTTGCTTGAGTAGTCTTTCGCATCTTGGAATGTGACCTCATAGTAGATACGGCTTCTGACAAAGAACGGGCGCGTCTTCAGGATGTAGTAGCGGTCGCGTCGTCCGGGAGTGGACGATGCCTTATCTGCCTCGATCCGCCCTGCAATCTTCTGGTGGTACTCCCTAAGTGCGGGGTCCAGGTCGAGTGGGAACTTGTGGAGGTTCATGAGCACGGCCATGTCCCATTCATCACGCGCAAGATCACGAAGGCGAACGAGATACTCGTAGTACTTGAGCATCAAGCGTTCAGAGGCGTTTCCGTCCATGGTGTAGTGCGATGCACTTTGTTGTAGCAGCTTATGAAAACGCTGCAGAAAATGAAGCTTCTTGGGTGCTGAACCGAGGCTGTCGACGGCGGTCTTGATAGCTTCATAGTCGTAAGTAGCATTTCCGGTGTCCGCATCCCACTTAGCCGCAACGCCTTCAACGAGGTTGCGAAGCTGTCCAAGAAGCTGCTGCGACAGTAGTGGGCGATTTGGGGTGAGGGCGTCTATGGCCCCGCAAATCGCTTCGTTCGAGCTACGGATTTGTTGGTCGATGGAAGCCACTACCGCCCCTCCTGCGGTCCTCGACCACCGAACTGAATTGTCCTTGTTGTGGGCACGCGTGAGGCCGCGACTTGGTAAAGCCTGACTGGCAATCCGGATCCCGCCAGGAACTCCTCGTCTTCTACGCCCGCACTGTTCAGCACTTCTCGGGCGCGGGGCAGCATCGACGGCATTTCAAGGGCCGATGTGCGACCAGGCTCCGCCCGCCGCCACCCGTTCTGTGACATGCGCACCACGGCATTCCTGTACGAGACATCGTTCATGACCCCTAGCGTCCGTGCACGGTAGAGAAGCGCCGCAAGGCTCACGCCCCAATGTTCTTTGAGCTCGGCAAGTAGTTTCCAGCTCTTTCCAGCCGTAGAGACCGGGAGTGATCCAGTGATCTGTTCTGCCGGCATAAGGAACTCTGCCGCAAATCTGTTGGCTTGGTCTTCGGAGATCTTGCTACCTGGTTCCGCGTCCTGATGCATGATCAAGTGGCCTAGCTCGTGGGCCACATCGAACCGTTGGCGGTAGTAATCGTCCTTGACGGGATTGAGCACGATGATGGGACGTGCTGCAGTGTGCACAGAAAAGGCGTCGATCGCAGCGGCTCCAGGTTCGCAAAATACCACTACGACCCCCGACCGCTCAGCGAGGCGGACCACGTGTTGAATAGGACCTAGTCCGACGCCGAAGTAGTCGCGGGCAACCTGTGCAGCACCTTCAGGTGTCCCACCTCGCTCATCTGAATTTACTGGGATGTCGGGGAGGTGCACTTCTGGAAGTTCGACGGCACTATCCAGTAGCCGGATTACTTCGGCGACTAGTCGCCCATACGCCTCCGCTTCGTCCTGAGCAACCTGAGGAGTCGAGCGAAGGGAGCGAAAATGAGGACGCCCGGTCGTTACAGGGGTATCGCCGGCAAAAAATTGTGGCTCTACCCTCAGTGCCAAGGCCAGCTTGGCGACCGTCGCCCGGTTGGGTTGCTTCGCACCGCTTTCCCATCCTGTGACCGACGCAGGAGACATCTCGATGACGGTTGCTAATTGCGACTTCTTCAAACCTGCCAGTTGGCGCGCCATGGTCAGCCGCTGTCCGTTGAAAAAGGAAGTAGCATCGGCCAGAGAACGTGAAGGGCGTTCGAGGCTAGGCATCTGCTGCACCAACACGACGGCCGGTGTTCGGCGTCTTTATGCGAACGTCGATATCGTCTACCGCGCGGGTCGCCGCGTCGCCAGGAAGTAGGGAAGGCAGATCCAAGTGCGTACCACCGCTGGGGTTGCCGCCGGACAATATCTCTTCGCGCCACTGCCAGCACGAATCTCCGCGATACGCGGGGTTTTTGCTTTGTCCGATGTACATCTCATACTGTCCGGTCACTGGGTCATGGGCATGAGCAGCCACGAGTGTGACGCCTTCGAAGTCTTCAACATACGAGAGATCGACCGGCGATGACAGACCGAAGTCTTCGGCCTCGAACAAAGGAGTATCGCGGGAGGCTTTCTGCGATGCGATGACTCGTTTCGCTTCGCTCCGCCTTGCCCAGTTAATCCCATCAATCTTGCCGAGGGTAAAGGACTGAAGCAGGACTCTGTAGCTGCCCGACGACCATCCTGGTGAGTCCCGGTAATCGCTTCGCTTCACAGTTCCTGGAGCGAGGGCAGGCATCGTCCTAAACGCTTCCGGTGTGATCCCCCGCTGTATTACGTCCGTAGCAACCCCCTCGACATCTTCCCCAAGGCTGAAGCGACCGTTGGCAGTGGCTCTGTCCATTAGATCGAGCAGATGCTTGTAGTTGAGATAACCGACCACTCCTTGGTCGTGGCCGGCTTCTTCCTCGTAGAGGTCGTTTGTGCGGGCGAACGCGGCGCGTGCACTCCACGTGAGTAGGTCATACAGACCTGACTGCTTGAGAGACTTGAGGGCTTCAACCTGAGCGTTCACATTCCCAGCTTATACGATGCGCAGTATTTTATGTGCAGATTTTTACCCTCAGATCAACTAACCTGCGAAACAATCGATTTTGAGACTTGATTCAAGATGAATCGACGGGTACGATCCCATTCTAGGGGAGGGAACCCTGGCACGAAGGTGGACGAGAACAGGATTGAACCAGGCCGATGACTAAACCAGAACCGGGACGAAATCAGAAGGTTTACGCCCGCTCCACGAGCGCCCAAACTGCACGGCCTAACCCACCCCATGCTTCGCCAGATGTGGTTTGGGACCTCATCGATCGGCTTGTAGCTGAAACCCCTGAACCTGAAGCGCCAAAAGCCACCGACGCCCAGAAGCAACATCGTCGGGGCGGCGCACGTCGCCGGCGCAAGCGCACAGATTGGCGTCGAGCCCTCGACGTCACTTCGCTGACTCTTTGGGCATTCGTCGTTGTGAAGTTGTTCATCGGCGACTTGGACCGAGCCTTTTTTGCAGTCGTCGCACCGCAGGCTCTCTGGATTCTCGATTTCCGCTGGCTTCTGGTTCTGGTGCTGACTGCCCTGCTTCTGCTACTTTTCAAGTCCCACAAACTCGGCCTCAGCCTCGCCTACGTTGTCGGTTTCCCGCTGGTGCTGCTGTGCTGGAAGCTTCCCAAATTTCTGATCAAGAAACGCAGTTCGCTTCTAGTCGTTGGTCTTGCTGGAATCGCTTTCGGCATTGGGTCGCGTACTCGCCCGTTCACCGTTGCACTGGCGGTCGCATGCCTATCCGGGTTCATGATCTACTCCAAGGAAGTGCCTTGGGTAATTGCGGGCATCAGTGGGATGGTCCTTACTTTGATTTGGTGGTTGTCCATTACAACCATCGATCTACTGCGCTCAGCGGCTTTCATTAGGGCCCAGAAGAAGTTCGTCAACTGGGCGTTGGAGAAGAAGCTCATCGATAAGCTCCCGGCTCCCATAATGCCGGACCGCGTTACCATCAAATCTTGGACTGCCGACGATGCCAAGAAGTACCGGGACAGCGCCGGGTATCGTGTCCTGCTGGCGCACGCGCTTCAATTCTGGGCAGCATGCCTCGACGATTACCGCAAGGGTCCTTCCGTAGTGATCCTGAACATAATGGCCGCCCTAAGCCTCACCTTTCAGATCGTGCTTGCCTTTGCCTTCATCAACCAAGGCGTCTACAGCCTCGTGCCTTCTCAGTACTCCGGTGCGGCAACGCCTGATTGGTGGACCTTCGTTTACTACTCGGCGGCAGGCACGTACTTCGGAGAGGTTAGTGCTCTTGCGCCAGTAGGGGTTTTGGCCATCGTCTCGAAACTGTTCAACGGAATTTTCGGTGTTGTTGTAGCCGGAACCGTAATCATCTCGATTGTGTTGAACTATCGAAGCGTTCGAGCCGACATCGACACGGACGGTGTGGTTCGGACTCTCACCAAAACTGCTGCAGAGGTTGAGCAAACCTCCTCCGCGCAATATCAGCTGTCCTTCCGAGAGCTTGAAACCCGCCTCTTTGCTGCTGGCTGGGGGCTTCTCGGAGTAACCCATTGGCTAGCTGCACGCGCCGAAGGGCAGTCCGAGCAATGGAGTGCTAGTAAATAGAGCAGCGAGCCTAGATCCACGCCGGTGTTTCTGCAGGCGGACTTTCCGGTTCCAAGCTTGGCGGCCCCGTTAGAGTGTTGGCATGACTGCTGGGGGTGCGGCTGTTGAGCCGTTGGTACATATCAAAGATTTCAGGATGGACTTCGGGGACACGAGGGTCATCAACGACCTGTCCTTCGATGTGAGGGCCGGGGAGACGTTCGGGTTCCTGGGCAGCAACGGCTCGGGCAAAACGACGACGCTCCGGGCGCTGCTGGGCATCTACCAGCCCACCGCCGGGACCCTGCACATCGGCGGGAAGACCTTCGACCCGCGCGACGGAATCCGACTCGGCTACCTCCCGGAAGAGCGCGGCCTGTACAAGAAGGAACAGGTCCTGGACGTCATGGCCTACTTCGGCCGGCTCAAAGGCCTCGGCAAAGCCCAGGCCCGCACATGGTCCCTGGAGTATCTGGAGCGGGTGGAACTCGCCGACAAAGCCGGGACCCGGCTGGACAAGCTTTCCGGCGGGGAGCAGCAGAAGATCCAGCTGGGCGTGACCATCATGAACGAACCCGAGCTGCTGATACTGGACGAACCCACGAAGGGCTTTGACCCGGTGAACCGGCGGTTGCTGATGGACATCATCGAAGAGCAGAAGCTCGCGGGTTCCACCGTCATCATGGTCACGCACCAGATGGAGGAAGTGGAGCGTCTGTGCGACCGGGTGATCCTGCTCAAGGACGGAACCTCCCGCGCCTACGCCACCGTCTCGGAGGTCCAGGAACAATTCGGCGGCACCGTCTACCGGATCGTCTACAGCGGTGTCCTGCCGGCCTCTGAGCTATACGAGATCACGGCCAGCGGCGAGGGAAGCGCCGACCTGGCCCCGCGCGACGGAGCCGATGAGACCGCGGTGCTGCGGGAGCTGATCAACGCCGGTGTGGCCGTCCGCAGCTTCACCACCGAGCGTGTCTCCCTGGAGGAAATCTTCATCCGCGTCTACGGCGCCAAAGAAACGGCGGTGGCCTGAAATGACCGCAACACCCGCCCGGTCTTCGTTCCTTAGCCGGCACAACCTCGGGACCGTCGTCAGCTTCGAATTCATCCGCACGATCAAGAAACGGCGGTTCTGGATCGCCACCCTCGCGATCCCCGTGGTCATGGCTGTCATCTTCGGCCTGGTCTTCGCCAGCAACTCCTCCACCCGCGCCACCGCCGAGGCGCAGAAGAACGCCGCACTGACCTTCACCTACACGGACGCGTCCGGGATCATCCCCGACAAGGCCGCCTCCATCATGGGCGGCACGAAAGCAGCCGACCCGGACACCGCCCTGGACGAGGTGAAAGCCGGCCGCATCGACGCCTACTTCGCCTACCCGGCGAACCCCGCCAAGGAACCCGTGAAGGTCTACGGTGCCGACAAGGGCATCTTCGCGAACAACACCTACGAAGCCGTCGCAAAGCAGCTTCTCACCCTCTCGGCTCAGTCCAAGATCGGGTCCCCGGAACTGAGCGCCGCCGTCGGCGGCCAGGTCACCGTCAACACGGAGACGTTCCGCAACGGGGCCGTCTCCGGTGGCCTCGGCACGGCCATCCCGCCGCTGATGTTCCTGCTCGTCTTCTACGTCAGCCTCATCCTGCTCTCCAGCCAGATGCTCAACAGCACCCTGGAGGAGAAGGAAAACCGGGTCACCGAAATGATCCTCACGACCCTGAACCCTACGACCCTGATCATCGGGAAAATCATCTCGCTGTTCCTCGTCGGCCTCGTCCAGATCGGGGTGTTCCTCACCCCGATCATCATCGGCTACACGTTCTTCCGGGACCGGCTCGCCCTGCCCGACGTCGACCTGAGCTCCCTGGTGTTTGAACCCGGGCCCCTGATCACCGGTGCCCTGCTCCTGTTGGGCGGATTCACCCTGTTCACTGCCGTCCTCGTCGCCATCGGCGCGGTCATGCCGACCGCCAAGGAAGCCGGGGTCATCTTCGGCCCGCTCATGGCCCTGATCTTCGTCCCGTTCTACGCGATCAGCCTGATCCTCAGCGACCCGCACTCCCCCGCCGTCCAGGCCTTCACCTACTTCCCGCTCTCAGCCCCCGTGACCGCCATGCTCCGCAACGGCTTCGGAACACTCAGCACCCCCGAAGCGATCATCGTCATCGCTGAACTGTTCATCCTCGGCATCCTCGTCCTGCGACTGGCCGTCCACCTCTTCCGCTACGGATCCATCCAATACTCCAGCAAACTCTCCATCACCAAAACCCTCCGCCACCGGCCGCCGGAACTCGCCGGAAAATAGGCTCGACTAGGCCTGGGGATGGGCTCTACGCCATGACCCCGTCCTGCAACCGTGCCTGAGGAGATCTCGATAGCGCCTAAGTAGGGAATTCGGCTACTTGCCGGGCCCACGGCGGAATGGCAGTCGACGGCGGTTCAACCGAAGGTCAGGTCCTGCCGAAGAGGGCTCTGTCCTGTGGCGGCGGGGCCGCCCCGGGGTCGTCATCAATCGTGTACACCACTTCGGAGGTAGCGGTGAGCAGGTCGATGTCCTCCAGCATGATGTTCAGTGCCGCTGAGCGCTTGCGCAGATGCTGGAGGAGTTCCTTTTGAGGCCAGAAAAGTTGATCTATGTAGGACGCGAAGTTTCTGCCACTGGCCCGCGTGTACTCCCTGACTGCGCGGGGGTCGGTGATGCGTCGTCCGTAGCTGAGTTCGGCGTCGACATCACCCAGAGGGTCGACATACTGCCGTAGGTAACTGCCGAAGATCCGGAGCCGTTCAATATACAGGGGCTTGCGGCCGTCGGCGTTGTATTCACGGGCACGATCCACCAGGCCGCCGACCAGGCGCTCGGCAGTCTTTCTGCTGATCGGCTTTCCAAAGCCGGCCATTGCCAAGGCGTTGCCGAGGGTGGTCGTCTCCCCCCAGACGTAAACCGGGTCTTCGACGTCCAGTCGCTCAAGGTAGCCGCCGGCTTCGAGGGCGGCGAACACACTGTCACCGTCTTCGAGACCGTTCTTACGCAGCAGCCCGGTGGCGACGTCTTGGCCCGGCACTCCTGAACGTGACGTGAGCCGCCAAGTTTGTAGCGGTGCGGTGCCTGCCTGTGTGATCGTGGTCGAGTGAATCCCGGACTTATTGAGGACTGGACATTGGTCGGACGTGATTTGGACCTGCTTGGCCAGAAGCCCGGCCCTACACGGCTGGGCTTCGCCTTGTTGCTGAAGTTCTTCGAGATCGAGGCGAGATTCCCGAGTGGGCCAGATGAATTCGATCCCGCGGCGGTGGCCTATGTTTCTGAGCAGGTCGGAGTTCCGGCGGAAGGCCTTGGTTCGTATATGTGGACGGGGCGGACAATCGAGCGTCATCGCTCCGATATCCGATCAGTGTTTGGTTTCCGGGAGTTCACCTCCGCTGATGAGGCCCGGCTGGCGGGCTGGTTGGCGGAGAGGGTGTGTCCGTCGGAGGTTCGTGAGTCTGCGCTTGTGCAGGCTTTGCTGGCACGGTGCCGTCAGGAGCGGATTGAGCCGCCGGGGCGTGTGGGCAGGATTGTTGGTGCTGGCCGGGCGTTGTTTGAGCAGCGCCTATGTGCTGATGTCGTCAAGGTTTTGGGGCAGGACGGTGCTGCTGGCCTGGAAGCTCTCGTCGCTGACGGTGCAGCGGGTTCTCTGTTGTCGGTGTTGAAAGCTGATCCGGGCCCGGCTGGTTTGGAATCGTTGCTGGCAGAAGTGGAGAAGCTTTCAGCGGCCCAGGGCCTGGATCTTCCTTCTGGTTTGTTCGTCGGGGTGTCGGAGAAGGTCGTGAGCGCGTGGCGGGCCAGGGCGGCGCGGATGTATCCATCGGATTTCCAGGAAGCGCCGCGCCCAGTGCGGTTGACGCTCTTGGCGGCGTTGAATCGCACCGGGTTTGATGGAGACATCGATTACCCGGAAGGATGATTCCCATGTCAGCACAACGGAAGTACCCGGTCGAGTTGCGTGAGCGCGCGACGCGGATGGCGATAGAGGCAAGGATGGACCGTCGACCAGGACGGGCGCGTACCGCCGGATCGGAGAGCAACTCGGGGTCAATCCTGAAGCGCTGCGGACCTGGGTGAGCCGGGCCGAGATCGACGAGGGGCTGCGGCCCGGGACCACGAGCGATGACGCGGTCAGGCTCGCCGAGCTCGAGCGTGAGGTCCGTGAGCTGCGGCGGGCGAACACGATCCTTCGCCAGTCGGCGGTTTTCTTCGCGGCGGAGCTGTGCGCCACGAGGCGCTGTGTGTGTCGAGGGGCGGTGAGAGACCGTCCTGGTTGGGTCGTCGCAGCGGCCTGATTGAGCTGGGGGCAGCCTGATCCGGGGAACGCCGGTGAGGGTGGCAAGCGGCCCCGACAAAGGCGAGACGTGCCGGGACTACCAGACGGTGCGGGTTCGTCGAGCAAGGTCAGAAGGTACAACGTGAGTGAACTGGTGTTTGACGCCCTGTAACCGCGAAGCCGTGCTCAAATCTGGTGGATATGGGCCGGTATGCAGCGCACTGGATGCCATGCGTGGCGTCTGGACTCCGAAGCCGTTTAGTTCTGCCGGTGGGGAGGCCATGGTGAAGGCCTGCGGCGTAGCCGTGGCGATGCTGCCGGGGTAGAGCCGGGTGCCTCCCTGACTGATCGATGACGCAGTGAACGTGGGAACCATTTCGTGGTTCCCCAACCGGTAGGTAGCCAGCGTTCCGGTTGGGGTAGGTCCGTTGCCGACCGAAGACCACAAGGTGGGGCGGAGGCCTCGTAGTAGTCGCGGGAGTAACGACCCGCCATTGGGGACCGGGAAAGCCGGTCACAGGGCGAAGGGGGCCAGCAAGTTAGCAGGTTGAGTGAATGGAATGTCAGGAGGAATGGTCGCCGGTGAATATCGACGAACTGGAGCACGCCGTAGTTGCGGCGGAGCAACGGGTACTGAAGATCCAGACCAAGCTGCATAGTTGGGCCCGTGATGATGCTCATCGCCGGTTCGATGATCTGTTCAACCTCGTGGCTGACCCAGGCTTCTTGTTGGTGGCTTGGGACCGGGTGCGAGGGAACAAGGGTGCCCGTACTGCGGGTGTGGATGGCCGCACGGCGGCATCCATTCAGGATGGTGAAGGCGTCGAGGTGTTCCTTGACGGGCTGCGGTTGTCTTTGCGCGCCCGCAGTTTCGTCCCGGTGGCGGTGCGGGAACGGATGATTCCGAAGGCCGGCGGGAAGATGCGCCGCCTTGGCATCCCGACCGTGGCCGACCGGGTCGTCCAAGCCAGCCTGAAATTGGTGTTGGAGCCGATCTTTGAGGCGGATTTCCACCCGTGTTCCTACGGGTTCCGTCCGAAGCGTCGGGCCCACGATGCGGTTGCCGAGGTGCGTTATCTCGCGACGAGGCCACGTTGCTATGACTGGATCGTCGAAGGAGATATCAAGGCGTGCTTCGATGAGATCGACCATGCTGCCCTGATGGGTAGGGTTCGGTCTCGCATCGGTGACAAACGCGTCCTGGGACTGGTGAAGGCATTCTTGAAGGCTGGGATCCTCTCCGAGGGTCAGCAGCTGAAGGAAACCACCGCCGGAACCCCGCAGGGCGGGATCCTTTCTCCACTGTTGGCCAATGTGGCATTGTCGGTGCTTGACGAGTTCATCGCTCAAGCTCCCGGCGGGCCCTCGACCAGTCCAGTGGAACGAGCCCGGCGGCTGCGCCATGGTCGGCCTAATTTCCGCCTGGTGCGGTATGCGGACGACTGGTGCCTGATGATTCGAGGCACCAGAGCCGATGCCGAAGGGCTCCGGGAAGGGATCGCGGAGGTCTTGGCCACGATGGGTTTGCGCCTGTCGGAGGAGAAGACCTTGATCACCCATATTGATGAGGGCCTCGACTTTCTCGGGTGGCGCATCCAGCGCCACCGTAAGCGAGGAACGAACGAACACTACGTCTATGTCTACCCGGCAAAGAAGGCCGTGCAAGCGGCCAAGCGGAAGATCAAGACGCTGTGCCGACAGGTCACCGAGAACCAGTCGTTGGATGAGCTGCTGCGTCGGTTGAACCCGATGCTGCGGGGCTGGTGCGCCTATTTCCGTCCCGGCGTTTCGTCCGCAGTCTTCTCCTACCTGAGCCACTACACGTGGCAGACGGTGTGGCGATGGCTTCGGCGCAAACATCGCCGGGCCACGGTCAAAGAACTCCGTCGGCAGTACTGCGGCGGAGGCTGGTGGCCGGCAAGCCAAGAGCGGGAAATGTTTCGTCCCGAGAAAGTGGTTACGAGCCGATACCGCTACCGCGGGTCGATTATCCCCTCACCTTGGCCCACGACCGATGAAACCACCATCACGCCGCTTGACCGGCTTGTGGAGAGCCCGGTGCATTGAAAGGTGCCCGCCGGGTTCGGGAAGCGGTCCGGGGAAACGGGCCGGCCGTAAGGCTGGCACCGCGCCCCGGGCCGACTTTCACCGACCGCCCGTCGAGGTGATCTGCGCCTTCATCGAGGAGCACCGTGACGAGCACGGGGTCGAGCCGATCTGCCGCGAACTGCAGGTCGCCCCAAGCACGTACTACGCCCACCGCACCCGCCCCGCCTCGGCACGCAGCCTCCAGGACGCGGAGCTCACCGAGGCAATCCGGCGGATCCACGAGGAAAACTACGGGGTCTACGGGGCTCGGAAGGTCCACGCCGAGTTGCGGCGGCAGGGCCGGCAGATGGCCCGCTGCACCGTGGAAAGGCTCATGCGGGCGGCGGGTTTGCGTGGGGTGTCGCGGGCGAAGGGGCCACGGACCACGAAGCCGGCGCCGGAAACTGGCAGACCCGCGGACCTGGTCGAACGCCGGTTCACGGCGACGTCGCCGGACCGGCTCTGGGTCGCCGACATAACGTACGTCAGGACCTTCGCCGGCTGGGTCTACGCCGCGTTCGTCATCGACGTGTTCTCCCGCAGGGTCGTCGGCTGGCAGGTGGCCACGAGCCTCTACACCGACCTGGCTCTGGACGCCCTGGAGATGGGCATCTGGACCCGGACCAGGGACGGTGCTGATCTGGACGGGCTGGTCCACCACAGCGACCGCGGAGTCCAATATCGCTCGATTCGCTACACGCAACGGCTTGAGGAAGCCGATGCGGTGGCCTCCGTTGGTTCCAAGGGGGATTCCTATGACAATGCCCTCGCGGAGGCGTTCAACTCGCTGTTCAAGGCAGAGCTTGTGCGCAACAAGGGCCCGTGGAAGGACATCAGCCAGCTTGAGGTCGCTGTCGCGGAGTACATCGATTGGTTCAATCACCGTCGCTTGCACGGCGAGATCGGACACGTCCCACCCGCCGAATATGAACATCTCCACGCCGGGCACACGGCACCGGAACTACTGACAATTTCCAACTAAAAACGGCTCCATCAAACCCGGGGCTTGACAATGAGGAGGTCACTGGATCATCTGGATAACGGGCTGCTGGCCGATTCCACCGGCGGGGTGAAGATCACCAGACGCCGAGGGGCGCCGTGGATAAAGGTGCCCAAGCTGGAAAAACTCGAAGAGCCAACGAACCTGGGCAAACTCAAGGACGAGGTCCTGGCACGGTGGGGCACCCTGGACTTGCTTGAAGTCCTCAAAGAGGCGGACTTCCTGACCGGGTTCACCGGGGAATTCGTTTCAGTGGCCTCCCGTGAGGTTCTTGACCGTGAGACCCTTCGCAGGCGGTTGTTGCTCTGCCTGTTCGGACTTGGGACAAACATGGGCATCAAAGCCGTCACGGATGCCGGCGGCCACGGAGAGAACGAACGGGAGCTGCGCCACGTGCGCCGGACATTCATTACGAAGGACAACCTGCGCCAAGCGATCGTGAAAGTCGTCAACGCGACGTTCGAGGCCAGGAACCCTGACTGGTGGGGCGAAGGGAACGCGTGTGCGTCCGATTCGAAGAAGTTCGGCTCCTGGGAATCGAACCTCATGACCGAATGGCACAACCGGTACGGCGGTCCCGGAGTGATGATCTACTGGCACGTGGAGAAAAAATCGACCTGCATCTATTCCCAGCTGAAGAACTGTTCCTCCTCCGAGGTTGCGGCGATGATCGAAGGCGTCCTGCGCCATGACACCGAGGCCGAGATCGAAGCGAACTACGTTGACACGCACGGCGCCTCGATCGTGGGGTTCGCGTTCACCGAACTCCTGGGCTTCAAGCTGCTGCCGAGGTTGAAGAACATCGGATCGATCCGGCTTTACCGGGCCGGCAATGAAGAGGTCTACGGGGAGATCAACCCGGTGCTGTCCAGGCCGATCAACTGGGACATCATCGCCCAGCAATATGACCAGATGGTCAAATACGCCACCGCCCTCAAACTCGGTACCGCCGAATCAGAGACGATCCTGCGCCGCTTCACCCGGGGCGGTCCGAAACACCCCACCTACCAGGCGTTGGAAGAACTCGGCAGAGTCGTGCGGACAATCTTCGCCGCCGACTACCTCGCCAACGAAGACCTTCGACGCGAAATCAATTCAGGGCTGCAGGTGGTGGAGAACTGGAACAGCGGAAACGACGTTGTCTTCTATGGGAAGAACCGGGATCTCACGGGTCCGGACCGTGAAACGACCGAGGTGTCCATGCTCGCCCTGCACCTGCTCCAATCCTCGCTGGTCCTGGTCAACACCTTGATGCTGCAAACCGTGCTCGAGGTCCCGGAGTTCAACGAACTCCTCGAACCGGAAGACCGCAGGGGCCTCACACCGTTGTTCTGGACCCATATCAATCCTTACGGACGCTTCACCCTCGACATGACGACCCACCTGAACCTGGGCGGGGGACAAGATGAAGGAAGCCTTCCGGCTTCCGTACTGTCCCTGAAAGAGCAGATCCTGGTATGAATGAATCCTTATCCGCCCCGGCCCGGGTAGGCCTGCAGATCGAGCTCCGCGAGTTGGGCAGGTCGGTGGCTTTGATGTCCCGGGGGCCTGGGCGGAGGGTTTGAGGTCCTGTGGTCCAATAAGTGCTGCCAGTGAGATCAAAGAAGCCGCCACCTGACCTGCCTTCCGCCGATGTAGAGAGGAATCCCTTGTGCACAAGTGTGGGTCATTTCGCCGCCGGGAGGAAGCCAGCCGATCCGGCCCAGATGGCATTCATGCCGGATCCCCTGCGCAGTAGATCCGGCCACACCCCCGACAACCCAGCAACCGCGCGCATGAGAGGACGGGCTACCAGCCCAGCTCCCGGCAATCACCCCTGAGGTGTCTCCGAAGGGACATCCGGGTTTCGGGTCGGTGCTTACCCTGGTGTGGGCCGGCGGCCGGGTCCGGGCGAAATCAGGCCGGCGTCCTTTCCGGTCTCTCCGGACCTGGGTTTGAGAGAGGAGAGATCCGGATGATCTCGGATGCTTCCACATCCACGAGTTTGCGCGCCCCTGTTCTGGAGCACACGATCCAGAACATTCCCATGGTGGGCAAGGTCTGGCTCACCGTTCCTCTGTGCAAGAGCCTGCCGTCATGCCACGCCTCAATTTCGTCACCGTGCGTAAGCGCCTCGCACGTCCGGATGATTGATTCCTTGGTTGCAGCCACGGTCGGCTCCCTTCTCTGTGCAGGTTGACCGTTGAGATCAGGATGCTCCTCTGATGTTGCCGTCCTGTTTCGTTGACGTCATTTTCTTGTATAGCGGACGTACCGTCGCTGGAACTTTAGATTTTGGAGGCCACCGGGGAGAGTGGACCTAAAGTAAGCGGATTCATTACCAGGAGCATTCCGTGCGCGGGGTCGTGTTTTCAGCCCGCGTGCGCGGGTCGGCGCCCCGCTCCGGAGAGGAGTACGGATCCGGCCGCTGTCACCGGGTCGATGACCGGCACCCCGAGCCTGTCCCGGAGGACCGCGGTCATCCCGATGCTCGAAAGCCCGGTGCTGCCCTGGACGATGACCTCGGCGCCGGCGTCCACGAGCATGTGCGCCTGGGCGAGGGCATCGAAGATGCCCGTGGGCGTAAGGAATCCTTCGGGGGTCCCGGGAACTGTCGGGCCCATCGATGAGCAGCATTCTGTCCCCGAGGCTTCGGCGATCGGGCCCGGTGCCTGATGGGTGAGTCCCAGGACACCGGCTCGTCCTCCGAACGCCAGGGCAGCCGCTGCCGCGGCGGACCCGGCACCGATGACAGGAATATCCAGCACTGCCCGTGTTTCCGTGAGCCCCGGGTCGGCACAGCAACTGATGATCAGCGCATCAACCCCGTCTGCCATGTCCTGGGCCAGTGCAGCCACCTTCGGGGCCGCGGCCCGGAACGAAACATCATCGTAAACCCCGAACGGCTGATCCGGGACACAGCGGGTGAGAACCTCAAACCCGAAACTTCCTGCCAACAGGTCCCCGTGCGCGTGAAGTATCCGCCGGTTTGAAGTCGTCAACGCCCTGATAAGTCCTACCCGCATCACTGCCCCTCTCCATCCCGGAAAAACAACCTCCTCGCGAGGATCGCCTCACTCATCTCCGAACCCAACATGTGTTCAGATACCCGCCTCCGCTGCGGGGCGGTCTTTGGTCAACGCGGTGAGTTCGACGATTTCGGCGAGCTCCGCGAGCCGGTGCGCCCGGGCGGACTCCGCCGGTGTAAAGGGCTCCGCATCCCGCGAAAAGTAGAGCGGTCCCCGGGACGAAGGAATCTTCAACACCGTGCCGGGGAGCTCGGCTGTTGCCTGCCCGCGCCGCTGTGGGCCGGCGGGAAGGACCGTGGCGCTGAGGAGCTCGGCGACGGTAAAGGGAAGTTCGTCCGTGTTTGCCGCGACGCGGGCCGCCAGAGTCAACGCCCTGGTTTGACCGTCAGCCAGGGCCAGTGCGGTACTAGGCCACGCCCTGGAATCCCGCCCGCCCCCGCCCTGCAGGCGGCCAGGAGCCTCCTTTCGGTGAGACCATCGGGGGCGGAGAGCACATATTCGTCCAGGACCCCGTCCGGAAGTCGGTGGACGTGGATGCCGAGGATATTGATATTCTGGCGCGCAGGGCACGCGTCACGCGCTGCAGGGCACCGGGCTGGTCCTCAAGATATGTCCGGGCCCGCCAGAGTGCCGGAGCATCCGTCAGGCGCCTGCGGTGACGCAAAGCCGGCGCGTGCAGCCAACTCCGCATCAGCCTCCTCACCGAGGGCTCGGCCACCCAGATGCCGAGCAGGCTCGTAGCAACGGTCAGCACAAGGACCTTGACCGGCGACGGCAGATCCGCTTTCACAGCGAGGGTGTTCACGGTCAGTTCCAGAGGGACCATCGCAGCGATACTGGCCAGCGTCAGGCGGTGTTTGGGCGCTTCCGGCAACCGCCCGCACACCTCACACGCCAGTTCGGCGGCCAGCCCGGCCTTGACCGGAGTCTTTTTCCTTATCACAGCTGCTCTCCTTCCCCTGGCGGTACGCAGCGTCCCGGCCCATACCCCAACGCGGCGTTCCTGTCAGCTGTGGCCATGCCATAAGCCTCCCCGGCCGCTGTTGCGTATGGGTTTCGGACAGGTAATTTTCAGCCCCGGCCATCCCGCCGCCCTCCAGCAGAACCGGGGAGTGCTGAAGGTGCGCCTTGCGTTTCACCCCGCGGGTTTTGTGTGGCCGCAGGTCAGCAGGCAATTGCACTGGTTTTTTTGCAGGCCACAGCGAAGCGCGGTAGGTTAGGCACGGCCCTTCCGCATACCCCCCAGTTGCGGAAGCGCCGAAAACCGGGGAAGCCCCCACGCTTGAGTTACCCCCAACTCGCGTGGGGGCTTTCTTTGTGTCGATCCCGCGCCTGTTAAGTTGTCCGGGGAGGGAAACGCCCCGCCCGGATCGGACAACCTGGACGGGACGCTCACCGTTCTCCCAATATGACTGGTGGAGACCATGCACGGAGACGGTGACTCACAGCCTAGGCCTCCGGGCATGCCAGCGGCAAGGATTCGTCTTCCATGCCGATTCCGTTTTCGAGTTCTCGGAAAACCCGTCCGCAAACAAGGATTCAATGGCTCTAACCGGACACCCGTCAAGGGGCAGGGGTAAACCCGAACCAGACGGTCGTGCAGTCGACGTTGAACACTCCGTGCAATCGTCTTCGGAAAACGACAACGAAGGAAACCAGCGACGCTGCCTCAAACTCATCGCTTTCCCCACAAGATCCGCCGCGGGAAGGCCATCCCGTAGACCTTGGTTCGGTAGCGAAGTCCGTGCCGGGAAGGCCCCCGCAGGCCCACACTCTGGCGGCCGAAGGGTTATTGGAGACCCTGTGACGAGACGGTGGGTGCTTCTGTGGTCAAAGAGGCTCAAGTGACATATGTTAACCATGCGCCTCAGGTTTGCTCTGCTCTCGGCTGGTTGGGGACGCACAATCGGAGACTCCCGGGACATTCCTGTGCCGCAGGCGCCAAAACCGCTGGTAGAACGCTGCAGCGGACGAGCGTCACGCGCGCTTTGGCCCGAAGGTTGCCGGTGACCGTCCTTCCCCGGACCGGGAAGGGTCCTGTCCTGTTACGTCGGCTTTCAAAAAGGGGTTCCTGTGTTGGGTTTGCGTCGATTGGCTCCGGTTCTAACGGTTTCCCTCGCCCTGGTGCTCGCCGCTGGCGGTGCGGCCACCGCAGATGGCGGAGTGGCTACCGAGCACTACGCCACTCACCCGCTCCATGTCAGGCCCGGTGTTTCCACGACCCCTACGGGACTGTCCCCGGGCGCGGTCAAGTCGGCGTACAACTTCCCGACAGGAGCAACGGCCGGGGCCGGCACGACGATCGCCATCGTGGACGCCTACGACGATCCGAACATCGAAGCCGACCTCGGCGTGTTCAGCAGCCAGTTCGGCTTGCCG
>NZ_DF952475.1:57914-61009 GCF_001263615.2 Arthrobacter sp. Hiyo1 | reverse complement strand
CGCAGCGGGGGCACGGGTGCTGCTCGATCTCATCGGCGTCGGATGGGGCGGTGGCTTCGGTCTCGCTCCTCATCCCAAAATCCTCTCACAAACAATTCTCAGAAGTGGGCTAACGCCTTCTTTGAGTGAGAACGGGTTCTGAGAAGAAGACCGGCCTTCGCTGGACCTCCGGCCCGCCTCTCCACACCCTTTCTCAAAATCGGGGGTTTGTGGAGGAGGCCCCGCGTCGTCGTTGTTTGTTTTGTCAGTATTTGTGGCCTCGAGGCCGGCGCCCCCTGGACGGCCCGGCTGCGGCGCCTCCAATGATGCAAACCCCACTGCGGAGGGCCAAGTAGCTGGTCCGCTGATTTGCCCTGAGACCTCTTCGCTCAGTCGACCCCACGGCGGCGGAACTGGCGCAACGGCGGACCACCGGATGGGGTTGGCTTCACACCAAGCCGCACGGCAGTCATCATTCCGTCAAGCCCCGCGCCGCACCTCGCAGTCAACCACATCGACCCGATCCCCGTTGCTGCTGGTGATAGCACCGTTACCAACAGCCGAAGTGATCACGCGCCTGCGGCGTGTCCTGCGCTCAAGGGTGCGGCAGGAGTTCCCTTGGGAACCCTGCCCATGGCACAGGTGGAGGTCCTTCAGCGTCTCGCCGATGAACCCGAAATGGGAGCCAGTGACCTCACCGATCGTCAGCGACTGGCGACCACACGGTCAGCAGCTTGGTCCAGCAAATGGTGACCTCTCAGGAGAAGCGCGCTTGACCGCCGGCGAAACAACACGGAACTAAGGTGATCGGGGGCACTGTTGCCTCATGTCGATCGCTGTGGGAAGGGTGAGTCGTTGCCTCCTTGGGCCCCGGCCGCCTGGTGATGGCCTGAGCTCAGACTTGAGCGGGCCTCTCCTGACGGGTGGGCCCCGGACGGCTTGGATGTCCCTCTCTTGGCGCCTAGTAGGTGGCGCCCCCCGGGAGGATGACGGGTTTGGTGGGCTGCTGGTTGAAGTTGAAGTCGTTCACCAAGTTCCCGAGCTGGGGGTTGTTCTCCCGGACGTCGGGCCGGGAATCGGGACGTCCGTCGGTGGCCGGGTCGAGGCGTTGGCCGTGGAGGAAGTCGTCTTCGATGAACTTGGCGTAGGCGTCGTGGCTGAGGGACTGGTGGTCGATGTTGCCTTGTTTGGCGTAGGGGCTGATGACGATTCCCGGGACGCGGAGGCCGTAGCCGTTTTGGTCGACGGTGGGCGGGGTGACGTGGTCGTAAAAGCCGCCCCAGTCATCCCATGAGAGGAAGATGGCGGTGCTGTTCCAGTCCGGGCCCGACATGACGGCATTGATCAGGCCCGTGACGTAGGCCTGCCCGGTGCTGATCAGCGCCGGTGGGTGTTCGCTGACGGCTCCGGTGGGGTCGATCCAGCTCACGGCGGGCAATGTGCCCTTTTTGGCGGCATCGTAGAAGTTGGTGAGGGACTGGATGTTGCCTAGCTGGCCGTCCTGCTTGACGGTGTCGAAGTAGGGTAGCGGATTCCAGATGCCCGGCGTCTTCGCGTTCTGGGCTACGGGAGCGCAGGACATGGCTGCGTCGTCTTGGCAGTCGGGCTCTGTGCCGTTGAAGACGTAGTAGGCCCAGGGCACGTTCTGTTTGTGCAGCAGGTACGTCAGATCGGTCCAGGCGTAGTCAGGGGGAGCAAGCAGCTTGGCAGCGGCCAGCAGCTTTTGCTTGAGCGCTTCGGGGAGGGCTGCTTTGTCGATCGCGGCTTGGCAACTTGTATAGGAATCCGAGCCGGCGCAGTTTTGCGTGATGAGGGTGTGCAGTTGCGCGGCAATGTCCGGGGTGATCCCGGCCGCGGAGAGTGCGTCCTGGCAGGCCTTGTTCTGCAGGCCGGCCCGGCATTTGCCGATGAGGGTGGACTGGATCGAGGAGGTAAAGTCCGGCGGACTGCCCGGATTCTGGAGGGCGTTCATGCAGGATTGCGGGTCGCCCGCGCGGCTGCATTTGGCGGACCATTCCGACACCATGTACAGGTGCTCGGGCAGACTCCAGGAGGCGTTGGGTTCGAACATGTGGTCCTGCAACGTGAAGTCCTTGGCATATGCCCAGTAGTTGGGCAGGTCGCGCGCGTCGTGGTAGCCCATCACGTCGCTCTGGCTACCGCCCGCGCAGGCTGGGGCATTCGGTGCGCAGTTCGTAGAGGCTTTCTCGGCTTGCGCAATGAAGCCGTCCATTTTTCCGCCGTCGATGTCCGCAGTGGCATTGCTCTGGCTGTGCGGGCCACCTGAGTTCCGGTCGGCGGGGTCGTAGTACGGTTTCACGCACGAGCCGTGGGCCGGATCCGGGACGCATACGGCCGGGGAACCGTTCAGCATCGGAATCCCGTCCGCTCCGGGGAACGTGCCGAAGTAGCTGTCGAACGAGCGGTTCTCTTGCATAATGACGATGACATGCTGGATCTTGTTGATGCCCGCTAAGGCCGGGGCGTTCGAGGAAAACCGGGCCGTGGCAATCCCGAAAGTTACGCCCGCCGCAACGAGGGCAGCGACCACGACGGTGGCAACCGCAGCGAGCATGCGGTGCTTGCCCACCCAATGCCGTACTCGAGCGGACGGACGCGGGCGCTTGCCGGCGGCAGTGACAAACCATCCCATCGGATACCCACTCCTCGTGGCCCAAAATGTGAACCAGCGATCGTGTTGACCCGATCACCATCGCACGCTCACCACAGAACAGTGTTAGGGAAATGTTCGCGTTGTGTAAAGGCGCGCAAAACGGCCGGCCCACGCATGAACCCGGCGCCGCATGCTCGTGGTACTGCTGACGGTGGGCGCCGCATCGCGTCGCTGCGCCCGACGGCACCGGGGTAGCCAGCAGGGCAGGCAGCGGACGGATTTGTGGGAGGAGATAAGCGCAGCGTCGACACAAGGAACCGGTGCGCCGGCGTCCGCCGGACGGTGGAGCTTGTTGGACCCCGTTGGCAGTCCAACTGCTCCGGGAGGCCAACCACGGTGGCTATGGAGGCGGCCCGGTTTACCTGGCGTCTTCGTCGGTGAAATAGGGTGAGAATCCCTCGGGCGTCCTTGACCATGCCGTTCCCTGCCTCCGTCCCGGATT
>NZ_DF952475.1:54064-55047 GCF_001263615.2 Arthrobacter sp. Hiyo1 | reverse complement strand
GCTTGTCCCGCCGGTGGCCTGGTTGCTGCTGCGGGTCTGTGGCGAGTTGCCGCCGATGAGGGTCTGCGGCGGAGCGTCGAAGTCGCCATGGTCGTAAAGACCGACGACCTGCTGCATATACTGCGCCCACTGCGGTCCGGCGATGTAGGCCCCGTCAACCAGGGGGTAGTATCTGCCGTTGACCGTGATGTCGCGTCCGAGCCGCGAAGGGCCGCCGTTGAAAGGGTCTCCGAAGAAGGACGCCGTCGCCAGGCCTTTCGTGTAGCCGAGGACCCAGGTCTGATTGTTGTACTGGTTGGTACCGGTCTTGGCGGCGTCCGGGACGCCGAGCTTCTGCGGGATCAGCAGGCCGGAGCCCTTGGTAAGGACATCCTGGAGGACATTGGTGGTTGCCTCCGCGACATCCGGTTTCAGGGCGTTCGGCTGGCATGCCGATGCCTGCCCGCCGATTCTTTTGCCCGCGGCGTCGTCGACTTCGGCGATCGAGATGGGCGCACAGTAGGTACCGTCCGCGGCGAACGTCGCGAAGGCGTTGGCCATCGTCAGGGGGGCGACGTTCTGGCTGCCCAGGATATTGCCCAGGGTCGAGAGGTCGATTTTCTTGCCGTTCCCGTCGCCCAGGTGCAGGCCGATGGCGTCGGCGGCCCGCTGGACATCGCAGAAGTCGTTCAGGCCGGCCAGGGAGGCGAACGTTGCGGTGTTGATTGAGTTGTAGATGCCTTGCCGGACGCTCATGGGCCGGTACCAGCCGGGTTCGTCGTTCTGCAGGTCCGTGGAGGGTGGAAGAGTGCTGTCGAACCATCCATGGACGGGGCCGCATGTCGTCTTCCACGGGTAGTTGACGCCGTAGCGCCGCCTTGACGCGTCGACAATCTGGTTCGTCGTTTTGCCCTCGCCGAGCCAGGCCGCGAGGGTCACTGGCTTCATGGTCGAACCGGGCTGCATGCCGCCCACGCCGCCCAGGTCGTTGCCGTTGGCGTCCG
>NZ_DF952475.1:50178-50690 GCF_001263615.2 Arthrobacter sp. Hiyo1 | reverse complement strand
TAGCCACCGCGATCCCGGCCAGGATGCACAGGGCGTAGAAGTGGATGGTCACAGGGCCCACGTGAAAGGCGCTCACGGTCGGCGACGGAAGGAAAGAATCAGAGGCAGTCATGGAGGTTCGGGATCCTGTTCGGGAAGTTAGGGCAAAAACAGTGTTGTTCGGCAACCTTGTGGTCAGCCGGGTTCCGGACGGTCCTCCGGGTCCGGAACAGCCTTGGGGCGGGCGCGCCGTCCCAGGAATGACAGTACGGCTGCCGCGACACCGAGGATCGCGAAGAGTGCCACCGCGATCCGAAATCCGAGTCCGGGAAGCGGGGCCGCTCCCCCGCTGTTGCCCAGGGCGTTGGCGAGGGAGTACGCGAGGGCGCCCAGGGCCACGCCCAGGGAGGTTCCGACGCCCCTGGTCATGTTCAAGACGCCGCTGACCATGCCGGCCTGGTGGTCGTGTCCGGCCGCTGCCACGGACGCGTTGTTGGCCGGGGTGAACAGGCCCAGGCCCAGTCCCATGGCCG
>NZ_DF952475.1:41635-48570 GCF_001263615.2 Arthrobacter sp. Hiyo1 | reverse complement strand
GGGGGACCGCAGGGCCGTGAACCTGAGCCTGACGCAGAACGGCGCGGAGATACTGGCAGCATGGCAGGCCGCCAACGACCGAAGGCTCGGCCAAGCCTTGGAACGGCTCCCGGAGGCCTACCAGAACGTAATAGAAAACGCCGTCCCGGCCCTGGCCGCCCTCGCGGCGCTGCTGGAAGCCGAGGACCAGACCCGGAACCGGGACCGGGCCCGGCAAAACGGGACACGGCCGTGACGGGCACTCCCCGGCCGCTACGCACCGGCAAGTACTGGCCCGTCCTCATGCTCGACATCTCAGCGGTCACCGTCTTTCTCGTCCTCGCCCTGACACTGCCCGCCGGTCCCTGGTGGTGGATCCTGGCCGCCCTCTGGACCGCCGTCGCCTGCCGGCGGGCCCTCAACCAACACCAAGCCCGCACGCGGGAACACCCCTAGAAACGCGGCACTGGCCAAACCGGGGCCGACTCATGCCGTCCGGAAGCCTCGCCGACGAACGTGCTGAACGGGCCCGCCTGATCGCATAAGCCATCCTGGTGAGTCCAAGCAGGAGTCAACGGTTGCCCTCTACTCCCAAGCCGGAGGCGGACTCAACGCGAAATGAAGGCAGCCAGCCTGCGCACCCCCGGTCCCGCCGAAACCCCATAAAGGTCCGGACCAACAAATCTCCCGGTTCGTGGACCTGATGTTCGTGATCTCCGAACGCCCACCCGGGGTTCAGGACAGTGCGGTGCCAGGGCGCCGGGGTGATCTCAGCATCGGCGAGGGCAACCAGTCCGCGATCGGGACCCTCGTGGAGAGAACCACCAACTACACAATGCTCGTTCATCTACCTGACGGATACGATCGCAGCCCCGTTACAAGTTGTTCGGGCAGTTGGTGAAGGTAGCGGAGCTTTGAGTGCCGGCGATCACTGGACCGGGTAAGTAGCGCATCCAATAGAGTGCCCTACTTCAAGTAGCGGCCACTCGCGACCGGGCTGGTCATCATTCAGTAGTGTCTATTCCCATGACGTTCGCCCGCCAGCGATTCGGCGTTCGATAGGGGTATAGACGTGCTATCTACACCAGAGCCCCAGTGGTCCCTGACCCTGCTCAACGGGTGGACACTGACCCAGGCAGGCCATCGGCAGAAAGTAGCGCATCGTCAACAACGCCTGATCACCGCACTTGCCCTGCTTGGTGAGCGGCCGCGCACATTCCTTTCCGGCCTTCTCTGGCCCGACTCCTCCGAGGCCCAGGCGGCGGTCGGACTCAGGGTGAGCATCTGGCACATCAACCACGAACTCCCCGGCCTGCTCGACGCCGACGGAACCACCGATGTTTCCGTGGCCCTCCGTGCGCAGGTGAGGGTCGATATCATCGACCTTGAACGCGATCTTCACACCCGGACCCTCGGCGTGCGTGATTCGTACCCGGGGTGGGAACGGCTACGAACGGCGGAGCTTCTTCCGGGATGGTACGAGGACTGGATTCTGCTCGAACAGGAACGGTTCCGGGCCTTGCGGACGGCGGCCCTTGACTCCATCGCGGCATACAACCTCAGTCAGGGAAACGCCGAGGAAACCAAAGGTGCGAGCAAACTGGCCATTGCCCTGGAACCCTTCAGGGAGTCCTCGTACCGCTTGCTGATACAGGCGCACCTCGCCACCGGCGACCTCGTCTCCGCCCTTGAAACCTATCGGAGCTTCGCCGCCGACTTGAGACAGGAATTCGGCGTCGGCCCATCCCCGTCACTCGTCAAGCTCATCGAAGGTGCCCTCGGAGACAGCGGCCGGCAAAAGGACTTCGATGGTTTACCGCTCACGCTGCTTCCGTCGCTTCGCCCCGTGACTGCCAATCTGAGGCGTCTTGCGTAAACCTTGGCAGGGAACTGGCGGCGCAAAAGCTGTAGTCCGGCGATCACTTCCGGGCGTCAGGGCGTGCGGATCGAAGGCTCTCGCCGTTAGGGCTAGTGGGCTTCACCGTTGGATTCTGGCTGTGCCGTTCACATTGCCGGGCCCGTGTCCTGCTCGTATTCGTCATGGGGCGTCGGGGTTACTGCCCGTCCCACCGCGCAGATGGATCACGACGGGGCCATCGTGATGGGAAGCGGGGGCATCCGGGAGGCCCGCTGGCCCAGAGGCTTGCGGAGTGCAGGCCGTCCTGCCCTCCGCTGGTGCTGTTGCTGTTGCGGCACCGTTCCGCCGTGGCTCAGGAGGCCGAGGCGGCAGGGGTTTCGGAGGCGGCGGTGAAGCGGGTGCCGCGGGTCTCCTTGCTGAAGGCCATCAGGACGGCGATGAGCACGCCGACGGTCCCTGCGACGATGGCCATCGCGAGGCCGTAGTTCCCGCCGGTCCTCTCCGCGATCAACGCCTGGATGGTGGCGTTGCCGGAGGCGATGACGTTCCCGACCTGGTAGACGAAGCCCGGGAGCACCGCCCGTGTGCCTTCCGGGACGAGCTCGTTGAGGTAGGCCGGGATGACACCCCAGGCGCCCTGGACGAAGAACTGGACCAGGAACGCCCCGATGCCCAGGGCCAGCGAACCGGACGCGAAGGCCCACAGCGGGATGCAGGGCAGGGCCAGGAGCGCGAAGACGATGATCATCCGCTTGCGCCCGAACCGCTCGGACAGCGTGCCGGCCAGAACACCCCCGATGATCGCGGCGATGTTGTAGCAGATGGCGATGATGCTCACGGTGCCGGCGGGGAAATGCTGCTGGACCGTCAGGAACGTCGGGTACAGGTCCTGGGTGCCGTGGCTGAAGAAGTTGAACCCGGCCATGAGGAACACGGCGAAGAGCAGGACAGGCCAGTTGGCCGCCACCGCCGGCCAGAACGCGGGCTTGCGCTCCTGCGTTCCGCCACGCCTCCCGGCCCAGACCGGGGACTCGTCGACCCTGAAGAAGATGTAGGCCGCGAGCAGGATGGGTGCGACGCCGATCGCGAACATCCCGCGCCATCCGACCGTGTTGATCAGAAGCCCGAAGACCACCGAGGCGATGAGGTAGCCCAGCGGGTAGCCGGCCTGGAAGACCCCGGAGACGAAGCCCCGGGCGCGCCGCGGGATGGTCTCCATGGTCAGGGCCGAGGCCACGCCCCAGATCCCGCCCATCGCCACGCCGTACACGATCCGCAGCGCGAAGAACGTGCCGAAGTTCGGCGCCATCGCCGAGGCGAGCTCGATGAGCGAGAAGACCACGATGTTGGCCACCAGGACCGGCTTGCGGCCGAACCGTTCCGCCAGGGAGCCAAAGACCAGCGCCCCGACCGGGCGCAGGAGCAGGGTGAAGGTGATGGCCAGGGTCGCCGTGACGATGGTGACGCCGAATTCCTTGGCCATGGACGAGAGCGCGAACACCAGGACGAAGAAGTCGAACGCGTCCAGCGTCCAGCTGCCGGCGCCGGCGAACAGCGTCCGCCGCTGCGCGGGCGTCCACGCCTCTTTGGTTGGGGCAGAAGCCGAAATTGATCCTGACATGGGAGCCTGGCCTTCCTTCTGTTCCGTGCCCTCACCGTCGAGGACACTCCACGGCATTCTTCCGCCGACCGCGGGAAACGCGGTCGTTTAGTTCATACTGGTCACGGCAACACAGGCAGGGATCGGGAACATCCAGTCCCTGGGCTGCCAACCGAAGCCGCAGGCACACTCTCTTTGTCCAGGCCCCTCTGCAGCCACGACGGATCCGACTTCAGCCACGGGGTTCAGTCACAGGATCGTAGTTGAGATGCACCGGGTACCAGCACTGTCTGCCCAGGCAACCCTGTGCAGAGGACACCTGAAATGACACAGTCTTCGTCTCGGAGGACGCTGAGTCTTCGATACTTGGGGGATCCAGCGGCGCACCGTGTCGCGGTGTTGCTGGAATTCTTCTGCCGAACCGTTTCTTGAGGACGGATGAATCGCGCTTCGGAAGCAATCTGTCAGCAGCCGATCTTCTTGGCAACGAATTGCCGATCCCCGTCGCGGAGGCGAGGTCCCTGGGCGCTTCCCCCGACACCTCTGCGTGCTAGAGGACGGTCCGCCACCGCTAGGGCAGGGAACGCATCGCGGCGGCGACCAGTTCATGTTCGAACATGTGAATTCTGCCCGTTGTCACACCAGGGAATATATTTCGGATCGTTTTTATGGTTCCGGGGGTCTTGTTTCGTGGATCGTTCCGCAGGGCACTGACGGGTGTACCTCGAGGGTGTATTTGATGGTGTCGTGTTGGGTGACGAGTATTCCGTGCCTGTGTTCCAGGGCAGCGGGTATCAGTTGGTTGACGCGTCGGTGAGCTGGTCGTCTCTGCTGCTGGTTTCGCTGACGGCGATGTCGAGGCGGAACGGGGTGGTTTCGTGCATGGGATCTCCTTGTCCGGGGCGGGCTTCGCGGCCGCGGGTCAGATCTGCGGGGAGGGTGTTGATGTGTTGGTGCGGAAGGCGAGGATGCCGCCCTGGTTGGTGAACATGGACCTGCCCTTTCCGGCGGGTTGGATCAGCCACAGCGTGTTCCCGTCGCGGGTGACGCCGTCGGCGAGTCCGCGGGCGATTTCCTGGTTGTCCCTGCTGAGCTTGATCTCCTCGCGGGTCCGGATCCTTGTCCAGTCGCGGACGTATTCGTCGATTGTCACGATCCTCTTTTCTGTGGGCAGCGCACGGTGCGGGGCGCTCTTTTCGCGCGACTGCGTTGTTGGGTCAGGCACGCGCGTAGTAGTGGGCGGGCAACGTATTGGTTTGTCCGTCGATCATTTGACGGGCCGGAGAGAAGTGCGATCGGCTGCGTGGAGCACCACGCAGGCCGATTGTGAGGGGCATTGGTTGACGACGTTGCCACGCCAATATCTTCTATGCGGCGATGAGATTACCCGTCGTTGCCGGCAGGGGTGGTCGTGGCGGTGTAGCCCTCCAGCTTGAGCGCGGCCTGGGCGTACTTCTGGGTGAACGTGTCGGCGATGTTGACCTTGGAGGTGTCAACGCCGATGGTCTTCTCCTCGTCGAAGATCGTCTTGGGGCCACCTGCAGGCATGATGCCGTCCGGGAGGAACTGACCCTTGTCCTGATTCAGCCCGGCCACGTACTGATCCTTGGAGATGGTGCTGTTCTGGACGAAGGACTGGGGCAGCTTGTCGGCGATGTCCTGCGCGGAGTGGGTGCTGATCCAGTGCATCGTGTCAACCAGGGCGTTGACGACCTTCTGGGCCGCGTCCTCGTGGGTCTTGACCCAGTCCGACTGGGCGAGAAGGCCGGCCGACGGCAGGGTGCCGCCAAGCGCTGCGGTGGCTCCCTCAGTGGTGGCGAGGTCGATCGCAGGAACCGCGAGGTTCTTGCTCTCAAGGGCGCCCACGGTGGGCTGGGTGGTCATGACGCAGTCGGCGGATCCGCGCTGGATCGCCGCGATGGCGGTTGATCCGGCGCCGACGGCGATCGTGTGGTAATCACTCTTGGCGAGGCCGGCCTTCGCGGCGATGAACTGGGTGAGCTCATCGGTTCCGGAGCCGAGGTCGGTGACGCCGACGGTCTTGCCCTTGAGGTCTGCGCCCGTTTTGACGTTTGCCTTGGGGCTGCACATGATGCGCTCTCCCGGGGCACTGGAGAGCTGCACGAGGTTGATGACGTTCTTGCCCTTGGACTGGAAGTCGACGGTGTGGACATACCATGCACCGGCCATGTCCACCTGGCCGGAGGCCATCGCGTCCTCGGCCCCGACGCCGCCCTGCTGCTCGGTGGAGAGCTCGACCTTCACGCCGTACTTCTCGTAGTAGCCAAGCTGCTGCGCGAGCTGGTACGGCAGGTAGATCTGCTTGTCGATGCCGCCGACCATCATCTTCACGGTGGGCATGTCAGCCGCGCTTGGCGTTGAACCTCCGGAGGCGGCGGCGTTGCCGCTTCCGGAGCTGCCACCGCAGGCTGCGAGGCTGAGCGCGACGGCTCCGGCAGCGGCGACGGCAAAGATAGTGCGTTTCATCATTGTTTTACGCATCCTTTTGTTGATCCCCGAAGGGTTTTTCGGTGTTTTTGGCGGTACGGAATTGCCGGGTGAAAAGTTGCGTTCGTCCTCAGATTGCCTGGGCTTCGGAGCGGTTTGGTGGCCGCCATTTGAGCAGCTTGTGCTCGAGCAGGGTGATAAGGGCTTCGGCGCCGAGGGTGATGACTGCGATGATCACCATGCAGGCGAAGACCGTGTTGGGGTCGAAGGTTCCCTGTGCCTGGCTGATGATCAGGCCGATGCCCTGTTGGGCGCCCAGCACTTCAGCGACGAGGGCGCCGATGATCGCGAAGCCGAACGCTGTGTGCAGGCTCGCGATGATCCAGGTCATCGCCGACGGGATCGTCACATTCATCGCGACCTGCCACGGTGAGGCACCCAGCACCCGCACGTTCCCGACCAGGTTCTGATCGACTTCACGGACACCCTGGAAGGCGTTGAAGAAGACGACGAAGAACACCAGGACCGCGGCGAGCAGCACCTTCGGGAAGACCCCGAGACCGAACGCCACGATGAAGATGGAACCAAGCACGATTCGGGGAATTGAATTCACGATCCGGATGTACGGACCGACGACTGCTGACAGGTACTTGTTCGAGCCCAGGAGGAGCCCTAGCACGACGCCGACGAACGTCCCGAGCAGGAAGCCCATGAACGCCTCCTGCACCGTGACCCAGAGGTTCTCCCAGATGGTGCCGAAGGCCGTGCCCTCGGTGAAGAGGTGGACCAGGCTGTTCCAGATTTCCGTTGGCTGGCCGAAGAAGAACTTGTCCACCCAGCCGGCCGTCGTGAACCACTGCCAGCCACCGATCACGGCCACCGCCAGGATGGCCCGGCCGATCCAGATCCACGCGGTGCGGCGGTTCATGGTACGCCGGGCGGACACCTTGAGCTCGGCCGCTTGCTCGTGTGCGCGGGCGCCGTTATGTGTTGCGGTTGTCATGCTGCTGCACCTGCCGATTGCTTGTAGGCCCGGGTGACCTCGTCTTT
>NZ_DF952475.1:37944-41264 GCF_001263615.2 Arthrobacter sp. Hiyo1 | reverse complement strand
CAGGGATTCCCAGATCCGGCCCTGGAGCTCCAGGAAGCGCTCCTCGTGGCGGATCTGCTGGACATCGCCGCGCGGCCGGGGAAGGTCGATGTTGAAGACATCCTTGATGGTGCCGGGGCTGCTGGTCATGATGACGACCTTGTCGGCGAGTGCTACTGCCTCGTCGAGGTCGTGGGTGATGAACAGGACGGAGGGGCGCAGTTCTTCCCAGAGCTGGAGCAGTTCGTTCTGCATGATGGCTTTGGTCTGTACGTCGAGGGCGCCGAACGGCTCATCCATCAGCAGGATCCGGGGGTTGTTGATCAGCGCGGCCGCCATGGCGACGCGCTTGCGCATGCCGCCGGAGAGCTGGTGCGGATAGCGGTCCTCGAAGCCGGCCAGGCCCACGCGGCGCAGCCAGTCCCTGGCGAGCAAGGTGGCTTCCTTCTTGGGCGTCCCGAGCAGGACCGGGCCGATCAGGACGTTTCCGAGGACGGTCTTCCAGGGGAAGAGCGCATCTGCTTGGAACATGTAGCTGACGCCGTTGGTGATGCCGTCGACGATCTGGTCGTGGACCCTCACCGAGCCGGCGCTTGGCCGCTCCAGGCCGGAAACCTGGGCCAGCGTGGTGGACTTGCCGCAGCCCGTCGGTCCGACGATCGCGCAGAACTCGCCCGGTTCGACCCTGAGCGTCACGTCATTGATGGCCGTGAAGGTCTCGCCCTTGGGCGTCAGGTAACGCTTGGTCAACCCGACAATGTCGATACCCGCCCCTTCGGCTCTCTCGGGGGCCGCGGGGGGCCGGTGGGGATGGTTGGCATCCATGTTGCTAAGACCTCTCTGTCTTTCGGTTCTTTGACCACCCGGGATCTGAAGCGCCACTGTGGTGCGTCAGGGACTCGAGACGGTCCGGTGCTTCTTTCCGGTTCAGCCGCGTCGTGGAACTGCGGTGTTGGTTGTGAAGCCGGCGCACACTGACGTCTTCAAGCCCGCCCATACCGGACTGGGGTGGGCGGCCGTGAACTCGGGTAGCAGGGGGGCCGGAACGGCGGCCGTGCGGCTACTTCTTTGTCCTTCTGACAGCGCTGTCACTCGAATCCCTTCCCGGGGAGTCGCTTTCCTGCGTGATGTGGATCACCGGAACTATGTCAAGCTTAGAAAGTGATCATTCGGGCCAGAAGTCTTCAGTAAGTTGTGCGCCTTAACCGCAAAAGTGCACGTTTTGTGCGTTTTCTGCAATAGCGTAAATGCCCGTCCGGGGTGCGGATCCCGGTGAGCCAGGCGTCAGTGGCACAGCGCCTCCGGGCCGGCCGTTCTTCGACCCTGACCACCCAGATCCTCCTGGGATCGCTCTCGCTGCTGCTGCTCACAGTGGTTCTGGGCGGGGTTCTGTTCACGATGATCAGCAACCAGACCCTGGACCGGCAGTATCAGCTGCGTGCCCTGGGCATTGCGACCACCACCGCGCAGATGCCCGAGATCCGCTCCGCCCTCGCGGCCCGGGATCCCCAGCACATCATCGACGGGCTCGCCCGGGAGATCACGGCCGCCGCGCAGTCCTCCTATGTGGTGGTCACCGACCGCAACGGCATCCGGTTCTCCCACCCGGACCCGGCCCTGATCGGCCAGAAACTGGAGGAACCCGTCGCCGTATTGGACGGCGAAACCCATGTGGGGTTCGACCCGGGCAGCCTGGGCAGGTCGGCGAACGCCAAGGCCCCGGTCTTCGGGGCGGACGGCACGGTGATAGGCCAGGTGTCGGTGGGCATCGAGGACACCCAGGTCCTGGACACACAGGTCCAGAACATCTGGCTGATCGCCGGGTTCTCGGGCCTGGTCCTGGCCCTGGGCGTGGGCGGTTCGCTGTTGCTCTCCCGCCGGATCAAGCGTGTCACGTTCAACCTGGAGCCGGCTGAGATCGCCTCCCTGTTGCAGGAGCGGGAGGCGCTGCTGCACGGGATCCGGGAGGCCGTCGTCGGCCTTGACGACGACGGGAAGGTGACAGTGATCAACGGAGAGGCCCGGCGGCTGCTCCAGATCGAGGAACCGGCGCTGGGAAGACCGGTTGCCGAGCTGGTTCCGGAGGGGCGGCTCCGGGACCTGCTCACCGGCAAGCTCTCCGGCACCGACCAGGTGGCGCTGACGGAGGACGCCCTGCTGGTGGTCAACCGCATGCCCGTTGCGACCGCCGGGCGGAGCATCGGTTCGGTCGTCACCTTGCGGGACCGCACGGAGATCGAGGCGCTGGTCCGTGACCTGCATTCCGTCCGGGGCCTGATGGAGGCAATGCGGGCCCTGGAGCACGAATACGCCAACCGGCTGCACGTCGTCGACGGCCTGTTGGAGATGGGGGAAGTGGAGCAGGCCAAGAGCTACGTCTCGCAAATATCCTCCATGTCCAGGTCGCTCGGCGAAGGGCTGCGCGCAAGGATTGCGCCGCCGGAGCTGGCGGCCCTGCTGCTGGCCAAGATCACCGTTGCCGCCGAACAGGACGTGCACATGGAGGTGACCGCCGGGTCCCGGCTGGAACGTCCCCAGGTTGACCAGGCGGAACTGCTGACCATCGTGGGCAACCTCCTGGACAACGCCGTGGACGCGCTGGCCAAGACGACCCGGCCGCGCACGGTGACGGTACAGTTTGACGACGCCGACGGCGTTTTCATCGCCGTGCGCGACAACGGCCCCGGCGTCCCGGCAGACAAGATCGAGCAGGTGGTGGTGGACGGCTATTCCACCAAGGACCCGCGGCCTGGCATGCGGCGCGGAATCGGGCTGGCCCTGGTGCGGAGGATCGTCCACCGGGCAGGGGGAACCCTCGACGTGTTCCCGGGGCCCGGCGGCAACTTTGAGGTATGGCTGCCGCCAAACCCCCACCTTCCGGACAAGGACAGGAGCGCGGACATTGATCAGGACATTGGTAGTTGACGACGACTTCCGGGTCGCCGGGATCCACGCGGCCCGCGTGGCCAGGGTTGACGGTTTCGAATGCGTGGGCCAGGTGTACAGCGCCGCGGCCGCGCGGGAGGCAATCGCGCGTCTCAACCCGGACTTGCTCTTGCTGGATGTGCACCTTCCGGACGAAGACGGGCTCTCCCTGCTGCGATCCCTGCAGGCGGCCGGAACCCCGGTTGATTGCATGATCATCACCGCCGCCCAGGACCTGGCCACCGTCAAATCAGCCATGTCCAGCGGCGCAGTCTATTACCTCGTCAAGCCCTTCAGCTTTGACCGGCTCCGCACACAGCTGGAGGCCTACCAAAAGTGGCGGCAAGAGCTGGAATCCGCATCAACCGCCAACCAGGCAACCATCGACAGCCTCTACAACGCCCGCACGGCCGGGG
>NZ_DF952475.1:31139-37919 GCF_001263615.2 Arthrobacter sp. Hiyo1 | reverse complement strand
CGCCGAGCAGCTCGGCGTCAGCCGCCCGACGGCGCAGCGTTACCTCAGTGTGCTGGAACGCAAAGGCCTTCTCATCCTGGACCTCACGTACGGCACCACCGGCAGGCCGCTGAACTCCTACACCGTGCCCTAGCCGCACGGGGCACCACCCCGGTCGGGGCGGCGAAAGAGGGGCTTGGCCGTTTGCTATGGAGGGCTACTTCTCCCCCCCCGTTTCCCCCCCGGACTGACTCGAAATTGAACTGGCCAGTCCGGCGTGGCGAAGGGTCGACCGTGTTGGAGGTGAACCGCCCGAACCGTGCGGCGCGCCGGCTGAAGGGCAAGTCCGATCCTTTGGACGCCTACCAGGCCGCTCAATCGTTACTCGACGGCAGGACCACATCGGTCCCTAAAGCCAAGGATGGTCCCGTTGAATGCCTGCGGATCCTGCGGGCCGGGCGTACATCGGCGCTAAAGGCTCGCACCGCTGCCATCAATCAGATCAAAGGTCTCCTCGTTTCAGCCCCGGACAAGCTCCGGGCGAAATACAGGGGGCTAGGAACCTCGGCGATGATCACAGCCCTGCAGCGCACCAGGCCGGCCGGTCATATGGCTGACCCCGAGTACGTGTGCCTGCTGACATTGAAAGCCCTGGCCACCCGTTGCCAGTCCATAGCGGCAGAAATCGCCTCAGCCGACGCTGCCCTCCAAGAAATCCTCGATGTCTACGCGCCGATGCTCTGTGACCTGCCAGGAGTCGGAACGGAGGTAGCCAGCCAACTCCTGGTCACAGTCGGAGACAACCCAGACCGGATAGGAAACGAAGCCCAATTCGCTGCCCTCGTCGGGGTCGCGCCCATACCCGCGTCCTCGGGCAAGACAACCCGTCACCGGCTCAGCAGAGGCGGCGATCGCAACGCCACCCATGCCTTGTATCAGGTCGTCCTGGTCCGCATGGCCTCGTGCCAACGGACAAAGGACTACGTGGTCAAACGCACCGCAGAGGCCAAGAGTAAACGGGAAATCATGCGCTGCCTCAAACGCTACGCAGCCCGGGAAATCTACCGGCAGATCACCAACCCCCAAGCAGCGCCAAACAACACCGACCTTCGCCACACGCGCACCACGCTCGGAATAACCATCACGACCGCTGCCCGCGAGCGTGGCAACTGGCCGTCCAAAATTTCTCTCTTGGAACGGGGCCTCCTCCGAAACGACAACCTCGCGAAGAACTACCGCCAATGGCTGACCCAGCAATCCATGCAGGTCGCTGTAGTACTCGCCGAGAAACGGGCGGATATTGCTGAGGTAGGCTTCTGAGCTGCGCCCCGATTGGTCGAGGCCGGCGAGGATCAAGGTTCAGATCCGCGACCCTGCCGTGGGCAGCCTGCGGATCTGGTATGTGGTGGCTGCATCACGAATAGCCTAGGCACACAGGGCTGTCTCCAAGGATTAGCGCCCCTCATACGCGGCGATTTGCGCGATGCGGCGGATGTGTCGTTCCTCGTTGGTGAAGGATTCCTGCAGGAACGCCTCGGCTATGCCGGTGGCCTCCTCCACACTGTGCTGGCGTCCTCCGATGGCCAGCACGTTGGCATCGTTGTGCTCGCGTGCGAGGGTGGCGGTGGCATGGTTCCAGGCAAGGGCGACGCGCGCACCCTTGACTTTGTTGGCCGCTATTTGTTCCCCATTTCCCGAACCGCCGAGCACGATGCCCAGGGCATGCATCCCGGCCTGCTGGTCCGCCACCACGGCCAGTGCCGCATTGATGCAGAAGGACGGATAGTCGTCCAGTGGGTCGAATTCCCTGGGCCCGTGGTCCACGACGTCATATCCCTTTTGTGTCAGATGGCTGACCAAGTGGGCGCTGAGCTCCATTCCGGCGTGGTCCGTGGCGATGTGGACGCGGGGGACGGCAGGGCTTGTAATCACGATAATCATCCATTCAGTCATGAGTCGCCCGGGCAGCCGGGACTACGCGGATCAGTAGGACAGAGCAAAGAAGATGCGGTCCCGCTCCCAAGGGAAAAGCGATATGCGCCGATCCGCTTGCGCGATTCAGGACCGCCTGCAGTGCAAGCCGCCCCTGAAGGAAACCTTAGCCACCGCAGAGCACCCCATACTTGGCCCGGGGGTCCGTTACCGGGTACCCGGGGGCTACGGGAACGGCGATGCCAAGGTCGAAGATCTCGATGCGTCGCGCGTGGCCGGCTTCCGGGGTGTGCTGGCACAGCAGTTCGATGACGTGCCCGTCCGGATCGGCGATGTAGATCTGCTCGACGTAGTCGTCGCGGACGCGTGGTCCGCCCACACGTTCAAGTCCGCGTTCCCGCATCGCTGCCAGGAAGGGCTCAAAAGAATCGACCAGCACCGCGAAGTGATGGCACAGCCCCGTGCGCAGTTCCTCAGCCTCCCAGCCGGGGGTGTTCCTGGCCAGGCGGCCAGGTTCGGTTTCGCGGACCACGTGCACTTCGACGTCGCCGTTCTGGAAGTACGCACCATGGAACACAAAATCCGTGGGCCGGTGAATTTCCTCGAATCCGAGGACGTTGACATAGAAGTCCCGGGTGGCGGCAATATCGGAGACAACAAGGCACACATGATGCATGGTCATCGTTCGGGCCGGCAATTCCTTGACGCTGAGGGTGGATAGCTGGTTCTGGTGCATGGGTATCCCCTTCTTCTTGAAGCGGCCTCGACTGTGAGGAGGCATCGAAAACAGACTTCCAGTATTAGCTCCAAGTCATTGCGCCGGGACCGATCCGGTCAAATCCGGGCGTATTGGAACGGATGTTCAGGTTTGCGGGTATTGATTGATCTCCTCAGGTCACTGGGGTTGTATCGGGTCGACCGAAACCTACTTTCGGTGTCCGGCTGGCACCGCAGCCCCCGGTCACCGCCTTGTCGCGAAGGAGCGATATGCACCCGGCCCGGTATCCGAAAACGACCGCGATTCCCAGCATCGTCGTCGTGTTCTTTTTGATGTCGAAACACAAGTTCCAGCCTTTTGCGGCGCTCCCGACATGAGCGCGGGTCAGCCATCCCGACGAGCAACCAGATCATCCGCTGACCCGCAACACAATCACGATCGGATCGCAATGAAAGCACCCACGGGGACAGCAGCCCCCGCCCTCACCGCCACACAGCAGATCGACTCCCGGCCCCTGACCGGACACCAAAAGAGCCTCATCGGGCTTGTGGTTCTCGGCAACATCTCGGAGTTCTTCGACATGTTCCTCATCGGTTTCGTCGTCTCGCTATTGACTGTGCCGTGGCACCTCACCGGCCTGGAAGCGGGTGTCATCCTCGCCTGCTCCGGGCTCGGCACCGTCCTCGGCGCCATCATGTGGGGACGCCTTGCAGACAAGATCGGACGCCGCAAAGCCTTCTTCTGGTGCGTGGTCCTGTTCACCTTCTTCACCTTCCTGTCCCTGTTCACCCCCGACCGTGGCTGGTGGGTCCTCGCCATCCTGCGGGTGGCGGTGGGCATCGGTGTCGGCGGTCTCAATATCTCGTCGATACCCTACGTCCAGGAGCTCGTGCCCTCGAAGCGGCGCGGCCTGCTCGCCGGCCTCGCGTCAGTGTTCATCCCGCTCGGTCTGCTGCTCGGCGCCAGGCACAGCAATGGCTGGGAGACATCATCGGCTGGCGTGGTCTCATCGCCCTCGGGGTCCTCCCGGTCTTCCTTCTCCTGTGGCTGCGGCGCGTCCCTGAGTCGCCGAGGTTCCTGCAGCTCCAGGGCCGCACCGAGGAAGCCCGCGATGCATTCGCGTGGGCGATGGATATCCCCGCCACCGAGGTCGGACAGCTGCCGGACGTAGCGCATCAAACCAAGGCGCCCTACCGCCTGCTCTTCCGGAAGTACCCAAAACAGCTCGCCATCATCACCCTCGGCTCTTTCTGCTTCATCCTGGGATCATTCACCGTCCAGTCCTGGGGCCAGACCCTGCTCAAGGACGGCTACGGCTACACCGCCGCCACGGTCGGTGCCCTGTTCACCTGGGTCGCGATCGGCGACGTCCTCGGCCGTCTTACGTCGGCGTGGCTGGCTGACCGAATCGGCCGACGTTGGGTCCTGCTGTCCTTTGGCCTGCTCGGTGCCGTCGGCTGCCTCATCGCAGCAAACGCCCAATCCGGCGTGGTGTTCTTCGCCGGTGTGCTCATCACCATGACCTTCGGCGACGGCGCCTTCGGCATCCTCAATGCCTTCGGAGCCGAACAGTTCCCGCACGAGGTCCGGGCGACCGGCCTGGGACTCGGCTACGGCCTCGGCGCCACGGCCAAGATCTTCGGCCCCGCCCTCATGGGTGCGCTTGTCGGTGGCTCGATGATCAAACAAAACGTCACCGTGCAGGCGGTTCCGCCGGCCTTTTATCTCTTTGCCCTTCTTCTTGCCCTGGGTGGGCTGATCTACATGGTGGCCAAGGAGACCAAAGCCGTCGCTTTGGAGTAGGCCGGGGCCGCTGCGGAAACGGAACGAGAAGCGCAGCATAGGGGTCGCGACGGGCGCCGGATCGATTCCCGGGACAACGGCGACAACCATGATCCTGGCCGGGGACTCGCCACCGTCCCGGCCAGGATCATGTTCCCAGCCCGAGGGATCAGGCTGCACCTGCCGAGCCCTCGGGCTGGGAAACAACACGGTTAGACCTCTTCAATAGATCGTGCGCAAACACGAACAGCTGCCACCTGTTCAGGCAGCAGCCGATACCTTGGGCGCGATCGAGTACAACCGGTGGAGCATCCACGGCGGTGACCGAACCCACGCACGGGTACTTCAGAAAACTGATATGGGTCATGATGACCGAAACATTGGTTGCTGTTCTGCCCGCGTTCGAGCACGAATGACATATAGAGATCCGTTTTTATCGGCCTTCTGGGAACACGGGTTGCATTTCTTTCCACACCACGGCGGAAGCCCTCGGGAACCAGCCCCGGGATGTCTCAGGGATGGAGCAGCCGGACCAAGGAGGCGGCGGTTGCCTGATCTGTGACGAGTTCGGAGATGAGGCCGCCCCGAATGGCTGCGGCGATGGGGCGGACCTTGTTCCAGCCGGCGGCTACGGCGAGCCGTTGCGGGATTTGCCGCAGCGCATCGGCCGCTATTCCGAGCAGGAAGGGGCCGCCGGATGGTTCAAGAACGGAACCGTCTTCCCGCAGGAAATGGCCGCACAGGTGGCCTACGGCACCTCGGGTCTCGAGTTCGTCCAGTTCCTTGACGGGGATGGGACTATAGGCGCCGGTACCGTCGAAGCGTTTCATCGAGCCGACCCCCACCAGAGCCAGTTCGCTGTGCGGGCCCAGTTCCAAGGTTTCCCGGACCACGGCCGCGCTCAGGGCGGCCTCGAGCGAGGAAGCTGTCTTGTGCACGAATGGTGCCGGTAGCGCCCGAAAAGAGGCACCAAGCCACGCGGCAATGAGCCGGGCGGTGTTCGGACCACCGCCGTCCACACTCGCACTCCCGGTACGGCGTCCCCTGTCTGCCCGTCCGCCCGGGAGACACCCCAGCAGGTCAATGACCGTGAGGTCCCGCCTATGCGCCTGGACCATCGACTCAACAACGCCGGACAGCGACCGACTCGAGGCGACACCAAGGAGTCTGACATGGGAGAGCTGGGATTCAAGGTAGCGTGCCGCGACGTAGCCGAGCCTGCTTGAGTTTGCGTAGAGTGCCCGGGGTTTGCCCGTCGAGACGATGCAGGCGTGAAGGGGTGCCCGGCGCTGCAGTTCCGTCTCCAGCTCAGGCACACGATCCACGGGCGGGCCGATCCTGAATTGGACAACGCCGCGTTCGCGGGCTTCCGTCAGCAGGCGGGAGACGCTGGGCCGGGAGAGGTGTTCGACTGCGGCGATGTCGCTCTGCAGCATGCCCCCGACAAAGTAGTGGTGGGCGATGCGTTGCAGGAGTTGGTCGTGAAGGTCTTCCTCGGCCCGGCCCACTGCTTGATCAGGGTCCTTCAGTCAGCGCGTGGTGCGGCGAGTGAAAGGTGGAGCGTGCCCAGGATCAGGTCCGCCGACTCTTCCACCGTAAGCTCCGCAGGACCCGTATGTAGGCTTCGTCGGCTTCAGGCTGCTCCAGCGTGGCGATCTGCGAGGCCAACAGACTCGCGGGCATGTATTCGTGCTCGCGGTCTTCCAGCCTCCGGGCGATGACTTCGGCCGCACCGTCGATGTAGATCAGGAGCAGATCGGACACCTGGGTCCGGAGCAGGTCCCTGTACGTGCGTTTGAGGGCCGAGCAGGCCACGACGCTGGGCTGGTTCTCGCTGACGCCCTTGGCGATGGTGGCGGCAACCACGTTCAGCCACGGGATCCTGTCGGCATCGGTTAGAGGGATACCCGCCGCCATCAGGGCTTTGTTCGACGCCGGGTGGAGGTCGTCCGCGTCGATGAAAGGTATGCCGAGCCTCTTTCCCAAGGCTTGTCCCAGTACCGTCTTGCCGCTTCCGGACACGCCCATGATGGCCATCGGACGGAGGCCCGCCATCAGAGGACCGCTTCCGGCGCAGGTCTTGAACCAGCCGGCTCAAAACTGAGCAGGACTTTCCCGGATTCGGCCGGGTTCCTGGCCACCTCGAAGGCCTCCAGTCCACGGTCCAGCGTGAATTCGTGGGTCACGACCGGGTCCACGTAGAGCGAACCGTCCGCGAGGGCGGCAATGACCTCGTCGATCTCGTTGTTGAATCGGAAGGAACCGAGCAGTTCGAGCTCGCGGGTGATGGCCAACGAAATGAAGACCGGCTGCGGTCCTGAGGGCAGCAGCCCGACCATGACCACTTTCCCGCCGCGGACGGCGCCCTT
>NZ_DF952475.1:28658-29415 GCF_001263615.2 Arthrobacter sp. Hiyo1 | reverse complement strand
CGCCGGCCATGATGGCCAGGGTCCCTTGTTGGGCTCCTTCCCTGCCTCCGCTGACCGGGGCATCGATGACGGAAGCGTTCCCTTCGCTGGCTTCGGCGACGGCCTGCCCGAAGGCCCGGACGGCGACCGGGGACACGCTGCTCATCACCACAACGAGCGTTCCCGGCCGGGGCGGCATCAACCGCCATTCGTCCAGCAGGCCGGTGGAGGCGTCCTCGATGAAGGACAGGTCAGGGAGCATGAAGATGATGACCGGTTCGTCCCGGAGGGCCGCGACGTTCTTGGTGCTGGATCCGCCGAGGCGGATGAAATCCTCGACGGCGGCCGTGGAGCGGTTCCATGCGGTGACCTTCCATCCGGCGTTGAGCAGGTTGGCTGCCATGGGTGCACCCATCAGCCCCAGCCCGACGAAGCCGGCACTGCGGGGAATGAGGGTGGTCTTCGCCGGGCCGGAGGCGCGGGGGTTGTTCTCGTTGTTCAATTTCCAACCTTGGTTCCCGGGCCGGGGCCCGTATGTGCTCTGGGTGGTGGGGCCTGTATGTGCCGGGTGGGCTTTGAGGCCGGGATTATTTGCCCCAGATCTTGCGGTACGCGTCCTGGTAGCCTGTCGGATCCCAGGCATCGGTGGCCGTGGTGTTGTCCTTGGTGGAGACGTGGATCTGCGGGACGTAGCCGCTGGCGGGCTGGTTGTTGAAGGCCCGGTTGAGTTCGTCCACGATCTGCCATCCCTCTGACTTCAGCGGTGAGGGAACGGTGG
>NZ_DF952475.1:24816-27395 GCF_001263615.2 Arthrobacter sp. Hiyo1 | reverse complement strand
GCCCAGCTGGGAGATGCCGGCAAGGCCGATCGCCAGGGTGATGACCGCTACGAGCGTGCCGATCACATTGGCGCGTCCGGGTTTGATGGCGGTGGCTCCCAGGAGCGCTCCGACGAAGGCGGGGAGGAGGTAGTCCATCCCGACGCTGGGGTTTCCGATCTGCTGCTGTGACGCCAGCAGTACCCCGGCAACTCCTGTGACCACGGCGGAGAAGGAAAAGGCATAGATGGAATACCGCTTGGTGGGGATGCCCATCAGTGCGGCGGCCCGGGGATTTGAGCCAAGCACGTAGAAGTACCGGCCGAGCGGGAGGCGTTCGAACAGGACCCAGAGGATCACGGCGACGATCAGCAGGTATACGGCAACGATCGGGACGCCGGCGATCTTGGAGTCGTAGAGGTCTTTGAAGGATGCGGGCAGTCCGGCGTCTCCCGGAACGACGCGGGCGCCGTTGGTGATGGCGCCGGTGATGGAGTAGAGCACGGTTCCGGTGCCCAGGGTGGCCACGAAGGAGTCGATCTGGCCGAATTCGACCAGGAGGCCGTTGATGATGCCTACCACTGCCATGGCGGCGATGGCCGCGAGGGCGGCGATGCCCCAGTACGTGGCCGTCGACGATGAGTTTGAGGACGATCACGTGGGAGAGCCCGAGTCCGTAGCCGATGGACAGGTCGAACTTTCCGGTGGCGATCGGGATCATGGCGCCCAGGGCCAGCAGCGCGGGGATGGCCTGGTTGCTGAGGATGGCGTTGAAGTTGCGGCCGGAGAGGAAGGTCTGCGGCAGGATCAGGGCAAATACCGCGAACAGCACCACGAGGATCACTACGAGTCCGTAGGGTCCGAGGAGGTGGGCGACGCCGCCCTGGCGGCTGGTTTTCATCTGGTTCATGTGAGGATTACTCCGAAGTGAGAGCAGCACCGGAGGCAGCCGCAGTGAGGTTTGCGATGGTGAGGTCAGCGCCGGATAGCTCCGCGGTGACGGTTCCTTGGACAAAAACGAGTGCCCGGTGGCAGACGTTGGCGACTTCTTCGAAGTCGGTTGAAATCATCAGTACGGCCAGCCCGGCCGCGAGGGACTCTTCCAGCAGGGTGTAAATGTCCGCTTTGGCGCCGACGTCGACCCCCGCGGTGGGTTCCTCCAGGATGATGAGTTTCCGGCGGGTGCTTAGCCAGCGGCCGATCATGATTTTTTGCTGGTTTCCTCCGGAGAGGGTGGCGATGGCCACTTCCGTCAAAGCGGGCCGGACGCCGTACTGGTCCACGAGTTTGCGGGCGAGTTTGCGTTCGGCTTTGGGGCTGGTCCAGGCGAAAGGGTTCCTGGAGCGGATGCCGGGATTCGGCAGGAAGTTTTCCCGCAGTGTCAGCTCGGGGGCGCACCCCTCGTCCATCCGGTTGCTCGTGACGAATCCTACGCCCGAGTCCACCGCATCAGTCGGCGTGCGGGGCTTGTAGTCCTCCGAGTCGAGCTTGACGGTGCCGGAGGTGATCCTGCGGGCTCCGGCCAGGGCCCGTCCCAGTTCCATGTGTCCGGCTCCGGTGAGCCCCACCATGCCCACTACTTCTCCGGCGTGGACGGAGAAGGAGACGGGGCGGGTCTGTGCGGTGGCCAGTTCGAGCACTTCCAGTCGCCGGGTGTCCTGCTGCACTCCGCTGCTCGAGGTGTAGCTGAGCGGTTTGTGGCCAACGATGTCCACCACGAGTTCGCGGGGTGTCTTCTGGGCGATGGGTCCGCTGTGGATGAGCCGGCCGTCCCGCAGCACCGTGACGGTGTCCGAGATGGCGAAGACCTCATCGAGCCTGTGGCTGACATAGAGCAGCCCGTGGCCCTGGCTGCGAAGTTTCTCAAGAACATCGAAGAGCCTGCGGGAATCCGCTGCGGGCAGGCTTGCCGTAGGTTCATCGAGGACAATGACCGAAGCGTTCGAGGCCAGGCACGGGCGATGGCAACCAGGGACTTGTCCGCCCTGCTCAGCTCCGAGACATACCGGTCCGGCTCGAGGTGGGAGGCGACAGTCTGCAATGCCTCGGCGGCGTTGTCGCGGACCTGCCGCCAGGAGATGAATCCGCCGGTGCGCCCGAAACCCGTGCCGAGGGCGATGTTTTCCGCGATCGTCATGGTGTCCACCAGGCCAAGGTCCTGGTGGATGAAGGCCATGTTCGCTGTCGCCTCCGGTGTGCCTAACGCGTGCCCGGCGACCGTGATCTGGCCGCTGGTGGGCGAATACAGCCCGGAGAGGATCTTGATCAGTGTGGACTTGCCGGCACCGTTCTGGCCCAGCAGCGCGTGGATGCTCCCCGCATCCAGGGTGAGGTTGACGTCCTGCAGAGCCGCGTTGACTCCGAACCGCTTGGATAGGTGTTCAATCTGGATCAGCGGTTCCGCGGGAGGTGGGTTGAGTCCCATGTTCGCTCCTTGCAGCCCCAGTGCTGCGTAAATTTCTGGGTGGTCACCAATGACCTGCTTGACCAATATCTTGTACTAAAACCAGCCTGTTGGTCAATAGCTGATTGAATGAAACTCTTCATTACTCAAAAAGGGTGCGGTCTGCAGGGGCAGACGCACCCAGCACTGGCCCGGG
>NZ_DF952475.1:18767-24480 GCF_001263615.2 Arthrobacter sp. Hiyo1 | reverse complement strand
GGATGTCCACCACGGGAACGGCGAAACACACAACGCCGATTGTGGTCTCTTCGTCGTCCATGAAGTAGCCGCGGTGGCGGGATTTCTCGAGGTCGGACATGAGCTCGGAGATGCTCGTTAGGGAGCGCGAGGTGAACGGCACGAAGGTCTTGCCCCGGTAGCGGTCCTCCACCACGCGTCCGGAAGGGTGGAGAGCACCGCCTTTCCGGTGGCCGTGACATGGGCCGGGAAGCGGTCGCCGATATTCGCGGTAAGCCTGATCGGGTTGGTTCCCTCATAGCGCGCCAGGTAAAGGACGTCGGTTCCATCCAGGAGCGCCAGGCGGGCCGCTTCGCGGGAAATCAGGCGGGAACGCCGGCATAGGGCGTAGAACTCGGAAAGGTGGTCGGCGGAGCAAGGTAGTCTCCGGCGAGCGAGAGGATCCTTCGCCCCAGCGTGAACCGGCCGTCGGAGCGCCGGAGCATCCCTTCGCCCTCCAGGGCAGCGCAGATATTGGCTGTGGAGGATTTGGCGAGGTCCATCGACTTCGCAATTTCGGGCACATTCATGCCCGCTTGGCCGGCAGCTGCGATGAGGTCCAGTATGGCCATTGCCCTGGTGACGGCCGGAACTGAGCTTTGGGCTGCCGAGTTTGTCTCTAGCGTCATGGTGGTTCCTCTAATCCAAGATATTGACTTTAAGCCAGTATATTGGCTTATCATTGTCGCGTCACCCCCTCCCGCCTCCCGTTCAGGACCGGTGGCACAGATGAGGCCGTCCGTCCTCCGTCACGGAGTAGCCATGCCGGAATTCCGGGCGGTCCCCAATTTTCTCAAGGAGTACACCGTGTGCGCGGAAGATATCAGGCTAGCTCACTTTATCGGGCCCCGACAAACAATGGGCCTGCCGTCCCGCAGGACCGCTTCGAGGAGATCTTCGAACAGGTCAAGACCTGGGGAACCTATACCGACCCCTCGGCCGGGGCATGGCAGGCGGTCACCCCGGCCTCGGTAGTGGAAGCAGCATCGCTTGTCCGCAGTGGGCGCGTGGTGACCACGGCCCTGCCCTGGAATACCGTCAGCGGACCGTCCAACGCCAACCCGGCCCTGCATTACATGACGGACCTTGGAGTGCGCGAGGCTCCCGAGCCGTCCTGCAATAAAGACTTCATCGGCGTCGACTATCACGGGAAGGCCGTCAGCCATCTCGATGCCCTCAGCCACATCGCCTACAAGGGCCTCCTGTATGAGGGCCGGATCTCAAGGGATGTCGTGACGGCCACCGGTGCAGACTTCGGTTCGGTCAGCGCGCTTGGTTCCCTGGTGACCTCTGCGGTGCTTCTGGATTTCACCGTCCTTTTCGACGTGCCGTGGCTTGAGCCCGGCACCGCCATCCACGCCGAGGACATCCTTGCCGCCGAAGCACGTCTCGGCGTACACATCGCGCAGGGCGATGCGGTCCTGATCCGTACCGGTCACTTCCGCCGCGCGCGTGAACTCGGGATCTGGGACTCCTCGGACCTGAGTGCCGGGCTGCACGTTGACTGCATGCCGTTGCTGGCCGAGCGCGGAATCAGCCTCCTAGGTGGTGACGGGGATTCCGACGTCCGCCCCTCACCCACCTCCGGCATCCACTCGCCCATCCATGTCCTCGCGATCACAGCGATGGGCCTGCCCCTTCTCGACAACCTCGACCTCGAAGACCTCGGCACCGCGTGCGCCGAGGAGGACCGCTACCGGTTCATGTTCGTAGTCGCTCCCCTTAACATCCCCCGTGGCACCGGTTCGCCCATCAACCCCTTGGCGGTCTTCTAATGACATTCACAGTAGGCATCTCCCCGACTTCCTTGACCCCGACGGCAACAACGTGTGGGGCGACATCGGCCTCTCCGGACTCGACGAAGCCGGTCTGGCCTGGGAATACATGCACGACAGGTCCGCGGCCCTGACTCCGGCACAAATGGAGCAATACGACGCCATCCTTTACGCCGCCCCAGCCGTCACGGAGGCGTCCTTCGCCGGTGTCACCAATCCACCGCTGATCCTGGCCAGATTCGGCGTCGGTTTCGACACAGTCGACCTCCACGCCTGCACCAGCGCCGGAACAGTAGCCACCATCACTCCCGATGGTGCCCGCGGCCCGGTAGCGACGGCCACCTTGACCATGCTGCTTTCCGTACTGCACAACACGGTTGTGAAGGACCGTCTGGTCCGAGAACAGCGCTGGGACCTCCGCGAGGGGTATATGGGCACTGGCCTGACGGGAAAAACCATTGGTCTGCTCGGCGTCGGAAACACCGGCGGGGAACTGGTCCGCCTCCTGAAGCCCTTCGGCGTCCGGTACGTGGGCCACGACCCCTTCTGCCCGCCCGAACGCGCCCGTGAACTGGGCGTAGAACTGATGGAACTGGACGAAGTTGCCGCCCGCTGTGACGCCCTCATTGTGATGGCAGTGCTGACCGAGCAAACCCACCACATAGTCAACGCCGCAATTCTGGACCGTATGAAGCCAACTGCCGTGGTCATCAACATGGCCCGCGGCCCCATCATCAACGAACAAGACCTCATTACGGCCCTTAAGAGCGGAAGCATCGCCGGAGCCGGCCTGGACGTGTTCGAAAAGGAACCCGTCACCAACGAGCTCATCGGCCTGGACAACGTCACGCTCTCCCCCCATTGCCTCTCCTGGACTGACGAAATGTCCCTCGGCAACGGCAGCAGCTGCGTGCGCGCCATCGTCGATGTCGCCAACGGGCGCGCACCGAAATTCGTCATCAACCGCGAAGTCCTCGACACCGCCGCCTTCAAAGATCGCCTTTCCCTGAGGCTCGGCTAGCACAGCACACCAAAACAGAAAGCAAGCCATGACACAGATCGCACACGAAAAAATGGAAGTGGTCGTCCACCACGCCGGGGACGTGGACCACGCACTCAATTCGAGCGTCCGGGAGCTGCAGACAAGGGCACTTGCGCAAGGTACCGCGGGAATCCTCATCACCAAGCACGGCCCCGGACGATTCACCCTCGAACTGAGCCCCGAGGTCCCCTTCGGCTACACCCACGAGAAGGCCTAACCCGATTACAGACCGGCTTGCCGAAAAGGTCATCCTGAACCGGACCTGCAGGCATCGAAATTCCAACGAACCTGCAAGTCCACGACGCTCTGATCCGCTTTGTCAAAGCTGATGGTGGCCGGTTCCGTCACGGACTCACTTCTTGACAGGAGAGATCAGAGAGGCGCAGGAGGACGAACGACAATAGGCCCCACAGTTGGGGGTGAGGGCCAGCCTTTGGTGCCGCTGCTCGCGCGAAGACAGTACGGAGACGCGCCTATGTTCCCCAGATCCGAGACCAGCTGAGAATCAACCGGGCACCGGCGGGGCCCGGACTCACCCCGACCGCACCCTCGCGCGCTAAGCTCTTCTCCTCGTGGGCCACCAGAGGGCCCCGAGGAGTACTCCTTCGGCACTTAAGTCCATCACATGTCACTGTCCCGCTGTTCACAGTGGAGGCGAACAACGGGACAGCGGTAGCAATCGTTCCAGTATCGATGCTGCTATTCAAGTTCGGCGATGGTGCGTCCTGTGCGGTCGGGCGTGAGGACGGAGAAGATGACGCCTGCCACTGGGCCGATGATGCCGAGTGCGAGGGCGAACGGGACGGTGCCGGCGAGGGTGAGTGCGAAGAGGGGGAAGACTCCGGCTCCGAGGCCACGTCCTACGTAGTAGCTGGCGCTGGAGCCGGTGGAGCGGATGCGGGTGGGGAAGAATTCGGACATCCAGACACCGAGTACGCCGAATCCTCCGGCCCCTCCGGCGCACATCATGAGTGCCCAGAACGCGGGAGCGGTCCAGAACGCTCCGGTGATGTGTGCGTGTCCCGAGGTGAGCAGGGACAGGAACCAGACGAAGCCGGCGGTTCCGAAGACACAGGCTGCCGTGAATGCGTACTTGCGTCGGATGCGGTCGGAGATGAAGCCGGTGGTCGAGTAGGTGATGATCGTGGAGACGTAGCCGAGCAGGACGATCAGGCTCACGGTGTCGAGGGGCAGTTGCTGGGTCTTGAGCAGGTAGGTGGACAGGTAGGCGCCTACCGAGTTGGTGGTCAGGAACATCGCGGTTGACAGGATCATGAACAGGACGGTCCCGTAGGCGAAGCGGGGGCGGAAGATGTCGATCACGGGAACTTTGGAGCGGCGCAGTTCCGGCGGGAGGGTGCCGTACCGGCGGTGTTCCTGGTAGGCGAGCCATTGCTTGGATTCGGGCAGCAGCTTCAGTGATGCTGCCCCGATCACGAGGCTGACCAGGCCGATCGCGATGTATCCGGCCCGCCAGCAGGTCGTGGCCCAGGGTGGACAGGAACAGGTAGATGAGGCCGGCGGTGAGGATTTCGCCGACGAAGTACATGGACTGGATGATGCCGCCCATGGTGCCGCGTTTTTTGGTCTGCCAGCATTCGGTGAACATCGAGAACGAAAGGCCGAAGAGGCCGCCCATGCCGATGCCGGCGAGCACCCGGGTCAGAAGGAAGATTTCATAGTTGGTGGCCAGCCCGCCGAGGGTGGCCGCGACACCGAATGCCAGGACGGAGATGGCGAAGGTGCGGCGCCGGCCGAGGGTGTCCCCGAGGGTGCCGAACACGAATCCGCCCAGGATGGAGGCGAAGCCCTGCACCGTGGCGACCGTGATCAGGGCGATGGTGGAGACGTGCAGGCTGTCGGAGATGTACGCGAGAGGGAAACCGATCAGATTCAGCTCGGCGCCGTCGAACAGGGTTCCCAGCAGGGCGAAGGCCAGGATGAACCGGATTTCCCTGCGGGTGTAGAACGTGGAGGTGCCGCCCGAAGGTGCGGCATGTCCTGCGGAGGCCGCCTGCGCCGGGTGGTCCTTGGGGGCGGGGGCGGTCTTGTTCAGCTCGCGCATTTTGCGAGTCCTCCTTCTCCAGCTGCGGTGCTGGGGGTCGTCGTTGACCAAGATTGGAGAGGGTAAAGCTTGGGGGGAAGGATGGCGGGCGCTTGGCCCGCCATCCTTGGGATCGGCGAGGATCAGGCGGGAACGGTGACACTGCCCAGGTTGGCGGACTTCAAGGCCCGTGCGATTTCATCGCCGGCGCCCTCAGCCAGGGGAAGCAGCGGCGGCCGGACGGTGGCATGCTCCAGGATGCCGCGGGCGACGAGGCCTTCCTTGAGGGCGACGGTCCCTTCCATGTGGGACCCGCGGTGGTACACGTTCTTGGTCACCGGCAGGAGGCGGTCGTGAATGGCCCGCGCCGCGGCGTAGTCCTTGGCCTTGCCCGCCGCGATCAGCTCCACCAGCGGTTCAGGGGCGAGCCCGCCGTAGCCGACCAGTGCGCCATCGACGTCGAACATCGTGTGCAGCAGGTACTCGTCATGGCAGGTCAGGATCTGCAGCTCCGGGTAGGCAGCGCGCAGAACGGGGATTTCAGTGTCCCAGCGCTTCATGTTCCGCACACCGTTCTTGGTGGCGAACACCCCTTCCTGCCCGGCGATCTCCAGCTGGGTTTCCAGGTCGTACGTGGCCTTCGTGGCGTCAGGGTACTGGAAGAGAATGAGCGGCAGGCCCGAGGTTTCGTAGATTTCCTTGTAGCGGGTCTGCGGCGCGCCCTTCTGGTATCCGAAGCGCAGCCAGCCGTGGGACGGGTAGACCAGACCGGCAGATGCGCCGGCCTCGACCGCGCGCTTGGCTTCCAGGGCGGCAACCATGTTGCCCTCCCCC
>NZ_DF952475.1:17810-18363 GCF_001263615.2 Arthrobacter sp. Hiyo1 | reverse complement strand
CCCTCGCCCGCGTGGCCCAGGACCACCAGGCCCTTGACGCCCTCGACGCCGGCGAGCCAGCCACCCAGGCGGTGGATCGCGTCGACGTCGACGCTGCCGTCCCGGTTGAACGGCGTTACAGGTGCGGGAACGAGCCCGCGAAGATCGATGGTCATGAGAGCTTCCTCTGTTTTCTTGATCGTAGTCCCGCTACAATGTGAGAACGTTTGCGGGAACGTTTTCATTGTGCGGTGTGGTGCGGCTCACTGTCAAGGCCCTGCCAAACACGTGGAGGAAATAGAGTGTCTTCTAGGACAATCCCGAACAGGAGTTTTCACATGGAACCGGCCGAACCAGGCGCAAGCGTCACGTTGCGGGATGTTGCCGCGGCCAGTGGCGTGAGTCTTTCCACCGCCAGCCGCGCCCTTGACGAGCGGGGTCCGGGTATCGCGCTCGGCCGCGGCCCAGCACGTCCGGAAGATTGCCGAGGAACTCGCTACCGCCGGAACTCCTTCGCATCAAGCCTGCGCCGGGGGGAAACCCGGACGCTGGGGGTGCTAGTGCCGCGCCTGAG
>NZ_DF952475.1:10981-17356 GCF_001263615.2 Arthrobacter sp. Hiyo1 | reverse complement strand
CCTGGACGAGGCCGGCATCAACCCGCCGCAGGAATGGCTGATCGCCGCCGGCTACGGAATAGAAAACGGATTCACGGCCGGAGAATCACTGCTCGATCAGGAAGCCGTAAAACGCCCGACCGCCGTGTTCGCGGCCAACGACAACATAGCGCTGGGCATCATCGCCGCCGCACACCACTTCGGGATCACCGTCGGGCGGGACCTGGCACTCGTCGGATACAACGACACACCACTTTCAGCCAGGCTCTCCACCCCCCTGTCCTCAGTCCGGGTGCCCCTCGCCCAGATCGCCAGCACCGCCATCGATCTCATCGTCAACCCGGGCAAGGAACCACACATCCGGAAATCCATGCCCACCCTTATCCCCAGGGAATCCAGCGGCGCCCCAAGGCACGCATGAGTAGAACGTCAACAAAACCGGGGTAGTCGAGCCCCGGTTCAAGCTGAGTCATGATTCCAACCCGGATGAAGCACTGAACCCCAGCTGCGCCAATGCAAGAGAGCGTGGTGAGCTTCCTGTGGAGCAAGATGAAGAGGGCGGCGAAAATAACCAGCACGACGGTGAGGACGGCAACGACGATGATCAGCCGGGTATCGCGGATCGGGACCGTGGTGGTCACGGCCGCGACGGTAACAAATAGGCCGATGCCTCTGACGCAAGAAGCCACGGCCCGGATCGTCTGCATGCCCAGTTTCGTCCATGACGGACGCTGACTTCTGCGATCCACGCGTGCGCGTCTCGCAAAAGCGCCGATGAAGGCGCGCCAACTGCATCCGTCCTTCGCCGGCACCAGGAAACCGGCCAATTTGTCTTATCTCACGACTCTGGCGTTTCGATCTAATCCGTCACGTTGTTGTGCGCACAAGATCGAAACTGCTGGGTCGGTGACCGCCGACATCGTTCCAGTCGGCGGCAAAAAAGATGGCGATGTCAGCAAAATGAAGCCACCAACGTTACTAAATGAGGTGGGTCGTTGTGTGCCACAAGGACATCCACAAATTGGCAATAATCCTTGTAATTCCGGGGATTTTGGTACCCACCTCCTATAACAACTTTAGTGCCACGGAGCTCATGCGGTCGTCCCGCTCATTGTTGAGTTAGGAGGTGGGTACCCTAGGCGAACATTTCCGCAGGTCGGGGGTGCTTACGAGGTCTTCCCAATGAGCTGGAAGAACTATTTGCTCCTTGTTCCGGCGTCAACAAAGGACGATGAGGCTCCCTGCTTGGAATCATCGAATACCCGATCAGCCGACGAACTTTGAAGTAGGAGATGAGTCGCCTCATGCCCGAGTCGCGGGCGCTGGGGCACTCCCCTGGCGCTCTCGAACCACTGCCGCGTGCCGCCCAGCGGACGATAGAGGACATATCGCGCGCATCATAGTAGAGCGCGTCTGCCCAGCCACGGCGCCGGTCGGCCATCGCGAAAGCTCCCACCGCACGGCGATACCGGGGGATCGAATACCTGCCCAGGGCTGCCTAGTTCCGGAACACCTCATCCTGCAATCCGTGGATGAGATCAGTTGTAACACCCGTCCAACCGAATCGGAGAAGCAGATCGCGAGATGCTTCCGCCGCAACGTTCTTGATGTCGTCCTCGATAAAGTCTGGCGCGAGTATGATGCGTCGCTCCGATCTGTGTCCACCCATTCGGTAACTGCCGTTGAAGCCGCTCCGCCGTGGGTGCGCGACAACGAGTTCCCACCCCTTGGCTCCCTCGACGGCGAACTCCTGTGAGTTTGGTACGCCAAGATCCTTTTTTGCGTCATCCGTGAAAACCTCGCGCCAGTGCTGCGGCAGGTCCTGCCGGTGAAGGTGGGGTACGTGTTGAAGAAGCGCCGCGCTGACTCACCGATGGGCGCACCATCGTATGGTCCACATGTTGCCGACTCCCCGTTCGCTTTCTGATGGATCTTCAGCCGTTGGTACTTTGCGCAACAGCTCGTTGCGCAGGAGTCTGGACCTGAAAACCTTGAAGTGACGGAGAGCTTGTTCCTTTTGGAACGAGGATGCCAACCCGCGGTCTTGGCCGCGGGATAGTTGATCGTGGCATCCGTGCGCTGCTGCTCCGCGGCGCTGATGCGGGCGGCCAGACCGTCGTCGCTGAGGTACCCGTGCAGGCGCTGCTGCCACGGGGTGTCTTTCTTCTCAGCGAACCAGCCGTGCCGCGTACTGAAATCGTGCGCCTAGGGGTACTTCTGGTAGGTGAGCCGACACCGCATGTTCCGTGGCTGGATGACGGTAGCGCCAAGCCGCCGGGAACTAGGTCCTTTGAGACTCCAAGGTCCGTTTTTCGCAGCTATTCACAGCCCGCACTAAGCCTTCTTGATATCTAAATGGGGCAGTTTGAGTATGAGCGGCTACCTCAAGGTTCTGCCGGCGGACGCTTGTAGAGGAATAGTCAATCCCGCTATGGCTTTCGAGCTGGCTAGGAGCCGTTGAGTGGCCCGCAAGAACATGTCTTTGTCGGCGCTGGGGGTACATTGAGCAATCCCCTTCCGAGTGGGCCGGCGTCCAAGGTGGTGCGTAGGGGCTTCCGCCGAAGGGTGATCCGTCAGGGCCTTAGAGTGGACGCTTCCCGCGGACTTACCTACTCGACTGCGCCCGCGGTTCAGGGGGTGCCAATTGAAGAAGCTCCCTCTCGGTAATGACTTCCGGCAGAATATCCGCAACAAAAGTGACCGTTCTCGATCGCCAGCAGCACCGGAATGGCCAACCCCGGCACCGTCGGCGGATCCACCCCCCGCTTAGCCACCCTACCCTCACATAGAAAAGAGCAGTAACAATGAAAACATCCGACTCGCACGAATTGGCCAGCTCCGAGGCATCGTTTCGCCTTCCGGCTGGCGGTGTCGATGCCATTATCACGGCGCTGACTACAGAAAACTCAGCTGGGCCAGCCTTCGTATATGAACGGGTGGATCCTTTCACCAGGGAGCCTCTAACGACGTGGATCGGCATACGCGTAGACGAGAGGCGGCTGAACAACGATGCTGAGCAGTTCTCTGAACTACGGCGAGAACTTGACGGGCTGAAAGTTGAGGGCGCCCCGGGTGGGGTGTTTGCATTCATCGCGCACCCAGCTGGGCGCGATGAGTCCGATTCTTCCCCAGGTGCCCGGTCCGAAACTCCCTCAGCCGTTTTCCTACGGCTTGTTGATTACATTTACATCGACCACGTAGCGGGGTCAGCACGCGTGATTCACGTTGGAAGCGGTGACCCCGCGATCCCGGCCAAGTGGGCTGAGATGTGTGAAAGCGCAAAGGGGCAGCCGCTCGACCTGTCCCCCCAGGAGGCTCAGTTTGAATGGGCGGCAGCGATATCCGAGGAAGAGTTCGCCAACGGGGTGACGTCCTTCCAGGAACGTGCATCTGAACTCGGCCTCGGCGGCGTCGTTTTATCTGTACGAATGTCGAGCCGTCACGTTTCTGACGCGATCATGAGTTACCGCGTTCTTCGGGCAATTAATCCGTCGACCTGCATGTTTCTACTCCAGCGGCCCGGCTTCGCGCTTTGGGGCTCAACGTCCCTCTCGCTGGCTGAGATCCACAACCGCCGCATCGTAGCTGAGACGGATGGCGCAACGCACCCAATCCCGGATATGCCCAATGGGGATGAATACGTCTGGAACCCGACTGCAAAGGAGATTTCTGAATACGACGTAGTGGCTGAGGCGCTGTGGGAGGACCTCGCCCCGATTTCTATGCCCGGAACACAGCGATTCACGCGCGAGCTGGAGCAGCGGATCTTTTTCGGACTCGGGCATCTCTTCGCGGAGATGCGATCAGTAATCGCTGACGAACACGACGAAATTTCGGTGGTCGAAGCATTGGCTCCTCACGGGGCCGCGGTCGGTCATCCTCGCCCTGCCGCGCTGGCGCTCATCTCAGAGCTCGAAGTGGTTCCCCGAGGCCCTTTCGCAGGTGTGGTCGGTATGTTCGGTACCGATGGAGTCACCGATGCCTGCTCTGTTACACGGTCGATGTGGACCACCCTGGGTGGGAGTTTTGTCCATGCAGGAGCGAAAGTTGTACCAGCGTCGGTGGCCCGTGAGGAGTACGACGAATCGGTGCTGAAGACTCTCGCGCTGCGCCAGTCTGCACGACCACTCAAAATGTGACTCACCGGCGCGAATTACACGCACACCGGGTTCATCAGTCCAGCAGGGTCAAACAAAAAGTTCCGCAGAACTGACCTGTGCTTCTATGACTGCTTTGGCGTCCTTAAGCGCCTTGATGGCCTGGTCCTGCAGGCTTTCGGTCACCCTGACTGCGGGGATGGCGAAGTTCAGGGAGCACTTCGGGTAGACCGGCGGAAGATCCAGAGAGATACCAATGCCGATGATGCCAGGAGTGTATTCTTCACGGGAGTAGGCGATGCCAAGTTGGCGTATGGTTTCAAGCTCGGCGAGGACTCCGTTGGGGCTGAGAATGGTGTGCGAAGTGACGGGTTCAAACCTTGTTGTAGCCAGATACCGCGAGAGCTTGTCCTGGGGCATGTCGGCCAGGATGGCTTTGCCGCCTGAGACGGCGTAAAGGGGCGCGAGGTCCCCGTTTCGGAGGTGAGACACGAGGCGGTGACTGCTGGTGGCGGTCGCAATGACCTCGGCGCTCCGGCCGTTGAGCCGATTCAGGGCGCTGGATTCGTTGATGGCAAGCGTCAGCGCGAGCAGGTGGGGGGTGGCCGTGTCGATAAGTCGGAGGACGTGAGCCGGACGGTCCGAGAGCATCCGCACAGAAGGGCCGAGCGTGTGGGTTCGACGGAGTTCGTCGAAGCTGAGGTATTCCCGCGCGACCAGCGTTTTGAGCAGCTTGGTGAGGCTGCCTTTGGGAATGCCGAGCGAGGCTGCGATTTCGGTATGGGTCAGTCCCTGTTCAGCGTCGGCGAGCAGTTCGAAGACGTCCAGTACCCGGTCTGCGGATTTGACCGCGGCCGGCGGTTCTTCGGTGGTCATCTCTGCTGGCTCCCTGCTGGCGGGTTTTGGCGCATAGTGGTCGTCGCCCATTTTATCTGCCTGCGCGGGCCCCGTACGGGACTCGCGCAGGCAAAGCTGCTAGTTGCCCTTGAGCCACCGGAATCCGCGGTCGTAAAGGTCCTCGACAGCCGGTCCCGTGAGTCCAGGCATGTCCGTCTTGACGGAGTATCCGATTCGGGACTGGGCGTAAGCCAAGTGGCGGTATCCCGCTGGGAACTCCTCGAGTAGCGCCGGGTCCAGGTCCGGCGCTTTGCCCGGTTTCACGGTTTGGATGCGATCGGCTTCGTAGATGGGCTGGCGAAGGACGACTTTCCATTCGCCATTCTGCTTTTCCATGAAGTCGTAGAACCGACCGGTGCAGATAATGTCGCAACTGACACCTTCGACGTCGGCGCGCTGGGTGATGGTCATCTTGGTCTGGGCGACGGCGCGGTCGGCAGCGACGTCAATGGAGCTGCCTCCGAGGAAATGTAGGATGCTGACGCCCTTATTCCACGCCTCAATGCTGGCTTGGATAAAGTCTTCGGCCGGTCCCTGCATCCAGGTGGCCATCATCTCCCCTTCGGGAGACCAGACGGTGCGGAACCTGTTCCAGTCGCCCGCGTCCCGCCAAACCGCCCAGTTTTCGATGACTTCCCTGATGCGTAGCTTTTCAAGCAGTTGAACGTCCATCGCAGTACACCCTCGTTTGGTCATTAGTTTCTATACATAAACCATGATGGGGTGAAAGTGAGTGCTGCGTCAACGACAATCCTGAAATTACTTGCTTTAATCCACCTAATGCCGCAACACTTGTTTCTACATGGAAACTTCAGGTTCGCCCTGTTGATCCAAAAGCCCCTACTTCAATGACGACGCGTGCGTGGTTGAACGCGAACTCTTACTGGTTGAGCTAACCCGGGGTCCGGACCACCAACATCAGCACGAAGACTAGCCCCCTAACCAATTCAGAAGGACCAAGCCATGGCAACGAACGTCTACGCCGCCACTCTCACCTCCGAAGTGCTGCGAAGCTTTGCGAAAACCCCGGACAATCGGCTCAGAGAGATCCTGTGCAGCCTGACCGCCCACCTGCACGCCTTCGTTCAGGACATCGCACCCTCGGTCGAGGAGTGGGACCATGCGATCGACTTCCTCACCCGGACCGGAAGAGCTTGCAGCGATGTGAGGCAGGAATTCATCCTGCTATCCGACGTCCTCGGCGTCTCCATGCTCGTTGAGACCATCAATGGGCAGGAAACCCCCGAGGCGACGGACTCGACGGTGCTCGGGCCTTTCCATATGGTTGAATCCCCGGTCCGGGAACTCGGCGACGATGTCTCCCCCGAAAGTGAAGGTCCGCGTTGCGTAGTCAGCGGTCACGTCCTCTCGATCGACGGGACTCCCATCCCGGACGCCAAGA
>NZ_DF952475.1:5171-10602 GCF_001263615.2 Arthrobacter sp. Hiyo1 | reverse complement strand
TACCCGATCCCCACCGACGGGCCCGTCGCGAACTGCTGAGGCCGCCGGGCGCCATCCATACCGTCCGGCCCACATCCACTTCCTCGTCGCAGCGCCGGGCTACCGGGAACTGACCACCCACATCTTCATCGGCGGGTCCGACTATATCGATTCCGATGCCGTGTTCGCGGTCAAGGGATCCCTGGTCAAAGACTTCACCGAGAACCCGGACCCGGAAGACGCCGCACGATACAGGTCCAAAGCCCGTTCCGGCACAGCCGCTTCGACATTGTCCTGCACCCCGAGTCTTAGGAGAGACCGCCATGACATCCCCGTTTTCCTATGAAGCACTGCCGATGCGCGTCAGTTTCGGTGCAGGCCACCGGTCCAAGCTGGCCGACGAAGTCAACAAACTGGGCCTCAAAAGGGTCCTCGTCCTCGCCACCGAATTCCAGAAGGGGCTCGCCCAAGAGATCTCTGACTCCCTGGGCGAACTCAGCGTCGGCGTCTACGCCAAAGCCGAAATGCACGTCCCCATCGAAACCGTCCGGGACGCCCAGCGTTTCGCCACCAAAGCCGGCGCGGACGGCTGCATCGCCGTCGGAGGAGGATCCACCACCGGCCTCGGCAAAGCCATTGCCCTCGAATACGGCACGCCGATCATCGCCCTGCCCACCACCTACGCCGGATCTGAAATGACGCCGGTCTGGGGTCTGACCGCCGACGGCGTGAAGAAAACCGGCCGCGACCCCCGCGTGCTGCCCACTAGCGTCATCTACGACCCCGAATTGACCCTCTCGCTTCCGGTAGGCCTGTCAGTCACCAGCGGCTTCAACGCCATCGCCCATGCGGTCGAAGCCCTCTACGCCCCCGACGGCTCTCCTATCATCTCCCTGATGGCCGAAGAAGGCGTCCGGGCCCTTATCACTGCCCTGCCGAACATCGTCAACGACCCCCAAAACATCGCACACCGCGGCGACGCGCTCTACGGCGCCTGGCTGTGCGGGGCGACCTTGGGCGCCACAACTATGTCCCTGCACCACAAGCTCTGCCACACCCTGGGCGGGACCTTCAATCTCCCGCATGCTGAAACCCATACCGTCGTTCTCCCGTACGCTCTGGCGTACAACTCCCCTACGGTCCCCGGCGCCATTGAAGCCCTCCGGCGTGCAACGGGCCAGGACAAGCCGGCAGGCTATTTGCGCGAACTCAGTCTCAAGCTCGGCGCACCAGCGTCGCTACGCGATCTCGGGCTCACCGGAGCGGACGTCGAAACGACAGTTGATCTGGCAACCCGCAACCCCTACGCCAACCCGCGCAAAGTCACGCCCGAAGCTATCCGGTGGCTGCTCACTGCTGCACTGAACGGTGACCCCGTCACCGAGTAACTGAATCCCATACATCCGGCGCATCCGGAGGCGAGGCTCCTGTGAGGATTTCCCAGCTGCCCGCGCGTCAAGCCGCCGGTACAAGCAAACAGTAAATTGCAATACGAAAGGCAGCTCCATGGGAGACGATGCAGACTGGAAAGATTTGGCCGGCAGGCGGGTCCAGGTTCAGAAAGAAGGCCGAACTATTCGGACCGGATATGTCAAGGACGTAGCCATGACTGCGGACGCTCTCTGGATGGAAGCCTACGGCACCGAACCTCGAACCCTGTATGAGAAAGCGCAGGGCTATACCGCATACCTATACGACCCATCGAGGTGAGCAAATCGTGAACAAGCATGTGGAACCCATCGAAATCAAGGTCCGCGACAAAGCCTCTATGGACCGCTGCATCACTGCGGCGGTCAACCGGATGATCGGGATCGCAAGGCAGCAACGGACCCACGGCATCTTGGTCACCCGGCTCGGAGATGGGCATTTCATCGTCGGCCTCAGTAATTCCGTCCCCATTGGCTTCACGGATCAACTCGATTTCCGACGCCAACCCGCCTGACTGACTACGAACACTGTCCCCTTCCACTTGTGACGGCCGACTGGCAAAGAAGACCCAGCAAGGACTTCACGCGTGGCGCCAACCGGCGGTATCTACGGTGCGGAGCGGACCTTCACGCTCCCTTAGGAACTTCTCCAGCCACCATCACCTCTAGAATCAAAGCCCTCGTGTCGATGTTCATCCGTTGCCCTCGGCTACAGTGGGTTCTCTGTCCTTGACACAACTTGACGCGCTCCGGAGGGTAACAGGGAAGTAGGACTCGGCCCGTCACCCCTGCACCAATCAACCTCAACTATGGGCTACCGCGTGAGTGTCGAAGTCGGGCTTCCGGAGGATGGGATCGCAATTGTCGTCAGTTTCGTGACCCCAAACCGACTGCCACAACTGTTCACCGGGCGTTCCGCTGTGAGCCCAGTTCCACATTTTCGAAGGTCTGAGGGGTCCCACGTCACCAGCCACAAGTGAGCCTTCTTAATATATAAGCCAGCCAGTTCGATTATGACCAGTCAAGTTGAAGGTCTGTCCGCGGACACTTAAAGCGGGAATTCCCATCACGCTATGGCTTTCGAGCCGGGTAGGAGCCAATCAGTGAAGCCACAAGAACATCCGCGTCTCGGCGCTCAGGATATCCTGAGCAATCCCCTTCGGGGCGAGCCGACCTCCAGAGTCAGGCTCGGCGGCTCCCTCCAGAGGATAAGCCAACTAGGCCTTGGAGCAGGGACTCAATCGAATGTCAACGGCGCCGCTGCGCTGGATGCAATCCTCGAACACGCATGGGGTATCGGCTTGCGGTATTTTGACACGGCACCGCTTTACCTTGCCGGGGAAAGCGAGAGACGACTGGGCGCTTTCCTAGGACGCCACAAGCGTTCGGACTACGTTGTTTCATCGAAGGTGGGCAGGCTCCCAAATATCACGAACCCCAATGAGTTTGGAGGACTGCGCCAGTTCGATTACTCGGCTGGCGGAACCAGAGCCTCGATCGAGGCAAGCCTTGAGCGACTCGGCCTTGACCGGATCGACTTCGTTGTCATCCATGACCTAGATCGGAAAATGCACGGTATTGAGTTCGATGCGGTCTATGCCCAAGCAATGGATGAATGCTTTCCGGTACTCGATGGATTGCGCACAGAAGGGGTCATAGGTTCTATCGGAATATCCGCCGCTGACACTCGCGTGTGTCTCCAGGCGGCGAGAGACGCTCCCTTAGATGCCCTGATGATGGCCGGTTCCTATACTTTGCTTAACCACGAGCCGCTTACTGAACTGCTCCCGTATTGCCTTGAGAAAGGGGTATCAGTGGTCATAGCCTCTCCTTTCAATTCAGGAATCCTTGCCACAGGTTCGACAGATTCTATGTATGACTACGGTAAACCGACCGCAGACATTCTCTCCCGAGTACTTGAACTCGTGGAGGTCGGAAGCCGGCATGGTGTTGCCTTGGCAACGGCCGCCCTCCAATTTCCGTTGCTTCACCCGGCCGTTGCCTCAGTCGTCGTTGGCCACCGTTCTTCAGAAGAACTGGACGGCAACGTGGCCGCTATGCGGACCTCGATTCCGCCGGCGTTTTGGGCCGAACTGAAGGAACGTGACTTAATCCCCGATGAAGCTCCAGTAAATGCGGAAAACAGTGCTTAACAGGATTTCTGAGAGGGGCCTAGCCTACCGCCCGTCCGTAGATTGTGCATCCGCCAATGCTCATGTGTCGCATAAATGAATGGCGACAGATAACCAAAATATCCAGACGGTGCGTGGATTCGATAAAAAATTGGGAAAATCAACCTGAGCACTCCTCATGATCGGACCGCGATGATCGGCACATCCCTCATGATCGTCGACAGTGTCGAAAGGCAGTTAAGCGCCTGAGTGCTTATCGTTGATTTATCGTAAGTTCAACCGACGGAACGGCATCTCTAGCCGGCGTCGTCCCGCTGATACAATTAGGAATTGCTCGTGACTAACAACTGGATGGGGTCCGCACCTATCAAGATTCTCCTCGCCCCCGGGGCATGGCACGGTGGATGGGTGTGGGAAAAGGTACAGCTCGCCCTTTCGAAGGAAGGAATCCCAAACGAGGCCATTTCATTTCCTGGGCCCGGACGCGCTCCTGGTGATTTCAGTTTTTCTGGCCACTGCCAGTACTTGCGTAAAAAATCGATGAAGCAAAAGGCCCCGTGATTGTTCTTTCACATTCTTATGGGGGCGCCGTCTCAGGTGAAGTGGCGGTTCATCCAAAAGTTGCAGGAATGATTTTTGTGGCCAGTTATTGCCTGCTTCCGGGAGAAAGTATCGCGGGAATAAACGAAGCATCCAATCCACATCCAGGCTCCCCCAAACTATCGATGCGTGAAGGCGACTACACGACAATTAGTCGAAATACGGCGATAAGATCATTCTACAATGGCTGCAGAGAAGATGATGCTGAAGCCGCTTTCACTCGACTTACTCCCGAGCGTTTCGACCTTGCGCTGGCTAGGGCTACTCGCTCGGCCTGGCGTGATATTCCCTCGCACTATGTTAAGTGCGCCCGAGATGAAGTTCTAAGCCCCGAAGTTCAACAGATGATGGCCCGCCGACTGGCGACCAGCACGTCAATCGACGCTGGCCACTCCCCGATGATCTCGCATCCGCTGGCACTTGCTGAGATAGTTATCGACCAATATCTTCTTGTCATGGAAGCTGCCCGGGAGACATGAGTTCCTGTTCTTCTGGCTTCGGGGTCTTCAAATGCGGGGGATGCCGCGTCTTGAGTGACCACCCGACTTAGGCCACCGAGACTGCCTGGTCTAGAACCACCACGATCCTCTCCCCCGGCCACCAACTTCCTCAATGAGGTCTGGGTAGAAGACACGCCAAGGTCGGTGATTTCCTTCACGAACCGTGACTCCCACCCGGCACCACACCTGCCCTCCGAAGAGCATCGATATAGGCAAACAATGCCAACCTCAACAGGGCTTGTATCCCTTAAGTACCCCCTGTTGAGGTGGGGTGGTCGTCGTTTACGGTGGCCTTGGGAGGGGCCGGGGTGGTGCCGGTTTTCGGCTGGGCGTCATGGCTCGCGAAAGAGATCGTTGCCCCCGGCCTGTCTTCCAAGCAGACCCGATTGAGGGAATTGGTGAAGGAGGGGAGGCGGTGCGCAGCACCGGCGTTCCTCCGTCAGCACCGGATAACTCACAAGCGCGGGAGGCCCGTATCCGAGGGCATCCTCAACAGTTGCGGGCGTGTGCGGGAGATCGCCCCAGGCGCTGGAATGGGCGCATGACGGTTCTCCCGGGGTGGGATGCCCGCTTAGTGGCTTTGGCTGGTGGACCGGCGACGACGGGTTGTCCCATCGCATGTATTCGATGCGAGAAGGAGAACCATCATGCAGGATCAGGATAAACCCGCCGTCCTTGTGCGGGCAGTGGCCGGTATCGACGCCGCGATCACGGCACGGCACCACATCGCATTGCGCGAATTTTTCGATGACGGAACCGAGCATCTGAGCCGTTTCACGGTCGACCCGACCCT
>NZ_DF952475.1:0-2212 GCF_001263615.2 Arthrobacter sp. Hiyo1 | reverse complement strand
CTGTCTGTTTGCGGGGGCAGTGCCCTGGGCAGCGGTGCTGGCGGCCGCGGGATGTCCGCGCGGTGGACAACAGTCTCGGCCGGCCGGTCGGCCCATCCCCAGGCGGTGAGGTCATCGAAGAAGCTGCGCAGGTTGATCACGACGTGCATATGGTGAGTGACCGAGATCCGTTGCCCGCGTCCCCTCCGTCCTTGGGAGAGCCGGGTTGCATCCCAGGCCAGGAATTCTTCGAGGTGGCGGCGGGTCAGGCCAGTGAGTTCGCGGCATTCGGGGTGTTTCCCGGAAAGCCAGACTGTCAGCAGGGTCAGGTGTTCTGCCCGGGAGGTAACAGTGGCTGGGCGAAGTGTCGCTGCGATGGTCGTGAGGTAGCGGGCGATGACGGGGCGGATCAGCGGCTGCGGCACTCCCTCGGCCCGTTGCGCCGGCGTCCGCTCCCGGCGGTTGGGGTGAACGGGCGGGATGTCCGTGACTCCCAGCTGATAGCAGAGCTTTCGCAGGCAGCGGTGCTGACTGCCAAGGACTCGCCGCGTGCGCGGCGCCAGGAGCGTCGATGTTGCGATAGCCCGCTCCACTGCATCCAGATCGGCGTCCGTCATGGATTGCAGGTCGACGCCGCGGGTCATGCAAAGCAGCGGAAACGCGTTGCCGATGACGCGTTGTGCCCATTCCGCGCTCCAGTCGAACGTCGTGGCCGCCCGGCTAACCGCGGTGTTGTCGTCTGGATGCAGCCGGGACCAGAGCGAGAAATGAGTGCCCTTGCCTTTGAGTGTGAGCAGTTCCAGGTCGGGGACGAGCCGGCCGGTGGCAAAGCACCAGGAGAGGAAGGCCCAGGCGTCGAGGCGTTTGATCTGCAGAAGGCGTTCGGCGACGGGACGACGCATCCACTCCACGGGATTCGGGCAGTTGTCCAGGAAGGCAGCCGCACGCAGGCGGCGCAGGTATTTTGCCTGCGGACCGTAGGAAAGTTCCTCGACGAACCCGAAGTAGTCCTCGCGCAGATCTCTATCACCGGGGGCCGGGGAGAGGAGGGGTTTGGTGACAGTAGGCATCATGACTCCAATCGTGATCTGGCAGCCGCGTACTCCTCGGCCAGCGTTGTTGCCGACAGATGGACATAGCCGGCGGTCGTCTCCGGGCTGGCGTGGCCCATGAGGTCGCGCAGCACCAGCAGATCGATTCCGGCAGCGGCGAGTTCCGTTCCATAGGTATGGCGCAGCCGGTGTGGACGCACCAGCGGGGTGCCTGCCCGCAGCCGGTGGGTGCGGAAGATCCGCCGTAGACCGGCTTCGGTCAGGGCATGGCCTGTGGTCGGTCCTCGCAACACCACGAAGCATTCCCGGGCAGTGCAGCCGGCCGGACGCTCGGTGCGCAGGTAGGACGCCAGTTCCGTGAAGAATGACGGGTCGACCGGCACGACACGTTCCTTTCCGCCCTTGCCCTTAACCCTGACCCGCCGCAGACCAAAATCGACGTTGGCCAGCGGCAGCAGCCGTACCTCTGACGCGCGCAGTCCGCCCAGCAGCATCAACAGCGCCATCGAACGATCGCGGGCGGTCAGCAGATCGGCGATGAAAACGGCCACCTGGGCAGGATCCAGGGCAAAGGGAAGCCTCTTCGCTTCACGCACCAGCTTGCCCCCGCCACGCTCGCGGCCTTTGCCCAGGTGCCCGAGCAGCCCGCGCCGCATGGCACGGGAAACCGGAAGACCGCCGCGCCGCCGGGACCGGGTTCTCGTTCACGGCACCGGCTATCGCGGCGTAGTCGTACAGGCTCCGCACTGCAGCAATCCGCCGGTTCATCGTCGCCGGGGCTGCACCCATGCGTGAAGTGAGCCGGACAACCGTGGCGCCGGAATTCTTCTGCGGCTGCTGCTGCCAGTCGAGGTAATCGAACAGATCAGTCGGGGCGACATCCGCCAGCCCGAGCCCTCGCTCCATGAGAAAACGCAGGAAATTCAACAGGTCGAACGCATACGCCCGGCGCGTTGCGGGTGAGAAATTCCTTGTCGTCAGATGGGCCAGGAATCCGTTGACCAATTCCCCGGCGGCGTCAGCAGCACCCGTGAGAATATGACCATCCCCGGACCGGGCAACCTTTAGTCCCATGCGTCCTCCTCCGGCAGGACTGTTTCCAGTCTCCTACCGCCACGACGGCATCCGGGGCTTCTGGAAATTCGTGGCGTGTCCGGTCATCGAGGGCCGGTTAACTGATT
>NZ_DF952474.1:354998-374765 GCF_001263615.2 Arthrobacter sp. Hiyo1 | reverse complement strand
GGGGGTTCACCAACCCGGACAACTACAAAACGCGTATCCTGTTGCGCAGTGCCGCAAGAACGGCGGCATGAACATCCAGCAGCAGTTCATTCACCACGAACCGTGGAGAGCCCGCAACGCTGTCTCCGTACCGCGGCCTCAGGATGCCCACCGCGCTCATCCGCGAAGAGCCGTCAACACAAACCATTATTCGTGTTGACCGCTACGCGCCCATCGTGCTCGAGGCTACAGAAGGAACTCATCCATGCGTTCGCCGATGCCGAGAAGTGCCCTTATCGCGGCCACGGAACGCTCGGCAGCCCTGCCATCACCATATGGATTCACCGCATTAGCCATCGACAAATAAGACTCTTCGTTACGTAGCAGGTCGGTAACTTCTTTATAGATTCTGCTCTCATCCGTGCCAATCAACCGGACGGTTCCGGCCGCTACTGCCTCAGGACGCTCGGTATTGTCCCTCATCACCAGCACAGGCTTTCCAAAGCTAGGAGCTTCCTCTTGGACTCCACCGGAGTCTGTAAGGACAACATGAGCTAAGGACAGCATCCTCGTGAACTCGCCGTACGCAAGCGGCTCAGTGACGATGATGTTTGGCCTGTCCGACAGGTAAGGTAAAACCGCTTCACGAACAGCAGGATTCTTGTGGACCGGCAGAACGATAGTCACCCCAGGCTCGGCGTCGGCAATCCGCGCCAACGCTCGGCCGATTCCGTGCATGGTTTCCCCTTGGTTCTCTCTCCGGTGGGTGGTTACCAGCACGATCCTCCTTGCACTGGAAGACAGACTCTCCAATCGATCATCAGAGAACTCAATAGTCTTCTTCGCCGTGGCGAAAAGCGCATCGATGACGGTGTTACCCGTAACTACAACGTCGCGATGATCAATGTTCTCCCTTAGAAGATTCGCTTTACTGACGCTTGTGGGAGCTAAGTGTAGACTCGCGACTTGCGAAGTTAACTTGCGATTGGCTTCCTCAGGAAATGGGGAGAACAGATCACCGCTCCTTAGTCCGGCTTCTACATGCACGACGGGTATACCGTGATAGAAGGCCGAGATAGCTCCCGCCGTCGAAGTTGTCGTATCGCCTTGGACAACAACTGCGTCCGGGCGAGTACGGGAGAAGAGCTGATCAAGGCCGTCAACAGTCCTGGTTAGAATGGAGTTCAGGCTTTGCCTTTGCTGAATGATGTCCAAATCTGCATCAGGGACTATATCAAACAGCACATTGACTTGATCCAGCATGTCTCTGTGCTGACCTGTTACCGTGACGAAGCAATCCATGTCTGGCGACATATTCAACGAATTAATGATCGGGGCCATCTTTATTGCTTCGGGCCTCGTGCCATAGATCGGCATAATGATTGGCATTGGGTCTCCTCGAGGCGCTCCGGCGCCGTGATTATCTAATCCGGTAAATAGAACTGGCAGTGCTTAACGCCGAAACAATTGTCGCAACGCTGTGGTGATAGATGATCGAGTCGCCTTGGCGGAACCCGCAGTGAGAGGTGCTCTCCAACCAGAGAGCACTCCGAGTATCACAGCACGGAAACCCAAATGGTTGCCCTTCAGAAGGAATTTCACCGCCCAACCAAAGCGCACCACGGTCCACCAGAGGGCAGCTAGCGGCCAATATTTTCGACCAACTATGACTGCAGAGCGTGACGAATGATGCAGCGATGTCAACGACTTCCGCGGTCCGCCGGTCGGAGAAATACTTGATCCTCTTGCGTGAAACACACCGTATTCTTTGGACACGCTCCAGCGACCTCCCGAGTCATCAATACGCCTGCAGAAATCCAACTCTTCAGCATAAAGGAAAAAATCCTCGCATAAGCCACCAATGTCATCTAGCAAATCCACTCGAATAACGAAACAGGCTCCGTAAAAGGTTGGCAAATAGCGCCGAATTCTCGATGCCAAAGAAATGTCCAAGACCCCACGTCCAAGCCAAAAATCCCATCCCGGCCACATAAAGTCAACGGGATAATTGTCCCTATCGACCTCCCGCATATACGGTGAAATCAAATCCAATGAACGCGAATCCATTTCGCGGAGCAATCCGGAGAGAGTATCCGGGCCAACTATAACGTCGGGATTGCAAATCAGGACGCGCGCCGCATTCAGTTCTCGGGCTAGTTCTATGCCGAAATTGTTTCCACCGGCGAACCCAAGATTGGATGGAGGAATAGCATGTATCATCTTCGGCCCCAGAACCAGCCCGGATGCATCGAGACACGAGCCGGCTACGCCATGCGAATTATCAACAATTATGACCCGATCGACATCATCCAGATCCGCCAACCCCTGGCAACATTCCGCCAGCTCGGAACCGTTTTTGTATGCCACAACAATCGCGATCACGACATAACCCGCTTCATTAGCAGGGCCCGCTTTTCCCAAGAATTCTCACTAATAAAATCCGAGATCAAGGTCTGACTCCGACCTTTTTCCTCCAACGCGTCTTCTACACGGGATACCAGTTCAGCTACGGTTTCATAACGGCGAACGTGTGATCCAAAGTGCAATAACTGCGGGTAATCTCGCACGACGACTGGTCGACCAGTTGACACATATTCATAGACCTTCACAGGGTCCACCGCGAGAATTAAGTCGTTCAGAACAAACGGCAACAGCAAGACCGCGCAACTATGCATAACCTCAATGGCCTGTTCATGTGGAACCACGCCCATTTTATGCAGTCGCTCGTGTTGAGGAACCTCTACGTCGCAGGGTCCCCACAAACGCACCGTTATGTTTGGGTTCGAATCCAGCAGGGCCAGCACGCTGTCGAAGTCAAACCAGGAGGAGATCGCCCCAACGTATCCCACAAGCCCAGGCTGCACGGAAAGCTCTCTGCCGAAGAATCTCTCAAAAGATGCTGGGTGCAATGCATTCGGCACAATCTTGGTGACAGCAAGATTATGCAAACCCTGAATGTGTTCCGAAATAGCCAGACTTGAACAAAAAACGACTTCCACAATCTCAACTAGTTTACGCTCGTCTTCCCGATCAAAGACTGTGGCATCGTCAAACAAACCGTTGAGATCCATGCAGTCATAGAAAACGCGAACTCCGGTACGGTGAAGAAATCTGGCGAGATACCTGTGCCTCGAATGAGTTACGACGGCAATGTTAGGCCTCACGACAAAAAGGATTATGCACGCAGAAATAACAGAAGCCACTGTATCAAAAATCCGAAGTAGACGCCTCAAACGTTGGGGCAGCAAAGGAACGCGGAGGACAGGGACCCTCAGCCTTTGGGAAGAGACAAGTAATCGTCGGCGAACAAATAATGAACAGACATAAGTCACCCGAACATCACCATGACCAAGAGACTCTGCTATAAAATGAGGCCTCTGCTTAATCCACTGACTGTCAACGTGGGAGATGTATGCGATTCTCACACCGAAACCTCCCGGTAGACCTTAAGCGTTCGTGCCCCAATCTCATCCCAGGAATAAGTTGAAACTACCTGCGTCCTCGAAACCGAACCCATCTTCTGCCTTTCATCAGCACTAAGCCGGCAAATGTTGGCCACGGCTAGAGCGATCGCCTTCGCATCAGCGGACGGAACCAGATGTCCATTCACGCCGTCGTGAACGATTTCAGGGAGTCCGCCGACGTCAGTACTGACGATTGGCAAACATACGGCCATCGCCTCAAGAGCCGACAGGCTCGTCGCTTCCATCAGTGATGGAATAATACAAATGTCCGCTCCCTGCAACGCTTCTGCCATCTCACCCATCGACAGCGTATCTACTATTTCGAAGCTTGCCACCGCAGCCGTGAGTGCTTCACGAATCTCACTAGAGTATTCGGGAAATTCCGTTTCGCCTGCGCCAGCGAAGATGACCGAACAATTTGAAGGCCAATGCTCCGACGACATAGCTTCAGCCGCAAACAAAACACCCTTGGTTGGCGCCCACCTTCTAGGAACTATAGCGATCAGGTCGTTTTGACCCAATCCCCTCTTTGCTCTTAGCAAATTACGGTCTGTCGATGACAAAGGTGCAAAGGCGTCAATGTTAACGCCGTTCGGAATGTACTCGATTGGACAAGAGACGGTCGTCGGGTCTGATAGCTCACCAGAGGGGCCAATGCCTGCATCAAAAGTACGGGTCAAATATCTTGTTAGAATCGGGCCGACCACCGGCAGCCTTCGCAAAATCAGAAACTCGCCGAGATGATTGGTCCAAATTTGCTTGATCGCAATACCACGGAGCATTCGTGCGACAATGGCACTCGTGATGAAATCGTGGTGGTGTATTATATCAAACGCCGCAAGAAACTCAGGATCTTCGCGCAGCCTCCGCCCAGCTTTAATTGCCGTGGTAATTCTCCCAAGGAAATTGGAGGCGAATCGGACCAACGGAATATTGCTCAACTTATTTGACATCCGTTGGTCTTTGGCTGAGGAATGACCCAATACTGGAACGACAGGAACTTGAAGATCAAGTTCATGGATACTGGGGCCTTGCGATGTTCGCGCAACGGTTACCTCGTGACCGGCAACGACAAGAGCGTGCGATAGATTATGGACGTGCATTTCGACACCGCCGCGCGTTCGGTCGGCGTAATTATTCGTGATCATTAAGATTCTCATTATTTCACCCCAAAGAAAAATGCCAAAAGAACGCCCGCATAGAGTATTTGTACCATAACCATGGCCGCTCCGAGAGCGCCAACAGTGTTCGTCCGAAAAATCTGACGGGCGAATACGTTTACAGCGACCATGCGACTAAACATCCCCGCAGTGACACACAAACCGGCAACAGGCCAACTGTAGATCGGAAGGAGTGTGTAAGCCATAATAAGAGTCGTGACCGCCCCTACCATAGTTGCAATCGACACTCTACCAGCCTTATTGAAATACATAAGGACCGCAGATCGGCCATCAGCTAACGCTTGCATAGCAGCTGCCGGCAAAGCGAGGAGCACTGTCAGCACCAAATGCTTGGCATCGTATCCCGGTGGCAGCCACACCCTCAAGCCGAGAAAAAGAAATAGAACTATTCCCCCCGACATGAACAAAAGGATCGTCTGAATCCGCGTTTGGTTACGTCTAAGAACTCCCGTTAATGATGCCAGGCTAGGACTGGCCTGGGCACGAATCGACCAGTGCGCGTCGAGGGAGGCTGCGACTGTAAGTGTGCCTCCAATAATCAACGCGGCGAAGGTGTAGTTTGCTACGGCCTCGTTATTTACCTTAAGAGAAACTAAAATCCTCATCATCATCAGCAGCGCGACGGCCAGCACAAGGTGAGGAACGAGACTCGCTGATGCTCTGAGAACCGGGACAATTGAGCGAATCTCAGTATGGAGCGTCTTCTTCCTGAGCAAACAGTACTGCCACAAGACCGGGATGGTAATGACACCAACATAGGCCAGGACGGCGATCTGCAGACGATGTGATATCGAAGCCAAGAATCCTAGGGAGAACAGCCCAAATATCTGAACCACAAAAGTGACAATAGAGTACGGGACAGGCTGATCTATCCCCCGCATTACCCCTGACGTGACAAGATAGGCTGCGTTCGCACATGACAGGGCGAATGGAATCAGAAACAGCCAAGCATCTAAGAACAAAGACGAGAACGCAAGCAGCCCGGATAGCCCATATAGAACGCCAGTCACCCAGAGTGCCGTCTTAGCTTCACTTCGGCGGTCGGATTCAGGCCCGGCTGATAGCCTGTTGGCGAGGTAGAGGTTTGTCCCGAGGCAAAGAGCCGGAGAGGCTATGCTTGAAATTGCCAATTGGAGCGATAATTCCCCGAGAAGTCTTTGATCGAGAATGTGTCCGAGCAGCGGCCACACAAACAGCGTAGTCACTATAATCGACGCCGGACCGCTTTGAAAAAGAAAAAAGCTTGTATGGGCTGGAAGTTTTGAGTTCAGATTTCTTCCAACGTTGGACGATCTGACCCTGACGGTAGTCGCTTCATCCATGGCGAGAAGGACCGCTTTTCAAAACCACGTGATTCCGCGAATTTCTGAGACTGGAGTCTTTCCGTAACTTGTCTATCCATATGGGCAGTGCACACAACCACAATAAAATTGAGGTGAAGAGCAGGTTGATTACCAAGTAGGCGCCATTTCCATTCACCAAGAACATTCTAATTCCGATTATCAGAATAGCTGCCATGACTCCGGTGAACAGATTCGACATTCGGGCAGTCGCGGATATAGCCCATGTCCAGATCCATCCCAGTAAAATTAAGACCATTACTACCAGTGGGATGGGGAGGCTGAAGATAAGGTAGACAGGGCCGCCGACCGTAACGGGAACAATAAACAAACCCAAGCCAAGTGGGGTTCCGGTCACAACCGATGACATCAGCATGTCAAAGGTATAGTCATCGGGCTGTCCGAGACCAACATATCTAGCCATCAGCTGCAGGAAATCATGCCAAAAGGCAGTTTCTCCCGAGGTAAAGGTCGGATCGTTCCACAGTGCAAGATATCCCGATTCAATTGCCTGAGTCGTGCTGCGATCCAGCAGATACCCCAGGTCACTGGGACTGTTGAGGGATGTTGCGTACAGGGAACGAACTACTTCCACGTAAAGAAGGGCGGACACAAGTCCGGCAGCCAATAGCATGAGATGCTTGGGCCGGGGGCGTGCGACGCGTACGAGGTAAGCCAATGCTGCCAAAAACATGACCTCAAGAAGGCCGCCCTTAAATCCCAGACCTATTTGAGTTATGGAGAACAGTATCCATATTGCGATTGTCGTTCGTCGTGTTTGAATGGTGACAGTTGCGAGACTAATCAAGGCAACGGCGGGTATTGCATAGAGAACCGCTCTGCTCGGGAAGCCTCCTAGCCCGCTGCTTCCCAGACTAAACCGTTGCGTCTCGACGCTATCACTGAGTACCGGGATTCCAGCCAACGCGAAATGCAAAACAGCGAGAACGGCCAATATCCAAAAGGTAGTCTTCAGAAATCTGTGCAGGTCAGGGTTCGTTGCTTGACGTGCGATCTCGCCGTCGTTGCTCGGTCGGCGTAAGACCATGCCGATAGCAACAAGCGACGGGGCCATCAGAACGAGCCAGCCGTTGGGGACCGCCCCATCCCGCTCCTGAAGGATGTAGAACCCGAATGTGGGCAAAGCTAATTGGGCGAGCAATAAAATTCCGGGAGATATTCGCCGGGCCCGCACCCAGACCATCAAGATCGCGATGACCGAATACACAGTCCTCCGGGCCTTCCTTCCAGGTAGTCCCGCCGACCCACCGGGGATGTCAAGGCGGTGTTGATCGTGTGTGCGGCTTCGCAATGTTTCAAAAATTTCCAGCCGGCTTTTTTGGTAGTCAGTTCCAGACGAATAACGTGAAGTCCAGCAGATCTACAGATAAAGTCAAAGATTGCGCCCCCAAAAAGAATAGTAAACCTGGTTGAGCTTTCGCCACCCAAAATGTTTATATTCTGCCGAGGAATTAGACTCCCCCAAGGACTGCTTCATCGCAACCGGTTGGCATGTGCTTCGCCTGTCGCAGTATACACAGCCGTCGGCTTCACTGTTTCATTTCGGTCGACACGTGCTTCACTGTTTCATTTCGGTCGACAGGTACCGCTTGGATCTTGAGTCCCGTCCTTGGCGCTCCGCTGTCATGTGTAACACTGCGTAACACTTGAATCGAGGAGTGTGAAGGTATTCCTGCCTGAGAAGACCGATGAGTTCTTGGATACTTATGGCGAAACGATCATCGCAGGCGCCGGGCCGCGGGTTGCACGACTATGCTGGGCGGGCGCTAGTTGACCATGGTGCATAATGGCCCAGGAACAGCGTGATCAGGGGGGCAAGTCAGTGTCAGGGAATCGCTTTTGGCGAAGCAAGTACTCAAAGCGGCTATTTGCGTTCGATGCAGTTGCAATAGGTTGGGGCGTTGCCGGCGCCTACTTCGTCAGGTTTCGTTCTCCCGTTAGTCCGACCCCCACCGGAGATGACTTCGGCTATGCGGTGTTTTCTCTATCCCTGGCGGGCTGCTGGTGGCTTATGTTGCACTTTTGGGGATCTAGAGAGCCGATGATTCTTGGTTCAGGTGCAGAAGAATACAAACGGGTGATTGCCGCGTCGGCTTGGCTCTTCGGGTTCGTGGCAGTCGTCTCATACGCCCTTCGCATTGACACTGCCCGCGGCTTTGTCGGACTCGCCTTTCCAGCGGGAGTAATCGGCGTTCTGGCCGCTCGTTGGCTCTTGAGGCAGCATCTGGCACTGGAACGTCGGCGCGGCGAGAGTGCCTCCCGAGTGTTGATAATTGGGGGTCCTCATGCTGTTGAGCACTTGGTGAAGTCACTCAGGACGGCACCATCCGCCGGGTACCTTCCCGTGGCTGCGCACCTTCCCGGAATTACGGAAGGGCGTCACGACCTATCAAGAGTTACCGTGCCAGTTACAGGCACTCAGAGTGACTTCCAGACCATACTGTCGGTAATTGAGGCAACAAGAGTCGATGTGGTCGCAGTAACAGCTGGCGTCGACATGCATCCCGCAGATCTCCGCAAACTCGGGTGGGAGCTGGCTGCAAGGGATATCGGGATGATTCTCGCCCCCGCTTTGACGGACGTTGCGGGTCCGCGTATTCATACGCAACCCGTTGCAGGACTTCCGCTTATTCACGTATCAACCCCCAAACTGACTGGAGGGAAAAAGGTTGCCAAGCGAGCGTTCGATATCGTGGGGGCCACCATGTTGGTCGCCCTCCTCGCTCCGCTCTTCCTAATTCTTGCTCTACTAGTGAAATTCACAAGTCCGGGTCCGATATTCTACGTACAAGAGCGAATCGGCTTTCGCGGTACGACTTTCAAACTCCTGAAATTTCGTTCGATGCGGTTAGACGCCGATGCCGACCTTCGGGCGCTCCTTATGGCACAGGGATCAGCTGATACGCCTCTATTCAAGATCGAAAACGATCCTCGCATCACCCGAGTAGGGCATATTCTGCGAAGGTACTCACTTGACGAGCTTCCACAGCTTCTAAATGTGATTGGCGGCAGCATGAGCCTCGTGGGGCCTCGGCCGCAGCGTGAAGGCGAAGTCGCTCTTTACGATGAGGCAGCCCATCGAAGACTATATGTGAGTCCAGGAATGAGCGGTCTTTGGCAGGTGAGTGGCCGCTCAAACCTTACATGGGAAGAGAGCATCCGCTTCGATCTTTATTATGTTGAGAACTGGTCTCTCATGGGCGACCTCGTGATTCTTATCAAGACCTTCAAGGCAGTATTTGCAAGCACCGGCGCCATTTAGACGATGCTGGGTAGTCGAGTAATGGCCAGCAATTAATTCTGAAAATATGCGCGGATGCCACGATCCGAAAGAAACAATGGAAGCCACAAATACCCCAGCAGAGGGCCGGTCGCACCAAACTCGATCTAATTCGTCCACGAATCGAAAGCATCGTCGACGCATTACCACCGCGGTCTTGCTAACGGCGCTCGTGACGGTACTCACTTTGTCGGCAACCGTATGGTTGGGCGCCAAAGGCTCCACAATAAAGAGTGAGCTTGAGGCATCTACCCAGTTGGTTCCGAAGCTCAAAGAGGACATCCTCCAAAACCGCCCGGCCGATGCATCCTCGGTTGTCGACGAACTACGTCGCCACACGGCCGCCGCTCGGGACGCTGCGTCGGATCCACTTTGGTCTCTAGCATCAGCGACTCCGTGGCTCGGCGCAAATTTCTCTGCCGCAACTGAAATCGCCCGCACGGCAGACGACGTTGCAACTCTTGGCATCGCGCCCTTAGTGAAGGTCTACGACTCCGTGAACTGGGACAAGCTAATGCCAAGCGCGAGCGGCACGGATCTCGAACCGATCCGAAAAGCAGCCCCCGCCGTCGCGTCCGCAGCCCACGCTGTGCGCGTCTCGGCCGAGCGGCTGGACGGGATCGATGCGGGCAATCTGCTCCCGCAGATCGCTGGACCGCTGGCACAGGCCAGGCAACAACTTGGCTCCGTCGTAAATGAACTGGATACTGCAGCCGACGCCGCAGGTCTGGCCCCTGGGATGTTGGGCTCCGACAAACCACGGCACTACCTGCTCCTAGTCCAGAACAATGCCGAGGCCCGGGCCAGTGGCGGCATACCCGGCGCTCTGGCCGTGTTGACTGCGGACAAAGGAAAAATCAGCCTTGCATCCCAGACCAGCGCCCACGATCTTGGCGCGTTCACCCCGCCGGTGGCTGTTGACGCGGAGCAAGAGCGTATCTATAGCAACCGCCTGGGAACCTTCATGCAGGACGTCAATTTCACTCCAGACTTCCCCACCGCCGCCGCCACGGCGCTTAATATGTGGGAACAGAAGAAGGGCGAACGCTTAGACGGTGCCATCTCGATCGATCCCGTGGCACTCAGCTATATCCTTGACGCTACCGGACCAGTTAGTCTGCAAGACCCCCAATTGCTTGCCTTGACCTCCGGGAAGCTGCCGAATCAGCTCACCGGTGGAAATGTAGTCAAGACGCTGCTTTCCGACTCATACGCCAAGCTCAATAACCAGAAGCTGCAAGATATCTACTTCGGATCGGTGGCAAAGGAAATCTTCGGAGCCCTCTCCTCGGGAAAGGGCACAGCGAAAAGCCTTCTAGACGGCGTCGGGAGGGGTGTAGACGAACACAGGATTCTCCTCTGGTCCACAGGCTCAAACGAACAATCCGTCCTCAGCAAATACCCGCTCAGCGGTTCAATCTCCGGCCCGAGCGTGCCAGCCGCGCAATTCGGCGCCTACTTCAACGACGGCACAGGCGCAAAAATGGACTACTACGTGAAGCGTACCGTCCAGTTGATTTCGCAGTGCGCAGTAGGAGGCTACGGAACGGTCAAGGTGCGTATTACGAGCGCCAATACCGCTCCGGCCGATGCGGCCACCTCCTTGCCGGCTTACGTCACCGGCGGCGGAGATTTCGGCGTCCCGCCGGGAACCGCCCAAAGTAACGTGATTGCATATGGACCAGCCCAGGCCCAGATTGAATCGGCTACCCAAGATGGGAACAAAGTCCCCTTCGGCGCGCAGCAGCATGACAACAGACCGGTCGGCACCCTCACGGTACGGTTAGCCCCGGGACAAAGCAGCACCGTGGAATTCACTTTCGGGAAAATCGTGCAGCACGGTCAGCCCGGCGTGGTGGTGACGCCAACAATCCAATCTGTGGACAAGGTAGTTCTCCCCACGGAGTCCGAAGGCTGCGGAACCGGCGGATAGCCATCAGGTTAACGCTTTGTAACGAGTTTGGATTTACTTTGCAGTAAGCACCCTTAGGATGGTAGCTTCTCTTTTGGGTGGGTCTCGGATTTCAGTTCACGTGTTCGTGGTGGATGAAATCACGTCATCACATTGAATTACGCATCAGGTCTCAAACACACCAGGTCTCAGGGGGACAAAAATTGAAGAAATCACTCGCAGTGCTCGCCCTTGCGGGCACGATCGCTCTTGCTGCTTCGGCTCCAGCCATGGCTGTCGACTATCCGGCACCGGCTCAGCAGGGCACCGTTTCCAACGCAACTGTTGGGATCGGCGGATCTGTCGTCTTCTCGGGTAATGGCTTCGCGGCTGGCGAAACCATCAACATCACGGTCAACCAAACCACCACGGCGCAGGGGGCAGGAGCTGCCGGTGGCGGCGCAGTAGTGATGGGGGTTGCTGGTGCACTTCCGTTGGCGCCGCTTACGCTGACCGCGGTTGCCAACAACGCCGGCGCATTTTCCGTCACAGTCCAGCTGAACTCCGCTGGCACCTACGTTCTGACCGCCGTTGGCGCAACCTCGGGCCACACGGTCACGGCAACTGTAGTCGCAACAGCGGCTAGCAGCGCCGGTCTGGCAAATACCGGCGGGGCAGCACTGGCCAACACCGGTTCAAGTCTGGCGAGCACCGGTGTGGACTCCAGCCTGATTCTGTGGGGTCTGGTTGGCGCCGGTGCACTCGTTGCCGGCACGGCCTCCGTAGTGGTGGTTCGCCGCCGCGCAAAGAACGAAACCGTAGCTGCAGCATAAACGTAAAAACAAAGGAGGGGTTGTTTCCGGTGATCCGGAAACAACCCCTCCTTGTTTGTGCGTACGGTAATTTATGAACATGGGGAGACATTGGCGACGCCGCAAGCGGCTGAGCTTCAGAGTGGGGTCGCCAGCGATTCCACGAATTCCAGCGATTCCGAGTGCGGCCTGGCCGATCATATTTCTGATCCTGCTGGCCGCGGTTTCCTTCGGTGTGGCTGCTTTCGCACTCATGCGGCACACGTGATTATGACTCTCGTGTTAACTTGAAAAACACAGGTGTCACGCGCACCTGCCAGCTAGTGAAAGAGCTATACCTTTGGAATCGCCCCACCCCATTCGGATACTGACAGTTTGCACCGGCAACATCTGCCGTTCCCCAGTAGCCGAACGTTTGCTTCAGGCCGGCCTGGATCAGGTCCTCCCCAGCGGCTTCGAAGTCCGCAGTGCCGGCACCCGCGCCATGGTGGGCAGCCCCATCCAGCCGCTGTCAGCGGACATCATCCGCACATACGGCGGCACACCCGAAGACTTTGCCGCGCGTCAGCTCACGTCGAAAATCTTGAGGGAATCGGACCTGGTACTCACTATGGCGTCCCACCATCGCGGGGAAGTTCTGCAGTTGGACGCCTCCTTGCTCAAACGGACGTTCACCATCCGCGAGTTCGCAAGAATGGTGACCGCCCTTGAAGAACGAGGCGACGCGCCGCCGTCGGGCGCTGACTACGCCCAACTGTGGCGAGAATTGCCGGCACGGGCATCCTCCGTCCGCCACCTCGTCCTCGCGGCAAGATCCTCGGACAACGACGTTGCGGACCCCTACAAACAAGGCGCCGAGGCGTACCTGCGGATGGAAGACGAGCTGGCCCCGGCCATCCTCAGGATTCTGCGCTACGCGCGTCTAACCATGCAGCCGTCCTAGCGAGGAACCCCTTCATCCAGGTTTTGAGATCTTCACCGAATTCGGCCCGCTCGGACGCCAGCGTGATGACAGCCTTCAAGTAGCTGAGCTTGTCCCCTGTATCGTAGCGACGTCCGCGGAAGACCACCCCGTAAACGCCCGCGCCTTCGCCATCGCCCTTCGCGAGGGTCTGAAGCGCGTCGGTCAGCTGGATCTCGCCGCCCCGCCCGGGCCCGGTCTCTTCGAGGACATCGAACACAGACGGGTGAAGGACATAGCGCCCGATGACAGCCAGGTTTGATGGCGCTTCATCAACAGAAGGCTTCTCAACAAGGCTGTTGACCCGGACGTAGTCCTCCCCCGCAATGGGTGTAATGTCGGCGCAGCCATACGCGCTGATCTGCGACGGTTCCACCTCGATGAGGCAATCACCGAGCCGCCGGTCTTCGCCTGGACGTCGATCATGGTTGACAGGAGCTCCTCGCTCTCGTCAATTAGGTCATCCCCCAGAAGCACAGCAAAAGGTTCGTCACCTACGTGCTGCTTGGCGCACAGCACGGCATGGCCCAAGCCCTTCGGTTCGCCCTGCCGCACATAGTGGATAGGCCCGAGCCCGGAGGCATGCTGCACCGCGTCCAAGCGAGCTTCGTCGCCTTTCAGCTCCAGAGAGCGTTCAAGATCAGGTGCACGATCAAAGTGGTCTTCAAGGGCGCGCTTGTTGCGGCCTGTAATCATCAGCACGTCGCCGAGGCCCGCCTTCACGGCCTCCTCAACCACGTATTGGATGGCCGGTTGATCCACCACCGGCAACATTTCCTTCGGCATCGCCTTGGTGGCAGGCAAGAAACGCGTGCCCAATCCGGCCGCCGGAATAACTGCTTTACGAACTAATCTCCCCATAGACATAGGCAAATCCTACGAATGGATTATCGGAAGCACGAATCCTGAGGGCAAGATTGCGACATTTCCGGCCTGGCGATGGAGTGGAGCCACCCGCGGGGCGTCGCACATTTGCGGCGGTCCACATGAGTGTTGCTGGTACGGTTGCCTGGTCCCGTCGGTATCCCCCATCCCGGCGGGACACTTTTGGCCCTCATCGGCGAGGTGTTCCGAAGGGCACCTGGTGGAGTCCGGGGATCTCTGACAATAACGATCCGCGAGATTCAGATGCGCCGTTCCCGACCCTTGGCACATCTACTACTTGGCTAGGTGGCGCGTTTCGGCTGTCCCGCAAGGTTCCAGTGAGTGATGATGTGGCCGTTGGGGCAGAACGGCCTGCCGATACGCCGGCGCTCCACGGTGGTACCTGCAACTATCTCGACATACCAAGTCTCTACCAGCCGCGTCCTGCACCTCGGGCACTTGTGCGCCGACTTTCGTTCCTCCATTGCTCCCCCACAAGCAGCGAATGATTCTTACCGAGCATACGTGCCCAGTCGGTCGCGCAATAGAGCTTCTCGACGGTCCACTGTTTTTCTGGCCATGGGCACCTGAGAGGCGAGACGATGGTCGCGTTCGCCAAATAGGTCGGCGCCACAATAGTCGCTGAAGGTATCGAAACCCGGGCAGAACTGACGGCCGTCAGCAAACTCGGCATGGACGCCGGACAGGGATAGTTCCTTGGCCGGCCCACGATCGTCCAGGCAAATCGGGAAACTTGGCACCATCTGCCCCTGAACGATTCCGATGAAACCGCCGGCGTGCGCTGAGGCGAGCCAAGACTGCTGGCGCATTGGCTGACATTCATCGATCGCGCATCCTTGGTTCCTCTTCGAAGGAACTGACTCCCGTGGTTAGCGGATCAGTGTTCGATGTGCGCCGGTTCGGCCGTCACCGATCCTGGTTGGGATTCGGCCCGTGACCGCTCGTTCCCCGGGCGGTAGCGGTAGGTGATGTTTTCGTCCTGGACGACGAAGGTCTCCACACCGCTTCGGGCCCAGTGAAGGACGAGCAGGCCGTACCGTTCGGCAAGTTTGGCCAAGGTCGAGAAGGTCGTGACGTCAATGACCGGCCGGCTTTGCGGCGCGGGCATGGGGTGGACCCGGACGAGCAGTGCTGCGTAACGCCGGCGGATCGCCGCTGCCTCGTCCACGGGCGCGGTGCGCCGGGCAAACACCACGGTGATTGCGCCGATTGTCAAGGCTGCGAGGAGAAGGACGGCGGATATGATGCGGGCTGCGATTGCCGTGATGTTGACGCCGTTCAGCCAAGCATGCGGGGTGCGATGACTGTCTGATCCGTGGTGGTGTTGTTCGCGACCGTCAGGGACTCCGGGCTGCCGGTGAGTGCGAGCTGGAGCGCGGTGAGGTTGAGCCGAAGCGAGGGCTGGAAATCGGCTCCCGTTGATGTCTTCACCTGTGGAGTCACGACGATGGCGAGGGGTGCGGCGGGGAGGCCGGTGATAGCCGACGCGGCTTGTGCCTTGGCATCCAGTGCCTTCAGGTCCAAGGTGATCTCCCCTTCGTATCCAGGGCCCGTGAAGGTCTCGGGCCCGGCCAGCGGGATGCTTGAATGCCAGCCGCCCGGCGCGGACACGTCAGCTCTCACTGTCACAGTTCCGGGCTCCCCGTGATAGGCGAAGTGGATATCGACGGTGTTGGCGAGTTTGCGGAAGACCGGGTCCGGCGATTTTGCGACAGTTCCGTCGTATGCCGGGCTTTGTCCGACGTCGGCGGTGTATGAGAAGTCCATCCGCGTTCCGGTCGTGATGTGGGAGGTGGAGGGCTCCTGCAGTGGCCCGGACCACGCCAGCACCCCGATGGCTATGCCCATCAGTGCGAAGGCCGCAGTAAGGGTTGTGGAAATACGCAGCGAGGACGGCAGGCTTCCCAGGGTCGGGGGTTCGGCGGGGCGGGTGCTGAGATGGCGGGACACGGCTGCTCTCCTTCGTTTGCGCCGGTGGCGGGTGGTTGCGGCTGCACTGCCGCCGGCCAGCAGGCCGAATGCCAGCAATCCCAGGACCGGCGGGCTCGTGAGGTTTTCAAGCCACAGGCCGCCCTGCGGGATGTGCAGCACGGCACGGCCTACGAGTTCATCGCCTCGTGGCTTGGTGGGATCGATCGATTGGTTGTTGTCGCCCTTGAAAATTAAGGCGTTGGCGTTTCCGCCGATGATCCGGTGAAGGGCTACCTCGCCTTTTCCGGGCAGGTTGTAAGCGGCGATTTCGCCAACCGAGTATGAGGATGCCCGGGCGACGATGACCAAGTCGCCCTGGTAGTACACAGGGTTCATGCTCACGCCATGCGTGATAACGACCGCCGCTTGGCCACTGACCAGGACAAGTCCTGCAGCTGCTGCCAGCACGGCAAGAACCATGAGGAGAACGCCCCTCATACGGCGCGTCAGCCGCTGTGCCAAGGATGCCCCTATCGGGATAGTTGGGACGGGAGCGAACGGCCGGCCCTTAGTGAGCCGGCCGCTCACCGGGCCGTGATTAGCTGACGGTGACGGCGGCGCTGGTCACGCCCGTCTGGCTCGTGCCCGTCGCTGCATCGCACACGGAAATGTGCGTGGTTCCGTCAATGGCGGTACAGGTGAAGGTCGCTGCCGTGCCGCCGGTCAGGGACAGAGTTGGGGTCTTCCCGCCCGTAGCGTCCGCGAAGGTCAGGGTCACCTGGTTGACGGCGGTGTTCGTGCCATCGGTGAAACCGTAGACCAGGCTGTTCAGGGTGGCGCCCGTAACGGACTGGCTCACGGTACCGCCAACGAACTGGTCCGAGGCTGCCTGCCCTGCGGTGGCGACACCCGTACCGGTGAAAGCGGATCCCGCAGCAACGGCGAGGCCGGCGACGGACAGAGCGGTGAAGATCTTTGCAGACTTGCGCATGATGATTTCTCTTTCAATTAGGAAGCCCGGCACCCCTGAGCGGGCCCCGCGGCGGTTGCAACCCCCAAGTACAACTGGATGCCGCAGCCAACGAACGCACAACAAAGGAAGGCACTTGAATGCAGGCGTAAGGCACTGATTTCTGCGCTTCCGGGTGTGCAGGATTCATCGACCCTTCGAGGCTAACAACCGTCAGGCACGTTTAATCCGATCCTTGGACTAACCTGTGGAAAGCATCGGGTGGTGCGCGGAACTGGGTAAATACGGTGGTGGAACTGCGGACAGCCCGGAGCAGGCAGTGCTACCCACAGGTCCGTGGGCAGGCATCGTGGGGCGTGACGGAATACGAACCCGTTCCCGCAGGATCAAAGATGGCCCAAGTTTTCCGCAGGATTGGCCGGAGTTTCGCCATTCCGTCGACTCGGGACGTAGTTTTGAAAGATGGCCATTTCAGGATCAGCCCACCCCGGCGACCCCAGTGGGGACCCCCCGGGCGAAGTAGCATCCTCCGGGCCCCGATACGGCCGGGGCCTCTCCCTTGGTGCCCAAGAGCTGCCGCTACTGGATGTGTCGGTGCTGGAAGACCTGGAAGAACAGCTAGGGCAGCCGGACATTGCATGGAATTTTGCCAGCGACTACGTCTCCATGTGGGGGCTGCGGCAGAGCCGTATCGTTGCTTCTATCGGGCGGGAAGATCGGATGGCAGCCCTTGATGCGGTCATCAGCTTGAAAGTCTCTTCTGCCATGGTCGGCGGGTTACGGCTGGCACATCTCGCGGAGAGGTTGGAGGCTACCGTCCGGAATGGGGACCTGGGTGAGGGCGCGGACCTCCTGGCCGGAATTGCAGTCCATGGCCGTGCGACGGTCAAAGAACTGCGGCTCGGGTACATGAGGACGCACGGATAACTTCCGGGCAGTCGCAGACTCGCCACCCGAGCTTGGCCGTCGGGCCGTTGTGACCGCTCCGGGCCCCCGAACTACCTCATGAAGGAGGTCGAACTCATTTTCGTGCCAGCGGAGACGAGTAATCAGCCGAGGTTGCGGGGGGAATGACCGTCCGCTGTCTGGGACCGTGGACGGCCCATCATCGCAGCGATCCTGGCCCGCAACTCCCGCGGCCAGAAGGGCTTGGTGATGTATTCATCGGCCCCGGTGTAGAGGGCGGCCAGTTGGTAGGGCTCGTCGGCTCTGCCAGTGAGCATCACGATGTGGGCGTTGCTGAATTGTCGGATCTGTCGCAGAACCTCCAGCCCGTCAATGTCCGGCAGGCCCACGTCTACGGTCACGACATCGGGGCTGGTATTGCGAACCATATCGACGCCTTCGCGGCCGCGGGATGCTGTATGGACTTCAAAACCCCACTCGAGAAGAATTCCCCCGATCAGGTTGCGCATGTCCGTATCGTCTTCTATTACTACAGCCACGCCTAAGTCGCTCATGGCCCCCTCCATGTGTGCCTGCAGAATCCGCGTCAGCCCAGCACCGACCCGGTATTCAGCACCGCAATTCCCAAGCTACAAGGAATGGCTGACTATGACAGGTTTGGATGGCCCCGGTAGGACGGGTAATTCTGGCCCCACTTCGTGACTCGCCGGGCATCTTGTGACGGTTATATGTGGCCCCGCCTTCAACGTTGGATTCATCAGTGGATGGATGCGGCGGAAGGCTGGTCTGGATGGAGTCGAGGGTGGAGTTGTTCGCGCAGATCCGAAGGGATGCCCGAGTTGAGGGACTCTCGGTCCGTGCGCTGGCGGCCAGACACAAGGTTCACCGAAGGACGGTTAGGCAGGCCCTGGAGTCAGCTGCCCCGCCGGAGCGTAAGCCGAGGCGAGGAGTGGCCTGGCGGTTGGAGCCGTTCAAACCGGCGATCGATGCGATGCTCGTCGAGGACACGACTGCGCCGCGGAAGCAACGCCATACCGCGCGCCGGATCCTGGCCCGGCTCATTGAGGAGCATGGTGCTGAGGAGCTGTCGTATTCGACGGTGCGTGATTATGTCCGGGTCCGCCGGGCCCAGATAGATGTCGAGGCCGGCCGGCGGGTTGAGGTGTTCGTTCCGCAGGAACATGCCCCGGGAGCCGAAGCGGAAGTGGATTTCGGCGAAGTCTGGATCATGCTGGACGGGGTGAAGACGAAGTGCCACATGTTCATCTTCCGGTTGTCCCACTCCGGCAAGGCCGTCCACCGGATTTACCCCACCCAGGCCCAGGAAGCATTTCTGGAAGGCCATATCGAGGCATTCAAAGAGATCGGCGGAGTGCCGGTCAAACACATCCGCTATGACAACCTCACCAGTGCCGTCCGGGCTGTGGTGTTCGGGCAGGGACGGAACCGCCTGGAGAACGACCGATGGGTGTTGTTCCGTTCCTTCTATGGCTTTGATTCCTTCTATTGCCAGCCTGGAATTGCCGGTGCTCACGAGAAGGGCGGGGTCGAGGGCGAGGTGGGCTGGTTCCGCCGCAACCGGCTTTCCCCGATGCCTGTCGCGAGGTCCCTTGAGGAGCTCAATGACCGGATCCGGGACTGGGAGGTCCAAGACGAACGGCGGCGGATCAATGACCGGATCCGCACCATCGGCCAGGACTTCTCCGCCGAAGCCCCGTTCCTGGCACCGCTGCCGGCCGAAGCGTTCGATCCCGGCCTGGTGCTGAACCCTCGGGTGGACCGGTCCTCGATGATCACGGTGCGGATGGTGAAGTACTCGGTGCCCGCCCGGTTCATCGGCCGACGAGTCCGGGTGTCCTTGCGGGCATCGGAGCTTGTCGTGTTCGACGGCCGTACGGTGGCGGCCCGGCATCAGCGGATCGTTACCAAGGGCGCGCAGTCTGTCCAGCTGGACCACTACCTGGAGGTCCTCAAGACCAAGCCCGGCGCTTTGCCTGGCTCCACCGCTTTGGCCCGGGCACGGGAGTCAGGTGCTTTCACCAGCGCCCATGAAGCCTTCTGGGCCGCCTCACGCCGGGTCAACGGCGACGCCGAAGGGACCCGTGAACTGATCGACGTCCTGCTGCTCCACCGTTCCATGGACACGGCAGACATCAAGGCAGGGAT
>NZ_DF952474.1:352423-354235 GCF_001263615.2 Arthrobacter sp. Hiyo1 | reverse complement strand
CCTGACCGAACAGGCCGCTGTCGCCGCCGTGGACCAGGCCTGCCGCCGGCTGCGCCTGCCCACCGTACGGGCGGTCCTGGACGAAGCCCTCACCGTCGCCGGGAAGGAACAACTCTCCTACCAGGGCTTCCTGGCTGAGCTGCTGCTGGCTGAGTGCGATGACCGGGACCGGCGCTCCTCCATCCGCAGGGTCAAAGCCGCCAACTTTCCAAGGCCCAAGTGGCTCGGGGACTTCGATTTCGACGCGAACCCGAACATCAACCCGCAACCATCCACACCCTGGCCACCGGGGACTGGATCCGCAAAGGCGCACCCCTATGCCTGATCGGAGACTCCGGAACCGGCAAAACCCACCTGCTCATCGGGCTCGGCACCGCCGCCGCGGAACAGGGTTACCGGGTCAAATACACCCTCGCGACCCGCCTCGTGAACGAACTCGTCGAGGCCGCCGATGAGAAGGTCCTGGCCAAGACCATCGCCAGATACGGGCGCGTTGATCTGCTGTGCATTGACGAACTGGGCTATATGGAACTGGACCGCCGCGGCGCCGAACTCCTCTTCCAGGTCCTCACCGAACGAGAAGAAAAGAACTCCATCGCCATCGCCTCCAACGAATCCTTCTCCGGCTGGACGAAAACCTTCACCGACCCCAGATTGTGCGCCGCGATCGTGGACCGGCTCACCTTCAACGGCGCCATCATCGAAACCGGCACCGACTCCTACCGTCTCGCCCACACCATCGCCCAACAGGCCGCGAGCTAATCAGGGTGTGGTCAATGTAGTCGTTGCTGGAAGAGGCCCTGCAGCATCGATTCACAGCATGCCCGGCTGCTGACCCGGCAACCAAGCTGGATTGGGCTCTGTCCCTAGGGGTCGGTTAGCAGGCGTTATAGGCCGATGGCGCGGAGTTGGAAGTCGTTAGGAACCGAAAGACTTACAAGGTGGAGCCGGTTCTCGCCTTTGACGGAGGCGGCGGCGCGCGTCGCTCCGTCTTCGAGGAGGGCAAAGTCGAGCTTATCGCCGGGCTTCGGCTTCGGCCGTGGACCTCCGTCATTGAAGTCCATGGTGAAGATGCGGTCATTCCCCGTGGTGTCTTGGGCTTCCAGGTAAAGTGTGGTTCCGCTCTTGGACTGCGTCCGGCCCCGGACGGTGGCGATGAGTTCCTGCCATGGCTTCCCTCGGGAGAACAGGCGCCTTGCGTCGCGGTAGGACAATGCCCCTAACAGCAGGAACAGGCCCAGGATCCCGGCCGCGACGGGGGCGCTGATGCTACGCCTATCCAGACGTCCTCCCGCGGGTACCCGTGTCCGAGGACGGCGATGTCACCCGGGTTCTCGGGGTTGAGAGCGAGCTGGACCTGCGTGCCGGGTTGGAGCGCTGCCTTGCAGGCCTTGCCGGAATCGACGGTGGCGTGCTGCTGTTGACCGCCCAGGGTGTATGCGATGGCGAGGGTGCACAAGTAGTCGCCGCCCTTGTTGCGGTAGGGCTGCTGGCTCGTCACGGTGCCGCCTGTGCGGATGGACCCGGCCGTGAACGGAGCGAGTGCTACGCCGAGTCCGAACCCTGTGGCGATCACCACAGCGGTGAGGGCCACGGCAAACGCCGCCACGGTCAGCCGCATCCTTCGCCGCAAGGAACTGCCCAGCCAAGCCGGCGCTTGGTGCGCCAGGTACGGGCTGGCCTTCAGGCGCACACCGTCCGGCAGGGCGAAAGACCAAGACTCCTCGTCCCCGACCACTTCGCGTGGCGCCGACAGCACGCCCTCGCCGACGTGCTCGCCCGGCACATCGTTCCCCTGGCGATCCTTCATTC
>NZ_DF952474.1:345266-351423 GCF_001263615.2 Arthrobacter sp. Hiyo1 | reverse complement strand
CGGCGGCGGNGGGCACGCCGCGCCGCCTCAAGACCGCCGGCGCCAGCCTTCAAGCGCATGGATCGGGTTTTCCCTGAGGGTCGGCAATCTTCAATGACACTTTCGGTTTAGTAACTGGTAGGTTGGCGGAATTGGGGGCGCAGTGGGTGCTCCCGCGCGCTGAAACGGACTTCCCTGATGAGTGGTTACTACCGGCAGAACAACGACCTGCCGCAATCGTACGGGCCGATGGTTTCGTTCCCTTCCCCGGAGATGAAGCGCCTACGCTCGCTGCGGACCACGGTGGGGGTCTCGTGCCTGATCCTCACTGCCGGGGCCGGGTTCTACACGGGCCTTGACCTGTCTTTGCTGGGTCGTTTCGGCGGCGCCTCGGGCATGGTCTTCGCTGCGTCCGCTGCAGGGTACGCTGTGGCCGCCGCTTGCTACCTCGGAATGGGCATCTGGGTGCTCGTCACGCGGAAGACGACGTCGAAAGCTCCACTGATTGCCGCGGCGGCGGTCGCCGGGATTGCCGCGGTCCTTCTGCTGTTCGGGCTGGTGACGTCACCTGCCGGGAACCATGCACCGCAATACGGCAGTATCACGGTGAACTTGCTCATGCTCATGCGTGCCGTCACGGCGCTGCGTATCCGGGTGGTCCCAGCCGTCGTCCCCGCCGCGCGGTTCTAAGGGAAGCCAATGTTCGCACGGGCCAACCGGCAAGACATCGCCCACCTCATCGGACGGATCCTCATGGCCGCCGCGGTTACCGTCATTGCGGCGGGCTGCACCTATGTCTCACCGGAAACCGCGTCTGGCACTTCAACCAAGGCGGTGTCCGGAGCGTCGACCCCCCAAGCCGCCCCGACTTCGGTGGCCGCCTCGTGGGACGCCCCGTTGACGGGCCGGTTCATCAGCCAGGGCACCCGGACTGTCGGCGTCGTGCACATCGCGGAAACAGAGGCGGGTGCCACCCTCACACTGGAGAACGTCTCGACAACCCCGAACCCGGACTTGAAGGTCATCCTCAACGAAGGAGCCCTGTCCAAAGACGCATCGGGAGACATGGTGGTCGAAGACCCGAAGTTCTTGGACATCGGAGGCAAGTTGAAACCCGGTCCGGGCTCCCAAAATTTCGAGTTGCCCCCGTCCCCGCCCTTCAGAATCCGAAGCGTCACGATCATCGACTCGCGGACGAACATTGCCTACGGGACAGCCGACCTGACCCCCGGCCCGGCCATCAGGTAACCGGCCGCTTGGCTCAACAGGCGTTTGACGAGCGGACAACATGGACTACGCGTCACGACCAGATGGAATTACCCAACCGTCGTCATTGGTGTGGTGCTCATGCTCTGGTTCTTTGCGGTCGCTCTCCAGTTGAGACCACGTAGGGTCAATTGAAACTCGACACTGACTGACGAATCAATTTCAGCGCGGGCACTCTTCTGCCCATTTGACATGAGACGGGCCTACAGATGTTTCCGGGGTCGGTGGGGCCCGAAATAGCCGTCAACCCGGGGCCAGAAATAGTTGACATAGCCAAATGGCGGGCTTTGCATACGCACGCAAGGCCAGTTTGCATTCACAGTTGGCCGCCAGGGCCGAAATTCGGTCTTCTCCGCTGTCATCTAGTGATTTATGCTCGGCGCATCATTGGCTACCGGTGAGGGCAATGGAAGGCCGTGAGGGCGTGCTATCAGGACAGTCCATTGAGCGGGCAACCGGGTTGTCGCCCTCGCGCCGCCGGGGGAAGTAGTTCCACCATAGAACCGCCATACTTTTGAGTCGGACGGCATTGGCGGTTTGCCCCCCTCAGGGCTATCGTGTCGAAAGGGGGGTTCGCGTAGATGGTTCAGCAGCGCAGAGGGTTGATCCTGTCGTTTGTCGGCGGGCACCTACTGATCACCATATTGTGCGTGCAGATTGCCTTCGCCCTTGCGATCGCGGTCCTACTTGTCTCAGGGATTGTGGCAGTCGTTTCGCCGACAGCCACCGTGATCTTGATCTGCTTCGCCGGGAGTCTTATCTTATTGGCGGGTTTTTCCGCACTTAGAGGAATCCGGGGCCTGCACGCGGAGCGTTCCCGCACCAGTGCGGCGTCCGAACTCATCGATACTGTCGCCGTCACGAGCCGGGAATGGCTGTGGGCGGTGGACAAGGAGGGGAAATTTACCTTCTCCAGCCAGGCCAGCATGGCTCTGCTCGGTTACCACCCGTCCGAACTCGTCGGCATGCCGTGTCAGAAAGTGATTGATCCGGAGGAACTCGCAAATGCACGGCACTTGGTCGCTGACGCCATCGACAATGTCGGTCAGGACTGGAGCGGTGTTGTTGCCATCTGCCGCCATCGGAACGGTGCCCCGGTCTGGATGGAAGTGTCCGGCCGTGCGCGCACCGCCAGCGCAGGGCTTGGTGCGGGTTTCGAGGGCACAAGCCGGCCGCTCGCGGCCCAGAGTGCCCGGGAATTCCTGAAGCAACGGATAACGGAGCGAGTTGAAGAGACCCTGCGCGGCCGCGTGATCCTGACTGCGTTCCAGCCGATATACGAACTCACTACTGGGAAGATCGTCGGTGTTGAAGCGCTGGCGCGGTTTCCGAGCGTCGAGGGCAAGGGGCCGGAGCACTGGTTCAACGAGGCCAACACCGTGGGGCTCGGCGGGGAACTGGAATTCGCTGCCCTTGAATCAGCACTTGAAGCCGCAGCCAAGCTACCCGCCGACGTGTATTTGGCCCTGAACCTTTCCCCTGAGACATGCCTGGACCCCCGTTTGCCCGGGTTCCTCAAGCAAGCAGGCTTACCAATTGACCGGATTGTCCTCGAGCTGACCGAGAATCTCGCGGTGGACGAATACGCACCACTGGTGGCGGCATTGGCTTCTCTTCGCCGGCGCGGTCTCCGGATTGCGATCGATGACGCCGGGTCCGGGTTCGCGTCGATGCGGCACATCTTGCGGCTCAGGCCAGACATCGTCAAGCTCGACCGAAGCCTCATCGCCGGGATCGACGATGACCAAGGCCAGCAGGCTCTCGGTGCGGCAATGGCCGAATTCGCCAAACAGATCGGCGCCAAAATCGTCGCCGAAGGAATCGAAACCGAAGCAGAACTATCCGTTGTTACCAAACTCGGCATGCACGCAGGACAGGGATATTTCCTTGGCCGGCCAACCATCCTTCCGGCGGAGTGGGGAACCTGGAACAACCGGCCCCTGAACGATACCGACGAAACCGCCGACGCACTCTGAACTCCCGGCACGCCTCGCAGTCATCTAACGAGCGCTTGTGGCGTCCCGGGGATCATTGGCAAGTCGCGAAAACCCTCCTTCACGCCCCGGTCAACCACATATTCGATGGCGGACGAAGATCGTGCTTAGCTCTCAAGGACTCGACGAACGGAATACTCAGCAGGTGCACGTCGGCTCTTCATGGATAGCTCGCATGCTGCCGTCCCTATCAGCTCCCGCTTTAGCGACGACGCTGTCGCTGCAACACCCAATTTCCTCGGGCGTTGCAGCGACAGCAGATCCCCTCAGAGACTCGCCGTGCGAGGCCAGATACTACTGCTTCTCCTCAACGGAGATGGTCCAGCCGTCGAAATTCGCTGCCGTGACGTCGATGTAGTACTTACCTGCGCTCTTATGGACAGCGGTTTCGCCAGACTCGTCTTTGGTGAGCATCTTGACCGGGATGCCGCCGTCCTTCGTCTTGTCCTTGCCATCGTCCATCAGGTAGATCGCCGCGATGGCCGCTGACTGCCCGTTGAGGACCTTCCCGCCCGTGAAAGAGTACACAAGACGAGCTTCTTTGCCCGAGAGCTGGAACGACTGACCCGCCGCATCAGTTGAACCGGCGAGTTCGGCAACCTTCGTCCATGTGGCTGCGGCCGGGGCTGCCGGCGCCGCGGGAGCAGCAGTGGTAGCAACTGGGGCCGCGGCAGGAGCCACCGAGGAGGCAGGCGCAGAGGAACCGCCCGTCGTCGACTTGATGATGATGCTCAAAACCACAAGGGCGAGAGTCACGATGAGGGCGACTCTCTTGTGCTGGTCATAGCCGACAAGCTTGTTTCCACGCTTGTCGGTCTGCTTGTTCGTCAGAACGAGAATCAGGTCAACCAAGGACCAAATCCCGATGCCACCCAGCGTGACAAGCTTCAGGATGCCGGTACCGACCTTACCCAAGTAGAACCTGTCTACACCGAGCCCGCCCAGGAGGAGCGACAGTAACCAGGTCGTCAGGAACGACTTGTTGCCGGCGAATGGTCCTGCCGGTCCGCCCGGGTACGGGTAGGGCGAAGGGGCGCCCGGGTATGCGTTGGGCTGGCCCTGGTAGGCGCCAGGAGCGGGGTACGCGCCCTGCTTCGGAACGTACTGGCCTGTTGAGGGGAGTACTGGCCCGGCTGCGGCGCGTACGGGCCTGCCGGAGGATTGGCGCCTCCCGGGTAGGACGACGGGGGGCCTGCGGGAGGAATGTTCTGACTCATTGGATTCCTTTCAAGGGTGTCCGACTTTGGGCACATGGGATTCGTGATGTGATGGCTCTCGCCTGGCCTCGGGGCCCAGACAGAAGTGACGGGTTGGCTGTGCGAGCTTCGCTACGACCGTGCGTTCGCGGGCACTTGGCATGCTCATTTTTCGCCTCCCCCAAAAAAGCGCTTCGTAGCGGCGTTATCGCTGTCCCTCAGAGGCTACACACAAGCTGATGGTCCCGACGTGATAGATGGGGCCAGGCGTCGTGTCGTGCAGGTCGGCGCCTGACTCACCCGTCTGGACCCCTGCGGTCACTGGCCATATGCAGCAGAAGGTCGCTACTTCGATTCGGTCAAAATGATCCTTAGCCCGTTGTCCGGGTGATACGTCCATGACGCCGCAAATTTGTCCCACGATGCTTTCTGCATGCCGTCCAAGGCTCGCGTTGAATCCATCTGGCTCACGACGCTATCCGGCACGGATACGGCCTTCAGAACACATGCCATGTCCTTGACGGGAAGGCCGGTCGTCTTGCCATCCGGCTCGCCCTTCATTGTTATGGTGTAGCCTCCGTCGCCGAGAGTGGCATACGCGCTACCGTCCAGATGACATGAATGGCTGGCCCGTAAAATCACCGACTCGGGGGGCGGGGACGAAGTAGTCTGCGACGCGGTTTGAGTTGACGCGGCCGATGGACCAGCGCAGGCGACTAGAGTCATCACAACCGGGAGGAGCACCGCCGCCCAACCTGCATTCCCTCGCACGCGGTTAAATTGATCGCAGCGAAATAAGACCATGATTCCCCCAATAGGCCGACGAATGAGGAAAGACTATGCCTGGGGAATTGCAAAAGATAGAGCCATATCTCAACTCAATCATCCCTCTCGTCCCAGTCGGGCCCCTGCGCCCATTGGAGGGCACAATAGTGCCATGTGTGGGCGCTAGGTTGTTTCGAGATCGACCGCCGACAGTATGGCTGCCTTGAGCGTCAATTAGTCCTACGTCGAGGAGCCTTTACCTGTGGCGGCACAGTAGGCGGAAGAATTCAGGCACCGAGCCTCCGCGAGGCTAAGAGGAATCCTGCGGCTTGGCACGCGTCATCCCGACGAACGGGCCTTGCGCACCGGATGCTCGCTCAGGATGGACAGGCGGTTGAAGGCATTGATGCCGATGCATGCCATGCACAGCACGCTGATCTGCTCCTCGGTGTAGACCTTCCGCGCGCGGGAAAACAGCTCGGCAGTGGGACGAGCGGTGCTCATGCGCGTGATCTGTTCGGAAAGCTCGAGGGCGACCTGTTCGGCCTCGTCGAAGAGCGCTACCTCGCCATGCACGGACACCAAGGAAAGCCGCTGCTCAGTCTCCCCATAGCCGATGGCGCGGCGGTGATGGAGATCCAGGCAGAAGGCACAGCCGTTGATCTGAGAAGCCCGGTAGTTCAACAACTCCAGGGTGCGGCGCGGGATCCCGGTCCTATCAGCCTCGGCAGTCACCTTACCCGCGTAGTCGGACAGGGCTTGATAAAGCCCGGGCTGTTGCTTGTCCAGATAGCCAGCGAGTCGCGGTGTATTTTCGCTCATTCGCCGAGCCTATCGGAGGAAGCTACCTGCTCCCTCACGGCCACTCCGCTACTTCACGCAGGCGATCGCCCCGCCTTGGAGGCGCCGGTGGAGTCCGCGTAGACGTTGCTTGCGGGTGCTGACGGCGTGGCCGGC
>NZ_DF952474.1:340406-344407 GCF_001263615.2 Arthrobacter sp. Hiyo1 | reverse complement strand
CAGCGGGACCGGAGTAAGGAGAGTTCCTTGACGGTCGCCTGCACCTGCTTGACGTCCACGGTGTTGATAGATGCGCCATCCGGGGAGGTGCCGAAGCCTGTGATCGGCAGGGTGGAGAAAGAGATGTTGCCGCCGGTCAGGGACGTGGCCTGCTGGGCGAGCTGGATCAGGTTCAAGTCCGAATCCACCACGATGTTCTTGCTCACCGCGTCCAGGACACCCTGCATTTTCCCGATGTCGGTGAAGGTCCCGGCGTCCTTGAGCTGGTGGGAGACCGATGCGATGAAGGCCTGCTGCCGGCGTTCGCGGTCCAGGTCCGAGAAGAGGTACGTCGGATCGGTGGTGTCCCGGCGCTGCCGCACGAAGGCCATGGCCTGTTTGGCGTCGATCTGCTGCATGCCCGCTTTGAAGTCGGCCCCGGAGAAGGTGTCCTGCGTGGCTCGGTTGACGCACACGGTGATCGGCGCGATGGCCTGGGCCGTCTGGTAGAACGCGGCCATGGTGACTTCGAGGAAATGGTCGATGTGCACGCTGCCCAGGAACTTGGTCACGGTGGCGATTTCGGCCTTGCGCCCGGCGTCGCGGGCCGCCTGGTAGGTGGCGTCGTCGTCGGGCTTTCCAGCGTTGATCAAGGAAGTCTTCTCCGCAGCGAAACCGTAACCGTACGCCTCCTTGATCTTCGCCTTGAACGGGCCGCTTCCGGGGATGCCGTCCACCTGGACGTAGTCATCCCGGGGAATCGAGATTCCTGCGGCTTTGGAACCGTCCGCGGGGATGTGGATGAGCATCAGGACGTTCGAGTTGTAGCCGCCGATATTCTCATCCCCCGCGTGCAGCGCGTCATACATCTCCGGAGGAAGGGGCTTACCCTTCTCGTCGACCCTCGTATCCAAGCCCATGATCAGGATGTTCGTGTCCTGGCTCAGCTTCGGCACCGCCTGGGGCTGCGTCTTCAGGTCCTTGAGGACGTCCGATCGGTGGACGTTGTTGTTCACCGCAACCGCCGTCGCGCCCACATACGTGACCACGACGGCGGCCGCCAGGGCCACGGTCGCCGCGACCGCCGTCGTCGAGATCAGGAGGACGGACTTGCGCCGGGACTTGTGGCGCATATGTCGGGGACCTTGAGAGCTTGCCTCCCCGCCGGGTGATCCGGCATGCGTTCCGCCGCGTCTTCCGGCGCGTCTTCCGGCGCGCAGGCGGTGGGGCCCATCATTCATGGAATTCTCCTGTCCCCGCCGCGGTTGGCGCGGTGGCTGGGTCCGCGGCGGGACCAGCGGGTAAGCAGATTGTAATCGGACATCCAAGGAATGGACTCGATGACGCGGGAAACCATCAGGCGCCAAGGGCGAGCTGGACCACCCGGACGATCACCAGGATCATCGCGATCAGCAAATACGCGCGCAGAACCGTCAGGCCAATCCGGTGCCCGGTGGACAGCTTGGGGGCGGTGAGCAGGGCAATCGGCGGCATGCGCCAGGTGGACCGCTGAGACCGGTCCACTGCATCCGGGCCCTGCACTGCGGGATGGATTCCGCGGTACACCAGGAACACAACCCCCGCGACGGCGGAGACGGCGCCACCCCCGATGAGGATGCCCAGAATGGCGTCCGAGCCCATGTCCGGGAACAACACCTCGGCGGTCAGGACCAAGGAGAGGATGACGAGGACCGCTATCACGGCCGAGGTGAAGAAGTTCATGAACCGCCCGTTCACCCACGGTCCCAGCACCTGCTTGTCATTGCAGAGCAACAGCAGGAACACCGTGGCCGAGGGAAGCAGGACCCCGGCCAGCACCTGGACCCCCACAGTGAGCAGACCCAAAGGGCTGCCCGGAATCAGGACCACAATGGCCGAGAGGACCAGGACTCCGACGAACACGGCGTAGAAGCCTTTGGCATCGGACACTTTCCGGTGCAGGGAGTGCTTGAGCCCCAGGACGTCACCGAGTGCATAGGAGGTGGAAAGCCCGACGGCGGCCGCGCCGATGATCGAGGCATCGATCAGTGCCAGCGCAAACAGGACACCAGCGACCTTTCCGACGTGCTGTTCGAGCCCGACGGCGACACCGCCTGCGTCCGTGAAGTTGCCGAACTCCGGGGTGCCGGCAAACGTCGCCGCCGTGAAGGAAATAATCGCTGCCGCGCCCACGATCACGATGGTGATTCCCAGCCAGAGATCGGCCTTCTCGTACTTCAGGAAGCGGGGAGTGATGCGCTTGTCGATGATGTACGACTGCTGGAAGAACAACTGCCACGGCGCCACGGTGGTTCCAACGATCCCGATGATCAGCAAAGTCACCGCGGACAGGTCCGCGCCTTTGGGCATGCCGGGCACCACGAAGTCGTGGGCGACTTGTCCGACGTCGGGATGGACCATGAAGATGATCGGAACCAGCAGCAGCGACCCGGCCACTAGGGTCAGGCAGACACGCTCGAACCGCTTGAAGGAACCGGTGCTCGCAGCACCCACGATCACCGCGGTGGCCAGGAGGATTCCCGGGATCTTGGGGATGCCCAGGTAGTCCAGGCCCAGGCTGATGCCGATGAATTCCGTGACGATGGTCAGGGCGTTAAGGATGAACAGGTCGATCACGCTGAACGCGCCCCAGAACTTGCCGAAGCGCTCCAGGATCAGCCGGGCATGTCCCACGCCGGAGACGACCCCCAGGCGCAGCACCATTTCCTGGTTCACGTACAACACGGGGACCAGTAGGAGCAGAGTCCAGAGCAGCGACGTTCCGTAGTTCTGTCCGGCCTCCGTGTAGGTGCCGAATGCGCCGGCATCGTTGTCGCCGACCATGACGATCAGCCCGGGTCCGATGATCGCCAACAGGGTCTTCACGCGTGCTTTGATGCCCGAGCGCGGCTTTTCGTCATTCACACGGATGGTGCCGAAAGCACCCTTGATGTCGCCGATGTGGGCGGTGTCCAGGGCTGCGGATGGCGCTAGCAGGGTCTTGGTTTCGGTCATGATGTACCGGCCTTCTGCCCGGAAAGGGGCACAAAAAGTCATGGAAAAGCCTCGCCTGGGCGCGTGGCATGGGCGGGCGTATTTGCGTTGTGTAGAGGGGCACGTTGCGTGCCGCTTGGATCAGGCTCTCGCTCGATCAGGCTCTGGCTGGATCAGGCTCTGGCTGGAGCAGGCCCGGCGTGCCGGACGGAATCAGCGCAGGGTTTCAGGACGCTGAAGCAGAATCCGGAAAACGGGACGGGAGACTGGGTTTATGACCATCGTTCATGATGGAACCGTCACCTCCTGCTGCCGTTGGACGCGCCGCGGGGAGGGCAGGCATAGAAGCCCGCACATGCCCCTCCTCGTAAGACCTTTGGCACTTCGCGGCGTGAACCCGGACTGTGTCCAGGAGCCAATCGGGACCACCCCTTAATGCCGGGGCGGCCTGTCCTGACCCGGGGCGTCTCTCGACGTTGGGGGTCGCTGGCATGTTTCCGCGAAGGAGCCTCAGCTAACGAACGGCACCTTGCTCACTATATATACCTCATTTTATCCGTATGAAACAATATAAGCATGGATGCAGATAACGCTGTGTGCGGCCGGGAGCCGGATAGCCAGTACGTCGAGCTCGCCGTCGAGGTCTTTGCGATGCTCGCCGACGCCACCCGGATCCGCATCATTCTTGCGCTGCGCGACGGCGAATTGCCGGTCAACCAGCTGGCGGAGCTGATCCAGAAATCCCAGGCATCCGTGTCCCAGCATCTGGCCAAGCTGCGCCTCGGCCGCGTTGTCACCACACGGCAAGCCGGAACCCGGGTGTACTACCGCCTCGCGAACGAACATGTCCGGCAACTTGTCACAGACGCGATCTTCCAGGCCGAGCATTCCCTCGAGGGAACACCCCGCCACCACCACGCCGACATCACTGACTAGGTGTGAGCGGGCGGCCCGCAAGGGCGAGCGCCACCGCGTCGTGGTTTAGTCCTAGCGGCGCTTGAGCATCACCGCGACCGCTGTCCCGATGCACACCGCGACGGCGAGGACCC
>NZ_DF952474.1:336816-340360 GCF_001263615.2 Arthrobacter sp. Hiyo1 | reverse complement strand
AGAAGCAGCACCCCGGCGATCGCGGCCAGCACCAGCACCGCAATGTTGACTGCCAGCCGCATCCGGCGTCCCCCGGGCTCCGGTTTCCCGCGCTTCTGCTGGATGGTGCGGCGCCGCCAGTCGTCGGCTATGAGCCAGGTACCCGCCTCACGTAGGCGAAGACGTGCACTGCGAGGGTGCCGAGCCAGAACAGGAAACTGACAACGTGCACCCGGATCAGGATCTCGGGGGCCGGGCCGGTGATGGCCAAGGCGATACCGCTGCCAATCAGCACCAGCGTTGAGACGACGAGCAGCGGAGCTGTCAGGCGCAGAAGCAGCCTTGGCGGACCCTTGCGGCGGTAGGCGGGATCCCGCGTGTAGTAGCGAATGAACCGCCAGCCGGTGCTGGCCGTCTTGGCCACCACCGGGCCGGCCAGCAGCACGCCAATGAAGAAGTGCGCCACGATCAGGCTGCCCAGTGTCGGAACGGTGGCGATCTCCGCCAGCGACAGAATCAGCACCACGGCCCCCGTCAGGGCGGTGAGGCGCTCGTTGCCGACGACGCCGGAGGCCGCCCTCTCTGTCACGCTTTGACGTCCTGGCGGGGGAACACGACGGCGGTCACCACAACGAAGCCGACAATCCACAGGAGCGCTGCACCTACGGCTGCCGGATAACCTTGGAGAGGGGTCGGGCCAACCAAGGGCACGGTGGTCCCCACGATGGTGTTGAACACCCGGCCCGGGAACCACTGGCTGACCTGCGGCAATACCACCGCGATGATGCCTTCGACCACCAGGATGTAGGCCAGGCCGATCCCGACGCCGGCCGCGACCGAACGCGTGAGTACCGCGATGACCATGCCCAGGGCGCTCACGCCGACGAGGCACAGCACCTCATTGCCCAAGAAGGCCAGGAAGACCTGCAACCCCTCCGGAGAGGTCCAGGCGGCGGTCTGAATCCCTTGGCCTTGAGCAGCGACAAGGATGAACGTGCCGCTGATAAGCAAGGTGAGCAGCATCGAGAGAAGCACAAAAAGTACTAGCGCCAGCATTTTGCCCGCCAACCACCGCAGGCGGCGCGGCTCACAGACCAACAGGTTGCGCAGCGTCCCTTGCGACCATTCCGCAGCGAGATTGGCAGTCACCATCACCAGCGCGATGGCAATGATCACGGAGCGGGCCTGGCCAATGATCGAGACCAATCCCTGGGGTGTGGGGAACGCGGCAATCAGGCCGGTCATCTCCCGGCCGGTGGCTCCGGATGCGATCTGGTGGAACGTCAGATAAGCGATAAAGGTGCTCACCACCAGCATCGCCCCCGCGACCGCCACAACACTCCAGCGGCGGAACTTGAGCACTTCGCTGCGAAACGCACGGATCACGGAAATCATGCGTGGTCTCCTTTCAGCAAAGCCAGGAACAGTTGCTCCAGGCTGGCTTCCCTCACTCGGATGGTCAGATCCGGCGCGCCGGCCTCCCTGGCCTGCTGGTTCAGGGTCTCGGCAAATTCGGCAGAACAGGCGATGCGCAAGACCCGATCCTCCCGCGTGACCGCATATCCGGCCTCGCCCGCGATCCGGGCCACCAGATCCAACTGGACTGCGTCCTGGGCTTCGACCACTACCTCGACGCGTTCGGCGAACAGCTCCCGTGCCGGTCCGCAGAACAGGGCCTTCCCTTGATTGAGCATGATCAGCCAGTCGGTGAGCTGTTCCAACTCGCCGAGCAAGTGACTGCTGAGGAGGATGGTTTTCCCCTGGCCAGCCAAACGGCGCAGCATCTCGCGCATCTCGATGATGCCGAGGGGATCAAGGCCATTGGCTGGCTCGTCGAGAATGAGGAGCTCCGGATCGGGCAGCAGGGCCATCGCCACCCCAAGGCGTTGCTTCATGCCCAGTGAATACGTTCCTACCCGGTCACGGGCCCGATCGGAGAGTCCCACCACTTCCAGCAGTTCGCTCACGCGGGAACCGGGATGGCCTCCAAGACGGGCGAGCACCTCCAGATTTGTCCGCCCAGAAAGGCCCGGATAGAACGCCGGCGCTTCCACCAGTGCCCCGACGCGCGGCAGGTAGCGCTCGAATTCAGTGAGCGAGTGGCCCAGAACCGTGGCGCTGCCCGCATCCGCCCGCACCAGGCCTAAGAGCAGGCGAAGGGTGGTGGTCTTGCCTGCCCCATTGGGGCCAATAAACCCTGCGATGGCTCCCTTAGGCACGCGCATGGTCAAGCCGTCGACGGCGGTATGCCTGCCAAAGTGCTTGCTCAGGCCATGTGTTTCAATCGCGAAAGCTCCTGCGGGATCAGAAGAGAGGGGCATAAGAAAGAATGTATCTTGAGGTAGCGGAGGGACGTGTGATGGAAACGAAACCAGCTGAAACAACCCTGCTCGACCGGACATTTCGCGTGAGCCTCATCCTGAAGGGCCTGGACGGCGTCCTGGAACTGATCGGCGGCGTTCTTCTGTTGCTGGTGACGCCTCAACAAATCGGTGATCTGGTCCATTTCCTCACCCAGCACGAACTCGCCCAGGATCCGCACGACTTCCTGGCGAACAGCCTGGTGCACCTGAGCTCCAACCTCTCAGGGTCCGCGACGCTGTTCGGCGCGATCTACCTACTGCTCCACGGCTTGGTCAAGATCGTCCTGGTCTGGGCCGTCCTGAAGGACAAACTCTGGGCCTACCCGTGGATGATCGCGTTCCTGTTGGTCTTCATCGTTTACCAGGCCTACAGGATCGTCGTGGCCTTCTCCTGGGGCCTTGTCCTTTTGACAGCCTTCGACATCTTCATCGTCTGGATCACCGCCCGCGAATACCGGCTGCACCGGGCACGGAATCGACAGCACTCCCCTACGACTCGGCAGGGAGGCTGAGGAATCTTCGGGCGGCCGTCGGTTCGTGGGTGCGGGCCCAGCGCTAGGTTCCGGAACGCAGCAGTGGGACTTCTCCCACGAATTCAACAGACCAGTGCTTGCGGCCGGACCCTTCCTACCCCCTGGCGACCTGCGCCGCTTCTCCTGGAACGCCCGGAAACCTTCGGCGTAATTCTCAGTCTTGCACAGCCGGGCCTGCACGAATCGCGACGCTCAAGACGAGCATCGGCAAAGTAGTCCGCGCCCTCCGCGAGCACTCCCAACGAATTGGCCGAGATCCCCACAACGAGCAACCCGGCCTCCAGCACCAGGTTCAAGTTCGACCACCGGGCTCCGCTGAAAGGGTTCGATACACAACGCGGACATCTGCGGTCCCGAAAAAGTTTTACTAATTTTCCTGGTTTTCGGTGAGGAAGCGGTTTCCTGGGCCCTAAATTGTCAGACCCCCCTGGAATGCTTTGGTTATGGAAGGGATTCGGGGAACACAGCTGATGGAGACGGGCTCGCCAGTCGGCGGCGCGGCTCCATTGTCAGGTGCCTGGGTACGGGACGTGATCGATGCCCTGACCTCGTTCCGGCCAGCCCTCCCGAACGGCACGGTACCCGATGGCCGCGCCGAGCTGATCGACCAGTTGCGTGCCCTGGAGGATCTGAAGTCCGCGGCCGCCGCTGCGCAGGCCCGGATTGCCG
>NZ_DF952474.1:330491-333747 GCF_001263615.2 Arthrobacter sp. Hiyo1 | reverse complement strand
TCCGCGGAGGAGCAGCGCCCGCACCATCCCGCGGGAGGCGGCGGCAGCGGCGTCGTCGTACGCCCTATCCAGTTCCGCGAGCGCCGCCTCGTCCAGCGAGTTCAGCTTTTCAGGGGCATTGAGGACAATTTCGGCGATGCCGTTGGCGATGGAGAGCTCGATCATTCGTATATTCCTTAGACGTCGAAATCGACCGTGACGGATTCACTCGTGGGGTGGGACTGGCACGTCAGCACGTAGCCCTTGTCCAACTCATCCTGCTCCAAGGCGTAGTTCTCGTCCATGCTGACCGTCCCGGAGACCAGTTTGGCGCGGCACGTGCCGCACACGCCACCGGCACACGCAAAGGGGACGTCCGGGCGGACGCGCAAAGCCGCGTTAAGGATGGATTCCCGCGCGTGGGTGGGGCTGGCGACATCGCCCGTCAAACCATCCAGCTTGAAGGTGATCTTGAAGGTGTCCTTCGACTCGTCCTCCACAACGGGCCGGCCGGCGTTGCCCTCTGGGCGGTCCGGGCGGCCGGTGGTGAAGAGCTCAAAGCGGACGTGTTCAGGCTCCACGCCACGGGCAGCGAGGGTATCCCGGCACAGCTGGACCAGCTCGAACGGACCGCACAGGAACCATTCGTCCACATCCTGCGCATGGATGGCGGTGCCCAGCAGCTGCTGCAGCTTCTCGGCGTCGATACGGCCCGTCATGAGCGGCGCAATGCGCTGCTCGCGCGACAACACATGGTGCAGCGCCAATCGCGACGGGTACTTGTCCTTCAAGTCCGCCAATTCCTCGAGGAACATGACGTCCATGGCGGCCTTGTTGGCGTAGATCAGGTCGAAGCGGGTGCCCGGGTTCGCGGCCAGCAGCGTGCGGGCGATCGCGATCACCGGGGTGATGCCCGAGCCGGCGGCAATGGCCACGAAGGAACCGGCGTCGGAGAGCTCGCTGGCCATGTTCTCCGGATTGTTCATCGAGTTCATGACGTTCTGCTGGACAGTCTTGCCGTCCTTGCCATGCTTCGAAATGAACGCGCCCATGGGGCTCATGACGTCCAGGGTGTCGCCGGCCCTGAGCTCCGCGTTCGCCCATGTGGAGAAGATGCCGCCCAGGTCCTTCTTGATGGCCACGCGGATCTCGCTGCTGCCGTCCGCGAAGCTGCGCGGCTCTGCGCAGATGGAGTAGCTGCGGCGGACCTCGTGCGGCTCCCCGCTCTCGTCAGGAAGCGTGGTCCGCAGGGCCACGTACTGGCCGGGAAGGTAGTCATACTGGCCGGCGAGCTCAGCCGGGACATCGAACGTGACCTCGATGGCGTCGTCAGTCAGGCGGCGGACTTCCGAAACGCTGAGGGAATGAAAAGACGCACGACGGCGGCCGGTGGCCTGCGCTTGTTCGGCTGCGGTCTGGCGGACAACGGGCATGTCGGATTCCTTACAGGACTTTGAAGTAGTCGAACGGTTCCTTGCAGTCCTGGCAGACGAAGAGCGCCTTGCAGGACGTGGAACCAAAGCGGGTGAGTTCCTTGGTGTTCAGCGAAGAACACTGCGGGCATTTCACGGCGAGCTGGAGCCTTACCGGGCCTGAGTGGCCGCCGGCGGCCGCCCTGCCACTCGGAGGGGCGATGCCGTATTCCTGCAGCTTGGCCTTGCCGTGCTCGGTCATCCAGTCCGTGGTCCATGCCGGGGCCAGGACGAGCTCGACGTAGACGCTCGGGTAGCCCTCTTTGTGGAACGCGGTCTTGAGGTCGTCGCGGATGGCGTCCATCGCGGGGCAGCCCGAGTAGGTCGGCGTAATGGTGACCTGGACCGCGGGGACCAGCCCGCCGTCGTCGAACAGTTGGACATTGCGGAGGATCCCCAGATCCTCAATGGTGAGGACGGGAATCTCCGGATCGCAGACCGTGGCGGCAATCCCCCAGGCCTTCTGCTCGGCGGTTTGCTGAGTCTTGACCTGCGCGGTCCTGGCGCTGGTGTCATGAACGAACATGTCCACCGTCACCAGCTTGCACCGGGATGTTCGCGGGCCAGCACCTGCATCTCGGCAAGCAGGTAACCCAAGTGCTCGGAATGCTTGCCCTGGCGGCCGCCACCCAAGGATTGCGGGATCCGTTCGAGGCTGAGTTCGCCCCCCGAAGCGGCATCGAGGCCGGCTTCGCCCAGGATCTCGCCCGTGAGCCGGTCGAAGTCCGCGCGGAGGCTGGAAGCTGCACGCCTGCTCCGCTTTCCGCGAGGCGGGCCGTGAGCTCGTCGTCTTCGAAGAGTTCTTCCACGTATGGCCAGACGAGCTTGAAAGCCTGGACAATACGACGGCGGGATTCTTCCGTGCCGCCGGCAAGCCTGAGGACCCACTGGGCGCTGTGGTCGCGGTGGTAGTCGACCTCTTTGAGGGCCTTCGCCGCGATGGCTGCGATGGTTTTGTCGCTCGAGCCGGTTAGCCGTTTGTAGAGCTCGAACTGGTAGTAGCTCACGATGAACTGCCGGGCGATGGTGACGGCGAAGTCCCCGTTGGGCTGCTCGAACAGGTGCGCGGAACGGAACTCGTGCTCCCGGCGGAAGTACGCCAGATCGTCCTCGGACTTGTCCCACGCCGCTCCGGCGTAGGTGAGGAAGGAACGGGCGTGGCCGAGCTGGTCGAGCGCGATGTTGCCCAGGGCGACGTCTTCCTCGAGCTCGGGTGCGCGGGAGATCCAGTGACCCAGGCGCTGGGCCAGGATCAGGCCGTCGTCGCCGATGCGCAGGGCGTATTCCGCGACGTCTTCGCTTGGCTTGACTTGTCCCTTGCGGATTTCGAGGGCGATGTCCTCCGGGCGCAGGGCGTTCCCGGGCGTGATGCGCGTGGCGCTTGCCGAACCGTCTCCGGAAGCACCCGCGCCTTTGACGCCGACGGAAATGTCGCCGTGGCCCTCGATGGCGAAGTCCGGGTTGTTTTCGTGTTCGTTTGCGGGCGTGCTCACAGGTGCTTCACGCCTTCGCTCTTGGTGTAATACGTCGCGTGGCGGTAGTCCTTGCCCTGCGGGGACTCGAAGAAGGAACCCTTCGAATCGGGGTCGCTCGAGGAAATAGCATCGGCCGGAACCACCCAGATGGACACGCCTTCGTTGCGGCGCGTGTACAGATCACGGGCGTTGCGCAGCGCCATCGCCGCGTCAGGAGCATGCAAGGATCCGGCGTGGACGTGGGACAGGCCGCGGCTGGAACGGACGAAGACTTCCCAGAGGCTCCAGGGGGTCTCGTGGGGTTCGTTGGTCTCGTGGGCTGGGGTGGTC
>NZ_DF952474.1:326916-328270 GCF_001263615.2 Arthrobacter sp. Hiyo1 | reverse complement strand
CGGCTTCGCGGACCCAAGCGCCGTCGTCGTGCGCTTCGCGCCGGCGCTCAAGCCGCTGCGCGTTGCAGGGACCCTTCCCGGCGAGAACGTCTTTGAACTCGTTCCAGTCCAGGGGCCCGTGCTCCCATTTCTTGGTTTCTTCGTTGAAACGGATGTCCTTGTCCGGGAGCGTGAGGCCCAGGACCTTGACCTGCTCCACCATCATGCCGACGAAGCGGCTGCGGAGCTCATCGTTGCTGAACCGCTTGATGTTCCAGGCCATGGACTGCTTGGAGTTGGGGGAATCGTCGTCGGGCGGGCCGAACATCATCAGCGCCGGCGCGTACCAGCGGTTGACGGCGTCCTGGGCCATCGCCTTTTGGGCGGGCGTACCGTTGGACAGTTCAAGGAGGATCTCGAAACCCTGGCGCTGGTGGAACGACTCTTCCTTGCAGATGCGCACCATTGCGCGTCCGTAGGGGCCATAGGAAGCACGGCACAGGGGGACCTGGTTGCAGATCGCGGCACCGTCCACCAACCAGCCGATCGCACCCATGTCCGCCCAGGAAACCGCGGGGTAGTTGAAGATGGACGAGTAGCGGGCCTTGCCGGCGATCAAGTCGCTGGTCATCTTGTCCCTGCTCTGGCCGAGGGTTTCGGCGGCCGAGTAGAGGTACAGCCCGTGGCCTGCCTCGTCCTGCACCTTGGCCATGAGGATGGCCTTGCGCTTCAGGCTCGGAGCCCTGGTGATCCAGTTGGCTTCCGGCTGCATGCCGATGATCTCCGAGTGCGCGTGCTGCGAGATCTGGCGGAGCAGGGTCTTGCGGTAGGCCTCCGGCATCCAGTCGCGGGGTTCGATGCGCGAATCCTCGGAAATGATGCGGTCAAAATACGCCTGACCGGCCTGTTCCCGCTCAAGCTCTTCGGGGGACAGCTCAGCGGGCACAGACTGCAGATTCTGCGATGCCATGGTTGCTCCTAAATATTTACCGACCGTTCGTTCAGAATATGCGGAAGGCGCGAGATGCGTCAAGCGTTGCATCACTACACGCAACAGGTAAGGCAGGCCGGGCGGGGCGGGGCAAGGCAGGGCAATGGAACGCCCGCTCACATATACGCCCCTCTCCCCCGACGCCCGCTCACATATACGCCCCTCTCCCCCGACGCCCGCTCACATATATGGCCAAATGCCGGAACGCCCGCTCAGATCATCTGAGCGAGCGTCGGCGGAAAACACCCCAAAGGTGAGCGAGCGTCTGGGGTGAGCACGGCGCAAAGGCGGGACGACAGCGCAACGGGACTGCCGCCGTCGGGCACTAACGGACCTTTCCCGGCGTACCGACAGCGACGCTCGCTCAGATATATGGCCCTTTCC
>NZ_DF952474.1:322188-325348 GCF_001263615.2 Arthrobacter sp. Hiyo1 | reverse complement strand
CCCCCTTTCCCCCCGACGCCCGCTCACGTATATGGCCAAATGCGGCGACCCTCGCTCAGATCATCTGAGCGAGGGTCGCCGGAAAACACCCCAAAGGTGAGCGAGCGTCGGGAGGGGTGGGCGCTTAGGCTGAGGCCGACGCCGGGATCAAGGCGGGTCGCGGTGTCAGTTGCTTCCGCGCCCAGCGGGCCAGCTTCTTGCCTTTGCCTTTCCACCAGCTGTCCTCGTCCTTGTCTTGGTGCCAGCGGAAGATGATCATCACAATCACGAAAACGCCCATTGCCACGTCGGCCCAATTCCATTGGATCGCCTTGGCCAGCACGCTGACGCCCATGACGAGAATCGACGGCACTGCCAGGGTCTTGAAGATGGTGTTGGCGACATAGCGCCGATGCGACCGTGGCACGGACATGGCACGGACCATGTCGAAACACACGCAAACCACCACCATTGCCTGGCCCAGGTCCATCAGAATGAGCCCGGGCAGCGAACCGGCGAACATGGAAGCGGATTCCATCCCCGCGCTCAACGGACTGCCCCCGTCACAATGGGACGCGGAAAGGACACAACAGGATTGCAGGAAACACACATACGGATAACCCCCAGAGACCAGGAACTGCATTGAGACCAACTGGGTTCCATTCAATCTGGCGGCTCCGGGGCCGGTCACGAGTAGTGGGTACTCTACTTTGCGCGGCTGACTACTTGCCGGCGCGTCCAGTTACCCGGTCCGGGAACGGACCCACTACAGTCCCGGCCTAATACAGTGCGGGCGCGCCGGCCTGTGACGGTTCCTGGGGCTGGCCAGCCGGCAGCGCCACTGTGAAGGTGCTTCCGCTGCCGGGCTCGCTGCTGCAGGAGATGCTGCCTCCATGTCGTTCCACGATGGACTTGGTAATGGACAGCCCGAGGCCGACGCCGGGTATCGCGGCTTGACGGGCAGCATTTGTCCTGAAGAACCGGGTGAAAATCCTGGCCGACTCGTCGGTGGTCATGCCCATTCCCGTGTCCTTCACTTCGAGCTGGACCCAACCGTCGTTCCGCTCGGCCCTGATGGTCACGAGTCCGCCACCGGGTGAATACTTGATCGCGTTGGATACCAGATTGTCCAAGGCCTGGCCCAGCCTCAAGGGGTCGGCGTTCGCCCACAGGGGTGCCGGAACGTCAGCGACGAGTCCCACGTGCGCGGCGTCGGCCTGCGCCCGAGCAGAAACCAGGCTGTTTTCGACCAACCCTGCCAAATCCGTGCGCCGCAGGTGCACGCTCTCTACTGCCGCGGCTGACGAGAGCAGGTCCTCCACCAAGGCCCGGAGCCGCTCGGCATTCCGCTCCGCAACTTCCAAGCCAAGCCTTGTTGCTGGTTGGAGCTCCTGGTCGCCGCGGAGCACAAGATCGATGTTGCCCAGGATCGATGTCAGCGGCGAACCGAATTCGTGCGAAACGTTGGCAACCAGTTCGTCCTTGGCGGCAAGGGCATCGACAACATCCGTCACATCCTTGAAAACGATCACCGCACCACCAAACCCGTCGTCGAGCTCGCTTTTCATACCCCGCGCGGCGGTTGAGATGGCCCGTTGGCCGGTACCGGCGCCAAACCACAGCAGATAGTCGGAATATGTTTCCCCTTGAACGGCCCTCCGAACAGGGCCCTTTTCAAGTGGGACTGGCGTCCGCCGGTCCTGGCCGAAAACCAGCCAGTCTTGTTCCCCGGGTCCCCGCGAGCCTTCCGCGGGCATTGCCATCTTTATGAATGCATTTTGTTGGTTGTTGATCAGGAGTGTTTCGCCCTTCGAATCGACGGCGACAATTCCGACGTCGATCGTGTCCAGGATTGTCTTGAGCAGCGTTTCCCGCTCCCTGCTCGCGGCCAACAATTGCCGCAGGGCCTGATCCCGCTGGCTTACCCGCCGTTGCTGCAGACGGGCATTTGAGCCGGCCAGACGAATGGAGACTGCCATTGCAAACATCATGAGGGGCAAAAGCAGTACTGAAGAAATGTCTGACGACGTCGGACGGGGCATGTGCGAAATGACCGGCGGAATCGCGATGAGGAAAGGACCCACAAAGCTGAGGATCAGGCTTGTCCTGGAAAGCATGCCCGAGGCAGACAACCAGATCACGGGAAAGATAGCCAACGTGATGAGGCCCGGTACCGCGCTGAAGGCGCCGTTTCGAGTGAACCACAGGGCAACAAAATCCAAAATAGGGATTGCCAGGCCCGCGCTTGGCGACAATCTCTCCCAGGGAACCAGCAGACAGCCCAGGAACAGGATGCCGTGGAGGACGACTCCGGTGACGAACAACCAATTTTGGATTAAGCCTGGCCAAAGGGTTGGGGCTGCGATCGCCAAGCCCGCGATGATAAGCGTTAGCGGCAATTCACAGACAGCCAGGCGGGCGCGAGGCGTGAGTTTCCTGAAGAAACGGGCGGCCGCGCGGAAAAATGGCTGCTCACTCAAAGTCGAGACCCTTCGTTGGAGATTCGCGAACCAATTACTGCTCCACGCGATTCCCGAAGGAACCGCGCAGAGCCCACTATTCCCCCCAAGGAACCACAATACGACGCCCCGAACGATCCAACTGGAAGTTCGGAGCAGCGCTTAATCCACATATTAGATGCCAGATGGCTTCAATGCTTGTATCGTGAGTATTTGGGTGGCATTTACCGCATTGCGCTGGGCTGTGCGGCGATGTGCACCCACAAGGATGTCCAATGAGCGAGCCTGGGGTAGCTGTAGTCATTGAGGATGACGAAGATGTACGAAATCTGGTTGACGCCATCCTCAAAGAAGCTGGATTTGTGGTGCATTCTGCCGCCACCGGACGCGAAGGGGTGGAGGTCGTACGGGACCACCACGCCTCGGTAGTGACACTCGACGTCGGGCTTCCGGATATGGACGGCCACGAGGTCCTGCGTCGGATTCGGCAATTCAGCGACGCATATGTCGTGATGCTGACGGCCAGGCGCGACGAGCCGGACACGTTGACGGCATTCCTGACCGGCGCGGACGACTACGTCAAGAAACCGTTCTTGCCCCGTGAATTGAGGGCCAGAGTCACCGCCATGATGCGGCGGCCTCGCGCCGAGGGCAGGCTTACGGAGGGCAGGCTTGCGTTGCCGGAGGAAGGTCGCGTGGGTTACGTGCCCGACGGCGGTGCG
>NZ_DF952474.1:313230-321880 GCF_001263615.2 Arthrobacter sp. Hiyo1 | reverse complement strand
CCAGACGGAGCGGTGATTCGGCACAACGGCTTGGCCCTGAACTACAAGTCACGCATGGTGACGCTTCAAGGTTCAGTCCTGACTCTGACGCGAAGCGAGTTCGATCTTCTCTACGACCTGCTTCGGGCCAAGGGCGAGGTGCGGACGCGCGCTGACCTTGTGAGGGCGGCCCGCGGAGACTACTACGACGACGATGCGTACATCAGCGACGCCGACGAACGGGCTGTTGAGACCCACATCGGCAACCTCCGCCGAAAGCTCCGTGAAGATCCACAATCGCCGCGATTTCTACAGACCGTCCGGGGAGTCGGGTATCGCCTGACACCGAAAAGGTCAGATTGAGCCGGCGAAGGTCAATCGTTCCGGAGTACGTAGCTGTCCTTTAGTTCCTGGACCGTCAGATGCCCGCATTCCGCAACTTCCTTGAGGAGGGGCCGAGCCTCCCGCAATTCACTTTTTCGAATGCGTTCCTCCAGTTGCGCTGCAAGCACCGCGAGGCGAACACCGCCAACCATAATTGACGAGGTTCGGAGGCTTAGGACTGCGTTCAGGGCCGCGGCCACGTCGCCGCGCTCGACGGCGGTAGCCAGGATTTCGTATCGCTTAACCCAGAGTTTTGCGAAGTCGCCAGCAAACGTGCGTGCGATCAGCGGATTGTCCACTTGGTCTTCCAGGAGTTGGAATTCCGCGAGATCCAGTATGGGATGTTCGGCCAGCGGGACGACGGGCAGCCCAGTAGAGTCGTCGACTGAGCCGGGATGGCTCGGATCTGAATCCTCGTTGACCTCGCTGGAACCTGAACTGAACATAGCCCAATGCTACTTTCTGAATTTCCGGAAAAACCGAACTTATGGCTATCTTAAGGAAATCTTAGGCCTTTCTTGATTTAGACCCCTTTCATCCGGTCTAACAATTCGGAGAATGTGATATTGCGCTCAGCCTCGGCTGAACGTGGCTATAGCATTGATGATCGCCGGCCCCAGGATGGCGATGAACAACACGGGGAAGATGAAGAGCAGAAGGGGGAAGAGGACCATCACGGGAAGCTTCATCGCCTTCTCCTCGGCACGTTGGCGACGCTTCACCCGCATCACCTTCGCCTGGACCCGCAAGACACGGCTGATCGCAATGCCGTATGTGTCCGCCTGAATCACGGCCTGCACGAAGCTTCGAAGCTCCGGAATGTTGGTGCGCTCGGCCAACGCCAGATAGGACTCACGACGGCTCCGTCCAACTTGCATGTCCTGCAGTGTCCGAACCAACTCCTCAGCCAGCGGCCCCTTCCCGTTTTCCCCGGCACGGGCCATTGCTCCTTCGAAACCGAGGCCCGCCTCGACCGATATCAGCATTTGGTCCATGGTATTTGCGAGTTCCAATTGCATGGCCTTTTGCCGCTCTTGTCCTTTGCTGTACAGCATTAGGTCCGGAATAAAGTATCCAAGCAGCACAACAAATATTCCCAGGAGCTTAAGGATTCCGCTCGAGCTATTGGAGCTGATCAAAAACCCAAAAAGTGCGCCGAGCAATCCGAGCAGCGGTTTGGCTGCGAGGACGCGCCCCAAAGGGAGCGACGGCGGGCGGCCGGCCAACGAGAGCAGCCGATCCAGCTTCTGGACGTAGCCCGCGGGAGTCAGACGGTAGCCAATGAGCTCGAGTCCACCGCCACGACTTTGTGGACCGGCCTCGGCAACGTTTTGGCCCTGCGTCAAAAGCACGCGGACAGCACGTTGGGCTTTTCGGTCAACCGAGAGGAACGACCACGCGAGGTAGGCGATAGGCAATGGAACCAACAGCAGCGAGAGAAGGAGAGAGGGATTCACGAGTCACCTCAAAACTTCAAGTCGATGATCTTGCGCATCCAGAGACCGCCGATGGTCATGAGGATGACTGACAATCCGATCATTCCCCAACCAAGCGGCTGGGCGAACATCACATTCATGTAGCCAGGGTTGACAACCAGGAGCATGGTCACGATGCCGAAGGGAAGCGCCATCAGGATGTATCCGGAGAACTTTCCCTCCGCGGCTAAGGATTTGATGTGGCCCTTGATCTCGCTGCGTTCACGTATGGTCTCGTTGACCTGGTCTAGGACCTCCGCAAGGTTTCCGCCCACCTCGCGGTTGATTTGGATGGCTTGCGCTATCCATACAAAGTCCTCGCTCCGCATTCGCTCCGCCGTATCGTTAAGCGACGCCTCAAGGTCGCGGCCAAGGCTTGTCTCTGTAATGATCCGACGCATTTCCTCGGACGTGGGGCTGGCAGACTCTGTGGCCGCAGCGTCGATGGCACGGAGGATGCTGTGCCCGGCTCGCAAGCCACCAGCCAGTAATTGGAGGGTGTCCCCAAGCTGAGCATCGAACTTCGCGCGCCTCTTACCGGCAAGGGAGCTCAAGAACATCCGTGCCACGAAGGGCGCCGGGATGAAGAATAGAAAAGCTACGAATGGGCCGCCGATGACCAGCCCGATCAAGGCACCCACGAGTGCACCCGAAATCACAAGGATGAAGAAGTCCGCCTGGCTCATTCGCAGCCCGGCATTCTCCAGTTGTTCACGGTTAAAGAGCCGGACGTTGCGCCTGGCCAGAACCCCATGAACTGCTTCGGAGGCAGAACCCGCAAAACGGGTCAGCTGGGACCCCGAGCCTTCATGGTAAGGCCGCCTTCGATCGAACGGTACTTCCGGGGTTTTCGGCAAAATCACGGCCACCCCGAGGAGCAGGATGGCTGAAAACATCAGGGCCATTCCGGTCAAGAGCATCATGTTCCGCTCACGTCCTTGCTCCTGTTGCAGTTGCCAAGGGAGCGGCGAATACTGCGGGAGACACATGAATGCCGAAGTCATCGAAGCGGTCGATGAAGCGCGGACGAATACCCGTCGGGACAGGCTTTCCCAGGAACCTACCGTGCGCGTCGACGCCAGCCGAGTAGTCGAAAATAAAAGCGTCCTGGAGGGTGACAATGTCGCCTTCCATGCCTTGGACTTCCGTGACGTGTGTGATGCGGCGCGTTCCATCCCGCAAACGGGAGATCTGGATGATGAGATTCACGGCGGAGGCAATTTGCTCACGGATCGCGCGCAGGGGAAGGTCCATGCCGGCCATGAGGACCAAGGTTTCAAGGCGTGCCACCGCATCGCGAGGGGAATTTGAGTGCACCGTTGAGAGTGAACCGTCGTGCCCGGTGTTCATCGCCTGAAGCATATCGAGGGACTCTCCGCCGCGGACCTCGCCGACGACGATCCTGTCCGGCCGCATACGGAGGGAGTTCCTGAGCAACTCCCTGATGGTCACTGCACCCTTGCCCTCGGTGTTTGGGGGCCTGCTCTCAAGCCTGACCACATGTTGCTGTTGAATCTGCAGTTCTACAGCGTCCTCGATGGTGACGATGCGGTTGTCCTCCGGGATGAAAGACGAGAGGACATTCAACAAGGTGGTCTTACCGGTTCCGGTACCCCCGGAAACAATGATGTTCAGCTTCGCTTTGACGCAAGCATTGAGGAGCTCAGCCATCTCGGGCGTGAGCGTGCCGAAGTCGATCAGGTTCCTGATGGTCAACGGTACTTTGCTGAATTTTCGGATGGTCAGCGACGAGCCGCCCACCGCAAGCGGAGGGATCACCGCATTGACTCGGGACCCGTCCTCAAGTCGCGCATCAACGAGGGGTGACGACTCATCGATCCTGCGCCCCACCTTCGAAACGATGCGTTCAATGACCCTCCGGAGATGGTCCTCGGAGCTGAATCCGGAGTCCGTGAGGATCAGCTTGCCTTTTCGTTCGACATAGATCTGGTCCATTCTGTTGACCATGATTTCGGTGACCTCTGGATCGTCCAGCAAGCGTTGGAGCGGCCCATAGCCAAGGACGTCATCCGCCACGTCGGCCACGAGCCTGCTGCGCTCATCCGCGGACAGCGGCACCTGCTCGGCGTCGATGATCCGGATGAGTTCTTCGCGCGCAGTCGACCGCAATTCACGTTCGCTGACGCTCGAATCATTGAACCTTGCCCCCAACCGCTCGAACAACGCGGTGGCGGCGCGCTGCTTGAGGGCAGCGAAGGCGTCCACCGGTTGTTGGGCCCTGAGTTTCGGAGAGTCAGGGACGTCGGACAGCTTGACCGAAGTGTGGGATTTTACCGCGCTGCCAGGCTTCCCCGCGGGAAATGACATGATTTGCTGAGTGGACTCGGCGAATGTCGGTTTAGGCGTAGACAGCGTGCTCGGGCCAAGGTCGCTCCCCGGGCCAGAGGACCCTTCGATTTTGTCCTCGGCAGCATGCAGGCGTTCGGACAGCTTCATTAGACCACTACCCTTCTGTGCAGTTTGCGCTGCGCCTTGGCTCGCCACGTGGGATTGAAACGCTCGACGAGTTGCTTGAGTCCTTTGACGGCCGGATCCTTCACCGAGTCCTGGAGCACGGGAATGCCGCGGTTGGTGGAAAACGCTACAGCTTTCGATCGAGGGATACTCACATCAACCGGGGCACCGACGGTCGATTCGACATCCTGGACCGACAGCCCCGACTTGGAATCAGCCATGTTGAGCACCACGTGCCGGGTTTCCGGCAACAGGTTCAGCCTGCGGAGAATATCCAGGCCGGAGCGAAGGCCCCGGACGCTCGGAACATCCATGCCCGTCACCCAGACAGCGTCCGAGCATTGTTCTAGGGCAGCGAGCCCGATCTCGGGCAGTCCGGGTGCCGTGTCCACCACCACGTACTGGAACTCTTGGGCGAGCTGTTCGAGGAGCCGGCCCACCTGTTCCGGCGAGATCTCGTCTGCTTCGACGGGGTCCTTCGGTGCACACAAGGCATAAATGCTTGCCGGGTGGACCGTCAGAAAGGCCTTGAGTACAAGAGAGTCCTGGCTTGCCGACGGCGTGACAGCGTCGGTAACGGTGTGTTCCGGATTCAGATAGAGCCCGGAAGCGACGTCGCCGAATTGCAGGTCCAGATCCACGATCACCACGCTCATGGGTGCGATCTTGCCCAGCCCGACGGCGATGTTCGTGGCGATTGTCGTCTTGCCCACGCCACCCTTGGGCGAAAAGACGCCGATCACCAGGCCCTTCGGCGAGCCCGATTGCTTGGCATCCCCAGTGCGCTGTCGGCTCGCGAAAGACTGGCACGCGCGCTCAAGCATGACCCGTATCTGGGCCAGGTCCGCATCCGGGCTCATGATGTCGCGGATGCCGGACCGCATTGCCTGGAGCACGAAAGCGGGATCCAGTTCGCTGACGAGGATCACGCTCAGCTCCGGCAACTGCACATCGAAAACCGTTGCCAAGCGAAGGGCGTCCTCAACGGGAACGTCAGGTCCCAGAATCAGCACTTCCAGTTGTTCCTGATTGAGCGCGCCAAACAGCTCAGCAGGATCGGCCGGCAAAATGCTCGTGAAGAAGGTCTGCACGCTTCCGGGCAGGCCACCCGCGACGGCTTGACGCAGCCGCTGGTCAAAGTCGGTGTTGGGGGTTATCAGGACAAAACGGCTCACCTGTATACCCCGCTCTGCTGGATGACGGTGGGGCCGCTGTCTTTGGCATCCAACGGCTCTTTGCTCAACCAGATCTTGGCGTACTCGGCGGCGAAGACAATCTTGGCTGCGTCCACGTCACTTACCGCAACGGTCAGCAAGAGGGAACCGGTGGGAAGGCTTGTATCGCCCGAGTTGGCCGCGCCACCAGAGCCGGGAGTCGGCGTCGGCTGCTGGCTTGCGGTCGCTTGGGGGGCGCGCTGGACCGCGGTCAGAAGAACCTTGGGGATGGTCAATTGGGTGGTCCCTTTGTCCGACTTCGAGTCACTTCCGCCGCTGGACATGGAGATGAAAATGCCAACATGGTCGCCGGGAACGAGTCGTCCTCCGACCACGCGCTGGGGTTCCAGTTGGAAGGAGACTTCCTGAAGTCCTGTGGGCACCTTGACGTCCCCAGGAGTCTTGAGCGCGTCCGGGGCCACCAAACGTTCGGCCACCAGCGTCTCGCCAGGGACGAGGTCGACGGCGGCGACCTTGCCTGCTGCGTCCCCCAAGGTGTGTAGCGCGGTCTTGGGGACCGCCGATCCCGGCAACTGCTGGGTATCGAGGGAATCCTTCATGGCGTCAACAGAGGTGCCGGCCGGGATGGCTGTCTTGACCACCAACACATCAACGGGCGCCAAGTTTTGGACTGCCCGTTGATCCGCTCCTTGGGCGTAGGAAAAGACGAGAATCACCCCGACGAGGGCCAGCACTGCCGCTGCCGACCCGGCCAACAAGCGTGACTTCACTTACAACTCCTGTGCTCATAGAACGGATGAAAATCTAGGGGGTGAGGCGGACAATGGTGGCCCCAAACGCATCTACCGGGCCCAGCGTGTAGCCATCCGCCAGCGAGACGTATTTGATGAAGCTCCCGATGATTCCGCGGCAGTTGCCGTTGCATGCAAGAGCGTTGGAGACATCGGAATTCGTGTTGCGGAAGCTGTCGGGAAGACTGTTGTTGCCGCTGAACTTCCACCCGGTCACTTTGAATGCGGCGAAGGACACCAGATGGTAAACGGCGCCGCTTCCCGTACCTGTGACAGCGTCGAAGACCGGAAGCAGAACGACGACGTCCCGGCCAGCGGTGATGGTATCTGCCCACTTTTGAAGGGTGGTTGCGCAGTTACCCGGTGTGCTGTTGCCCGGCGCGCTCCCACCCTCGCTGACGGCGAGGTTAATCGTGCCGCCACACGCACCGGTGTCTTGGACTATCCAGCCGTATCCGCCGGCAACCGTGGCGCCTGAAGGGCCGTAATTGCAGCTGGGATTGGCACCGGAGCCGTGATCCTGAAGAAGCTGGAGTGCTCCACCGATGTATCCCTGCACCTGGCAGATGGAATACGCGAGGGGAAATGCGGTTCTGCCGGCGACTGCGCTCCCCCACTGAACATTCGACGTGGTCACAACGTTGCTCGTGCTGATACCGAGGACTCGCGCGAAAAGAGTGAGACGGCGTTCGGCGCTCCGCCTGCCTGCTGGACGCCTGCGGTCACGGTGACTTTCCGGTTCGTCAGGTCCAGGTTGATCGACTTGATGTTGTTCAGGCCGTCGTTTGCGTTCTTATTGGCTACGTCAGCCGCGATCTGCGACGTGGTGGAGCAATTCGGATCGCTCGTATTCGCGGCGCATTTCTGCGCTACGGCGAGGGCGGCAGCGTCGGACCCGTTCTGCACTTGCGCCTTTTCCGAGTACAGCATTCCCGCATCCACGGCGAGGGCGGCAAAACCGAGCAGCACCACCAGCAAGAGGGCGACGAGGACGGCAACTGCACCGCGCTCGCCGTCGTCATCGCGGATCGTCAGCCGCCGCATACCATGACTCCTACTCCTTGCATGGGGAAAGGCCCAGCGATTCCAGTGAGGGTGCTGAGGGTGTACTTGATGGTCACGGACATCTGTGCGCCGGAGGTGCAGCTGGCCGGACTGAAAGTGAAGTTCGTGTCTGCCAGCCCTGGATTCAACGACACTGCAGCATTCTTTGCCGCTGTCTTGGCTGCCGTCTGATCATTCGAAATCGCCATGACACGGACTCCTTCGCGGGCTGCATTTGAGAGCGATACCTGAACGTTGTAAGCCCTGCCGAATTCCATGATGCCTAGGAGCAACATGATCAGGAGCGGTGCCAGGATGGCGAATTCAACAGCCACGGCACCGCGCTCTGAAGCCCTCGGCATGATCTTGCCCTCCCAGCGACGGATAGTTCGAATCAAGCAGAGTGGCGGCCGCCTGAATGCCGCCGCCACTCGGAAATTGCTTGGTATGCCCCGAATTGCCTCCCGGGCACTCGCAGCATGACTTCTAGGCGCAGGTGCCAGTACCACCCGAAGTGGTGGCAGCCGTCCAGGTTTTGCCGCTGACGGAACACTGGACCTGGGAGAACGTCTCCCTGACCGTGCTGCCCAGCAGCGTCACAGCCGCGATGATCACCACTGCGATAAGGGCAACCATGATGCCGTACTCGACGGCAGTGGCACCTGTTTCGTCGCGCCGCACGTGAGACGCGGACTTTAGGAAAGCGGAAAGCATTGATGCTCCTTGTTGTCTGGTACGAACGGTCGGGAGAAGGCGAACGACCTAGGCGCAGGTGGCCTTACCAGCGGATGCTCCAGCGGTGTAGGTCTTACCGGCCACAGAACACTGGACCTTGGTAAATGTGTCTTGGACCGTTCCGCCCAGCAACGTGACAGCGGCGATGATGACCACTGCGATGAGGGCGACCATGATGCCGTATTCGACGGCGGTGGCGCCCTTTTCGTCGCGACGGATACGGGATGCGGCATTGGAGAAGAAAGCAAACATTTGAAACTCCTGAGCGAGTTGGGGAATGTGGGCTGGTCCAGCACCAGCTCTCTAGCAACTTAGCAACGCCAAATGCCCCGTGGAGCAGTCCTTGGGACTTCCTGTGTCAAGACTCGCGATCCTGCGCATTTCTTGGGTTAAACCTAGGGAAACCCTTGCGATCTTGGGCTTTCCTGCCGAGCCCGAGCAAAGGTGGGAAAGCAGCTCAACCGCCCCGCCGCCGTCGGGCCCCACCCCCGAACCCTCGCTCGGATATGTGGCCAAATCCCCGAACCCTCGCTCAGATATAAGTGAGCGAGCGTCCGCCGAAAACACCACATATGTGAGCGAGCGTCGGAAG
>NZ_DF952474.1:311751-312894 GCF_001263615.2 Arthrobacter sp. Hiyo1 | reverse complement strand
CCCGAGCCGGGTCCGTCCGAGCCGGGCGAGTATTCGCTCGGTTTGGTCCTCCCGCCGGGCGGACGAGAGCCGCTGGCGCTCATGCGGATCGTTGCCTTGGCCCCGGAGGTAGAACTTCACCGTGTCCAATAGCGCCGAAGGATCGTCGGCCGGCACCGGGCTGGCGAAATCCAGGTTGTAGACCGCATGGCCGAAGCGATCGAGGTGGGCTTGGAAACGCGGACGCCATTGCTGCCAAAGGGCCGGGTCCATGCCGGCAGGCGGGAGCCAGTTTCGCTGCGACTCGGCCAGTGCGGCCGTCGGTTGATTGAGGATTGCCGGGGCGAGCCCCTCGACTTCCCGGGCCCACGCGGCGAGGTCGTACAACGATTTCTCTGCACGGATGGGTTCACTGTCGTAGCCGAGAAGGAATGTCTCCGCCGAAGGATCTCCAGCGCGTCGGATGAGTTTGTCGTAATACGCGCGGAAGGAAATTTCGCTCGTGGCGGCGATCGGTATGACGGACTCCACGGCCGTGTAGTACACGGTTCCGGCGTCGAGCAGCGTCCGGACACCCGCAAGCAGCTCCTCTCCCGAAAGCTCCCCCAGGGACTTTGCGGACCAGTCCTCGAGCACCTGCTTATAGCGCGGATGCGAGAATTCCCTCCAGCCAGCCAAGCCCATGTGCGCCTTGCCACGAGCCAAGGCGACCACGGCGGGACCAACCTTGCCCATCACGCGCCACATCGCCGCGGTGCGGTAGTAGTAGTACGCGTACCCGTTGATGGTGGGCAGCCCGACGTCGCCGTCCCTGACCACTTCGCTTCCGACGGCCTCGTTCATCAGGGCCTTGAGGGACCGGGTTACCGAGCCGTCGATGAGGTCGGCGAACAGGGGCGAGAGCGGGTCCGGCAGTTGTTCCACGATGCTGGCCCGGAAGTAGAGCCCCTTCGGGAAGGGCAACGGCCAGGTATCCGGGGTATCAGCAACGGGTTCAGGCAATGCCGTGATGGGTCGGGATTGCAGCATGAAGAAATTGCCGTCCGCCCGCGCCCATTCGATGTCCTGCGGAGTTCCGAAGTAGTCCGAAATCCTCGTTCCATAGCGGGCCAGCGCGGCGGCAGCCCCGTCGTCGAGCACGGCCCGGTTGCGAAGATCCGCCGG
>NZ_DF952474.1:306086-309136 GCF_001263615.2 Arthrobacter sp. Hiyo1 | reverse complement strand
CCGAGGGGCCCCGTTGCGCATTCCCCGCCGTCAGGACCTGCGGACATGTCCCTGCGCGTCGATGATCCGGTGGTAAATGCAGAAGTGTCCGCCCTCGCGGAATACCTGAGCCAGGATCTCCATGGCCCGCGGCCGGTCATCCGGGTGCTTGTGCGACATCAGCAGCTCGAGCGTGGGCACTACTACCCCACGCTGGTAGCCGTGGAGATTGAAGAGCCCGTCGGACCATTCCGCTTTCCCGGTGAGCGGGTCAAAGAGGAAAGTTCCGGCCGGAAAGCCGGGGGCGCCCAGTGCACTCGAGTACGTATGAGGGCTGTCCAACATGGCGCAAAGACTCATTTCATAAGGTTGCTTATTAATTCAGCTAAGCGTACAGAATACAACGCGTACGACGGCGGTGCGCACCGCCTGCTCACGGCCCGCCGCAACCCGGGGCTTGGTTCCCGGCCGGGTGTTTGTAGCGCCCATGCAGGAAACCAGCCCCGGATATGCAAGAAACTACCACGTACGGGAAACAAGCCCCAGTATGCGTTCGAATCAGCAGCTAGTCCTTCACCACCACCTTGCCGACCATTCCAAAGTAGTCGTGGAGTGCGCAGATGTAGTCGTACACCCCTGCCTTGTTGAAGGTCACCGTGAACGTCACGCCCGGCGGCAAGATCCCAGAATTGAGCTGCCCGCCCGTGTAATTCGTCGGATCGCCCAGCGGTGGGAACGGGTTGGCCGGCTCGGCACCGAAGGTCACCGTGTGCGGCTCGCCCATGCCGTTGTTCACGAAGCTCACGCTCTCGCCAACATGGATGACCACCTTTGGCTCGATGAACCGCATGACGCTGGCCACGCCGTCGTCGGCTCCGGCAATCACGGTGTGGTTGTCCGCTTGGTCGCGGGCGTCGCTCCATAGCTGGTTGCCGTCACGGATGATGGCCCGTTCAGCCCGCTCTACCCGGTTGTTGTATTGCTCCTGGGTGTATGGGTAGTCCGTACCCTTGGCCCGCACGTGGACTGTGCCCTTCATGGCCGCGCCATGCACCAGGCAGTAGTACGTGAAATCGCCGGCATCCGGGAACTTCAAGGTGTAGGAACCGACTTCGGCGAACCCACTGTTCGAGACGTTCGACATCACGCCGGAGTTGTAATAGGAGTGCCCGTCGTAGGAGGTGCCGCCCTGCGCGGATATATAGAGGGGACTGAATGGATCAAAGGGTTGCGTGGACTCGATGGTTTGCCCGGCGGCCAGGAACGTGACTGTATGTATTTCGGCCGCGTTGGCCTCCCAGGTGACCTTGTCACCCGCATTGATGTAGATGTTCTTCGGCAGGAAGGACATTCCCTGGATGGCCTGGTCCGACGATTCGGAGCCGACCTGGACGGTCCACGTCCTTGGGGATTTGCCAGTGTCCGCTGCCGCTGTGCCGCTGAGCGCGACCGGCAATACCAGGGCAAGGAGCAAAATCATGAGCGCCCGAAGGCGCGGCAATAAGAGGGGTTTTGGATGAGCAGTCATAAGACTCATTCCTTAGGAAAATCTTTGCTGACCGGCTGTTATTAGCCTGGAAATTTTGAGGCGCCGGAGACCATGGCGTCGTTTGACGGTGACTCGGTTTCTTTTAATTCCCTATGAACTTCAGCTCGCAACTGCTGCCCGTCCCCCGCATACGGCGCGGCGCCACGGCGTTGGGGCCATGCAGGATCCTCCCTTGCTCGCAGGGATAACGTCCGGTTCCGTGGGCCGAGAGCCCCCCCATTACGGAACCGAAAGGACACGGCAAAACCGGCCCATGTGAAGGCGAGAGATTTATCTCTCATCGTGCTACCAAGACGTTATTTTGTCGAGACACCAGGACTGCGCTCGGGTGATTTTTGTGGCCGAAATGAGGCCTTCCCTGCCGCGTTTTTAACCCACCTGGGTGATACGTTCCGGACATGAACGGACGACGGCGACTGTGGCTTGCGGCGGGACTGGCAGTTTTGCTGGCCCTGGTGGTGGTTTTGGCCGCGGTCATCGCCGGATCCAACAAGACCCCGTCCTCCGCACCGTCCTCCTCAAGCCCCACCGCGACCCCCACGCCGTCGGCAACTCAAACCCGTAAGCCAACCGCTGCCGCACCCGCCCCCGCACCTGCCCCGCCGACAATCCCGGAGCTTCCGGCGGCGCCAATGAACATCCTGGTGATCGGCAGTGACAGCCGTGAAAATGCCAAAGAGGAGAACAACCAGACCATCACAACAGGCCAGGCATCGGACCAACGTTCGGATTGCCTGATGCTGATCCACGTTCCGGCGGACCGGCACAAGGTCTACGGTATTTCGATCATGCGCGACAATTGGGTGGACATCCCCGGCTTCGGCGCGTCAAAAGTAAATTCGGCCCTTGGTCTGGGAGGCACCCCCCTGGTGGTCCGTACGGTGGAATCGCTGCTCGGCGCCCATGTGGACCACACGGTCATGCTTGATTTCCACGGCTTCAAACTCCTCACGGATGCCTTAGGTGGCATCGACGTCAATGTCACGCTGCCGTTCACCTCCACTATTGAGACCCAGCATCAATTCGTGGCCGGCATCAACCACTTGGATGGACAGGCCGCCCTGGAGTTTGTCCGCGAGCGCCATGCCTTCGTCGACGGCGACTACCAGCGCGTCCGCGACCAGCAGACGTTCCTCCGCGCTCTCCTGGTCAAGCTTTCGGGAGGCGTGCAGAATCCTGCCGGCGTGCTGGGACTCGTCCAATTCGCAGCCAATGACCTCACCGTGGACGACGGCTTTGACCCGATGTCCGTCGCCATCCTGGCCTACGGACTCCGCACCGTGGATCCCACGGCATCAGTCTTCTTCACCTTGCCCACCGCGGGCACGGGTACTTCCCCGGACGGACAATCGATCGTTCTGCCGGATTACGCGGGGATCGGGGAAGTGGCCGCGGCGCTGCGGGACGACACCCTCCCGCAGTATGTGGCAGCCCACGGTTACTGAGGCTCCGCGGGCTACTCGTTTCCACTACTGGGAGGCAGCAATGCATTTGCCTCCCACCACTCGAGAACTACTTGATC
>NZ_DF952474.1:300937-302474 GCF_001263615.2 Arthrobacter sp. Hiyo1 | reverse complement strand
CGCGGTCCTGGCAGCGGCTGCGGTGTTGGTCTTCGCTCCCGGCATCGCGCAGGCCGCGTTCAACTCAGCTGCGGGTGCTGCCCTCCCGGTCTCCTCCGCCACCCTGGCTTCGACCGCCACGGTCAGCGCGAGTTGCCAGGGATCGAACCTCACCATCAGCGTCACGAACTGGGCACTTTCCGATCCCCGATTCGTAGGACAGTTCACCGTCACTTCCAGCCTCGGGCTCGTCCTTTTCAGCGGCAACAGCAACCAAAGTGGGGGCGGAACCTACACGGCGAAAATCATTCCCCACTTTGGAACCTGGAATTGGTCGGTCAGCAACCAGTATCCGGTCCCCGGCACCAACAACACCTGGACGGGCACCCCCACGTCGGGCCAGTTCACCTGCACCTAAGCGCACACCGCTACCCCCGCAGCGAACGCGGGCTCCGGCGTCCGTCAGGCTCTATATATTGAGAGCATGACCCAGACTTCCGGTTCCGCCCAGCCATCCCACGCCGAAGGCCCAACGGCCCCCGTCGCCAAGAAGGTGCCGCACACCCGCGAGCACCACGGCGATGTTTTCGTGGACAACTACGAATGGCTCCGGGACAAGGAATCCTCCGAGGTCATTGAGCACTTGAAGGCTGAAAATGCCTACCAGGAAGCTGTCACCGCACACCAGGAACCGCTGCGGGAGGCGATCTTCCAGGAAATCAAGGGACGCACCCAGGAGACGGACCTCTCGGTCCCCAGCCGCAAGGATGGCTGGTGGTACTACACCCGCTCTGTCGAGGGCAAGGAATATGGCATCCAGTGCCGCGTCCGGGCCGCGAACTCGGGCAACCCGGTGGCGGACTGGACCCCGCCGGCGGTGGAACCCGGCGTCGAACTCCTGGGCGAAGAAGTCCTGCTGGACGGGAACGCCGAGGCGGAAGGCAAGCCGTTCTTCTCCATTGGCGGAACCGCCGTGACCGTAGACGGCAACCTCTATGCCTACGCGGTGGACAACTCCGGCGAGGAACGCTTCACGCTCCGCATCAAGGACCTGCGCACGGGTGAACTTCTGCCCGATGTCATCGAGAACATCTTCTACGGCGTGGCCTTCTCCCCCGACGGCACGCGGATCTTCTACACCGTGGTTGACGATTCCTGGCGCCCGTACCAAGTAAAGTCGCACGTCCTGGGCACGCCCGTCAGCGAGGACGAGGTGATCTACCAGGAGGACGACGTCGCAATGTGGCTCGGATTCGAGCTCTCCTCCGACCGGAGGTACCTCGTGCTGAGCATCGGCTGCTCGGAATTCAGCGAGACGCGCCTGCTGCGCTTCGACGATTTCGACGCCGGCCTGTCCACCGTGATTTCCCGCGACGAACACATCCTCTACGAGGCCGAGCCGTTCCTCCTCGATGGTGTTGATGGACAAAAAGCTGAGACCATCCTCCTGACCCACAACAAGGGCGCCATCAACTCGATGGTGTCCATCGCGGACCCGGCCGAGTTCGCCAAGCCGCTGTCCGAGCAGAACTGGCGCACCGTCGTCGGCATTCCGACG
>NZ_DF952474.1:296947-299992 GCF_001263615.2 Arthrobacter sp. Hiyo1 | reverse complement strand
GGACTGGCTCGCGTCCTCCGGTTGGGTGGCCCCGGAGCGGATCGCGGCCATGGGCGGCTCCGCAGGTGGCCTGCTGATGGGTGCCGTGGCCAACCTCGCGCCGGAAAAGTACGCCGCGATCGTGGCGGCCGTTCCGTTCGTGGACGCGCTCAACACCATCCTGGACCCCGAACTGCCGCTCTCCGCGCTCGAGTGGGAAGAATGGGGCAACCCCATCACGGATCCCGAGGTGTACGAGTACATGAAGTCCTACACCCCGTATGAGAACATCCGGGCCGTTTCGTACCCGCAGATCGCAGCGGTCACGTCCTTCAACGACACCCGCGTGCTCTACGTTGAACCGGCCAAATGGGTCCAGGTGCTGCGCTCCGAGACCACGGGCAGTGCGCCCATCGTCATGAAGATCGAGATGGACGGTGGACACGGCGGAGCATCGGGACGGTACGTGCAGTGGCGCGAGCGCGCGTGGGACTATGCCTTCGTCGCGGACTCCCTTGGCGCCGTCGAACTGCTACCTGGAGCCGGACTCAAGTAACGTTCTCGATAGTAGGCTTCCCGTGGGGGGACGGACCGGACAGTAGGAGCGTAGCTTGACTGACAATGCATCGTTGCCAAACCGGGCCTTGGTGGCCGACCCTGACCCGGCCCGTCTCGCCGAGACGGTTGCAGCGCTCGCCGCGGCAGGGTTCATGGTTCGTTCAGTGTCCGACGCCGGTTCACTTGCGGCCGCGCTGGAAAGCGAACCGTGGGACGTGCTGGTGGTGGACAACGACCTCCGGGAGTTCCTTCCCCGGAACAGCGTTCCGGTTTTGCTCTTGCTGGATCCCGAGAACGAGCTGGATGTTACTGCCCTGGAAGGGTGGACGATTGCTGATTACACCTACCGGGGCCAGCCTCCCGCATTTCGGGTGCACCGGGCCTTGGTACTGATAGCGCGTGCCGCCGAACGGACGCGCCGCCGTTCGGAAGCCGAGTCGCTGAGGGAGAGCCTGCGGAAGGTTTCCGCGGCGATCCGGTCAACCATCGATCCAGGCCTGATTGCCCGGCACCTGGTCGACGGAATCGGCGAGGCCTTGGGCGCGGAACACGTCTGGTTCACGACGTTCCCGGATACCCGGGTGCCGCAGGTGAGCGCCGAATGGAACGCGCCCGGACTGGTGCCGGGAGTCCTGCCGGGAGAACTCACTGACGAAATCGCCACGTTCGAACTGGCGGAACGGTTGTGGGCAGAAGCGGAAGTGCAGCCGCTGCCCAAACGGGCTCCCTCGGGTGAATCCGGTGGTGCGGGTGATACCGGTGGTGCGGGGGCGCCGTCGGCCTCTGTTGTGGTGCCGGTAGGCGAGGGAGACCTCGTTCTCGGGGTCATCTGGATCGCCCGCCCGGACACGGCGCAGGAATGGACCCGGGCCGAAATAGGCCTGATTCAGCACGTCTCGGGGAACTTGGCGTATGGCCTGATGCAGAGCCACCTGATTGGCGCGCAACAGCAGGTCATGTACAAGCTCCAGGAACTCGACCAGGCCAAGACCGACTTCCTCACCACCGTGAACCACGAACTCCGAACCCCCCTGACGTCCATCACGGCATACCTGGACATGATCCGTGCCGGCGCCGGTGGACCTCTTCCCGCGGGCGTCGAGCGGATGGTCGATGTCATTTCACGAAATGCCGAGCGGCTCCGACGGCTGATCGAAGACATGCTCACAGTCTCGCACCAGGACACTTCCGGCGACCTCGAACTGAGCCGCGTGAATGTGGGCACCCTGCTCAGGCTTGTTGTCTCGACGTTGCAGCCGCTCGCCGACTCCCGTTCGCTTTCACTCACTGTGATGCATGCGCCAGGAACCATGACCGTCCAGGCCGACGAGGCCAAGCTCGAGCAAGTCTTCGCCAACATCATCAGCAACGCGATCAAGTTCACGCCCAACGGCGGCCACGTCGCGGTCAGCAGCGGGGTCACCTCGGACCCGGGGACGGTTCCCAGCGTGGTGGTGCGCGTGGAGGACACCGGCGTCGGGATCCCCGAAACCGAGATCGAGCAGGTGTTCACACGGTTCTTCCGCGCTTCAAACGCCTCCACTGCGGCCATCCCCGGGAGCGGGCTTGGCCTGGCGATTGCCCACGACATTGTGGAACGCCATTCCGGCCGGCTCGACGTCGAGTCCGCCCTGGGCGTAGGAACCACGGTTTCAGTCCGGCTCCCGCTGGATACGGAGAGCTAAGGGCGGCCGCCCAAAAAACACCGCCCCTGGGCGGTGGCCCGGGGCGGTGTGTGGAGCTTCTTCTTGCCCGTCTACCCAAGTAGCTAGCAGTAGATGCCGTTATGAGGCGCCAAAACGGCATCTAGTGCGAGTCAGTTGGGCCACCAACCGATCTGAGCGTAGTTCACAACAGTGCCGGTGGTAACCGTCGTTACTGTTGTGCCGGTGGTGTCGTGCGTGGTCTTCGGTGCGGCATTGGCAGGGGTGACAAATCCGCCAATAGCCAGCAGGCCCGTCATGAGCAGTGTTGCGGCGAATTTTTTCATGCGATGCTCCTTTGAGCCGTGAAAATCCGAAGTTGACTTTCCCAGCGTAAAGAGCGTTGTTAAAGGTTCGCTTAAGATTGGGTCAGTTTTCCGATGTCTTTGCGGCTAGGCGGTAACCGACGCCACGCACGGTTTCCACCCACCGCGGCGACTGCGCCGAGTCGCCGAGCTTCCGCCGCAGATTGGCGATGTGCACCTGGATCGCGCGCTCTTCGGATTCGCTGACAAAGCCTCCCGTTTCGTACTCCCTGGCGTGGAGCCAGCGGGCAAGCCCCGTGGTGCTTCGCACAACGCGCCCGGCCTCCATGAGGGCCTGAAGAAGGTCGAACTCGGTGCGGGTCAATTGCACCTCTTCGGTTCCCACCCGGGTGGTCCGCGTGGCTACGTCCAGGAAAAGGCCATTGTGTTCCAGTCCCGATGGCTCAGCCGCCGGCAGGGCAGGTGTGGGTCCGGTTGGCGAGTTCGACGGCGGGGCCGGCGGCAGCTCCGCCGTCGGGCTCCCTCCGGAGCTGCTCAAA
>NZ_DF952474.1:293053-296922 GCF_001263615.2 Arthrobacter sp. Hiyo1 | reverse complement strand
CGGGCCAGGAGTTCGCGCGGCCGGAAGGGCTTGGTGACGAAGTCGTCGGCGCCGATGGCCAGCCCTTGCAGGGTGTCCACTTCACGTGCCCGGGCGGTGAGCATGATGATGTAGGCGTCACTGAACTCGCGGACGCGGCGGGTTACCTCTATCCCGTCAATGTCGGGCAGGCCAAGGTCCAAAGTGATCACGTCAGGGTTGTGAAGGCGGACCGCATCCACGCCGTCGACGCCGTTTCCGGCCGCGTAAACCTCCAGGCCCGATGCCTCGAGGACGGCATGGACTACCTCACGGATGTCATCGTCATCCTCGATTACTACAGCCACGCCCGATGCGCCCACGTCAAGATCCCCATCTCTCTTATGCTCAGCCCACCTTAACACCAGCGGTACCTGCTATTCTCGCGCATGTCGGCGTAAGTCCGCTTTACGCGCGCGAGCGCGGCCCGTGCGGAGATCGCTGCGGGGCTATTTCCGGCACTCTTCCTGGTCGCACTGCTCACCTGATCTGGAGCTCTCGCCTCACGAACGCGATAAGCAGGTTCCGCGATGTTTCCACCGGAAGGGACGAACCCCGCGCATAGCACTGGACGGCGAGGCCATCCACCATGGCTGCCGTCTCGATGGCGAAACCTTGGGGATCGTCACAGACGAAGGATCCCTCGCTGACGCCGCGCTCGGTGATCTCGCGCAAGGCGCTGCGCCAGCCGTCGTAGTGTTCGCTCATCCAGCTTCCGTAGGCTTCGTCCCTGGCCGCAGCGGACCAGAAGTCGAACCAGATCAGCCAGTGCCTGCGGGAATTCGCATCCGAGCCGAACATCCCCTCGAGGAAAAACAGCAGTTCCCTAGTAGGGTCGCCGGACCCTCTGGCGCTCTCCTGCAGGGGAACGTAGAAGTCTGCGGTTTCCGCCTTGACTACTTCCATCAGGACTTCGTCGAGACTCTTGAAATGGTAAGTGATGGTCCCGGGTGACACTCCGCAGGCTTTTGAAATGTCGCGGATCAGGACATTGAACAGTCCTTTGTCCGCGATCAGGTCCCGCGCGGCGTCAACCACCAGCTGACGCCGCACTTCAGTGGGGTGCCGCTGCCGTTCGCCGGCAGTCTTGGCGCGGGGCCGCTCTTCGTGGTCCTTGGTGGTCGCCGTCATGTCGCTCGTCCTCGTTTCCCCTGCTCAGGCCGATGTCCGACTGATGCGCTTCTCAAAGGTCTCTTCAAAGAATAGTGGCTCTTTATTTCTTCCGCGAACGATCTAATTCATGTACTGTACGAATAAATCGTCTGGGAGAGCAATAGTTCCCTGAATAAGCGCCCTGAAGCAAAGGGCCACTTCACCGGGAAGGCCCCAATTGTGACCGGATGGTACCGAAGACCAGATGTGCTGATGGTGCTGTCTTCCGCGCCCACATACGTGGCTACCCGCGAGGCCCTGAAGGTGATGGACCCCCCGGACCTGACGCCGCTGCGCTACTTGGGTGCCGCCGTCGTGCTTGGCTTGGTGCTGCTGATCCGGCGGCAGCGGCTTACGCTGCGGGGTGGTGACATTCCGAGGATGCTTGTCGCGGGATTACTGGGGTATGCGGGCTTCGGCCTGCTCCTGAACCTCGGGCAGACGACCGTTCCGGCCGGAACAGCGAGTCTCCTGCTGAATATCTCGCCCGTCTTCGCGTTCGTCCTCGGTCATCTGATGTTACGGGAGAGAACGTCGGGCCTGGGCTACTGGGGGATGCTGCTTGCCGTAGCAGGCGTCGTAGCCATTACGCTGGGCGATTCCGCGGCCGTCGGCTTCAACGGCGATGCCTTGTACATCGTGGCAGCCGCACTTCTCCTGTCGGCATTCCTCATTGTCCAGCAGCCCCTGCTGGCACGCGTCCCTCCGCTCGAAGTGGTCTTCTGGGGATCCCTCATCGGCGGAGTGGCAACCCTGCCGACCGCCCGGTTCGCAGCGACGCCGTCCGAGTTCACGTGGAACGCTTGGCTGGCATTGGCCGTGCTCGTGGTGATCTGCACCGTGGTGGGCTACGGTTTCTGGAACGTTTCGCTCTCGCGGACCAGCGTGGCAGAGGGCGGTTCTCTCCTGTACGTCGTGCCGGTGCTGTCCCTGCTGCTCGGGTGGATTTTGCTCGGCGAAGTCCCGGGTGTCGCCTCGCTCCTCGGCGGCGCGGCCGCATTGGCCGGCGTCATCCTGCTCTCCCGGGCAACCGCATCCATCGCACCCGAGAAAGAACTGGAGCCCGCACCATGACCGTCCCCCAAGCAGCTCGCAGTGGATGCTATTTCCGCGCGCGCCACTCCGAGTCAAGCATCGCGTAGATGACTTCGGTGGACCATTGGCCCTTGTAATGCCAGTTGTCCACGAGCTCGGCTTCGCGGCGCATCCCAAGCCGTTCGCACAATCCCGACGACGAGGTGTTCAGGGCATCCAGCTTGGCCTCGATCCGGTGGAACATGAGGGTTTCAAAACCCAGGCGGAGCACGGCTTCGGCCGCTTCTGCGGCGTAGCCCTGGCCTCGGCTTTCCGGTGCCAAGATCCAGCCGATTTCGGCCTGCCCCGTGCCCGGCAGCCACTTGAGCACCACTTCGCCAAGCAAGCCCGGCGTGTCCGCGCGCTCTATGGCGAGGCACACCCAGTCGCCCTCTTGTTCGAAAGAGAAGTTGGCGTAGCGGCCCAACGCTTCCATGGACTGCGTGAGGGTCAATTCCTGCCGGAGCAGGAAGCGCGCCGTCTCGGGTAGCGACTGGTAGGCGTGGAATCGCTCCAGGTCAGTGGCCTCGAACCTGCGAAGCACGAGCCTCGGGGTCCGGATGGGCAGTTCGATGAGCGGCATGACTCGAGGCTACTACGTTGGGGTTTTTGGGGGTCTGGATCCGTCCCGCCGAGCGATCTCCTCTTGACAGTTCAAGCAAACTGGGATTACCTAATGAACATTCGGTAAATAAAGCTGGAGGCAATGACGCATGGTTGAGACCACCCTTTCTGGCGCAGCGCAGCACCAGATTCTCAAGAACGACTACGCCTCCGAGTGGATGGGCCTGGAGGTGCTCAAGGTCGACGACGGCCACGCCACCGTCCGCATGAAGCTCCGGCAGGAAATGCTCAACGGCTTCGGAATGGCCCACGGCGGAATGATCTTCGCCTTCGCCGATTCAGCTTTTGCACTGGCATGCAACCCGGCCAACCCCTCGCCGTCGGAAGCCGACACCATAACTGTCGCCGCCGGCGTCGACATCAACTTCCTCAAGCCGGCCTATCAAGGCCAGGTGATCACCGCCGTCGCGAACCGTCGCGCCAACAACGGCCGCAGCGGCCTGTACGACATCCAAATCTTCGCGGCCGACGCAAGCGAACCTTCCGCCGTCGGGTCTCCCGAAGAACCGGGCAGCTACGGCGAGCTCATCGCCGAGTTCCGTGGCCGCAGCCGCACCATCTCCAAGAAGTAGGAAGACAATGACACAGAACACCGTCGCCGCTCCCGACGCACCGCTTAACACTGCACAGCTAGATCGCGAAGAAACCATTTCCCGCGACGAGCTCGAGGCCTTGCAGCTGAGCCGCCTCCAGCACACCGTGGCCTACGCCTACGATCGCGTGCCACTGTACAAGCGCAAGTTCGACGACGCCGGCGTCCACCCTTCCGATCTCCGCGAACTGTCCGATCTCGGCAAGTTCCCGTACACCACCAAGGAAGACCTCCGCCAGGAATACCCCTTCGGCATGTTCGCCGTACCGCAAGACGAAGTAGCCCGCATCCACGCGAGCTCCGGAACCACTGGCCGGCCAACCGTCGTCGGGTACACCAAGAACGACCTCGCCAACTGGGCCACGCTGGTGGCCCGCTCGCTCCGCGCTTCCGGCGTCCGGCCGGGCAT
>NZ_DF952474.1:288893-292705 GCF_001263615.2 Arthrobacter sp. Hiyo1 | reverse complement strand
CGGTTTGGGCGCCCACGCCGGTGCCGAAGCGCTCGGCTGCACCGTCATCCCGATGTCCGGCGGCCAAACCGAACGCCAGATCCAGCTGATCCAGGACTTCAAGCCGGACGCGATCCTGGCGACCCCGACTTACCTGCTCACAATCGCCGACGCGATGGCGCACATGGGTGTGGATCCGGCGTCGACCTCGCTCAAGTACGCCGTGCTCGGAGCCGAACCGTGGACCGAGGAAATGCGGCATGAGCTCGAAACCACCATGAACATCAAGGCCTGCGACATCTACGGGCTCTCGGAAGTCATGGGCCCGGGCGTGGCCGGCGAGGCCGTGGAGACCCAGGACGGCTGCCACATCTGGGAAGACCACTTCCGCCCCGAAATCATCGATCCGTTCGATCCCTCCCGCGGGGAAAGTGCCGTGCTGGCCGACGGCGAGCCGGGCGAACTCGTCTTCACTTCGCTCACCAAGGAAGCGCTGCCGATCATCCGGTACCGCACCAAGGACCTCACCCGTCTGCTGCCCGGCACCGCCCGCCCCGCGCACCGCCGCATGGGCCGCATCACCGGACGCAGCGACGACATGATCATCCTGCGCGGCGTGAACCTCTTCCCTTCACAGATCGAGGAAATCGCCCTGCGCATCCCCGAACTCAGCCCGCACTTCCAACTCGAGCTCACCCGCCCCGAAGGCAAGCGCATGGATTCGCTGACGGTCAAGATTGAGCGCCGCGAGAACGTTTCGGTCGAGGCGGGCACGACGGCGGCACACGCCCTGCGCGAACAGATCAAGATCCACGTGGGTTCTTCGTGCGTGGTGGACGTCGTGGAGCCGGGTTCGCTTGAGCGCTCCAACGGCAAGCTGCGCCGCGTCTACGACATGCGACCCAAGAGGTAACGTGGCAGGGCGCGTGCGCGAATCAACCGACCGTTCATGAGAAAATGGCCAGCATGCCTAGTGAAACAGTAACCAAGCGGGGACGCCCCGGATACGACCAGCAATCAGTGCTGCTCATCGCCGTCGACGTCTTCAACCGCCACGGTTACGACGCCACATCCATGGGCATTCTGGCCGAAAACCTGGGCATCTCAAAATCAGCCATTTACCACCACGTGCCGTCCAAGGGCGACCTCCTGAAGCTCGCCCTCGAGCACGCACTGGGTGGGCTCGAGGCCATCCTGGAACAGCCCGAGGCTGTTACCGGGGCGGCCGATGCACGCCTTGAGTTCGTCCTGCGGCAGACCATCGCCGTGCTGGTGGACCGGCTGCCGTTCGTCACGCTGCTCCTGCGTCTCCGCGGCAACACCGAAATTGAGCGCGATGCCCTGGAACGGCGTCGTGCCTTCGACCACAAGGTGGCCGCGTTGATCTCGGCCGCCCGCGAAGAAGGCACGCTGCGCCAGGACATCGACCCCCGCACCGTGACCCGGCTCCTGTTCGGGACCATCAACTCGATCGTGGAGTGGTACAAACCGGGCGGCTCGCTCTCCCCGCAACGCCTGGCCGACGACGTCATCACCATGGCGTTCGACGGCCTCCACGCCTCGGCGTAGGTCGCCCCTGGCTTCCCCCTGCCCCCTCAGACGCTCGCTCACATATACGGCACTTTCAACCGACGCCCGCTCACATATACGGGACTTTCGACCGACGCCCGCTCACATATATCCCCAATTGGCAGAACGCCCGCTCACTAAAAAGTGAGCGGGCGTTCTGCGTGGTGCTGTGATGCTTTTCAGAGCTGGTATTCGGCCTGGATACCCAAACTTTCATGGACGCAAAGGACGTTGTTTTCCGTGTCCATGAACCAGGCGCAACGGTCGGCGTCGGTGGTACAAATGTGGTGTTCTGTCTTGAGATCCGGGAGATCGTAATCCCGGAATTCGACGCCGTTCGCCTCCATTTCGTCGACTGTCCGCTCGATGTCGCTGACTTCAAAGGAAAGGGCAGTGTGCGACGAGTGCATGCCGTCCTTGATGGGCATCAACTGCAGCATGGGACCGCCGTCGATGCCGAACAAATCATTTCCATCCCAGGTCATGCCGCGATGAGGGAGGCCGAGTTTCTCCGCGTAGAAGCTGCGGGCTCGGTCCACGTCGTCGACGGGCAAGACGGTTGTGGCTGTTCTGAGTGCTAGGTTCATTTCGCCACCTCCTACGCAAAAAATCTTACGCCGGGCGGGATCGGAAAGACCTTGTGAGCAAGCGTTGGCTAGACCGTTGTCAGGGCGACAGCCTCGGCCTACTATGTGCACAGCCCCCTCGCAGGGGAACAACTCCGGGACCTTCCCTCAACGGGTGATGGGAGCACCTGAGTAGGCCCGAGTCCTGGACATCACGGGACGGGAAGACAATGACCAAATATCTGTTCGAAGCCAACTACGTAGGCGACGGAATCAAGGGGCTGTTGCGCGAGGGCGGCACCAAGCGCCGCGATGCCGTGGTCGATGCACTCAAATCCGTCGACGGATCGCTCGAATGTTTCTACTACGCTTTCGGGGAGACCGACGTCGTCGGAGTCTTCGAGATCCCGGACGCGGCTAGCGCCGCCGCCCTCTCACTCATGATCAATGCGACAGGCGCTGTGCGCCTGCATTTGAAGCCGCTCATGACGGTGGAGGATCTCGACGAAGCTGCCAAGAAGACCCCGACATACCGCGCCCCCGGGCAATAAAACGAACATCGGTCCGGAACGCTCCCCAGTGAGGGGAGCGTTCCGTATGCAGTACACACGTGAGCGGGCGTCCGGCCAAACACCCACACAAGTGAGCGAGCGTCCGGCCAAACCCCCACATACGTGAGCGAGCGTCGGTAGGGGAGGCTACTTCTCCACGAGGGTCAGGACGTCGTAGGTGGCTACGATTTCGTCGTTCTGGTTGGTCAGGACGGCGTCCCAGGCTACTTCGCCGTATTCGTCGGTCTCGCGCGGAGTGATCTTCTTGGCCGTAAGCGTGACCCGGATCGAATCCCCTGCGGCCACGGGCGTGATGAAGCGCAGGTTCTCCAGCCCGTAGTTGGCCAGGACGGGGCCCGGTGCCGGCTCCACGAACAGGCCGGCGGCCCAGCTGAGCAGCAGGTACCCGTGCGCCACGATTCCCGGGAAGAACGGATTGGCTTCGGCTGCTTCCTGGTTGGTGTGGGCGTAGAAGGTGTCGCCGGTGGAGTTGGCGAAGGCCGTGATGTCGTCCAGGGTGACCTGCCGCAGTTCGGACCGCACGGCATCGCCGATCCGCAGGGTTGCCAGCGACTTCCGGAACGGGTGCGCACCTTCGGTCTCCACTGTGAAGTTGCGGTCCGCGCCCGTGTGCCAGACGCCGGTCACGGCAGTGAGCATGTTCGGCGAGCCCTGGATCGCGGTGCGTTGCATGTGGTGCATGACGGAACGGATACCACCGAGTTCCTCGCCACCACCGGCGCGGCCCGGCCCACCGTGAACCAGGTGCGGCACAGGCGAACCATGCCCGGTTGACGAGCGGGCGTCCTCGCGGTTGAGCATCAGGACACGGCCGTGGTGTGCCGCGATTCCCGTCACCAATTCCCGGGCGACAGCAGGATCGTTGGTGCACACGGAGGCCACCAGGGAGCCGCCACCGCGGGCGGCAAGGCGGACGGCGTCGTCGAGGTCCGAATAGCCGATCACGGACGACACCGGACCGAAAGCCTCGAGCGAGTGGACGGCTTCCGAGTCCACGTTGGCCCAGCTCAGGACAACGGGCGACATGAACGCGCCGCCCTCCACGACGCCGATGGTGCCGTCCAGCGAGGTGACCGACGGCGAATCCAGCGTCCCGTACGCGAGCTCGCCACCGGCGTCGAGCATT
>NZ_DF952474.1:282193-288719 GCF_001263615.2 Arthrobacter sp. Hiyo1 | reverse complement strand
CGACGACGCGCTCGTCCACGCGCGCGCCGATGGCGGAGACGACGTCGGACACCAGCGCCTGGGGCACGATGGTGCGGCGGATCGAGGTGCACTTCTGACCGGCCTTGACCGTCATTTCGGTGACGACCGACTTGATGAAGGCGTCGAACTCGGGGGTGCCGGGCACGGCGTCGGGTCCGAGGATGGCCGCGTTGAGCGAGTCGGTTTCGGAGGTGAAGCGGACGCCGCCCTGGACCACGTTGGCGTGGGACTTGAGCGAGTTGGCGGTGGAGGCGGAACCGGTGAAGGCGAGAATGTCGCGGTAGTCGAGGTGGTCCAGCAGGGTGCGGGCGGATCCCGAGATGAGCTGCAGCGAGCCTTCCGGCAGAATGCCCGACTCGACGATCGCCTTGACCACGACGGCGGCAACGTAACCGGTGGGGGTGGCTGGCTTGACGATGGTGGGGACGCCAGCGATGAATGCAGGCGCGAACTTCTCGAGCATGCCCCACACGGGGAAGTTGAAGGCGTTGATCTGCGCCGCGACGCCCGGGATGCGGGTGTAGATATGCTCACCGGCGAAGGAACCGTCCCTGGACAGGACTTCCATGGGTCCGTCCACTACAACCTGCGAGTTCGGCAGTTCGCGGCGGCCCTTGGAACCAAAGGTGAAGAGCACGCCGATGCCGCCGTCGATGTCCACCATCGAGTCGATCTTGGTGGCGCCGGTCTTGAAGGACGAGGCGTAGAACTCTTCGCGGCGGCCGTTCAGGTACTGGGCGAGTTCCTTGAGCTTGAGGGCGCGCTGGTGAAGGTGAGCTTGCCGAGCTCGCGCTGGCCCACCGTGCGCCCGTAGTTCACGACGCCGGCAAGGTCCAGTCCGTCGGTGTTGACCGTTGCGAGGATCTCGCCTGTGCTGGCGTCGCGGACGGGGACGCCAGCTGAGGCTTCTGCGCTGGGGGTCCACCACTCGCCCTGGACGAAACTGGGCACGGTTTCAACGGTTGTGGCTTCCGGAGCGACTGCGGTACTGGTCATCGTCGACGGGTCCTTCCAAGGCACGGGCACGAAATGGACTGAACGGCCGCAAATTACTGACCGGCCGTTCGGTAATACAACCCAGAATACATGAGAGGCCCGATCTGCACACTAGATGCCCGCCGGGACGCTGCTTCTACCGCGTTCTACCGCGCCGGAGCGTTGAGTTTCGCTCGGATGGCGGAAATTTCTGCCTTAGAGACGCCGTTCGCTCCCAGGAAGGTAGCTGTGTCCAAGGAATGCGCGAATTCCAACAGGCTCACGCTGCGCGATGCCAGCAAGGCCTCGAGTGCGTCTTCCTCGAGAAAGGGATCATGGGCGTGCGGGGCGCGATGGTGGCGGTGGCGCTCGTTGATTCCGCGCATTCCCTGCTGGTAACCCCGCACGATTTCCTCGTCGCCGGCTCCGGACAGGTTCTGCAGCATCACGGCGATGATCCCGCTACGGTCACGCCCGGCAGCGCAATGCACTACAACCCCGCCGGGTGCCGCGGCGATGGCTTTGAAAACAGCGGCGAGCCTGTCCGGGAAGAGCCGCACATAGTCGGCGTAGTGGGCAGGGTCTTTCAGGTACGGGCCAAAGCGCTCGGTGAACTCCTTGTCCTCCGGATCTTCGGTGGGGCAATGGACGATCTCGAAGCGAGCAGTCGCATCCGCCGAAACCTCGGGATCAACCTCCCTGGGCTGCTGCTCGCGAAGGGTCCGCAGATCGATCACGGTGCGGATGCCGGCGTCGTACATTTGCTGCCACCCGAGATCGGTGAGCCATTCCCGCCGGCCCATCCGGTACAAGCCTCCGGCGATGTGCCAGGCGTTCACCGCACCGTCCCAATGGACGCCCCGCTGCTTGGCTGCGGTTGAGATCCCATCCATACCGGACAGCTAACCACACGCCGGATAGGTGAGCGGGGGTTTGCTCGGAAGGCGGGATATGTGAGCGGGGGTCGGGAGGAAGGGCGGGATAGGTGAGCGAGGGTTGGGTCTTGCGGGTCTTACGTGATACATGTCATACTCTTTCTCGATACGCATCGACGATGCGTATCGACGAACTACGCATCACCAAGACCCACCGAACCCGGCAAGGAGGCCTGGAACGTGCCCACCAGCAAGGACGTCGCCCAGGCTGCCGGCGTAGCCCAAAGCACCGTCTCGTACGTGCTCAGCGGCAAGCGGCCCATTTCCGAGAAGACCCGGAAAAAGGTCGAGGCCGCCATCGAGCAACTCACTTACCAACCCAACGCCGGCGCCCGCGCCTTGGCAAGCCGCAAGACCCGGGTCATCGGCCTGGTCATTCCGTTCATTCCCGAGCTGGAAATGGGATCGATCATGGAGTTCGTCTCGGTCATTGCCAGCACGGCCCGGCAATTCGACCACGACATTCTCCTGGTCACCGACGACGAAGGCGCCGCCGGACTGAGCCGCGTGGTCGGGCAGCAGATTTGCGACGGCCTGATCCTCATGCAGGTTGAGGACGAGGACGAGCGTCTCCCGGTGGCCCGCAGCCTGAACGTCCCGGTGGTGCTGATCGGCATCCCCCGCGATCCGTCCGGGCTGGTCTGCATCGACGCCGACTTCGAAATGGCCGGTGAACACTGCGTCCGGGATCTTGCGGCCGCAGGCCACTCCGTGATTTCCGTTATTGATTGGCAGCCCGCAGTGATGGACCGCCACGTGAACTACGTCGACCGGTTCTTGCACGGCACGGACGTCGCGGCCAAAGCACTGGGCGTGACCGTGCTCCACCTTCCCGGCGGGACCGACCGCGCCACCATCTCCGAATCGGTGGACAAGGCCCTCGCCGGCACCACCGGAAAGCCCGCGTTCATCGCTCCCGACCGCACCATCCAGGACATTCTGCGCCGCGACTTGAGCAGCCGCGGTTTGACCCTGGGGCTGGACGTTTCTGTTATCGGAAGCGCCTCCCCCACCCTCGCCGAGCTCCAACCCATACCGCTTTCCACCATCGATCTGCGCCCGGCTGAAGTATCCCGCCGGGCAGTCAAAATCATGTGCCAACTCCTCGAAACCGACTCCCACGGACCACACGAATCCCTGGAGTTGGTACCCACGGTCATCACGCACCGTTCAAGCACCCTCCGTCCGCAGTGAATCGCCACCCCTGATCCACCGCGTCAACGCTTTTCATCGCAGGTCGTTACTCCGTTACTCCGTTCGTTTCAGCATCGTCGATACGCATCGATGATTCGATTATCCACTTCGCATCAACAGACGCACCATTCCCTTCCTCCACCAACAAAGGAACAGACAATGAAGTCAGCTATCAGGACACGCCGCCCGCTCGCCCTGGCCGTGGCCGCTCTCGTCGGCCTCCCGCTCGCCATCTCGGGCTGCGGCACCACTACCTCCGCCTCCTCCACGGATGCCGTGAAGGAAATCTCCGTGATGGACTACTACAACAACGAGCCGGACAAGTCCTTCATCGGCGACGCCCTGACCGCCTGCGGCACCAAGGCAGGCGTCACGATCAAACGAGAGACCGTGCCGGGCAAGTCCTTGATCTCCAAGGTGCTCCAGCAGTCCTCTTCGAAGACGCTTCCGGATGTACTCATGCTCGACAATCCGGACCTGCAACAGATTGCCGCTACCGGAGCGCTGGCTCCACTGTCCGATTTCAACATCAGCACCGCCGATTTCGCGCCCGGGGTCCTGAGTGCAGGCACCTACAAAGACAAGGTGTACGGGCTAGCCCCCACCGTGAACACGATCGCGCTCTTCTACAACAAGGACATTCTGGCCAAGGCCGGAGTCACCCCGCCCACCACGTGGGACGAGCTAAAGACGGCGGCCACCAAGCTCACCTCAGGCGAGCAGTATGGCCTGGCCTTCAACGCCAACCCGACCTACGAGGGCACATGGCAGTTCCTTCCGGTCATGTGGTCCAACGGAGGCGACGAGAAGAACATCGACACCCCAGCGACAGCCCAGGCCCTCCAGCTCTGGACCGACCTCGTCAAGGACGGATCCGTGTCCTCCTCGGCGCTGAACTGGACCCAGGCAGACGTCAAGGACCAGTTCATGGCAGGCAAGGCAGCCATGATGGTCAACGTCCCCTGGCAGATCCCGGCGCTCGACAAGAACACCGCGCTGAAATACGGCGTCGTGAAGATTCCGGTCCGTGACGCCAGCCAGACAGCCGTTGCCCCGCTTGGCGGCGAAGTGTGGACCGTTCCGCAGACAGGCAATAAGGCCCATCAGGCCAAGGCCGCGGAAGTGGTGGCCTGCATGAACAGCGACGAAAACCAGCTGGCCATGGCCAAGGTCCGCAACACCATCCCGTCCAAGACCTCGCTGGCAGCAAAGTTCGCCACCGACAACCCCAAGCTCGCCACCTTCACCGACCTCATCAAGACAGCCCGGGCCCGTACCGGCGAACTCGGAGAAGGATGGCCGGCACAGGCGACCAAGATCTACACCGCAATCCAGACCGCGCTGACGGGCAAGGCCTCCCCCGCCGACGCCCTCAAGCAAGCCCAAGGCCAGTAAGCGGCTGGACATGTCCCTCACAACTGATTCGTCGCAACCCAGAGCGCAGGCCAAGTCGCAGGCCAACCAGCGCGCCAACCAGCAGGCCACAGCGCGCGCAAAGTCCGGCTCGGACAACACCCGGGCCGAGGAGGCAATCCAGTCACCGCACCGGCGCAGCCGCAAACGCCGCGAGCGCCTCTTCCAGTGGCTGTTCCTGGTCCCTGCCGTGACCTACATGGCGCTGTTCTTCGGCTACCCCGTGGTCAAGAACATCGTGATGAGCTTCCAGGACTACACCACGGCCACGTTCTTCACGGGCGAGGCCCCCTGGGTGGGGTTGGCGAACTACGCGAAGGTGCTGTCGTCGTCGTTGTTTTCAACGTCTTTGGTGAACACCGCGCTGTTCACGCTGGGATCCATACTGGGCCAGTTCGTGATCGGGCTGGCGCTGGCGATCTTCTTCCAGCGCAAGTTCCCGCTCAACGGAATCCTGCGTTCGCTGCTCCTGCTCCCCTGGTTGCTGCCGCTCATCGTGTCCAGCGCCGTGTGGAGATGGATCCTGGACAAGGACAGCGGAGCCTTGAACCGTTTCCTCGGAGAGATGCACATCGTGAACACGGGCGTTCCATGGCTCACCAGCACCTCGCTGGCGCTGATCGCGTGGTGGGGGTGAACATCTGGATCGGCATCCCGTTCAATCTGACCATTCTCTATGGCGGCCTCCAGGAAATACCGGATGAGCTCTACGAGGCCGGCTCCTTGGACGGCGCCACGGGTTGGAAGGCGTTCCGGCACATCACCTGGCCGATGCTGCGTCCGGTGGTGAGCGTGGTCCTGGTGCTCGGCGTCGTCTACACCCTCAAGGTGCTGGACATCATCCTGGGCCTGACCAACGGCGGCCCGGCGAATTCGACCCAGACCATCGCCACCCAGTCCTACGATCTGTCCTTCCACGAGTTCAAATTCGGCGAGGGCGCCGCGCTGGGCAACGTCCTGGTGCTCATTTCGCTGGTCTTCGCGGTCCTGTACTTGCGTGCCAGCCGGCGTTCCGTCGATGAGTGAGGAAACCATGACGACGACGAAAATCACCACCCGCCGTTCGGCGCCGGCGCGCCCGGAAAGCGAGCGCCCGAAATAGGATCGCCTCCAAAGGCGCCGGACCGGTTCGCTCCGGGACGGGACCCGAGCGCAAAAGGTGGGGCTACACCGTCCTGGCCATCGTCTTCCTGGCCATCATGCTGTTCCCGGTCTACTGGATGGTCAACGCTTCGCTGCAGCCCAACGGCACCACCTTGGAAACCTCGTGGCTGCCGCTCAAGCCGGACTTCACCGGCTACGCCACGGCCATCAGCGAGCAGGGCGGGAACCTGGCCACCAGCCTGGTGATCTCGCTCGGCAGCGTTGTACTCAGCCTGGCCATCGCGGCGCCGGCGGCCTATGCCTTGGCTTATTTCAAGGTCAAGGGCGCTGGCGTGGTGCTCTTCGCGATCTTGATCAGCCAGATGATCCCGGGGATCGTGGTGGCCAACGCGCTGTACACGGCCTACAACGATCTTGGCCTGCTCAATTCCATCCCGGGCCTGATCCTGGCCGACTCCGCGCATGGCATCCCGTTCGCGATCCTCATCATCAGGGCCTTCATGAACGGCATGCCGGCGTCGGTCATCGAGGCGGCCCGAGTAGACGGTGCCGGGCATGTGAGGGCGTTCTGGTCCATCGTGGTGCCACTGAGCAGGAACTCGCTCATCACCGCGGGGCTCTTCACTTTCCTGTTCACCTGGAGCGACTTCCTGTTCGCCCTGACCCTGACCACCACGGAGGCCGTGCGGCCCGTGACGCTGGGAATCTTCCAGTACATCGGCGCCTACGTGAACGACTGGAGCTCCGTCATGGCCACGGCCGTCCTCGCCTCCATCCCGGCCATCATCCTGCTGGTCGCGGCGCAGAAGTACATCGCGGCGGGCACGGCCAGTGGAGCGGTCAAGTAGCGGCCGTCAAATAGCCAGATCCCGACAGCGGGTCCC
>NZ_DF952474.1:280696-281584 GCF_001263615.2 Arthrobacter sp. Hiyo1 | reverse complement strand
GCTCGCCGCCCGCGGCTCCGCACCGCCGTCGGGCACCAAACCACTAACCTTCAAGGAGAAACCATGTCTGAACCAATCCGCGTCACCGTCTGGAGCGAAAACCGGCACGAAAAGCGCGACGAACTGGTGGCCCGCCTCTACCCGGACGGCATGCACGGGGCCGTGAAGGCCGGCATCGAGGAGAACCTCGGCGACAAGGCCAGCGTCCGCACCGCCACCCTCGACGAGCCCGAGCACGGCCTTACCGAAGAAGTCCTCGCCAACACGGACGTCCTCACCTGGTGGGGGCACATGTCCCACGGTGATGTGGACGACGAGATCGTCGAGCGCGTGCACCGCCACGTCCTGTCCGGGATGGGCTTGATCGTCCTGCATTCGGGGCACTGGTCCAAGATCTTCACCAAGCTCATGGGCACCTCATGCACGTTGCGCTGGCGCAGTGAGCAGGACCGCGAACTGGTCTGGACTGTGGACCCCACCCACCCCATCGCTAAGGGCGTGCCGCACCCCATCGTGATCGATCAGCAGGAAATGTACGGCGAGTTCTTCGACATCCCCACTCCGGAGGAGCTCGTGTTCATCAGTTCCTTCAGCGGCGGCGAGGTCTTCCGCTCGGGCTGCACGTTCCGCCGCGGCCACGGCAAGATCTTCTTCTTCAGCCCCGGCGACCAGGACTACCCGGTCTACCACCACAAGGACGTCCGCCGGGTCATCTCCAACGCCGTCGAATGGGCAGTCACCGATCGGCCCGAGCGCGCCCACCCTGAACTGCTGCGCTACGAGACCAACGATTTCTTCAACGGCAAGAGCTACCAGGGAGCCAACGCATGAGTACCCCTTACGCCACCCTTCCCGACGACGGCACTCCCCTTCGCGTCGTCGTCGTCG
>NZ_DF952474.1:277407-278867 GCF_001263615.2 Arthrobacter sp. Hiyo1 | reverse complement strand
CCATCCGGTGACCACGGAGGCGCTTGCGGCAGGGCTGCCCGTGCTTGGCGAAAAGCCTGTGGCCTCGACGGTGGCCCAAGGGCTCTCGCTTGCTGCGGGGTCGGAGCTTAGCGGCCAGTTGTTCATGGTCAGCCAGTCCCGCAGGTACAACAGGCATCTTTTCGAGGCCAAACGGCTTTCTGCTTCTCTAGGCAGCGTGGGGATTGTCTCGGCCGAGTTCTTCAAGGCGCCGCATTTCGGCGGATTCCGGGATGTCATGGACCACCCGTTGCTGCTGGACATGGCCATCCATCAGTTCGACATGGCCCGGTTCCTGCTCGACGCGGATCCTGTCTCGGTGTTCTGCGAGGAATACAACCCGGCCTGGAGCTGGTACCGCGGCGATGCAGGGGCCACCGCCATCTTCGAAATGACCGGTGGGGAGCGCTTCGTGTTCACTGGAAGCTGGTGCAGCCCGGGTCAGGAGACCTCCTGGAACGCGGCGTGGCGGATCAGCGGCGAACACGGCACGGTCCTGTGGGACGGCGACACCGAACCTGTGTCCTCGTTGGGCGCTGATTCGGGCCCCGGCGGCGACGATCCCGGGCAGGAGATCGCCGGTTCGCTGCGTGATTTCGTGCTGGCCTTGCATACCGGAAGTACTCCCATGGGGCAGGTCCACCAGAACATCATGAGCCTGGCCATGGTGGAAGCGGCCATGCTCAGCGCATCCACCGGCACCCGCATTTCCGTGGACGCGCTGCTCGAGGAATCGTACTCCCAGGCCGTCCTGACGGAACGCGACCCGGACGTACTGGAGGTCCTCAAGTCCTGGACCTCAGTCCGCAGCGCCCTCACCCCTCCATCCCACCAACCCAACTGACCCCCGCCGTAGCCGACCCAACTAACTCGCAGTTGTTGTCGTTTTGAGCCCTCATAACGACAACAACTGTCAGCTAGTTGGGTTTCCGTAGTCGTGGGCTCGCAGCTCGCGTAGTCTGGCCGCAAGACTGCCGGGCTGGGGTAGCTCGCGCCGCCAAGCGGCACTGCAGATCGACACGAGGGGATATCAATCATGCAAGCAGCTAATTCGCGACGCCGGTATGGCCGCCTGGCGGGCGCCGTCGCCGTCGTCGTACTCCTGGCAGGATTCGGCGCGGGACCCGCACAGGCGACTACAACGAAACCGGCCGATGTCTATGTCGCCCTGGGCGATTCCTATGCTGCCGGCACGGGCGGCAGCAGTCCGGCTCCGGGCTCGTTCCCGGGCTGCCATCAGAGCCTGGACAGTTACGCCGCCCTTTTGGGCGGGCTGAACCTGGGCTGCTTCGGTGCTACGTCGCTTGCCGTCAAGGCAGGTCTGGACAACCTGTCCCCCGCCGATCCTGTCGCGATCGCCCTGGGGTCCGCTACCGAAGTCTCGGTGACTGTTGGTGGCAACGACGTCGGCACGGGAGCCGTGGCGGTGGCATGCACCAGTG
>NZ_DF952474.1:271310-276670 GCF_001263615.2 Arthrobacter sp. Hiyo1 | reverse complement strand
CTCGAGCCCGGTGCGCACCGCGGGCCACTCGTGTTCGAGGATGGAGAACACCACCGTGTCTCGGAGCACTCCGTCCAAAGTCCGCGAATGGTTCCGGAGGACGCCGTCCTGCTTCGCGCCCAACCGTGCGATGGCCTCCCGGGACTGGTGGTTGAGCCAGTGCGTGCGGAATTCGACGGCTGGGCAGCCAAGGGTTTCGAAAGCATGCCGCAGGAGCAACAGTTTGGAATCCGGGTTGCTCCCGCTGTCCTGTGCCGAGGCGGCGTTCCACGTGGAACCGATCTCGACACGCGGAGTGGCGGCGTCGATGTTCATGTAGGTGGTCATGCCGATGAGCTTGCCGTTCGCCTTCAATCGGGTGGCGAATGGCAGCATGGATCCTTGCTCCTGCAGCCCGAGCCGGCGGTCGATCTCCGCGGCCATGCCCTCCGGCGTCGGGACCGAGGTATACCAGAGCTTCCACAGCTCGCCGTCTTTCGCGGCATCCACCAAGCCGTCGTGGTGCTCGGGGCTAAGGGGTTCCAAGGTTACGAAGCGACCGTCCAGGGTCACGGGTGCAATGTGAGTCACCCAGCCAGCCTAACTGACCCAACTGGCTCGCATTTGTTGTCGTTTTGGCGGCTGTAAACGACAACAACTGCGAGTCAGTTGGGCTGCCGGGGCAATTGCCTGTGGATAACTAAATATGGCGTTCCAGGATTTGCAACGATAGGGCGATGAGGACCCCGCAACCCTTGCCGGCGCTGCTGGCCGGCGCCCCGTTCACCTTTCAAGAAGCGCTCGACGCCGGTGTGAGCCGGCGGCGGTTGCGGCACCGATCGCTCCCCTCGCCAAGCCGGGGCATCAGGATTCCGGACCACGCATTGGTTCCCGGGCAGGCGACGGACGTCGGTTTCATCCGGCCTTTCACCGCGGTGACCGAGTTCTCGGCCGCGTCTCACGCCACAGCCTTCGGTTTGTGGTCGTTCCCGGGGTTCCTGCCAGGCAGCGATGATCCGCGCATCCATATTTCGCGTCCGGACACCATGGCCATTCCTCGACGAACCGGGGTGGTTGGGCATGTGGGGCAGTTCTTCGACGACGAAATCACCAGTCTTGACGGTCTGTTGATCACCACGCGCACCCGAACGTGGCTTGATGTGTCCCAGAAGATGAGTGTGGATGAACTGACGGTTGTGGCCGACCATTTAGTGCGGAACCCCCGGCCGGAGTTCGAAGGCCGGACAGAGCCGTACGCAACATTGGAACAACTGGCCGACATGCTGGACCGGCACAAAGGCACGCCTGGAATCCGCAAGGCCCGTTTGGCACTCGAACAGGCACGGATCGGCTCGGACTCGGCACCCGAAACCCGGCTCCGGCTGGCCCTCGAAAACGCCGGACTGCCCGAACCGCAACTGAACGTGGCCGCCGAGCTAGGCGCCGGCGTCGTACGTCAACCGGACCTGGCCTATCCGGAACACCGGGTGGCGGTCGAATACGACGGCGAGCCGCATTCCGAGCCGGCCCAGATAGTCCGGGACATCGCCCGCGAAGAGGATTTCGCCCGTGCCGGCTGGCACTTGGTGAGGATCTCCAAACGGCACATGGAGAACGACGCACGGTCCGCCGTCGCGAAAGTCCGTGCCGTGCTCCTGGACCGAGGCTGGACACCCAAGTGACGGTTCGCCCCCCCCCAAGTAGCTCGCAGTTGTTGCCGTTATGGGGCCTCAAAACGACAACAAATGCGAGTCAGTTGGGAGACACGGAAGCGCTAGTCAGTCCAGTCGAAGAAACCCTTGCCGGTCTTGCGGCCCAGCTCGCCGCGGGCAACCTTGTCGCGCAGGATCTGCGGCGGGGCGAAGCGCTCCCCCAGCGTCGAATGCAGGTACTCGGCGATGCCCAGGCGCACATCCAGGCCCACGATGTCCGTGGTCTTGAGCGGTCCCGTGGGGTGCTTGTAGCCGAGCACCATGGCCGCATCGATGTCCTCCGCGGAGGCCACGCCTTCCTCCACCATGCGCATCGCCTCGAGTGCGATCGCCACGCCCAGCCGCGAGGAGGCAAAGCCTGGCGCGTCATTGACGACGACGGCGGTCTTGCCGAGTGCCTCGGTCCAGCTTTTCGCCGTGGCGGCGAGCTCCGGTGAGGTCTCCTTGGCCAGGACCACTTCGATGAGCGTGGAAGCCGGGACCGGGTTGAAGAAGTGCAGGCCCACGAAATTGCCAGGCCTCCGAAGTTGCGAAGCGAGGCCGGTCACGGAAAGGGACGAGGTGTTGGAGGCCAGGAAGGCGTCAGCGGAGAGGTGCTCCTCCACAGCCTTGAGGGACGCAACCTTGAGTTCGTAATCCTCGGGCACGGCTTCGACCACGAGCCCGCAGTGCACGAAGGAGTCGTAGTCGGTTGAGGTGCTGAAGCGGGACAGGGCTTCTTCGGCTGATTCCGTCAGGGTGCCTCGGGCGGCGGACTTGGCCACGGCCTCGGCAACGCGAGCTTGCGCACCGGCGGCGGATTCGTGGTCGCGTTCGACGACGATCACGGTGGCGCCCTTGATCAGGAAGGCGTGGGCGATGCCGGCGCCCATGCGGCCACCGCCGAGGACACCGACAACATGCGGGATAGCGGGCGTTGCTGTCATTTTCAGGTCCTGTCTGGGTTGTCGCTGGACGGGTTGTCGCTGGATTGCTTGGCGCTCTTCTTGTCCAGGAACGCCTGCATGCGGTCGAACTTGGCTTGCGATTCGAAAAGCATGCCTTGGGCCAACGTGTCGATCACGGGGTGAGCCTCGGCCGGAGCGTGGAACACGGACTTGGTGATCCGCACGGCCAGGGGGTCCTGCCGGCCGATCCGGTCGGCAAGGTTGTGGGCCGCTTCCATCAGCACGGGAGCTTCATGGATCTGGGTGATCAGATTGATGCGAAGGGCTTCCTCGGCACGGAGGACCGCCCCGGCCAAGAGGATTTCCTTGGCGATCGGCTCCCCCACGAGTTCCTTCAGGCGCCAGGTTGCACCGGCCGCCGCCATGATGCCCAGTCCGGTTTCCGGGTTGCCGATGCGCAGGCTGGGCGTGCCGATGCGGAAGTCCGCGGCGTAGGCGAGTTCGGCTCCGCCACCCAGACAATAGCCGTCCAGGGCCGCGATGACGGGCATGGGCAGCTTCGCGATCCGCACGAAAATGGTGGAATTGATGCCGCGCAGGGCGTCGTCACGGCGACGTTCCCTCAACTGGCCGATGTCCGCACCCGACGCAAAGACGCCTTCGACGCCGGCAATGATCAGGATTTTGGGCTCTCGCTCAAGGTGCTCGCACACCTGGTGGAGTTCGTCCACCATCTGCTGGTCGATCGCGTTGCGGACCTCCGGTCGGTTCAGCAGCACCGTGACGCGGTCCTCGCGTTCCTCGATGAGCAACGTTCCGAATTCCTCGGGGTTCAACGCCATTACATGCCTTCCAGGAGAATGGCGGCGCCCTGCCCGACGCCGATGCACATCGTCGCGAGGCCGATCTTACGGTCCGCGGTGCCCAGCTCGCGTTCCATGCGGCCCAGCAAGGTGATCGCGATGCGCGAGCCGCTGGAACCGAGCGGGTGCCCCAACGAGATCGCACCGCCGTCGAGGTTCACGATGTCCGGATCCAGGCCCAAGCGCCGCATGCTCGCGAGCGATTGCGTCGCGAAGGCTTCATTGAGTTCGACGGCGCCAAGGTCGCCGACCGTGAGTCCCGAACGGGCCAGGATTTTCTGGGAAGCCGGAACCGGGCCGATACCCATGATTTCCGGTTCGCAGCCGGCCGAGCCGCCGTCGATGATGCGGGCCCGCGGGGTGAGGCCGAACTTTTCGATGGCGGCCTCGGACGCAACGATGATGGCGGAGGCGCCGTCGTTGAGCGAGGAGGAGTTGCCCGCCGTGACAACGGATCCGCCGGCAACCACTGGACGGAGCCCGGCGAGGACCTCCATGGTGGTTCCCTCGCGTGGGCCTTCGTCCGTGTCCACCACGGTTTCGCCCTTGCGGGTCTTCACGGCAACCGGAACGATCTCTTCCTTGAAGCGGCCGCCGGCGATGGCAGCAAGCGCGCGTTCGTGGGAGCGGACGGCGAAGGCATCGGCGTCTTCCCGGGAGATGCCGTCCACGCGGGCGACTTCCTCGGCAGTTTCCGGCATGGAATACGTCATCTTGCCGCCGCGGGACAGCTCTCCCTTGGTGAAGAGGGGATTGGCGAAGCGCCAGCCGATGGACGTGTCGAAGATCTGGCCCGGTTTGGCGAAGGCTGTGGTGGGCTTCTCCTGTACCCATGGGGCCCGGCTCATCGATTCGACGCCGCCCGCCACCACGATGTCCGCAGCACCGGCCTTAATCATGTGGCTGGCCATGATGATGGCGCTCATTCCGGAGGCGCACAGGCGGTTGACCGTGATGCCGGGGATGTGGAGGGGCAGTCCCGCCAGAAGGGTGGCCATGCGGGCGACGTTGCGGTTTTCCTCGCCGGCGCCGTTGGCGTTGCCCAGGATGACTTCATCGATGGCGTCGGGGTCGACGCCGGCACGGGCCACGGCTTCGCGGACCACGAGGGCTGCCAGGTCATCAGGCCGGACCGCGGAAAGCGCGCCGCCGTAACGGCCTACAGGGGTGCGGGCACCGCCAACAAGAAAAGCCTCGACCATGAGAACATCCTTCGCGAAGGGAGCGGGGTCGGCGAATAATTTACCGACCGTTCGTTCTATAAAGATTACACGGCGCCGCGCGCCGGTCAACCGTCGCGCGGCATACCGTCACCTAGCGGTCAACTGTCACTCAGACCACCCGGATACCCAGGTGTCCGGCCAACAAGGGTGCCAGGAGGCTGAGCTGGTAATCGTCAATGACCACCCCGGACAGGCCGCCGAGTCCATTGATCATCCGGAAGTCCGAGCCCCGCAGGTCCACATCCTTGAGCTTGGCCCCTGAGACATCCAGCGTCCCGATGGTGCAATCCTTCAGCACCATGCGCGTCGCGGTGCAAGACCCGAGGTCGAGCTCGTTGATGATGCAGCCCGTGATCACCACGTCCGTGAGTTTGGATCCACGCAAGTTCAGGAAGTCCAGCTTGCCGCCGTCGATCTTTACCGAATGCCAGGCACCCTCGTACATCTCCGCTGAACCCCACCGCGGGTTGCTGATCTCCACTTCGCGCCACGAGGTGCGTGCGGCCGTGAATACCGGCGCGTAGGGCTCATTCAGGATGCAGTCCCGGAACGTCGCGCCGCGCAGTTGTGCCTCGTTGAAGGAGACCCCGTTGAATTCACACTCGATGAAGTCCGCCCCGCTCAGCTCCGCGCCGTCGGCCACCGCGCGGGTGAGGCGGACGCCGTCGTACCGTTCACCGCGCTGGAAATCCGGGG
>NZ_DF952474.1:269436-270149 GCF_001263615.2 Arthrobacter sp. Hiyo1 | reverse complement strand
AGCTCGTCAACCGATCGGGAGATGCGGGCGCCGTCACTTTGGCAGCCGCCGCCATCAGAGCGCCTCCGCTTTCGCCGCGATCTCCGCGAGATCCTTCGCGAGCGCCTTGCGCGTAATGCTCATCCCGAGCTTTCCGAACGCGGCCATCATGACTTTGCTGAAGAACGTCGGCTGGAGGACCTCGGCGCCGAAGAACAACACCAGTTCGGTCCCGCCGTCGCGCTCTTCCAGGGTGAATCGGGTGGTGTAGTCCGCACCGCCCTGCTGGGCTTTGACCGTGGTGCCACGCGGCGGATCGATCTGGGCAACGTGCATTTCCACGGTCTCCTCCCGGCCCATCATGGCGCGGGTTTCCTTCCACCGAGTGCCCTCGCCGTAGGGGCCCTCACTAAGCATTTGAATGGCTTTGACACCGGACAGGGTCTTGGCCGAGCCGGGAATATCCGTGATGACAGCCCAGACTTTCTCGCGGGTGGCATTGACGTGCTGGCTGAGAGTGGTGCTGTGGTCCATGCATCGAGCCTAACGGCGACTGCTGACAAAAACAGCCGACAAAGACGCTTGCGCCGTCTGGCAGGATTGCACCATGGTGCACATCGACTTGAGCGCGGACAGTGCGGCGGCAGGAGTCCCGGACCCTACGGGGGTACCTTGCCGAGCCCGACGGCGAGGGGCCGTTTCCCGGCGTCGTCCTTATCCATGAAGCCTTCGGG
>NZ_DF952474.1:263352-268555 GCF_001263615.2 Arthrobacter sp. Hiyo1 | reverse complement strand
GGCGCGAGGCGCTGCCTCGTGGCGACCATGCGCTCCCTGGGGTCGGGCACGGGCCGAGCCTTCACGGACGTGTCCACGGCACGGTCCTGGCTCCGCAACGATGCCCGCTGCACCGGGAAAGTGGGAGTCATCGGCTTCTGCATGGGAGGCGCCTTCGCCCTGCTCGCAGCCCATGACGACTTCGACGCCGCCTCCGTGAACTACGGCCAATTGCCACGGAACCTTGAGCAGGCTTTGGAAGGCGCATGCCCGGTGGTGGGCAACTACGGAGGCAAGGACCGGACGTTGCCGGGAGCGGCCGCGAAGTTGGAGGCCGCGCTGACGAGCCTCGGGATCGAACACGACGTCAAGGAATTCCCGACGGCGGGCCACGCTTCATGAACGACGTCCCGGTAGGGCCGCGGCCACTGCGGCCCTTGATGCGGGTGATGGGCATCAAACCCGATCCGGCCGCCGCTCCGGAAGCCTGGCAGCGGATCGAGGACCACTTCGCGAAGTACCTGAAGGCTGAACCAACAACGACGGCGGGCACCCCCTTGAGAGGAGGCGCCCGCCGTCGTCGGCTAGTACGCGCTAGCTAAAAAGCTCGCTCTTCGGTTCGTTGTTCTTGACCTTCTGCCAGCCGAGCCACAGCACCAGGGCGAAGAACGGGATGGTGGCCAGGGTCCAGAGGCCCAGGAGGAACACCTCGCCCGTTGCCTTGTCCGTCATGGTGTCCATGCCGATCAGCACGGTGATGGCCAAGAGTGCGATCAGCCAACCCAACTGGTCCACGGCGAACCCGGCATGGGGAGGCTGGAGACGTTGCCCTTCTTCTTGCGCAGCGCGATCTGGCTGGCGAAGATCGAGCCCCATGTGAAGATGACCCCGATCGAAGCGGTGTTCAGCGCGAGGTCGAAGGCGTGCGAACCACCCAACCAGATGTTGAGCAGGATGCCCACGAGGTACACGGCGCCGATTGCCAGGATGGCCGCGTACGGCACGTGGCGGGTGGACATCTTGGTGAGCCACTTGGGGGCATGTCCATTGTTGGCCATGGTGCGGAAGATGCGGCCGATCGAGTACAGGCCCGAGTTGCACGAGGACAGCGCGGCGGTGATGACGATCATGTTCATGACGTCGCCCATCCACGGCAGGCCCATCTGGCCGAACACCGTGACGAACGGGGAGGTACCCGCGTGGTACTGGTCCGAGGGCAGGAGCATCGCCAGCAGGGTGACGGAACCGACGTAGAAAACCACAATGCGGATCACGACGGCGCGGATCGCCTTGGGAACTTCGCGTTCCGGGTTCTGCATCTCGCCGGCGGTGATGCCGACCAGTTCGATGGCGTTGTAGGCGAAGATCACGGCGTTGAGGACCAGGATCATCACCAGGCCGCCCTTGGGGAACATGCCGCCGTCGGCAGCGAAGAGGTTCCCGACGGACGCGTGGCCGGTGCCGACCTGCGCGTTGGTGACCACCATGAAGGTGCCCACGGCGAGGAAGATCAGGATCGCGGCGACCTTGAGGCAGGAAGCCCAGAATTCGAACTCGCCGAAGGCCTTGACGCTGAACAGGTTCACGGCCACCAGCAGCACCAGCGCGGCGATGGCGGACAGTTCAACGGGAACGTTCGGGAAGAAAAACTGGAAGTACAGGCCGATGGCAATGAGTTCGGCGATGCCGGTCATGGCCCAGTTGATGAAGTACATCCAACCGGAGAGGAAGGCGCCCTTCTTGCCGAACATTTCACCGGCGTAGCTGACAAAGGAGCCGGAGGTCTGGCGGTACATGATCAGTTCGCCGAGGGCCCGCATCAGCAGGTAGGCGATGACGCCGGCAATGGCGTACGAGAAAATCAAGGCCGGACCGGTGGAGGCGAGGCGTCCGCCCGCGCCCATGAAGAGGCCTACGCCGATCGCGCCACCCATCGCGATCATCGTGACGTGGCGGCGGCTCAGGGTCTTCTGGTAGCCCTCGGCGCTGAGGTTTTCGGAAGTTGTAGCGGTACTGGGCGCAGCCAGGGTTCCCGGCTCACGCTGAAGGTCGGTTGTGGTGTTTTGAGGCACAGCTGTTCCTTGTGGGTTGAGGAGATACCGGCCCTGGCTTCACGCGCATCGGCACAAGCAATTCGAGCTTTCAGCCTGATGGCAAGTCGAATCAGTGGCGAAAACACGGAAGCGTCGAAGGTAAATCCGGCAAAACCATCTTACCCGGTGATTTCGGCGGAGCGTGACGCGGGCAACAAACAGGGGCGTTACGCTGGACATATGGGCACCATTCCGCCAGCCGGCAGGCTATACCGTTTCACGGGCTTGGACGCTGCGGCTTTCGGACTCTATGTGTCATTGGCGGCTGTCCTCAGCCTCGCCACGGCCCCGGTGACGGCTTTCGTACAGCACGTCTTCCCCGACCCCGCCACCGCCGTCTTCGCCATCAACCTCGCTTTCTACGCATCGGTGGGCCTGTTCGCGGTTGCGGCTGCGTGGCGCGTCATTGCCCGGGACCTCCTGATCCTGGCCACGCGTCCGTGGTTCACGCTCGCCATGATTCCGCTGTCCATCGTGGCGATGCTCGTGATCACCGCCATCCTGGTGACAGTTACCGCCTCGGCCAAGGAGTCGCAGAACCAACTGGGCCTCCAGTCCCTGGTCCTGCAACTGCCGGCCTGGTTCGTGGTCCCTTTGCTGGTGGTGTTGGGGCCCTTCGTGGAGGAATACCTGTTCCGGCACCTGCTCATCGGCAAGTTGTCCCGCCGCGTCAATATTTGGCTATGTTGCGCGCTGTCCGTGCTTTGTTTCGCGGCCATCCACGTGGTGGGACGAGAGGGCCTGGTACTTCCGGCCCTGGCCCCGTACCTCGGAATGGGCGTCGTGCTGGTGGCCGTCTACGTCTGGACGGGCAAGAACGTGATGTTCTCCTACTTCGTTCACGCCGCCAAGAACCTGTTGGCCGTCGTGCTGATCTACGCGATCCCGCCGCAGCTCCTCGGCGGCTAACCAACCCGGACCGGAACTGTCCGCTTGGCACTTCCCCGGCCACGCGCCGTCGTCGTAGGTTCAGTTCATGGCACTGAACTTTCAGGTAGTGATCGACTGCAAGAATCCGCACGTCCTGGCCGATTGGTGGGCCGAGACGCTCGAGTGGATCGTGGAGCCCCAGGACGAGGCGTTCATCCGGTCCATGGTGGATCAAGGCTTCGCCACGGAGGAAGAGACCACCACCCACAACGGCAAGCTCGTGTGGAAGGACGGCGCGGCCATCGGCCCGGAAGAAGACCAGGACAAGGACACCCGCCGCCGCTTCCTGTTCCAGACCGTTCCGGAGGATAAGACCGTCAAGAACCGTGTCCACTGGGACGTTCGCCTCAACGGACAGGACAAGGACGACGTCCGCGCCGCATTGGAAGCGCGGGGCGCGAAATACCTGTGGACGGCAAAGCAAGGGCCGCACGAATGGCACACCATGGCGGATCCCGAAGGCAACGAGTTCTGCATCAGCTGACTGGATTACTAGACTCTGAGGGTGAGCAACGACTTCCCCGCCAAGGTATCCGACGTCTTTGACCCGTCGCGCTGGCGTACCGTGTCCGGTTTCGACGATTTCCAGGACATGACGTACCACCGGCAGGTCGAGCGGGACGCAGACGGAAAGGTGACGAGGGACCTTCCGACGGTCCGGATCGCTTTCAACCGCCCGGAGGTCCGCAATGCCTTCCGCCCCGGCACCGTTGACGAGCTCTACCGCGCCATGGACCACGCCCGGATGACTCCGGATGTCGCCACGGTACTCCTCACCGGGAACGGCCCCTCCCCCAAGGACGGTGGCCACTCCTTCTGTTCCGGCGGGGACCAGCGGATCCGCGGCCGCGACGGTTATCGGTACGCCGACGGTGAGACGCAGGAGAGCATCGACCCCGCGCGGGCCGGCCGCCTGCACATCCTGGAAGTCCAGCGGCTCATGCGGACCATGCCCAAGGTGGTCATCGCCGTCGTGAACGGCTGGGCTGCCGGTGGCGGGCACTCACTGCACGTTGTCTCGGACCTCACCATCGCGTCCCGCGAGCACGGCAAGTTCAAGCAGACCGACGCCACCGTGGGAAGTTTCGACGCCGGTTACGGCTCGGCGCTGCTCGCCCGGCAGATCGGGCAGAAAGCCGCCCGGGAGATCTTCTTCCTGGCCCGTGAGTATTCCGCGGAGGACATGGTCCGCATGGGTGCCGTCAACGAGGCTGTGGACCACGAGCGCCTCGAGGAAGTTGCACTTGAGTACGCCGCGGACATCGCGCGCCAGTCCCCGCAAGCCATCCGCATGCTCAAGTTCGCCTTCAACCTCGCCGACGACGGCTTGGCCGGCCAACAGGTCTTCGCCGGGGAGGCCACGCGCCTGGCCTACATGACGGACGAAGCCGTGGAGGGCAAGGAAGCCTTCCTCGAGAAGCGCGATCCGGACTGGTCCAACTTTCCGTACTACTTCTAGGACTCGCCCGTGAACATCGACCCCGTTCTCAAAGCCTTGGCCGCCGCCCTCCACGATGAGGGACCCGCCGTCGAAATCGTCGTCCCGGAGGCCGGCACCCCGGTAGCGGTCGCCGTTGAAACGCCTGGTTTCGAGGATGCCGCAGTAGTGGTCCGCACCTCCGGTTCCACCGGCACGCCCAAGGCCACGGTGCTCACGGTCGACCAGCTCGCAGCTTCTTCCATGGCCACGGCCATCGCGCTCCGCGGCGAGGGACAGTGGCTCCTGGCCCTGCCGCTGCAATACGTTGCCGGCGTCCAGGTTTTGGTTCGCTCGCTCTTCGCCGGCACGCGCCCGTGGGTCATGGACCTCTCGAACGGCTTCACTCCGGAGGCCTTTACCGCCGCCGCCGAAGAGCTGACGGACACGATCCGCTTCACCTCGCTGGTGCCTACACAGTTGCAGCGGCTCCTGGACTCACCCTCGCCGCAGACCCTCGCAGTACTTCGCCGTTTCAACGCCATCCTCCTGGGCGGGGCGCCTGCCTCCGCCGCGCTGCTGGACGCCGCCAGGGAGGCTGGACTGAAGGTGGTGACCACCTATGGCTCCGCCGAGACGTGCGGCGGTTGCGTGTACGACGGAAGCCCCATCGACGGGGTCCGGGTCATGCTCGACGACGACGGCCGGGTCCTCCTGGGCGGCGACACCGTGGCGTCCGGTTACCTAGGGGCGCCCGAGGCGACCGCCGCGGCGTTTTTCGAGG
>NZ_DF952474.1:259612-262864 GCF_001263615.2 Arthrobacter sp. Hiyo1 | reverse complement strand
CCGCGGCGTTTTTCGAGGAGGACGGCACACGTTGGTACCGCACCAACGATCTCGGCGAGCTCGGCGACGACGGCACGCTCACGGTGCTGGGAAGGGCCGACGACGTCATCATCACCGGCGGCGTGAAAGCCTCCGCGGCGTTCATCCAGGCTGAGCTTGAAAAGTTCGACGGCGTCACGGCGGCTTTCGTGGCCGGGGTGCCTTCCCGCGAGTGGGGCCAGGCGGTGGCGGCCTATGTCGCCGTCGAGGACAGCTCCCCGGAAGCTGTCGCGGCCTACAAGGCCCGCTGCCAGGAATCGCTGGGCACCCTCGCGCCCAAAACAGTGCTGACCACGGATGGCCTGATCATGCTCCCCAACGGAAAGCCGGACCGGCTGGCGATGATCGAGCTTCTCGCCGAGGTGCATCAGGGAGAATAGACACGTCCTCCCTGACCGTCATTTGCCTTCCCCCAACGCGAAACAACACGAGGTACTGAACGTGGCAACAGCTGCACAATGGATTCAAGGCGCCCGCCTGCGCACCCTGCCGGCCGCGATCGCGCCGGTGCTGATCGGCACAGCGGCCGCCTACGAGCTGCAATCTTTCCGGCTCTTGAATGCCATCCTTGCCGCCCTCGTGGCCCTGCTGCTGCAGATCGGCGTGAACTATGCCAACGACTACTCGGACGGCATCCGTGCACCGACGAGGACCGCGTGGGTCCGCTCAGGCTGGTCGGTTCCGGCGCTGCACGACCGGACCACGTCAAGTGGGCTGCGTTCGGCGCGTTCGGCCTGGCCATGATTTTCGGCCTGGTCCTGGTGATCATTACGCAGAGCTGGTGGCTGATCCTGGTGGGTATCGGCTGCGTCCTTGCCGCCTGGGGATACACCGGCGGCAAGAACCCGTACGGCTACCTGGGCCTGGGCGACCTGTTCGTGTTTGTCTTCTTCGGCCTGGTGGCAACGCTCGGCACCACCTACACCCAGGCCGGGCAAGTGAGCCTTCCGGCCGTCATCGGCGCCATCGGCACGGGATTGATCGCCTGTGCCCTGCTGATGGCCAACAATGTGCGCGACATCCCGACGGACATGGCCGCGGGCAAACGGACACTGGCCGTGCGTCTGGGCGACCGCCACGCCCGCGAGAGCTACGTCCTGATGCTGGCCGTCGCGATCCTGCTGGTAGTGGTGCTGGCGCCCGCCAAGCCGTGGATGCTGATAGTACTGCTGCTGATCCCCGCTTGCCTCATGCCGGCATGGCTCATGGTCAACGGCCGGAAGCGCAAGAGCCTCATCCCCGTCCTCAAGCAGACCGGAATGATCAACCTTGGCTACAGCGTGCTGTTCTCGCTGGGCCTCATCCTGAGCCACGGCTTCTAACGCCCGCTCACATATAAGCCGTTTTTCGAAAACCCTCGCTCACATGATGTGAGCGAGCGTCCGCAGGAAACCCCACAAATGTGAGCGAGCGTCCGTAGGAAACCCCATTTATGTGAGCGAGCGTCCTTCCCCCCACATCGCCCGCTCACATATAGGCCGGTTTTCGAAAACCCTCGCTCACATCTGGGCCTTGAGCTTCTAGGCTTCTTTGGGGCGGCGGTCGTTCTCGACCTTTACCGCGGGGTTTTCGTCGACCAGCCGGTCCTCGATCGAGGCGTCCTCAATCTCCAACGCTGAGCGGATGGGCTTGGCCCGCCCGGAGAAACGTTCGCGCATGGCGGCAGTCGCGGCGTCGCGCTGCTTCTGGAAAAACAAGTAGCTGATGGCGAACGCGATGAGGCCCGCGAAAATCGCTGCCAGGAACAACCCTGTCTGCAGGAGGGCGAAGAGGACGAAGAGCGGTACGAAGATCGCCAGGCGGATCAGGGAGTATTTGAGGAAAGCCACGGATCAAGTTTAGCGTCACAGCCTGATTGCACCCTGATCGCGCAGCTATCACCGGACCCGACGGCGACTAGACTTGACGGTATGCTCCGCGTTGTTGCAGTTGTCGCCGTCCTGCTCGTGTACGTCTATGGGCTGGTGGACGTCATTCGCACCGACCGCCGCGCCACCCGGGGAATTTCCAAACCTGCTTGGCTCCTTGTCGTGATTTTCCTGCCGATCCTCGGAGCCGCTCTTTGGTTCATTCTGGGCCGCCCCTACAACATCCGGCCCACCCCGCAGCCTGCGAGCCACCCCACCGCTCCCGACGACGACCCCGACTTTCTCCGCAACCTGGAGGTCCGCCGTCGCAACCAGGCCGAAGCCGAACGGCTGAAAAAGCTCAAGGCCGAACTCGAAGCCAAGGAACGCAAGCTCAAGGGCGAATCCAAGGCCGACGACAGCGGCGACGTCAACAGCTGACACCTCGCCCATTGAACCTACGGCAGGAGAGGCCGCCCTTCCTGACCTCTTTTGAAACGCGAACGACGGCGACACGCCCGCAAGTGCGGAGTGTCGCGTCGTCGTTAATTCAAAAAGGGTCAGGACGGTAAGGCACCCGTCCTGGGCAGTCCTACTGCGACAGCCCCGAGTAGGAGTGCAGGCCGTTGAAGAACACGTTGACCACGGTGAAGTTGAAGATCACGCACAGGTAGCCTGCAATCGACAACCAGGCTGCGCGGGTTCCCGTCCAGCCTCGGGTGGCGCGCGCGTGCAGGTAGCCGGCGTAGACCACCCAAATCACGAAGGTCCAGACTTCCTTGGTGTCCCAGCCCCAGAAGCGGCCCCAGGCTTTCTCTGCCCAGATGGCGCCGAACATGAGGGTGAAGGTCCAGCCCACAAACCCCACGGTGTTGATGCGGTAGGACAGGTTTTCCAGGCTCAACGCGTTCGGTACGAGCCGCATGAAGCCCAGTTTGTCCACGCCGCCGGCCGCCAGGGTCTTCTGCCGGTGCGATTGCAGCAACTGCAGGGCTGACATGGCGAACGTCAAAGTGAACAGGGACGCGGACATCACGGCGATGGAGACGTGGATGACCAGCCAGTAGCTTTGCAGTGCCGGAACCAAGTGGCCTACCGGGGTCCAGTACGTCACGGACGCAGCCACCATCATGATCACGGCGAGGCCCAGCACGAAGGTGCCCAGGAAGCGCAGGTCACGGCGGATGAGCGAGAGCAGGAAGACCGCAACCACCAGGAAAGCGCCGGTGGTCAGGAACTCGTACATGTTGCCCCACGGCACGCGGCCTGCGCCGATCGCGCGGGTGATGACTCCGGCACCATGGATTGCCACGCCGATGATCGCGACCGCCACCGCCACGCGGGCGGGAATGCGGCGCTCGGGCGG
>NZ_DF952474.1:256079-259587 GCF_001263615.2 Arthrobacter sp. Hiyo1 | reverse complement strand
CGCCGACGTCGTTTCCACCGGCACGCCCGGCGGCGACCGGAACCTTGACCTCGGCTGCCACGGAAGAGGCTGCCTTCAGGTCCACTGCCTTCAGCATCTTGCTGCTCTTGGCGAGGTCCCACGCGAAAGCGATGAACGCCACCGTGTAGGTGCCGGCCGCGAGCAGCATGAAAAGCTCGCTGTACTGGCCCATGGTTTCGTTGATGGGGAGCATTACTGGTCCTTCGAGGTTGAGGAAGAAACGGTGTCGGTGGACTGATCTGTGTGGAGCAGCCATTCTCGTTGCAGCAGTTCGCGGATCGCGGCAGCTTCGCCGGCCAGCCTGTGGTCCTCGCCGCGGGCAAGGAGACCGTACTCCACCATTGTGCGCCCGTCGTCGTGGGTTCCGGTGCGGACCCAGACGCGTCGGCGGTTCAGGTAGAGGGAGAGAATCAGTCCGGCGACCGCAAGCAAGGCGAACACGAGCGCGGTGGCCTGGCCCGGATTGTGGTGGATGTCGACGCCAACGTACTTCTTGACGCCGTCGAAAGTGATGCTGCCCTTGCCGTTAGGAAGCGTGTAGGTGCCTCCCGGGGCGAGCGCGATGGCCTTCTCCGCCATGCCGCGGCCATTGAGCGGGGTCAGCTTGGCTACATCGAGCTCGAAGACGTTCTGCGGGGCGCCCTTGTTCAGGCCGAGGTCGCCGTAGTACGAGTTGAGGTTCAACTGCGGGTTGAAGAGTTCGGGATCGCCGCTGTAGGCGACACCCTTGTCCGTCACCATGGCCGTCGGCAGGAAGAACCCCGCGAAGCCGAGCTGATCGGGCTTGGCATCGGGAACCTTGATGACCACCGAGGAGTAGTAGTTGTCACCCTGCAGCTTGGCCACGACAGGCCCTTGCATCGCGACGTTGCCGGCGCCGTCCCGGACCGTGACTACGGGAGCGTAGCCGTTGCCCGTCAGGTAAATACTCGTATCGCCAAGGGACACGGGATCGTTGACCTTGAGGACCTGCTTCTTGGCGGGCGCGTCCGGGGTGTCCTTGGTGGTGACGTCCGCCGTGAAGTCGATGGGCTGGCCGAAGTGTGCCGACGATTCACGGTCGAACTTGACGTCGAACTTGTTCAGCTGGATGGAGTACGGCTGCAACCAGCTGCTCTGGAAGTTGGTGCCGGGGCTGAATTGGTCGTAGCCCACCAAGGTGTTCACGAACGTATCGCCTTCCACCAGGATGCGCTGGCCGCTGTAGCCGAACAGGCCGCCGACCGCCACCGAAACCAGCACTCCGATCAGCGAAGCGTGGAACACGAGGTTTCCCACTTCCTTGAGGAAGCCGCGCTCGGCACCCAAGGACGGCATGGCGGCGTCGACGTCGCGCACCTCCACGCGGTAGCCGCGCTTCTTCAGGACCGCAGCGGCGTCCGAGATAGCCTTCGACGCCGGGATCCCGGCGTCGGCGGGCAGCACAAGCGTCCCGTACTCCGGGAGGCGGGAGAGACGCTTCGGGGTCCGCGGCGGCTGGGAGCGCATTGCCTTGTAGTGGGCGATGGCCCGTGGCGTGACACAGCCGATCAGGGAGATGAACAGCAAGATGTAGATCGCCGAGAACCAGGCAGAGGAGTACACGTCGTAGAGCTGCACGGAGTCCAGGAGCTTGCCGTAGTCCGGGTGGTCGCTGATGTACTGCGTCACGATCGAAGGGTTCGCCGGGCGCTGCGGGAACAGCGAGCCGGGAACAGCCGCGACTGCCAGGAGCAGCAGCAGGAACAGCGCCGTACGCATGCTGGTCAGCTGGGTCCAGGCCCATCGCAGCATGCCTACGATCCCCAGGACCGGCAGTGCCGCCTCGGCCTTGGCCTTGTCAATCGCCTTGCCGGCGGCCTTGCCAGCTGCGCTGCCAGAGGCGTTGTCAGCGGCGTTGTCAGCTTCCGCGGATTCGCTGGCGGACTTGTTGGACTTCGTTTTACCTTGCACGGGCTCGCTCATCAGATCGGCAACTTCACATCGGTTTGGAACCAGTACTGCAGCCCGGTAACCCAGGCGCCCCACACTCCCGTGGCCATCAGGATTCCCAAGAGGATCAGGATGCCCCCGCCCATCCGCTGGATCGCGAGGCGATGCTTGCGGAAGAAGGACATGACACCCATCCCCCGGCGGACTGCGAGGGCTATCAAAAGGAAGGGAATGCCAAGGCCAAGACTATAGACAAACGCCAGGAGCGCCCCCTTCGCCGCGGACGATCCCCCGGAAAGGCTCAGCAGCTGAACTGCGGAATAGGTAGGGCCAATACAGGGGGCCCAGCCGAGTCCGAACGTGATGCCCAACAAAGGAGCACCCCACAGACCGGCTGGCGGCTTGGCATGGATTTTGGCGTCACGCTGCAACCACCCGAAGCCGCCTAGGAACACAACGCCCATGATGATCACCAGCACGCCCAGCAATTGCGTGATCCACGCGTTCTGCGGGCCGGTGATGAGGGTCCCCAATTGGCCGAACGCGCCACCGAGCAGGACGAAAATCGCGGAGAATCCGAGGACGAACAGGCCGATTCCCGCGAGCATGCGTCCGCGCTTTTGCTTCTGGAGGTCGACGCCGCTCAGCCCGGTCACGTAGCCAAGGTAGCCAGGCACCAGCGGCAGGACGCATGGCGACAGGAAGGACACGAGTCCGGCCAGCAGGGCCACGGGGATGGCCAGCAGCAAGGAACCACTCAGGATGGTCTCGGCGAAAGGGCTGTTCACGCTGTCCGGGCCACCTACTCGGCAACCGCGGTGGTGATGAGGGCCTTGAGGGTGCTCTTCTCGATCTCGCCCAGGACGCGGGCGGCAACCTTGCCTTCTTTGTCCAGGACGAGCGTGGTGGGCACCGCACCCGGGGGCACAATGCCGGAGACAGACAGGAGCACTGCGCCGTCTTTGTCATTGAAGCTGGGGTACGTGAGCTTGAACGTCTGGTCGAAGGCGTCGGCCGTAGCCTTCTCGTCCCGGAGGTTCACACCGTAGAACTGGACACCTTTGCTCTTGAACTCCTGGTGCAGTTCCTCAAGAATCGGCGCTTCAACCCGGCACGGCGCGCACGCGGCGAACCAGAAGTTGAGGACGGTCACCTTGCCGACCAGGTCCTGCGGAGTCACGGCAGTTCCGTCGAACAACGTGCCCTTGATCCCGACGGCGGCCTTACGGTCGGCTTTGGCGAATTCCGTCACCGAGCCGTCCCCGGCGACGTAGTTCTTGTTGTCGCCGGCTTTGGCTTGCTGGGCCAGGGCGTCTTCCTGGGCACAGGCGGACAAGCCCATGGTCAATGCAGAGAGTGCCACACCACCGACAGCGAGGAAGCTGCGGCGTGAGGTCAAGGCTGCGTTGATTTTCTGGCCGCTGGTCTTGCGGCTGGTGGTATCGCGGTCCATGGTCATGCTCCGGGCGTCTTCGCGGCACCGGGCAGCAGCACGGCGGCGGGTTCGCTGTACTCCACCCGCGCAACCTTGCCGTCGTCGAACACCAGGGAAGTCAGCGACGTCAGCGTGCACTCG
>NZ_DF952474.1:251243-256054 GCF_001263615.2 Arthrobacter sp. Hiyo1 | reverse complement strand
CAGGGGCCGGCCCTCCGCGCTGAGGCGCGTGGCGTAGATGGGAAGCTGGTGGCTGACGAGGATGGCTTCGGCGCCATCGCCGCCGAGTTCGATTGCCTTCAGCCGGGCGTCCTCGACGGCGGCACGCATCCGGGCGACCTGGTCCTGGTACGACTCGCCCCAGGACGGACGCAAGGGGTTGCGGTACTCACGCCAATGCTTGGGCTTGATGAATTCGGAGAGGTGGGCCTTGAGCCCTTCGAAGTGGTTCTCCGCCTCGATGATCCGCGGTTCCGTGTGGATCTGGAGGTCCAACGCCTGGGAAGTGGGAAGGGCGGTTTCCTGCGCGCGGGTCAACGGCGAGGCGACAAGGTAGACGATGTTCGCCCCCTGCGCGACGCGGGCAGCGAAGTGGTCCGCGAGCATCTTGGCCATCTCGCGGCCGCGTTCGGAGAGGTGAAATTCGGGCAGTCTGCCGTACAGAATGCCGTCGGGATTGTAGACCTCGCCATGGCGGAGCAGATGGACAGTTGCTTGGGGCATGTTTACCAGTTTCTCAAAGAAGGCGGGCGATCTGAAATCTTCTACGTTTCGTAGAACTGAAAGTTTCTTCAGAATGTTCCCTGAAGGTGGAATAAAAGATGCATTTGCATGTTTATACTTGACACAAGGTTCGGTTGACACTTCAACTAAGTACGGCCGAACGACCGATGAAGCTACGATCACACCTTCCCAAGGAGAACCCCATGACTCTTCCCGCAAACGTCACCACCGGCGTCTGGACCCTCGACAACTCGCACAGCGAGATCGGCTTCACCGTCCGCCACGCAGGCATCAGCAAGGTCCGCGGCCAGTTCACCGAGGCAGAAGCCACCCTTGAACTCGGCGGCAGCCTGGCCGACTCCAAGGTCGCCGCAAGCATCCAGACCGCCAGCTTCGACTCCGGCGATGCCAACCGCGACGGCCACGTCAAGGGCGAGGACTTCTTCGATGTGGAGAAGTTCCCGGAAATCACTTTTGTCTCCCGCCACGTCAAGGCCAACGGCGACAGCTTCGACCTCGTGGGCGATCTGACCATCAAGGGCGTCTCCAAAGAGGTCACCATCGAAACCGAGTTCAACGGCGTAGCGTTGACCCGTTCGGCAACACCCGCGCAGGCGTTTCCGGTGAGACCACCATCAGCCGCAAGGACTTCGGCCTCACCTGGAACGCGGTGCTCGAGGCCGGTGGCGTCCTGGTCAGCGACAAGGTTGTCATCAACCTCGAACTGGCTTTCATCGCACCCGCTGCCTAATCCCCCAGGTTCCCAATCCCCCGGGTTAAAGGGCCGAATGGCGCCTTCGGGGCTGCACACGATCACGTGCGCAGCCCCGGAGGCGCCATTTTTTGCTCGCGGTGTCACCCGCCTATTGTTCGGGTAAAAGCCGATACTTAGCGGCGAATTAGCCAAGAATTTCCTATGAATCCTTAAACCTCAGGTCTAAAGTGATGCCATGAGTAACCCAAACGAAGCTCCTCAGCCTCAGCAGCCCGGAGCCCAGCCACCGCAGCCCGGCAATGTCCCTCCTGCGGGTTACCAGCCTCCGCAGGGATACCAAGCACCTCCTTCTTACCAAGCGCCCCCCTCTTACCAGCAGCCCGCTCCCGGATACCAGCAGCAGGGTCAACCCGGACAGGGAGAAGGTTTCCACTTCGAGATGCCTACCGACGGTCCGAAGAACTTCAACGATGTCCTTCCCAAGGGCGGTTTTTCCGGCATGTTCAAAGTGACCGGAATGCCCACAGAGTTGAAGGTCTCCTACTGGATCTGGCTTATTGGCGGACTCCTGGCCCTCTTGGGTGGCCTGCTCGGCCTCTTCGGCTCCATTGTGCTCTTCACGCTCGCGCCGGCAATCGCCGTCGTCGTCCTCCTTCTGGTACTGATAGCGCTGGTTGTGGCGGCCGCCCAAATCGTCTTCGCGATGAAGATGAAGGAAGGCAAGGAGTGGGCCCGCCTCGCACTGACCGTCATTGCGGGAATTTCCCTGATCCTCTCGATCGTGGGCGGAGCGATGGCAAATGGACAGAGCAACAACTGGTTCAGCTTCGTCATCAGCCTCATTGCAACGGTCCTGATGTGGCTGCCCAATTCGCAGGCGTGGTTCAAGTCAGTGAAGGGCGCCGTCTAGCCATACGTTCCAAACCGGAATTTCACAGCTGAAGGCCGCGGCCGGTCCCGGAAGGACCCCGCGGCCTTCCGTTTGTCCATGCAGGATTCACGGGAGCTCCGCCGAAGCTTGTTCAGCGAGAATTCTTCCCGTGAATCATCACCAGCGCTGTGCCGTCGGGGTACGGTGGAATTAAGCCGAGCTGGGGGCGGGGCACGTTGCACCCGGCAGCCGTATCTGCAGTCGACACGCAAAGGAATGCCATGAGCACCCCTCCGTACCCGCCGTCCACTCCGGGCGAGAATCCCACCCCTGAGGAGCCGAAATACGGCCAGCAGACACCCCAGCAGGGTCAGCCGCCGCAATACGGCCAACAAGCTCCTCAGTTCGGGCAGCCTTCGGCTCCGCAGTACGGCCAGCAGGCGCCCCAGTACGGGCAGCAGCCGTCCGCACCCCAGTACGGGCAACAGGCTCCCCAGTACGGGCAGCCGTCCGCACCCCAGTATGGACAACAGGCTCCCCAGTACGGGCAGCAGCCGCAGTACGGACAGCCTTCCGTCCCGCAGTACGGGCAGGGCGGCCCCGTCACTTGGCCGAGCCAGCAGCCCGCTGCGACGTCCGGAGTCCCGCAGTTGGTCAACATCTCCTTCTGGCTGATGATTGCCGCAGGGGTACTGACCTTGATCGGCATTCCCTTCACTATCGCTACGCTGAACTCGCCGGCAGGCAAGAACATGTTCAACCAGGCCCTGTCGGCGCAAGGAAGCAACGCTTCAGGCATAGACACGAGCACCTTCATCGGCATTGCGATCACGTTCCTGGTCATCTTCTCGGTGATCTTTGCCGGGCTCTACGCACTGGTTGCGTTCAATGTCCGCAAGGGGAAGAACTGGGCCCGCATCCTCGGCACGGTCTTCGCTGGAATTTCCCTGCTGGGCCTGACCCAGATCGGCATGGGCACCATCACCATCCTCTTGGGCATCGCCGCGATCGTGATGCTCTACCTGCCGGCCTCGGCGCCGTACTTCCGGAAAGCCCAGCCGTTCGCGAACCCTTACGGCCAGGCGCCGTACGGCCGCTAGACGCTAGACGCTAAAACCAAACAACGGGTGCAGACCCGGTCCGGCCTAAATGGCCTGGCCCGGGGTCTGTGCCCGTTGTGCGTGATACGCCAGGATCTGGAGCTCGGTGGCCATGTCCACTTTGCGCAGATTCACGTACGGAGGAACTTGCAGCAGCACCGGGGCAAAGCTGAGGATGCTGCGGATACCCGCGCTGATCACGCGGTCGCAGACGCCTTGTGCCACCGCGGCCGGGAGGGCCAGGACAACCATGTTGGTTCCGGTCCGCTGAAGGACCGTTTCAAGATTGGCGGCGTCGCTGACCCGAAGCCAGCCGACCTCGTTCCCGATAATCATGGGATCGGCGTCGAGGATCGCCACCACGTCGAAACCGCGCGACTCGAAGCCGCCGTATCGTGCCAAGGCCTTGCCCAGGTTGCCGGCGCCCACAATGGCCACTTTCCAGTCGTGGGTCAGGCCGAGCGCCGCCGCGATGTGCCGGCTCAGGTATTGGACCTCGTACCCGACGCCACGCGTTCCGTAGGAGCCGACGTAGGAGAGGTCTTTGCGCAAGGTGGACGAACTGACTCCGGACGCCTCAGCCAACGCCTCGGAGGAAACCCGTTCCACGCCTTCACCGAGCAGGGAGTTCAGAGCGCGCAAGTAAAGCGTCATCCGGGCCACAGCCGCGGGCGGTATCTGCTTCGCGGCAGACTCCTTGTCCCCGGGTACAGCCTCGGCGGACGGTTCCAGCGCAGTCACGTTCTTCTCCATTGCGTCGCTTTGTTTTCCCACTCTATTGCCAACAAAGCTCGGCACGCATGTTCAGGCGGCGATGGCCTTCTTCAGGACCCGCACCAATCGTGCCTCATCGATTTTCCAGAAATCCCGCTGGATTCCGTCCACGAATACCACCGGGATCTCCTCGGCGTAGCGCTCGCGCAGTGCCGGGTCAGTGTCGATTGACTGTTCGGTCCACGTGAGCCCAAGGCTTGAGGTCACGCGTTCGACGGCGTCCCGCGCCGCGGCGCAAAGGTGGCAGTCAGCTTTGGTGAGGAGTACGACGTCGGGATTTGGCATGGTTCAACGGTATCGCTTCAGCGTCGTCACGGCAGTCGCGAACGGCAGGGGGCCGGACGATTGACTAGACTCGAGGCATGCCCGTCGAGAAGAACGCCGTTGTGGCCACCGCGCCGGCTGCAACGCAGCAACACGGCGAAGCCGCATTCTTCGACGTCGACAACACCCTCATGAAGGGTGCCAGCCTCTTCCACGTTGCCCGGAAGATGTATGAACGCAGGGCCTTCACGCTCTCCCAAGCCGCGGGCTTTGCCTGGAAGCAGTTCAAGTTCGTGCTCCGGGGCGAAAAGATGGAGGACGTCCATTCCGTCCGGGATTCCGCGCTGATCCTCGCGGCCGGCATCAAGGTGTCCGATATCAAGGAACTGGGCGAAGAGGTCTACGACGAGATGATCGAGTCGCGGATCTGGCCCGGTACCAAGGCCCTGGCGGAACAGCACCTGCGTGTTGGCCGGAAGGTCTGGCTCGTCACCGCCACGCCCATCGAAGTTGCCACCGTCATTTCCACGCGGCTCGGCCTGACCGGCGCCGTGGGTACCGTGGG
>NZ_DF952474.1:246622-250497 GCF_001263615.2 Arthrobacter sp. Hiyo1 | reverse complement strand
ACCGTGGGTGAGGTTGAAGATGGCGCTTACACCGGCCGGTTGGTGGGCGAGATCCTCCACGGGCCAGCCAAGGCCGTGGCCGTGCAGCGCGTAGCAGACGAAGAAGGCCTGGACCTGAAGCGCTGCTGGGCGTACAGCGATTCGCATAACGATATCCCGCTGCTCACGTTGGTGGGCCACCCCGTGTGCATCAATCCCGACGCCGGGCTTCGCCGCCACGCGCGGGAGAACAACTGGCCTGTTTACGACTTCCGTTCCGGCCGCCGGGCAGCCACGCTCGGCCTCAAGGCCGCGACCGTCGGAGGCGCCGTCTACGGCTTGTGGCGGGGCTTCTCCAAATTCCGCAGCCCGAGGGCCTAACCCCGGCAACCCTCGCTCACATATACCCGCCTCCCCGGCAACCCTCGCTGACATATACCCGCCTCCCCGGTAACCCTCGCTCACATGATGTGACGACCTCATTCCGGCATGTGCCACATACGGGAGCGAGCGTTGTCGAAACGGCCGACATACGTGAGCGAGGGTCCGGGGAAAAGCGCTCATAGGTGAGCGAGCGTCACCGGGGACGGACGCAAAAATGCCCGCCGCCTTGAGAGGCAACGGGCATTCACGCTGTAGGAAGTATCTCTACTTCTTATTGCGACGCTGGTGGCGGGTCTTGCGAAGCAGTTTGCGGTGCTTCTTCTTGGCCATACGCTTGCGGCGCTTCTTAATAACTGAACCCACGTAAGTTCCTTACCAAACTAGATTGAGATTCTGTCTGCTGGGTGAGGTCCTTGAACTGAGCAACAGACTTTACAACTGACAGATTCTTACAATGACGTAAAACGTTCCTTAACAGGGTACCGCTTATCGGGGGCACCCAATGACCGCTGGCCCTTGAGGGGACCAAGCCGGGCTCAGGCCGTCTCTGAGTGTCCGTCGACGACCGCGCCCTTGAGGTACTGGCTCACGGCATCTTCGGGGACCCGGAATGATCGTCCAAATCGGACGGCCGGCAATTCTCCCGAGTGGACCAGACGGTACACGGTCATTTTGGAAACCCGGAGGACTTCGGCAACTTCAGCCACTGTCATGAAACGCGCGTTCGAGAAGTTAGTCTCTGCGGACATTTCTCCATATTCCTTTGCTCTCAGCGGTTAGCGGCGAACCCCAGCATTCATTACCTGGTGTGCCGATGCTGAGCCATCAAACAACCATGTGCTAGATACTCTAGAGGCTGCTGGTACCAAAGTGAAAGTCTTTCGTCCAAGTGGAGACTAGGTTTCACTTAGTTGGAAGCAGCTACCCGACGCTTTCGGGCCGAGGCCGCCAACTGGTTCAGGACGGACACCGTGACGTCCCATTCCATGCAGGCGTCGGTGACGCTCTGGCCGTACACCAGCTCTTGTTCGCCGGCCGACTGCCGCTCCACATCCAGGTTCTGCGCCCCACCGACAAGGAAGCTCTCCAGCATGACGCCGGCGATTGGCGAAGCAACGTCATCTTCCAACTGCGCGCCGATCTCCAAGGCGACTTCGGCCTGGCGGTGGTGGCTCTTGCCGCTGTTGGCATGGCTCGCGTCAACGATGAGCCGCGGGTTCAAGCCTTTGCCGAGAGCTTCTCCGAGGCAGCGGCAACCTGGTCCGCGGCGTGGTTCGGTCCCTTGCGGCCGCCGCGCAGGATCACATGGGTGTCCGGGTTGCCCGAGGTCGCCACGAGGGCGGCGCGGCCCTCGCCGTCGATCCCCAGGAACGCCTGGGGTGCCGCAGAAGCGCCGCAGGCATCGATCGCGACTTGGAGGTCGCCGTCGGTCCCGTTTTTGAAGCCGATCGGCATGGAGAGTCCGGAGGCAAGCTGGCGGTGGATCTGGCTCTCGGTGGTCCGCGCACCGATGGCGCCCCATGCCACGAGGTCGGCCATGTATTGCGGGCTGATGGGTTCCAGGAACTCGGTGGCCGTCGGCAGGCCCAGGGCCGTGACTTGCTGGAGGAATCCACGGGCGGCACGGAGTCCGGCCGCGATGTCGTGGCTGCCGTCCAAGTGGGGATCGTTGATGAGGCCCTTCCAGCCGACCGTGGTGCGCGGCTTCTCGAAGTAGGCCCGCATGACGATGAGCAGGTCTTCCTTGTGCTTCTCCGCCTGGCTGACCAGCCTGCGCGCGTATTCCAGGCCGGCCTTCGGATCGTGGATGGAGCACGGTCCCACGATCACCAGGAGGCGATCGTCCACGCCGTCCATGATGGCGCGGACTCCGTCGCGTCCGCGCTCGACGACGGCGGAGGCCTTAGCGTCCAGCGGCAGTTCCGCGCTGATTTCCTGCGGCGTGGGGAGCGGCTCGAAGCGGCTGACGCGCAGGTTCGACGTCGACTGCGCGCCGGGATTTTCGACGTCGGCATTTAGTGTGGTGGGCTCTGCGGCGATGCTGGTCATGAAAGGGGTCCTGTTCCGGAGAGGAGCGGACCCTACTCAGAGCCCGCCTGGAAATGGCGAAGGGCAGAGAATGATCTCTGCCCTGTTGGCTCTGAAGGAAAGTTGGATGCGTGTCAGTTAGACGCGGGCCCCTCCAGAGCCAACGAAAAATACGCATACCAACGGTTAGTCATAGCGAAACCATAGCGGCAGGCTCCGGATTCCCGCAAATCGAAATGCAACGACATCAAGGGAAACCGTTTCCTCACTCACTATAAACTTCACCTCAGAACACACGTCGCCGCAGCATTGGAACCGGGCGGCATCAGCTCCAGGAAGGAAAGCATGCCAGGCAGAAGGAACACCCGGCGGGTGGGCATCGCAGATGTGGCATCCATGGCCGGCGTTTCGCATGCCACGGTTTCCCGCGTCATGAACGGAAACACAACCGTGGACGCGGACATTGCCGCCCGCGTGCGCGCAGCCGCTTCCGAGCTGAAGTACAAGCCGAACCCGGTAGGCCGAAGCCTGGCCCTGGGGAAAACGGACACTATCGGAATCGTGGTGCCGGACCTGTCCAACCCCACCTTCCAGGCCATCCTTCGCGGGCTGAGTATTGCCGCCGCCCGCGACGGCTACCGCGTGTTGATCGCCGACTCGTCCGAAGTTTCCAGCGAAGAAGCGATCCTCGCCGGGGAAGCCCGGAGGCGATGCGACGCGTCGTTCTTTGCGCCCCCCGCATGAGCGACGCCGACCTGGAAGAACTCGCCCCCACGCTCTATCCCCTCGTTCTCATCAACCGCACCACCGAGTCGGTGCCGACTCCCAGCCTCGTAGTGGACTACGGCCAAGGCATCCAGGAGCTTGCCGCCCACTTGGTGGAATTGGGCCACCGCAAACTGGCCTACCTGACGGGACCGGACCGCAGTGCGTCCAACGTGCAGCGCCTCCGTGGGCTCGAGAAGTTTACGGCCGAATTCCCGGATGTCGAACTGCAGTTCATTCCCGGAGGGAACACGTTCGACGCCGGATTCGAGTCGAGCGATGCCGTCGCCGCCTGCGGCGCCACCGGCATCCTTGTCTTCAACGACGTCGCGGCGATGGGCCTCTTGAGCGGACTCAGCGAGCGCGGGATCCGCGTGCCGGAGGACTTGTCCCTCACGGGTTTCGATGACATGCCGTTCGCCCGGTACACCATGCCTCCGCTAACCACTGCGGCTGTACCGATTTCCGACCTCGGGGACCTTGCGTGGCGCCGCATGCGGGAGCAGATCCAGACCAACGACGCCGCCTCCCCCACGAACTACTTCCCGCCGCGGATTGAGCTCAGGGGAAGCACCGGACCCGTCAAGGCCTAGTTTCCTCAGGGGCCTTCCCCAGCCCGGCTTCCCGGTAGTACCCCTCGATGTGCGCGGCCACGAGCGTCGCCGCCCGGCCGCCGTCGCCGTCGTTCACTGCCGCCAAAATGGCGCGGTGCTCGGACC
>NZ_DF952474.1:242879-246597 GCF_001263615.2 Arthrobacter sp. Hiyo1 | reverse complement strand
CGCCGCGGCGTACCCCTCGATCGCTTCACGGAGCGAGCCCATGATGGTGCTCACCACGGCATTTCCTGCGGCTTCCGCCAGCGCCAGGTGGAAGGCGACGTCCAGTGCGAGGAAGTCGTCGACGGCGGCACTCAGGTCCATCTCGTCCAGGAGCCTCGCTGCTTCGTTGAGTTCGGGGGCGTCGGCCTTGGCGCGCGACACCGCCCATGATTCGAGCAGGACCCGTGTTTCCACGATGTCGGCGACGGGCAAATGCTGTGTGGCCACGTGGAGGCGGAGCGCTGACCCGAGTGCCGTGGCCGGTTCCGCGATAACCACCGTCCCGGCGTCCTTGCCGGAGCCGACTCCCGCCCGCACCAAGCCCATGGCTTCCAGGATCCGGATTGCTTCGCGGACCGAGGTCCGTGAAACTTCCAACTGTTCGGCCAGCGCCCGCTCGGCGGGGAGCCGTCCACCAAGCACCAAATGCCCGTCGGACAATTGCTTTTCGATCCAACTCAGGACGAGCTCGTGCGTTCGCATGGATAAATAGTAGTTGATGTGGTTGGACCACATGGCATAGAGTGTGGTCTAACCACACAAGTCCACGGGAGACAGCATCATGACGCAGACCGTCCAGCCAAGCAACGCCCCTTCCCTTGAGGTGCCCGCGAACGTATCCTCCGCCGTCGGGCGTCCTGCTGCACTCAAGCGGCGGGTTCCCAAGTACTCAGACCTGGCGCCGCTCATGAAGTTCAAGAAGCCCGAGTTCAGCAACGCCGCGAAGCTGCGCCGCGCATCCACCATTTGGGAACTGCGGGACATGGCCAAGCGGCGCACTCCCCAGGCGCCGTTCGACTACACGGACGGTGCAGCGGAGGCGGAGATCACCCTTCGCCGGGCCCGCCAGGCTTTCCAGGACATCGAGTTCCGGCCGGGGATCCTGCGCGACGTCTCCAACATCGATCTCAGGACCGGGATCCTGGGCAAGGAATCCCGGCTTCCGTTCGGCATCGCGCCAACTGGGTTCACCCGCATGATGCAGTCGGAGGGCGAGTATGCGGGCTCGCAGGCGGCCGAAGCGGCTGGTATTCCGTACACCCTCTCCACGATGGGCACGGCTTCCATCGAGGACGTGGCCGCGGCGGCTCCGAAGGGCCGCAACTGGTTTCAGCTCTACCTCTGGACGGACCGCGACCGTTCCCTGGAATTGATCGAGCGCGCCGCCAAGGCCGGAAACGACACCCTGATGGTCACGGTGGACACCGCCGTCGCCGGTGCCCGGCTGCGGGACGTCCGCAACGGCATGACGATTCCGCCGGCGCTCACCGTAAAGACCGTCCTGGATGCTTCGTACAGGCCCGCATGGTGGTTCAACTTCCTCACGCACGAGCCGCTAACCTTCGCCTCGCTCTCCCGCTACACCGGAACCGTGGCCGACCTCATCAACTCCATGTTCGACCCCACCCTGACCTTCGACGATCTCGACTGGCTCCGCGAAACCTGGAAGGGCAAGCTGGTGGTCAAGGGCATCCAGACGGTGGACGATGCCCGCAAGGTGGTGGACCACGGCGCGGACGGCGTCGTGATCTCCAACCACGGCGGCCGCCAACTGGACCGGGCACCGATTCCGCTGCACCTCGTTCCGGAGGTCTCCGCGGCGCTGAAGGCGGACAACAGCGACGCGGCCGTCATCCTGGACACGGGCATCATGAGCGGCGCCGACATCGTGGCGGCCCTGGCCCTCGGTGCCGACTTCACGTTGATCGGCCGCGCCTACCTGTACGGGCTCATGGCAGGCGGGCGCGCAGGCGTGGACCGCACCATCCAGATCCTGGAAAAGGACATGGCCCGCACCATGGCCCTGCTCGGAGTGACGAAGATTTCAGAACTCACCCCGGACACGTGCGTCTGCTGCAGCACTAGGTCGGGCGGGTGGGCAGGGTGGGTTCGGTGGGCGCGGCGCGCTAGATCAGGCCCTGTGCCAGCATGGCGTCGGCGACCTTCACGAAGCCGCCGATGTTGGCACCCAGGACATAGTTGCCCGGGGCGCCATATTCCTCCGCGGTTGCGGCACAGCGATCGTGGATGCCCACCATGATTTCCGTCAGGCGGGCTTCCGTGTGTTCGAAGGACCAGGAATCGCGGCTGGCGTTCTGCTGCATCTCCAAGGCCGACGTTGCTACGCCACCGGCGTTGGCCGCCTTGCCCGGGGCAAACAGGATGCCTGCGTCCTGGAAAACGGCAACGGCTTCACGGGTGGAGGGCATGTTGGCGCCTTCGGCGACTGCCAGCAGGCCGTTGCTGACGAGCTTGGCCGCTGCGTCGCCGTCGAGCTCGTTTTGAGTCGCGCACGGCAGGGCAACGGTACCGTTGACACCCCAGACCGAGCCACCGGCCACATAACTGGCGCCCCGGCGTCGCTCCGCGTATTCAGTGAGGCGGCCCCGCTCGACTTCCTTGATCTGGCGGAGCAGCGCGACATCGATGCCGGCCTCGTCAACCACATAGCCCGCGGAGTCGGAACAGGCCACCACGGTGGCGCCAAGGGCCTGGGCTTTGGCGATGGCGTAGATGGCCACGTTTCCCGAACCGGAGACCACGACGCGTTGGCCATCGAAGGACCGGCCCCGGGTCTTGAGCATCTCCTGGGCAAAGATGACCGTGCCGAAACCAGTGGCTTCCGGACGGACCAGGGAGCCGCCCCACGACATTCCCTTGCCAGTCAGCACACCCGACTCATAGCGGTTAGTGATGCGTTTGTACTGGCCGAACAGGTAGCCGATCTCGCGGCCTCCCACACCGATGTCGCCGGCAGGAACGTCCGTGTATTCACCGATGTGGCGGTACAACTCGGTCATGAATGACTGGCAAAAGCGCATGATTTCGGCATCGGAGCGGCCACGGGGATCGAAATCCGAGCCGCCCTTGCCGCCACCGATCGGCATGCCTGTCAGGGCATTCTTGAAGATCTGCTCGAAGCCGAGGAACTTGACGATGCCCAGGTAGACCGAGGGGTGGAAGCGCAGTCCACCCTTGTAGGGGCCCAATGCTGAATTGAACTCGACGCGGAAACCGCGGTTGACGTGAACACGTCCGGCGTCGTCGGTCCACGGGACGCGGAAGATGATTTGGCGCTCCGGTTCGCACAGGCGCTCAAGGACAGCGCCCTCGAGGAATTCCGGGTGCCGGTCATGTACCGGGCCAAGGCTTTCGAAGACCTCGGTGACGGCTTGGTGAAATTCCAGCTCGCCCGGGTTCCGCGCCAAGACGGTGTCCCGGACTGCTTCCAGCCTCGAATCCATGTGACTCCCTACAACTTCTGCGCCGAACGGCGGATCTGAAACGACCCCGCCATGCTCGCATCAGACGCGCGCCAATCTCCATCCGAACCGATTACGACCAAGCAGCACGTCGACCAATTTCCCGGCGAAGTCGGCATCTTTTGCTGTCGAAAAGGACCAATGACCCAGGAACAGATCCTCGCGAAGCCAGCCGTCCCACAACTTCAGAAAGGCGACACTAGATCCGAAGGGCTGCGCCAGCGGGCCTCCGGCCCGGCCCATGACTCTGAAAGTGGCGGGGATCGCGCACGGCCACAAAGGTTGCAGGGACTTCCCTGACCAACATCGGGCAGAAGCCAATCGCGGCGTGACCGGGATCACGCCAACTTGCCGCTACTTCTTTCGCCCGAACTTCGGCAGGTTGGGCAGGTTCGGCAGGTTCGCCAAGAGGTCCG
>NZ_DF952474.1:231508-242131 GCF_001263615.2 Arthrobacter sp. Hiyo1 | reverse complement strand
GTCCGCGGGCTTCGCGGGTCCGACGTCGAACGTCTCCAGCCAGCTGGCAACACCGGCGAGCGGCTTCGGGTTCAACGCGTAATAGCGTTTCTGTCCCTGCGCGCGCATGCTGACGAGATCCGCCTCGCGGAGTACCTTCAAATGCTTTGAGATGGTGGGCTGGCTCGCTGCGAGCTCCTCCACCAGTTCCCCCACAGCCTTATCCCCAGAGCGGAGGGAAACCAGAATGTCACGCCGGGTTGCCTCAGCAATGACGGCAAATACGTCGTCAGTCACCATGCCTCCCACCCTAGCGACATATACGCCAAAAGGCATCAACTATTTCGCATATGCGCGCGGCGTTGACCCAGCCTTGCGCGGCCGGCCGAGCAGCTATCAGTCGAACCAGGGATCCAGACCGTAAAGCGGAAAGATTTCCTTGCGGGTGGCGATGATGGTGCGGTCCACGGCGTCAGCCGGGTCATAGCCGACCTCCCACGAACGCCACCAGGTGTCCACGCCGTCGCCCATGAGTTCGGGAACCGTATCCCCGTACTTTTCCCTGACATGGCTCCGGAAAGCCTCCGGAACCGGAGCCGTCAGCTGGACAGGATGTTGGGCCACGATGCCGATCAAATGGCTCCACGTGCGCGGTACCACTCCCGTGATGTCGTACCCCCCTCCCCCGGTGGCGATCCAACGGTTTTCGCAGAACCTGGCGGCGAGGCCCGCGACGGCGTTGGCTGCCTCGCGCTGGCCGTCCACGCTCAGGTTGAGGTGCGTGAGGGGATCGAGTTTGTGGGAGTCGCAGCCGTGCTGGCTCACAATGACTTCAGGTTCAAAGGCCTGCACGAGTTGGGGTACCACGGCATGGAAGGCGCGCAACCACCCTGCGTCCCCCGTCCACGCAGGCAACGCCACGTTGACGGCCGTCCCCAGGGCGTCCCGGCCGCCGATCTCGTTGGCGAATCCCGTTCCCGGGAACAGCGAGAGCCGCTTTCGTGCAGGGAAATCGTCAGGACCCTGGGGTCGTTCCAGAAGATGCTCTGGGTGCCGTCGCCGTGGTGGGCGTCGACGTCGATGTACGCGACCCGCCGGACACCGCCGTCGAGCAGCCTCTGCACGGCGAGAGCGGCGTCGTTATAGATACAGAAGCCGCTGGCCCGCTCTCGGGAGGCATGGTGAAGGCCGCCGCCGAAGTTGACGGCCCGGACCGCGGTCCCGGACAGGATTGCCTCGGCCGCGAGCAAGGACCCTCCGGCGAGCCGGGCGCTGGCTCGTGCATCCCTGCAAACGCTGGATCATCCTCGGTGCCGAGCCCGCGTTCCGGGTCCGGCGTCGTCGGATCTTCGCTTGAACGCCGCACCGCGGCGACATATTCGGCGCTGTGCACTGCCAGGAGTTCGACGTCGGACGCGACCTCAGGCGCTTGGACGGACACATGCTCCAGGTCGAAAAGTCCGAGCGCCGCGGCGAGCCTGGCCGTCAGCTCAAGCCGCGCAGGGGCCATCGGGTGCGAAGGACCGAAATTGTATGCGGTCATGGCGGGATCCCACGCCACCGTCGTTGGCAGCGGGGACGGACGGAGGCCTGCCCAGGAAGTCATCAATGACAGGCTACCCGAGCGGCGGAACGCACCTGCCCCGTTACAGCGGGCGATTAGTGGTTTACTACTCAGGAAAGCAGAATCAATCGACCAGAAGCGAACAGCACTGCCATGACTCAAAGCCAGTCGAGGTCCCTAGACCCGGCCAGCTGGCAAACCGTCCAGCCGGAGCAGGGAGGCCTGTGGATTTTCACGGGTATCCGCGACTTCATCGACAACATCGCCAACTCCTCACCGGCCCGATTGGCGCTCACCGCTTACGTTGTCGCGATTCTCTTGTTCACCGGCTTGCTTTCCCTGCCGGCGGCATCGGCCGACGGTGCGGTCACTCCCATCCACCAGGCCCTGTTCACCGCTGTCTCGAGCGTGTGCGTGACCGGTTTGACGGTTGTGTCGACGGCGACGCACTGGACCTTCTTCGGCCAGCTCGTGATTCTCGTCGGCATCTTCGTCGGCGGATTGGGAACCCTGACACTCGCCTCCCTCCTGGCGCTCATGGTCAGCAAACGGCTCGGTGTGAGGGGCAAGCTCATTGCGCAGGAGGCCATGAACAACGCCGGCCGCTTGGGCGAAGTGGGTACATTGTTGCGGATCGTCATCTCGACGTCCGTGACCATCGAGGCCGTCCTGGCCATCGCGATGATTCCCCGGTTCCTGACGCTCGGCGAGGACTTCTGGCAGGCCGTCTGGCACGGAGTCTTCTACTCGATCTCTTCCTTCAACAATGCCGGTTTCACACCCCATTCCGACGGAATCGTGCCGTACGAGACCGATCTGTGGATTCTCGTGCCGCTCATGCTTGGAGTGTTCCTCGGCAGCCTCGGCTTTCCGGTGATGCTGGTGCTCCGGCGGCACGGCCTCAATTGGAGGAAGTGGAGCCTCCACACCAAGCTGACCATCCAGGTTTCCTTGATCCTCCTCATTGCCGGCGCAGTCCTCTGGGCCTTGATGGAGTGGGACAACACCAACACCATCGCCAACATGAGCGTCGGCGACAAGATCACGCATTCCATTTTCGCCTCGGTCATGACGCGCTCCGGTGGCTTCAACCTGGTCGACCAGGGGCACATGGATTCGACCACGAGGCTGCTGTCGGACGCGCTCATGTTCGCCGGCGGCGGTTCGGCGTCGACGGCCGGCGGCATCAAGGTGACCACCATCGCGGTCATGTTCCTCGCCATCGTCGCTGAGGCCCGGGGCGACGACGACGTCAAGGTCTACGGCCGCACGATCCCCGAGGGCACCATGCGCGTAGCCATCTCGGTGATCGTCGCCGGTGCCACCTTGGTATGCGTATCCGCATTCCTGCTGTTGGCCATCAGCGGAGCGAGCCTGGACCGGGTGCTCTTCGAAACTATTTCAGCCTTTGCCACCGTGGGACTCAGCACGAACCTCAGCGCGGAACTGCCGCCGGCGGGGGTCTACGTCCTCGCCGCCCTCATGTTCGCTGGCCGCATCGGCACCATAACCCTTGCCTCCGCCCTGGCCCTCCGCCAGCGCAGGCAGCTATTCCATTATCCGGAAGAGAGGCCGATCATTGGCTAATTCAACAGGCGCCCCCAACCGGCCGGCGCACAACGCGCCCGTGCTGGTGATCGGCTTGGGCCGATTCGGTGCAGCCACCGCCGAGCAGCTCGTCAAGCAAGGACGCGAAGTCCTGGCCATCGAGCGGGACCGCACGCTCGTCCAGAATTGGGCTTCCGTGCTGACCCATGTCGTCGAGGCGGACGCCACCAACATCGATGCCCTCCGCCAACTCGGCGCGCAGGAATTCAGCTCCGCCGTAGTGGGTGTGGGAACCTCGATCGAGTCCTCGGTGCTCATCACGGTGAACCTCGTGGATCTGGGCATCGAACACCTCTGGGTGAAAGCGATCACGGCCTCACACGGCAAGATCCTCACGCGCATCGGCGCCAACCATGTCATCTACCCCGAGGCCGACGCCGGAGTGCGCGCGGCACACCTGGTCTCGGGGCGCATGCTGGACTTCATCGAGTTCGACGACGATTTCGCCATCGTGAAAATGTACCCGCCCAAGGAAACCGTGGGCTTCACGCTGGATGAGTCCAAGGTCCGTTCCAAGTACGGCGTGACCATTGTCGGCGTGAAATCCCCGGGCGAAGACTTCACCTACGCCCGGCCGGACACGAAGGTCTCCGGCCGCGACATGCTGATTGTGTCAGGGCACGTGGACCTGCTGGAACGGTTCGCTGCGCGGCCGTAGCTGCGGTGCGAGGAACTAAGCCAGCTGCTGTGTGATCTCCGCGGCCCGGGCCGCTGCGGCGCGGGCTCCGTCGGCGATGATCGCGGGTAGTCCGCCGTCGTTGAAGGCCGCGATGGCGCGTTCGGTGGTGCCGTTGGGGCTGGTCACGGCAATGCGCAGGGCCGTGGGGTCTGCTCCGGGCTCAGCGAGCATAAAACCGGCACCGGCCACAGTCTCGCAGGAAATCATGAGCGAGAGTTCGGGATCCAGGCCAAGTTCGACGCCGGCCTCAGCCATGGCCTCAGTCAGGTAGAAGGCGTACGCGGGGCCCGAGCCGCTGATGGCGGACAGGGCATCCACCTGGTCCTCGGGGATTTCCACGACCGTGCCCGCGGCAGCGAGGATGTCCTTGGCCTGCTGGAGCTGCTCGGGGGTGCAGTTGGTCCCGGGCGAGACTGAAATCACCCCGCGTCCGAGCTTGGCGGGCGTGTTGGGCATCGTGCGGATGACGGGCTGGCCCGCGGGCAGGGCTGCTTCCAGCTGGGCGATGGACACGGCGGCGGCAACGCTGATCACGATGGTGTTCTTGGCGAGCGACGGTGAGATTTCGCGGGCGAGATCGGCAATGCCCACAGGCTTGACACCCAGGATGACAACCGAAGCGCCCTTCGTGGCCAGCTTGTTGTTGTCTGGTTCCTCGGCCCCGGCGATGGTCATGACATGGTGGCGCTCGGCCAGTTCGGCGGCGCGTTCTGCGCGGCGTACGGTGGCGACGACGTCCGAGGGATCCGTTCCGGCAGCCAACAGGCCCCCCAGAATGGCCTCGTTCATGGACCCACAGCCAAGGAATGCGATTCGGTTGCTCATGGCTCCATGATGCCAGTTCAGCTGCTCCGCTGCAGAACCAATGCAGCACTGTCTAGGGGCGCCGAGGATTCCCAGCTAGTTCCCAAGATTATTGCAGGCTGCACCCAATATCGCTCCGTAACTTAGTAGTTACCTCATTGAGGGTGCGAGTGATGAGGCGGGCATGGGGATGTCCGCCACAAGCACCGGTGGTCGAACGGGTTTCCCCCCATTTTCCCGTATCGACCGCCGGTGCTTTCTCGTTTAAGGAATCTAGATCTCGAAGGCTCCCACGAGCGGCGCCCCCAAGTGCTGGCGCGCGAAACGCAGTGTCTCGGCGAGCCACTCTTCGCGTTCGCCGGCGGCTTTGGCCTTGCGCGTGGAGATCTCGGCAACCACGGTGCCTTCGAATCCGTTGGATGCGAGATACTGCAGCGCCTCGGCGCACTGCTGGGTCCCGTAACCCGGGATCAAGTGCTCGTCCTTGCCCGAGCCCGAACCGTCGGTGAGGTGGACGTGGCGCAGCTTGCTCCCGAGCGCCCGGATCGCCTCAAGGCTGTTGGCACCCGCGGTGGCGGCGTGCGAGAAGTCCCACGTGACGTCGTCGTAATCCTGCCCCATCGGATCCCAGTGCGGAAGGTACGCGAGCGCCTCCCGGCCGCGCACACGCCACGGATACATGTTCTCTACCGCGATGTGCACCTGGTACATCGCGGCGATCTCGCGCACACCGGCAGCGAAGTTCTCCGCATAGTTCGACTGCCACCGAAACGGCGGATGGACCACCACAGTGTTGCAGCCGACTTCGCGCGCCATCTGGCAGGACATCTCGATCTTGTTCCACGCCGGACCCCAAACCTGCTGGGTCAGCAGCAAGGTGGGCGCGTGGATGGAGACGATCTGCTGGTCGTATCGATGGCTTAGCTGGATGAGTGCATCCGGGTTCTGGCTGGTGGCGTTGTTGGTCACCATCACCTCGACGCCGTCGTACCCCAGGTCCTGGGCCACGGCAAAGGCGTCATGGACGCTGAGCGGATAGACAGAGGCGCTGGATAGCGCCACCGGGATCCTCGGCGTGTCTTCTTCGGAATGCTCGACGTCGGTGCTCATGTTAGTTGGCCTGCCTCCCGGCGATGGGGATTGGTATGGATACTGCCGCTGGCGCGGCCGTTCCGGTGTTGGCGCCCAGGCGTGGTACCGGTACCGCACCTCCGAGCCCGACATGCGGAGCCGGGGCCAGCGGGCCATCGAAGATCAGCTGGTCGAGCCGGCGCAGGATCAATCCCTCGCGCAAGGCCCAAGGGCAGATCTCCATGCTGGGAAACTCGAACATTTCCAATGCGGCCTCAGCGACGAGCGCCCCCGCAAGGATCTGCGCCGCCCGTGCATCCGAGACGCCCGGGAGGTAGAGCCGGTCCTCGACGGTCATCGCCGAGATCCGCTGGGCCCAGAGGCCCAAGTCCGTGGCGTGGAGTTCCCGCTTGACGTACGGACCGGCGCCGCTGGGGGCCGCGCCTGCGATGCGTGCAAGCGAACGGAAGGTCTTGGAGGTCCCGGCCACCAGGTTGGCCCGGCCCAATTGCTTGAACTCGCGCACCACCGGCTTGAGAGTGTGGCGAATATACTTGCGCAGCTCTTTGACGCTCTTTGCCGTGGGCGGGTCATTGTGGAGCCAGTCCCTCGTCAAACGGCTGGCGCCCAGCGGTACGGACACCGCGAGCTCGGGCAATTCGTCCTGGCCAAACGCCATTTCGAAAGAGCCGCCGCCAATGTCCAGGTCCAGGATCGGACCGGCGCCCCAGCCGTACCAGCGTCGGACCGCGAAGAACGTCATGGACGCTTCTTCGCTGCCTGTCAGTTCCTGCAGGGTCACAGTGGTCTCGTGCTTCACCCGGGCAAGGACCTCGACGCCGTTGGTGGCTTCGCGGATGGCCGAGGTACAAAATGCCAGGAGATCCTCGGCCTTGTGGCGGGCTGCGAACTCCCACGCTTCGAGGACGAATTCGATGAGCTCGTGTTGTCCGGCGTCGTTGATGTTACCGTCGGCGTCCAGGAACTGAACCAGCGAAAGCGGTCGCTTGTGGGAGGCAAACGCGACCGGGCGTGCGCCCGGATGCGCGTCCACCAAAAGCAAATGGACGGTGTTGGAACCGATGTCTAGGACGCCAAGACGCATTCTGCCATTATTCCCCGATTCGAAGCGTGTGAAGCAACTACGACTGCCGATTCGTGCCGGCGGTTAGTCAATTAATCCTGGGGTCCGCCGGTGCGTGATTCCGCGTCCACATCTGCGGCCGGGGCGGTGGCTTCGTGGGCTTCTTCGGCTTCGTCCGCGCGGGTAAAGTCGCGGCGGACGTTCGCAATGCCTTCGGGGCCCATCTCGAAGCCGTGCTCGCTGCCGGGGTTGATCACCAAGCCCAGCTCGTCGCCGATGCTGTCCAGAATCGCTGAACCGTGGGTGCCCAGGACGTTGGGCGCGGCTTCGAGGAAGTGCGATTCCACCGGCTCGGGTGGCTGAACACGGCGAGGACAGGCTGACCCTCGGAGTTGGCGAGGACAAGAGGCTCCACGGCGGCGTCAGGCTTATCCAGGGAGTCGGTGCTCAGGATGTAGACCTCGTTGTTCAGGAAGGACAGGATGACGTCCACCGGGTTCGCGTCGGGTTGCCCGGCCTTTGCGAGCTTGGACTCAAGGTCGTTCAAGGGCAGGGAATCCGGGGCTGCAGGCTGATCTGTCATGGTTCCACTCGATCACGGTTCCCCCGCCGGAAGCAATTCCCGGCGGCTCGGCGCCGAGATCGTGGGTGGGGGCCGGGGGCTGTGTTCCGGAACGTAGTCCTCGGCCCGAACCCACGATCTCACCCCCGAAGAAGCCTGAGCAGGCGCACTTTCAGGCCGTGTTCGTCGAAGAGACCTTTCCAATCAATACGCAGGATTCGCCAGCCCTGCTCGGCCAGCAGCTTCTCCCTTTGCCGCTCTTCGAAGATCACTTCCGCAGTTGGCTTGTAGTCGAAGTACTTTGCCTTGCCGTCGAACTCGAGCGCGGCTCGAAGGTGCGGCCACGCGAAGTCGAACCGGTAGGCGCCACGGGGTGTTTGGACCCGCAGCTGGAGCACGGGATCCGGGAATCCGAGCTTCGCGATAGCGTCCCGCGTCAATGTCTCGCCCGGGGATTCGGACAATGGGTTCGCGAAGGCCAAGGCTTTTCGGAACGCCGTGACTCCCCGGGCACCGACTAGACCGGCACACGCTGACTCGAGCCACTCACGGTTGCATCCGAGCCTCAAGCCGTGGTCCAAGAGAATCAGGCCCTGCCGATAGTTCAGTATCTGTGCGCAGTCCAGAACGGTGCGGTCGAGTGCTGTCACTGGAAGTCCATCAATCTCGATCCGTTGCCCAGGCAGGAGGAGGCCTGAATGAGCCCTGACGTCGGCCGCATGGGATCCGCTCGCTGCGTGGTACGGAATGATGACGTGGATCAATTGATCAGCCCTCCACAAATACAAACGGTGCAGACGGGCGGCGGAGGTGTGGCTGAACGTAAGCCCATCCGCCGTGACGCGGAGGGTCCTATGGCAATACGCCGCCAACCGGGCGCGCTCCCGGTCATCGTCCGAAAGCCCACGCCAGAACGTGCCACGGACCATGACTCCCGTGCGGACCCTTACCAGTGAGCCGTATCGGAGGTGTTCGTTCATACGTCGCTTGCTCAGTCCTTGGGACAGCAACTCCTCTGTCCGCCACATGTTCCCATCCGGAAGCGGAGGCGCGCCAATGCTCGTGAGCGCTGGAACTGCGGCGGCTTGAGGGCCCCGTGGTGCGGACAGTGCCGGGGATTTCGCCGGTTCCAAGTAATCCCAAACTTCCGCGAGCGGGTCCACCGGGACAACGGAGTCGATGTTTCCGTAACTGTTCACTGCACCAGTTTCGGTGAGCGGCGGAGAGCCCGGAAGCGGCCAATCAAGCTATGTGGAAACCCAGGAAACCCAATACGTGGGTGTGGGCCGGGGGCTGCGTTCCAGAACGCAGCCCCGGCCCACACCCACGATCTCGGCGCGAGCTACTTCTTTGCCGCAGCCTTCTTCGCAGGCGCCTTGCGGGCCGTAGTGGTCCGCTTGACCGGGCCTTTGGCGCGCTTCTCGGCGAGCAGTTCGATGGCCTGCTCCCGGGTCAGCTCCTCCAAGGACGTGGCCCGCGGAACGGTGATGTTCGTGACGCCGTCGGTGATGTATGGGCCAAAACGGCCTTCCTTCACCACGATGTTCTTCTCCGAGACAGGGTCCGGACCGAACTCAGCCAGGGGCGGTACGGCGGCACGCGCGCCCCGCTGCTTCGGCTGGGAGTAGATCTCCAGCGCCTGTTCCAGGGTGATGGTGAAGATCTCTTCCTCGGATCCGATGGACCGCGAGTCCGTGCCCTTCTTCAGGTAGGGCCCGAAACGGCCGTTCTGCACCGTGATGGGGTTGCCTTCGGCGTCCGCGCCGAGCACGCGGGGCAGGCTCATGAGCTGAATGGCTTCGTCGAGCGTGACCGAATCAACGGACATCGACTTGAAGAGCGAACCCGTGCGCGGCTTTGCCTTGACGGGCTTCTTCGGCGGCTTGGGTTTGCCGTTCTTGTAGTACTCCACGGGCTGGTTTGCCAGTTGCTCCTCGGTCATCTCCGGGATGATCTCAGTGACGTAGGCGCCGTATCGGCCGTTCTTGGCAACCACGGTGTGTCCGGTGTGCGGGTCCGCGCCCAGGACGCGTTCCTCGGGGGCAGCCGTTTCCATGAGCTCCACGGCCTTGGCCGCAGTGAGCTCGTCCGGAGCGAGGTCCTCGGGGACGTTGGCACGCGCCGACTCCACGACTTCGCCGGTCTTGGGGTCGACGGTGGGGATCGAACTTTCCAAGTACGGGCCGAACTTCCCGACGCGCAGCGTGATGCCCTCGGCAATCGGCACCGAGTTGATCTCGCGTGCATCGATTTCACCAAGGTTGTTGACGATGCTCAGCAGGCCGGGATCGGCGTCTTCACCATAGTAGAAGTGCTTGAGCCAAGCGGCCCCTACAGCCTGGCCGTTGGCGATCTTGTCCAGGTCGCCTTCCATGTCTGCCGTGAATTCGTAGTCCACGTAGTCGGTGAAGTGCTGCTCCAGCAGGCGGATCACGGAGAAGGCGATCCAGCTGGGAACCAGCGCAGACCCCTGCTTCCGGACGTAGCCGCGGTCCTGGATGGTGGAGATCGTGGACGCATAGGTGGACGGGCGGCCGATGCCGCGCTTTTCCAGCTCCGCCGTCAGGGATGCTTCCGTGTACCGCGGCGGTGGCGAGGTCTCGTGGCCAATAGCAATGATGTCCGAAGCCGTGAGGGAATCGTCCTTGGCCACGTTGGGAAGGCGCCGGGCTTCGTCGGAGTCGTCGTCGCCGCGGCTCTCGTCCTTGCCTTCTTCATAGGCTGCGAGGAAGCCGGGGAAGGTGATGACCGTGCCGGAGGCCGAGAATTCGGCGTCGCGCCCATCGGTAGCCACTGCGCCGAGGCGGATGGTGGCGGTAGAGCCCTTGGCGTCGCCCATCTGGGAGGCGATGGTGCGCTTCCAGATGAGTTCGTAGAGCCGGAAAGCATCGCCAGTCAGGTGGTTTGCAACCTGGGCCGGGGTGCGGAAAGAGTCACCCGCGGGGCGGATGGCTTCGTGGGCTTCCTGCGCGTTCGCAGCCTTGTTGGCGTAGACCCGGGGAGACTGCGGCACGTACTCGGGACCGTACAACTCGGCGGCCTGGCGGCGTGCCGCCGTGAGGGCTTCGTCGCTCAAGGCGGACGAGTCGGTACGCATATAAGTGATGTAGCCGTTTTCATACAGGCGCTGGGCGATCTGCATGGTGCTCTTGGAGGTGAAGCGCAGCTTGCGGCCGGCTTCCTGTTGAAGGGTCGACGTCGTGAACGGCGCCGCGGGACGGCGGGTGTACGGCTTGGTGTCGACGGAACGGACGCGGAAGTCCGCGTTCTCG
>NZ_DF952474.1:229724-231483 GCF_001263615.2 Arthrobacter sp. Hiyo1 | reverse complement strand
CGAGTTCCGTCGTTGGAGGTGCACCGCGTTCGCGGAGGTGAGGACGCCGTCGTCGTTGAGTCGCGGCCGCTGGCTACCTTCGCGCCGTCGACGGCAGCGAGCTTTGCTTGAATGTCGCGGAGCCGGTACCGAACTGGCCGGTCAGGTCCCAGTACGATGCGGATTTGAATGCCATGCGTTCGCGTTCGCGGTCCACCACCATGCGGGTCACGACCGACTGCACACGGCCGGCGGACAGGCCGCGGGCAACCTTGCGCCACAGCACCGGGGAGATTTCGTAACCGTACAGGCGGTCCAGGATGCGGCGCGTTTCCTGGGCGTCCACGAGGGCGCTGTCAACGTCGCGCAGGTTGTCCATGGCGCGGTGGATGGCTTCCTTGGTGATTTCACCGAAGGTCATGCGGTAGACGGGAACCTTGGGTTTCAGGACCTCCAGGAGGTGCCACGCGATGGCCTCGCCCTCGCGGTCCCCATCGGTTGCGAGATAGAGCGCGTCAGCGTCTTTCAGCTGGGCCTTGAGCTCGGCGACCTTTTTCTTCTTGTCCGGAGACACCACGTAATACGGTTTGAAGTCGTTCTCGATGTCGACGGCGAACTTGCCAACCGAGGTCTTCTTCAGTTCTGCAGGGAGGTCCGAGGGCTGCGGGAGGTCGCGGATGTGGCCGATCGAGGCCTCGACAATGAAGCCCTCGCCCAGGTACTTGGCGATGGTCTTGCTCTTGGCCGGAGACTCCACGATCACGAGTTTCTTGCCGGTTTTTGCCTTGCTGGGCACGGTTCTCCTACAGAAAAATGAATTGCTTGGGCTCGTGCCCATATTGGCCTAGTTCACCATATTTTGCAGAATCGTGCGTTTCCATGTGCACAAGTGCTGTGGAGGAACAGTGTTCTGGGTTAGCTTGAAGCCGGCGTCCGGTCGTCCGGAATCATCGACCACATCGTAGCGATTCGCACCGCTCCTTCGGGAATCCGCGTGGGATCCTCGAGCTCATATGACCTGATGAGTTCCTGGAATTTGGCCTTGAGATCCGTCCGCTGATCCGGAGTCAGGTACAGCAGATCGCTGGACAACACCATGGCGGCTGCCTCGTTCGCGGCCTCGCCCCGCTGGCGCCGCTCACCACGGGCCCGGGTGAAGGCAGTGGCCCGACGCCGGAAAGCGTCCAGTTCGAGTTCGACGACGGCGATCTCCGGGCTCGGAGCGTTGCCGCCGGATTTGATGGTGAAGTCCGAACCCGCGGCCTTCCAACGGCGTTCGCGTGCATCGCCCTCGTTGTCCGCGGCAGTAACGATCCCCCATTTCTGGAGGGCCCGCAGGTGGTAGCTCATGGCGCTCGGCGTGAGCCCGGTCTGCGCGGCGAGCTCTGTGGCCGTGCGGCTCAGTTGCGTGGAATACAGTTCCGAGATGACCTCAAGCCGGGCGGCATGCGCAAGGGCACGGATCGCTTTGGGGTCGGTGATCTCCACCGTCTTCTCGGGCCGTTTCCGGCGCTTCGGGGATGCCAGCCCGGTGGATACCCCATTGTCTTCATTCACCGGAACAGTTTATCCGCCGGGGGCGCCGCAATTGTCCTATGCCGTGGGAAGCAGGAAGCCGTCGCGGACCAGGTTACCGACGTCGGAGAGCAGACCTGCGCGGAAAGCGTCGTCGTCGAAGTCGTCGTCTCCACCCAGGAGGGCGGCCAAGGCGCCGACGAGCTGGCGCACGGACAGCTCGCCGTCACATGCCGACACGAAACCGGCCAGCTCGGTGCTCAAC
>NZ_DF952474.1:228620-229699 GCF_001263615.2 Arthrobacter sp. Hiyo1 | reverse complement strand
GAGTTCGTGGGCATCGAGCCAATCGGCGCGTTCGACGGCGGCGGCGAGGTGCGGGCCGATCGGTTGCTCGATGGGGTACGTGATTTCCTCGAAGCGGGCGGGCGCATCTCCCGGACGCGGGCTTTCGGGCCGCCGCAGCCAGATCATTCCGAAGCCAATGGCGTCCACGTTGCGGGACGCGAAATCCTGCAGGTAGGCGGCGTAGGCGTCACGGTAGAGCTTACGGTCGCGGCCCTCGGAGGCGTCCTGCAACCAGGTCTCCGCGTACAGCTCCGGACTCACCTGTTCCCGTTGGATGAACCATGCCTCCGTGCCGGACCCTGCCAGCCACGACGCGGGCCGTTCGCTCCAGCGGCTGCCTGCAGGGATTTCCCAGTTGCCGAGCATCTGCGCCGTGCCGCCGGGCGCCAGGACGTCGGGCAAGGTTCGGACGAGGTTGGCCACGATGTCGTCGCCGGGCAGGCCGCCGTCGCGGTAGGTGAATTGATCCGAAGAATGCTCGCCAGCACTGCGCGGGGTAATGACGAAAGGCGGATTGGACACCACCAAATCGAAAGTCTCACCCGCGACCGGTTCCAGGAGCGAGCCCAGCCGCAGGCTCACCCGGGACTCGAGATCGGCCGGGTCCAGGTGGAGGGCCTCGGCATTGAGCATCAGGTTGAAGCGGGTGAACGCGAGGGCCCGTTCGGAGATGTCGGTGGCGGTGACATGCTCGCTGTGGTGCAGGAGGTGGAAAGTCTGGATTCCACAGCCCGTCCCGAGGTCAAGGGCGCGTTTCGAGTGCCGCCGGATCGTGGTCTGGACAAGGGTGGTGGATGCCTGCCCGATGCCCAGCACATGGTCATGCCGGAGCACGCCCGGCTGCTGGTGGGCGGCGAGATCGCTGGAAACCCACAGTTCGGCGCCGCCGCTCCCGCTGTTGTCTGCTCCGGAGTCGCATTCCCAGCCGTACGGCCGCAAATCCACCTTCGCCGCGACAGCACCGCCGTCGTTCTTCTCTACCAAGCCAAGCTCCACCAGGCCCGAGGTGCGGATGCGCGGCAGGGCGGCGTCGACGTCGTCTTCGGTTTGCGGGACAG
>NZ_DF952474.1:221860-227436 GCF_001263615.2 Arthrobacter sp. Hiyo1 | reverse complement strand
AGCTGATCCCGGGCGAGGGCCGCGTGGGCGGACTCCCCAAGAAGTCCTGCCACTCCGTCCACGGTGTAGCCAACGTTCCGCAGGTCGTCGGCGAGCGCCGTGAGCAGCTCGGGAAGGTCGCTGCGGGGAGCGTCGAGGGTGGTGGTTTTCGGGGCGGTCCCAAAGATGGCGGGCATTGCGGGATCAGTCACTGTGCAAGTCTATTCGGGCTGGTGGGTGGGCGGCCGCGTGATCGCCTGCGTCGGCGGGGAGGCATTCGAGCAGGTAGCGTTGAATCATGGCATTTCACCCCTCCACTTGGCGTCGCGCTGCTCTTTTGCTCGTTGGCGCTGCCACCCTGGCGATGACGGCGTGCTCCTCCGGGGGATCTGTCTCCAACGCCGACATCCCCGCGTGGAAGGCGACCACCATGCCGTCGGCGGCCGGGGTGGTCCTGGAGGACTCAGGAAAAATCCCGAACCGTGACCCCTTGGTCAAGAACTTCGCAAATGTCGCTGCCGGAAGCTACACCCTGACTGTGGCCTGCGACGGCGGCGGCAAGGCATTCTTCGACGTTTCCTCGGGTGGCACGCAGATCACCGAGGCCGGGGCTGCGTGCAATGGCAGCCGCGAAACGTCCCGCATCAAGATTCCCTCAGCCGGCCCACTGAGCATCAGCGCAAGCAGCGTCGATGCACCCGTGATCTACGCATACCAACTGGTACCGGCTTCGTAACTGCCGCTTCGTTCCCGGCTGCGGCCGGGCGTAGAGTCGGACTATGGGGTGGGCACGCGCCCTGAAGGTTGCGACGACGCCGCCGGCGATTCCCGCCGTCGTGCTTTGTGGTGTGCTCGCGTGCGGCACTTTGGCCTCGTGCGAATACACCTACGAGGACGGCCGTGCCGCGGCGAGCAGTCCGCCGTCCGCGGTGATCACGGATCCGGTGTTGACCCGCGACCCGGCCCTTGGACAGACCGTCACGGGCGATGCGCTGAAGGCTTGGGCGCAAGACGTGCTTCCAGACGTGAACGGGCTGTCCTTTTACAGCAGCTTCGACCTGCTGTCCGCTGGAGAGTCCCGCGACGAAGAGACCACCCAGCTTCCTGGGGGAACGTATGCAGTGACTCTGGCGTGCCGAGGTACCCGCAGCACCGAATTCACTGTGCGGAACGGGAGCGAAGTCCTCATCGAGGTAATGCTGCGCTGTGGCACCACGAGGGTCAAGGTCGTGCAACTGGAGACAGACGCCGTCCTGGGCATCACGATCACCGCAAATGCGCAGGCAAACTTCGCGTACCGGGTGAGCCGGATCTGATGACCGGGGCTAGGCCGCGCAGCCTTCCGGGCAACGCAGCGTTTCCGGGCTCGAGGCACATTCGGCGCAATACAGCGTGAGGTTGCGGCAGCTCAAATTGGAGCAGTTTTCAAACTTGTTGGTGGGCGCCTGGCAGCGGACGCATTGGCCAATGGTCTTGGCATCCTCACTGAATTCCATGTGCATGCGCTTGTCGAAAACGTACAAGGAACCTTCCCACAGGCCCTGGTCCTTGTAGGTCTCGCCGTAGCGGACAATCCCGCCGTCGAGTTGGTAAACCTCCTTGAAGCCGCGGTTCACCATCAGGCTGGAAAGGACTTCGCACCGGATTCCGCCTGTGCAGTAGGTGACTACGGGCTGGTCCTTGAGGTCGTCGTATTTTCCCGAGTCGAGTTCCTTGATGAAGTCGTGTGTGGTGGCGACGTCGGGAACGATCGCGTCCTTGAATTTGCCGATCTGGGCTTCGAAGGCGTTCCGTCCATCGAAGAACTTCACGTCCTGCCCTGAAGCCTTCTTTTCCTCCAGCAGTGCGTGGAGCTCTTCGGGCTGAAGGTGGGTGCCACCGCCGACGACGCCGTTCTCGTCCACCTTCAGTTCACCGGGGGCGCCGAAGGACACGATCTCATCGCGAACCTTGACGCTGAGCCTCGGAAAGTCGTCGGCGCCGCCTTCGGACCATTTGAAGTCGATATCGTGGAAGCCCTTGTATTCCTTGGTGGTCTTCACGTACTGCTTGACGTTGTTCAGTTCCCCACCAACTGTGGCGTTGATGCCGTCCCGCGAAATAAGGATCCGCCCGGTCAGGCCGAGCTTCTCGCACAGGGCGCGCTGCCAGAGCCGCACGGCGTCCGGGTCAGCGATCGGAGTAAAGCCATAGAAGAGCACAATTCTGTTCAAAGCCACGTATTTAAGGGTACTTGCTGGCCCCAAACCCATGAGTCGGGCCGCCGTTCGGTCACTCTAAGTGTTAATGGAGCTGTTACTGACGGCCCCTGTTGATTCCCAGACCGCTGGCATAGTCTCTCTACATGAGTCACGAAGCCTTGGTTGAAGACATCGCTGAGCTGCTCGACGTCTGGGTGGCTGGCTGGGCCGGGTCCCGGAGTTACGAAACGCGAAAGGAAGGCCGGTTCCCGGCAGCCCTGCGTGCAGACAAAACCGGCGACTGGGAATACTTTGCCTACGACCCCTCGGATGACGAGTTCGCCGAACTGGCCGCCAAGACCGCCCAGGCGGACACTCGCATTTTGACGATCCTCACGAACGACGCAGGACGCTACACCCAATTGGCTCGCGAGAACGGATTGAACGTCACCTCCGATTCCCAGACCATGATGATCGTGGACATGGGGACGCAAGATGCCGAGGATCCGTGGCTCTCGGATGACGACCTCAAGCTCACCACTTCCGAAAGCAAGGGCGTCCACTACGCCGTGGTCCATGCCGGCGAAGAGGTGGCGGCCAGCGGACAGGTATACGTAGTCAAGCAGACAGCGGTGTTCGACAAAATCGTCACCGAGCCCAACTACCAGCGCCGGGGACTGGGCAGTTTCATCATGAAAGCCCTCGCCGCGCAGGCATTTCAATACGATGTTGAAAGCGGCCTGCTCCTCGCTTCCTTGGACGGACAGCATCTCTACTCCCACCTTGGCTGGAAGCACGTGTGCCAGGTGCTCATGATGTCCACCAAATCGGTCGACGAGACTGACCTGTCTGTGGCGTAGCCGAGGTTCGGCGCCGTTCGGTTTCCGGCGCAATGACAGAATGTTCACGTGAACGCAACTGAATCGATGATCTCCCTTCTGGGCAGGAGCCCGGACCCGGAGCAGTTGCGACATGTCCGCACTATTCCAGCTCGCCAGGCGGTCCACGAGGCGTGGCCGGGCTGGGCCCATCCCGATGTGGTTGCCGCTTACGGGGCTTTGGGCATCCACGAACCGTACCGGCATCAGATCGAAGCAGCCGAGCTCGCCCACTCCGGCCAAAACGTCGTCATTGCCACCGGGACCGCCTCCGGAAAGTCGCTCGCCTACCAACTGCCGGCCCTCGACGCCATCCATCGTTCAGAACTGCGGGTGCTGTCCGAACCGGGCAAGATCCACGACGACGGTGCCGTCACCCTGTATCTCTCCCCCACCAAGGCACTTGCAGCCGACCAGTTGGCAGCGATCCGCGCGCTCAAGCTCCCCACGGTCCGGGCGGAAACGTACGACGGCGACACCGAGCAGTCCCAGCGCCGCTGGATCCGTGATCATGCCAACTTCATCCTCGCAAACCCCGACATGTTGCACTTCGGGATCCTGCCCAACCACACGTGGTGGGCCCGCTTCTTCCGCAGGCTCCGGTACGTCATCGTGGACGAGGCCCATAGCTACCGCGGGGTGTTCGGGTCCCACGTCGCCAACCTCATGCGGAGGCTCCGGCGAATCTGTGCCTACTACGGTGCCGGCACCTCCTTTCCTGAACCGGTGTTCATTGCGGCGTCGGCGACTGCGTCGGACCCGGGCACATCCTTCGCCCGGCTCATCGGCACCCCCGTCCGCGAAATTTCCGAGGACTGTTCACCTCATGGCTCCACGACGGTGGCATTCTGGGAACCTGCCCTGACCGAGCTGAAGGGCGAAAACGGGGCAAAATCCCGCAGGACCGCCGTCGCCGAGACCGCGGACCTGCTGGCCAACCTCGTGTCCTCCCGTGTGCGGACCATCGCCTTCATCAAGTCCAGGCGCGGCGCGGAAACAATTTCGTCTATCACCAAGCGCCTCCTCGACGAAGTGGATCCCAGCCTGCCCCAGCGGGTTGCTGCGTACCGTTCCGGCTATCTCCCCGAGGAGAGACGGGCTTTGGAAAGGGCTTTGCGTTCCGGTGAGCTGCTTGGGGTGTCCAGCACGTCGGCATTGGAATTGGGTATCGACATTTCCGGGCTGGACGCCGTGCTGGTAGCCGGCTGGCCCGGGACGAGGGCTTCCCTGTTCCAACAGATCGGACGGGCCGGCCGGGCAGGCCAAAACGCTATTGCCGCGTTCGTGGCCAGCGACGATCCTTTGGACACATACCTCGTCAACCATCCGGAGGCGATCTTTGACGTGTCGGTCGAGGCCACCGTCTTCGATCCCGGAAACCCCTACGTGCTCGGCCCCCATCTGTGCGCGGCAGCGGCCGAGCTCCCGATCGGTGTGGCTGAACTTGAGCTGTTCGGGCCGACGTCCGAATCCCTGCTGAATCAGTTGGTGCAACAGGGGTACCTGCGGAAACGGGCCGCGGGCTGGTTCTGGACCCATCCCGAGAGCGCCGCGGCATGGTAAACCTCCGCGCAGATGGCGGCGGCCCCGTAAGCATCGTGGACTCCGAGACTGGCTCCCTGTTAGGCACCATGGACTCGCCACAGACGCACTACCAGGCGCATACGGGTGCGATCTATGTGCACCAAGGCGACAGTTACTTGGTCGAGGAACTGAACGAAGAGGACCATTGCGTGGTGGTTCGTCGAACCAACCCGGACTACTACACGACGGCACGGGACGTGACGCAGATCGAGGTGCTGCAGACTCTCCGGACCATGGAATGGGGGGATATCGCGGTTCACTTCGGCGAAGTGAAAGTAACAACACAGGTAGTCTCCTTCCAACGTAAGGCACTGATTTCCAACGAGGTTTTGGGGGAAGAACCGCTGGAACTCGGGGCCAGGGATCTTTTCACCAAGGCGGTATGGTTTGTGGTCCACAACCGTTCGCTGACTAGCGCAGGCCTTGTCGAGGCCCAGTTCCCGGGTGCCCTTCACGCCGCCGAGCATGCCGCCATCGGGCTTCTGCCGCTGGTCGCTTCAAGTGATCGTTGGGATATTGGTGGAGTCTCAACAGCGCTCCACGCCGACACCGGAGTTCCCACGATCTTTGTGTACGACGGCCATCCAGGCGGTGCCGGATTTGCCGAGCGCGGCTTCGAAAAAGCCAAAGTGTGGTTGACCGCCACAAGGGACGCCATCAAAGCCTGCGAGTGTGACACCGGCTGCCTTCCTGCGTCCAGTCCCCCAAATGCGGCAACAAGAACAATCCGCTGGACAAGGACGCAGCGGTCACCCTGATAGACGTGCTGCTGCGCGACGCGTCCTAGGCGCACGATTTAGGGCGGCGGTTCTAGGGCGGCGGTTCTAGGGCGGCGGACCGGCCCGGGCTCTGCCGGTCGCGGTCCCGAAGACTGCGCCGCGGTCCAGCTCAGTGCGGACTTCCACGATCCCGCCTACGCCCACCGTGCACGCCGTCAACGAAGCTCCATGCTGCG
>NZ_DF952474.1:217809-219407 GCF_001263615.2 Arthrobacter sp. Hiyo1 | reverse complement strand
CAATTCGAGGACCTCGGCCTCCGGCCGAGGAGGAGATGCCTGGGCGAGTGCCAGGGCAGCCCGGGGGGCATGGACGTCCTGCGGCGCCTGGGCGGTATCGACGGTTGCGTTCATTTCGGTTCCTTTCTGCGGGGCCGGCTTGGCCGCCGGCTCTACTTCGACTCTTCCGTTGGCATGTGGCTTCGAAAGGCCCCAAATCTCCTAAGTGGAAAACTCGCTTCTGAACGTTCCTGTGGAGGGAAACTGGCTTGCGAGGGACTCGGCGCGCCCTGGCGGGCCGCCAGCAATCCCCCCGGGCGGCCGCCGCCAGCTATCCCCTGGGCGGAAGCATGGCCAACAGCACCGGGACCACACCAAGACAGATGAAGGCAGGCAACGAACACAGACCCAGCGGAATCACGAGTTTCACTCCGAGCGCGGCAGCGCGCTTTTCCGCCACCCTGAACTTTTCACGCCGCAGTCGAGCTGCCTGGGCATAGAGGATCGCCGAGGATGGTGCGCCGGTCAGGGCGGCGAAGGCGAGCGCATCCTTGAGCTTGCGCGCTTCAGCGCACTGCTGGCCCGCACTCCGCCATGCCGTCTCCCAGTCCGTTCCGATATCGAGGGCAGCAACCACCGTCTTCAGGGAGCGGCTAAGCTGCGGGGACGCGCATCCGGCGATCAACTCAAGGGACCGTCCGAGGCCCGCCCCGGAGTCGAGCATGGCGGCCACCAACTCAAGGATCATGGGCACATTGCGCAAGCCTCCCTGCCCATCGGGATTCCGGAGAGTGCCCGCCGCCTCGCCCCGGCTGGTGTTGTTCATCGGGCCGTTGCTTCCGAGTGGGCCGCGAAGTGTCCGGAGGATTGAGCGCCGCCGGGTTCGTCCTTGATAGGCCAGCCCGAGAATTGCCGCAAAGACCAGCACGAGGGACACTGCGATGGCTGCGAATGCCGAGCCCATCAGTCAACGCCCGCCGCGACGTGCACCAACCGGGATGACCAGATTCTGCCGGTGACAGTCAGGACACCCCCGGCCGCGAGCGCCGCCAATCCCAAGCCGTTGGCCAACAGGACCCCTAACGGATCCACCCCAAGCATCATGCCCAGCCCCAAGCCGAACACCGGCAGCCATGTCAGAAGGCGCACAGTGGCTTTCGGGCCGGCCAAGGCAGTCTGCCGGGCATCGCCGGCGTCGTCCTCGGCCTCAAGCTGGGCGGCGAATCTGGTCAGCACGTCGGCTAATGGACAACCAGTCGCCTCCGCGACGTCCAGGCAGGCGGCAAGTTCTCCCCAGATTCGATGTTCCACGGGATTCCCGCCCCTAAGATTCTTCGTTGCCGACGATCTGATGGCTTCGGCGACCGAGGCCCCGTTCATCGATGCCGCCCGCGCCGCTGCGAGAACCTGAAGAGACCCATCCGACACCTTGGGTAATGCCAGGGCCCTGGCTCGCACTTTGCGGTCCTCCGAGTCGACCGAACGAATGCGGTGATCCCTGGGTCCATGCACAATCCAGAGTTCCTCCCAGAGGCGCGACGTCGAACGGCCGCCCCGGAGGAGGGCGGCCAACTGCTGTACGAGTATCGTGAGCGGCAATGCGTCCGCGCGGGAGCGCC
>NZ_DF952474.1:214882-215848 GCF_001263615.2 Arthrobacter sp. Hiyo1 | reverse complement strand
GCCATTCACGAAGATGTCCGTCACTGAGGCATCGCGGGCGAGCTGTTGGAGAGGTCCAAGTCCGCTCAGTTCGGCGCTGATGGATTCGACGGCGGCGAGCGCCCCCGCGGTCCCGAGTAGCCTGCCCGTGGCATGGACGGCCGCTGCCACGCGTGACGGAGTCACTGGACCGGCGTCGGCCATGACGGTTTCCCGGACGCTTTCAAGGAGTGCGGCGTCGAGGAGACGCGTGTTGCGACGGCGCTCGCCGTTTGGAAACCCAGGGGCACTCATACTGCGCCGTCGTCGAGTAGTTGAAGTACGGATTCCGCAAAGCGACGCACGGCCTTGCGCTTGCCGAATTCCAGAAGGCGTCCGAGCTCAGCGGCCGCGGCGGTGCCGCGGAGCTCGGGGAGCAAGCCATGAAGGGGCAGTCCCAGTGACTCGGCTATGAGCGGTCCGTCCAGGGCAGCACCGGCATTTCCACGGACCACCAAGGCTGTGTCCACCGGCGGCAGCTCCTGGAGAAGCCTGGCCGCGGCGACGGCTGCGCGGAGTTGGGCCGGTGCCAGGAGAAGAATCCTGTCGCAGTCCCAGGCAAAGCTGCCAAGCGATTCCGTTCCGCGGCCGATGTCGACAATGATCAGCTCATATCCCCGCCTCGCCGCATCAAGACGGCCGCGACGGCCCCGGGCTCCACGTCCAGAGGGCGGTCGCGGCTGCCCGGCCAGGAAAGGAAGGAGAATCCTCCGGCGATGGGCAATGAGTCGCTTAGCTGCCCGGTACCGATGCTGCCGCTGGCATCGGCGAGATCGGGCCAGCGCAGTCCTGGCGCATCTTCAGCTGCCAGGCAAAGCTCAAGGCCTCCTCCGCGCGAATCGCCATCAACCAGCAGCGTCCGGATTCCGTGGACGGCCGCTTCCTGCGCCAGCCAGACCGCAGCCGTGGACGCACCCGCACCGCCGCATCCTCCTGTCACGCCGAGCA
>NZ_DF952474.1:210476-211587 GCF_001263615.2 Arthrobacter sp. Hiyo1 | reverse complement strand
CACAGCCCCAGCCCCAGCGCCCAGCGCCAGCCCCATGCACGGGAGCACGAGGCAGGGCACGCACTACCCGTTTGCCAAGTCGCCGGGACGGTTGGAAGAAAACCCATGCAGCGGCCGCCAGGACGAGAATGAGGAATCCGCTCACGCGACAGCTCCAAGGTGATCCGGGCGCGAGATCGGTCGTTGCGAGCCGGGCAGGAGCCCAGGGTCCAGTTCAAGGCGATCTGCGAGGTCCCCCCAAGCGGGACCAGGGACAGCAACACCCGCCCGCATTTCCACGGCAGGCACGATCGATGGGGCGGACGCGCCCACCGCCAACAATCCAATGCAGGAAACTCTTCTGCCGGCCGGTGTCCGCTCGACGTGGACCACTGCGTCCAATGCCGTTGAAAGCTGCAGTTGAACGGCTTCCCGGCTCAAGCCTGCGAGCGCACCCAACGCCACCAGCCTGGCCGGGACCGCGGAGGCGGTGTTCGCGTGGATTGTGCCACCGCCACCCGTGTGGCCGGTATTGAGTGCCGTCAACAGCTCACGGACTTCTGCGCCCCGGCACTCACCCACGATCAACCGGTCCGGCCGCATCCGCAGTGCTTGCCGAACGAGTTCGCCAAGATCGAGAGCGCCACCGCCTTCAAGGTTCCCGTGCCTGGACTCAAGGGAAACCACGTGCGGGTGCACCGGGTTCAGCTCCGAGGCGTCCTCAATCAGGACGAGCCGATCATGTGGGCTGCTCAAGCCGAGCATCGTGGACAGCAATGTGGTCTTTCCGGAACCGGTGGCACCACTGATCAGGAAGCTCAGCCTGCGATCAACCATTGCCTGCAGCACCTGCTGGACCGGTGCCCCGAACATGCCTCCCGCACGCAACTCGTCGATCGAGAAAACCTCCTCGCGCCGAATCCGAACGGACAACAAAGTTCCGGCAGTGGAAATCGGAGGCAACACTGCGTGCACCCGGTATCCGCCGTCCAGGCGGACATCGACGCACGGCGAGCTGTCGTCCAAACGGCGTCCACCGGCCGCCACGAGCCGGGAGGCCAAGGCACGGATTTGAGGTTCGCCGTCGAAGTGCACCTGCGCCCGCTCCAGCCCCTTGCCGCGGTCGAACCAC
>NZ_DF952474.1:203302-205995 GCF_001263615.2 Arthrobacter sp. Hiyo1 | reverse complement strand
GAATACAAGCACCCGACGGCGGACCTCGCGGAGCGCCTCCAAGGCCGGTGGGAGCGGCTGCAGCACAGCCTCGCGGAGCAGGCAGGCAGCAACGACCCGGAGGTCCGTAACGCCGCACTCCACCAGGCGCGCAAAGACGTCAAGTGCCTCCGTTACTCAGTGGAGGCAGTTGCGGACGCCTTCAGCCATCACGCTTCGGGCGTGATCCAACCGGCGATCGCCCTGCAGCGGTTGTTGGGTGAGCAACATGACGCTGTCGTGGCCGGCGAATGGATCAGGGAACTGGCGAAAAACCCCGGCGTCGACGCGGAAGATGCCCAGAGGCTGGAATCGATGGAGGTCCGGCGGCGACTCAGCGCGGAGGAAGAGTTCCGGATGGCAATCGCCGAATATCCGGTGCCGGCACCACGGCGCGCACTGATCTTTTGAAGCCCGGAACCATAACCGCCGGCGGCCCCGAAAGCGAGTCATATGGCGGAAACGAACCCGGCATGACCCGGGCAAGTAATGTACCCCAAAGTAACTTCAGCACGCCCCTTCCTTCTCGATAGTCTCGTCTTGTGGCGTTCGACGTGAGGGGCGCCACAGTGCAAAGACGCACTCACTGCGCAAGTCACTGTGCGGGCAGTATCCAAGGGGGAACAGCAAAATGGCTGGACGATTCGAAATTCTCAAAGACGGCGAAGACGGCTACCGGTTTCGGTTGACGGCCGCCGATGGAACCTTGGTGGCGGAATCGCCACGGTTCAAACACCTGAAAGCCGTAGTGGACGGCATCAACGCCGTGCGCGAAAATGCCGCCACGGGCATCGTCGTGGATCGCTCAAAAACCGTCCGGCGCGCGGCATAGCCGGAGCCAGTGGCGGGCCAGCGGCCTGCCTGCGCAAGGCACATTGCTAGAGGCTAGATCTCGATCTCAAGCACGCGCTCCGTGTCCCACGGAACCGTCCAGCCCAAAGCGTCGAACAAACCGCTGAGCACCATCCCGGTGAAACCCCAGACCACGAGCCCGTTGACTTGGAAGACCGGGCTCGAGAAAGTCCGGCCGAGCCGCGTGAGCGTCCCGGTGTATCGATTGTCGGGATCCAGGAGATCACGCACCGGTACGCGGAACACCTGGGCGGATTCGGCGTAGTCCACCACCCTCACGGGCGACGGCGACGCCCACCACGCCAAGACCGGCGTGACCACAAAATTGCTGCGGATCAGGCCGAGTTCCGGCATGACACCCAGCACCTGGACGCCACCGCTGTCCAGGCCTGTCTCCTCCACCGCTTCCCGGAGGGCTGCCGCGACGGCGGACTCATCCCCGGGATCGATGCTGCCGCCGGGGAACGCCACCTGCCCGGGATGGTCGTCCAGGGTGTGGGCGCGCTCCAGCAGCAAGACGTCCAAGTCCGCGGGGGCCACTGGTTTCCCGGATTGGGCGGGGACGTCGTCCAAGACGCCGAAGAGCATGAGCACGGCCGCTTTCCGTGCCTTGTCCGGATCGACGGTTGCAGCGGCAATCCGTGGATCAGGGCCGGGATGGAGGCCCGAATCGATCCTGGTGATGAGGCTGACGAGATCCTCGAGCGCCGTCATGCCGGCCTCCTTTGCGATTCCATGCGAATCTCCGCCGCGCGGTGGGTCTCGGCAAGCAATTTTTCGAGAAGCGCTTCGTTGCCGGGCGCCAGTTCGTATTTGAGCAACTTGGCTGCTTTGACGGGATCCTTTTCGCCTTCACCGTAACTCGGGCACCAGTTGGCCACTGCACACGCTCCGCACGCCGGCCTGCGCGCGTGGCAAACCCTGCGGCCGTGGAAAACAACGCGGTGGGACAGCATGGTCCAGTCCTTGGGCTCGAACAGCTCGGCGACATCGAACTCGATCTTCACCGGGTCCTCGGACGTCGTCCAGCCAAACCTGCGCGCGAGCCTGCCAAAATGCGTGTCTACGGTGATTCCCGGGACGCCGAACGCGTTGCCAAGCACCACATTCGCCGTTTTGCGCCCGACGCCGGGCAGTGTCACCAGGTCTTCCAGCCGGCCGGGAACCTCGCCGTCGAACTCGTCCACCAAACGCGTGCTGAGCGCCAGGACGTTCTTCGCCTTGGCACGGAAGAAGCCGGTGGGCTGCAGGATCGCCTCCAGCTCGGCAAGCTCGGCCTCGGCCATGTTCCGGGCATCCGGATAGCGCGCGAACAGGATCTTGGTGACCTGGTTGACCAGCACATCGGTAGTCTGGGCGGACAGCACCGTGGCCACGACCAACTCGAACGGGTTCCGGAAATCAAGCTCAGCGTGGGCGTAGGGATAGAGCTCAGCAAGCGCCTTGTTGATCTTGCGCGCACGCCGCTTCAAAGCCAGCGGGGTTTCGACGACGGTGTCCACGGCGGGCCAGGCTAGCCGCGTTCGATGTGGCTGAGATCGCGCAGGACGCCCACACTGCCGTCAGTATCCTGCACGAGGAATTCCGCGCCGCGGTCTTCGAGGGCCAGGACCCACGCGCCCGGTTCGATGGTGAAGGCGGGCATGCCGGTGTGCTCGTCGACAACGACGCGGGGATGGGCCACGGCGAACCAGAATGCCTCGTACCCGGAGGCGTGGCCGGATTCGTCCGTTCGCGTGGCTGGATCGACGGTGGCGCCGATGGGCTCGTGAACCCGGGGCTGATCGACCGTGCCGATGTGCTGGGTGGCCGGTCCCGAGCCT
>NZ_DF952474.1:196048-200035 GCF_001263615.2 Arthrobacter sp. Hiyo1 | reverse complement strand
CCGTCTTCGAGCTGCGCAACCACGTGGGCAAGGAAATCGGCCCCATCGCCAAGCCCAAGCACATCCTCGTGGTCCCCGAACTGCCCAAGACCCGCTCGGGCAAGATCATGCGCCGCCTCCTCAAGGACGTCGCAGAAGGCCGCGAAGTGGGCGATGCCACCACCCTGTCCGACCCAACCATCATGGCCCAGATCGCGGAATCGCTGAAGAAGTAGGCTCTGCTCCAAGCAAACAAAAGCGCCAAGGCACCACGCAAGGTCGGCGGTTCTCTCCCGGGAGGACCGCCGTTCTTGTCTTAAAACCCGCCGTCGCAAGAATGTTATATTTAGTTCTTTCATGTTCTCTTTTGAGCGGTTATAGTCGAGTTCTACGTGAGATAACTCACAAGCACCACGCTTTCAAGGGAGAGAACATGGCAGCGAATCTTGACCCGTTCCAGTCGGCCTACAACGCCGGCCCTGGACGCCGCACCATCCTGAAAACGCTCGGTATAGGCGCTGCTGGGCTCGCCGGCATTCCGCTGCTGGCTGCTTGCACTGGCGGTTCCGGACCGGCTCCCGGAGCTTCCTCGAACAGCCTGACCTTCGGTTCAGGTTCCTCGGACGACGTTCCCAAGGCCGCCTACAAAGCCGTCACCGATGCCTTCACCAAGAAGTCCGGCATCACGGTGGCCACCAACGTCGTCCCGCACAACGACTTCCAGAACAAGATCAACTCCTACCTCCAGGGCAGCCCGGACGATGCCTTCACGTGGTTCGCCGGCTACCGCATGCAGTACTACGCGGGCAAGGGCCTCCTGGCTCCCGTAGACGACGTATGGGCAACGATCGGCAGCAACTTCTCCGACGCCATGAAGAAGGCCTCCACCGGCCCGGACGGCAAGATGTACCTGGTCCCCAACTACAACTACCCGTGGGGCTTCTTCTACCGGAAGAGCTTCTGGGCCGAGAAGGGCTACGCAGTCCCCAAGACCTTCGATGAGCTGAAGACCTTGGCCACGAAGATGAAGACCGACGGCATCATCCCCATCGGCTTCGCGGACAAGGACGGCTGGCCGGCCATGGGCACCTTCGACTACATCAACATGCGCCTCAACGGCTACCAGTTCCACGTGGACCTGACCGCCCACAAGGAAAGCTGGGACCAGAAGAAGGTCAGCGACGTCTTCGACACCTGGAAGGCCCTCCTGCCGTTCCAGGACCCCAATGCCCTCGGCCAGACCTGGCAGGACGCGGCCAAGGCACTCGAAGCCAAGAAGACCGGCATGTACCTGTTGGGTTCGTTCGTGACCCAGCAATTCACGGACCCCGCCGTGCTGGCGGACATCGATTTCTTCCCGTTCCCGGAAATCGCGGTGGAAGGCACCGACGCCGTCGAGGCCCCCATCGACGGATTGCTCCTGTCCAAGAAGGGCGGCGACAACAAGGCGGCTCACGACTTCCTGGCGTTCATGGGATCCGCCGAAGGCCAGAACGCCTATTCAGCCGTGGATGGCTCCAACATCGCCACCGTCAAGGGCGCCGACACGTCAAAGTTCACCCCGCTGAACAAGAAGTGTGCAGACACCATCTCCAACGCCAAGTACATCAGCCAGTTCCTGGACCGTGACGCCCTCCCTGCCATGGCCAACAACGTAATGATCCCCGCGCTGCAGTCCTTCATCAAGGACGGCACCGTAGACGTCAAGAACCTTGAAGCGCAGGCCAAGACCCTTTACGCAGCCCAGTAGCTGAAGGAATCCCCATGAGTACTACCGCCGAGAAACCGGCAGCACCGGACAGCGAACCCGGTGCTGCCGGGCGAACCACGGCCGGCAAGAGCCAGCCCGGCACCGGCAGGCGGACCGGCAAAGCAGGCAGGGTCCGCCGCCTCACGCGCCGCGACAAATTCGTCCTCGCCATCATGGTGGGCGTGCCTACCCTGATCCAGCTCCTGCTTGTCTGGCTGCCCACGCTCTTCTCCATCGCGCTGAGCTTCACCCGCTGGAACGGCCTGGACCTGAAGGACATCAAGGCCGCAGGGACGGACAATTACCACTACGTGGTCCAGGACTATCCCCCTTTCTGGCCCGCCATTCAACACAACGTCCTCTGGCTCGTCTTCCTGGCCCTGATCGCAACACCCCTCGGCCTGCTGCTGGCAGTGCTCCTGGACCAGAAGATCCGCGGCAGCAAGATCTACCAGAGCATCTTCTTTACGCCGGTCATGTTGTCGCTGGCCCTCATCGGCATCATCTGGCAGCTTTTCTACAACCGGGACAGCGGACTGCTGAACTACCTCCTGGGCACGGCGGGCACACCACAAGCCGTGGACTGGTTCGGAAATTCGAACGTGAATATCTGGGCGGCCATGGTTGCGGCAACGTGGCGCCACGCGGGCTACGTCATGATCCTGTACTTGGCCGGGCTCAAGGGCGTGGACCCCTCGCTGCGGGAAGCGGCGTCGATTGACGGCGCCAGCGCGGCGCAGACGTTCTTCCGCATCGTCTTCCCGGCTATGCGCCCTGTGAACATCGTGATCGTGGTGATCACGATCATCGAGTCGCTCCGTGCCTTCGACATTGTGTACGTCATCAACCGAGGGACCAACGGCCTTGAATTGATCAGCGCCCTGGTGATCCAGAACCTGATCGGCGAAGGCCAGGTGATCGGCGTCGGTTCGTCCCTCGCGGTCATTCTCCTGGTCATCTCGCTGATCCCCATCGTCTTCTACCTCATCCGCACCTTCGGCAAGGAGAGCAAGGCATGAGCACCCTCGCCAACCCCATCCCGCGTACAACAGCCACGGGCGCCAGGAACTCCGGCAAACGCCACTACGGGACCCACATCTTCCTGACCGTCATGGCCATCATGTGGCTTATTCCGCTGGGTTGGTCCTTGTTCACGGCTTTGCGTCCCAAGGCGGACACGGACAAATACGGCTACTTCAGCCTTGGCGGCACTTTCAATTTCGACAACTTCATCACGGCCTGGACCCAGGGCGGATTCTCGAAATACCTCCTGAACTCGGTGATCATCACCGTCCCCTCGGTGCTCCTGACCTTGTTCTTCGCCTCGATGATGGCATTCGCCGTCTCCAGGGTGAGCTGGAAGTTCAACGTCACGCTCCTGATCATGTTCACGGCCGGCAACCTCCTGCCGCCGCAGGTCCTGGCGGCTCCGTTGTTCGAGATGTTCAAACATGTCACGCTGCCGTACTCCTTCAGCGATTCCGGCAACCTGCTCAACACCTACATCTCGGTGATCGCCGTGGACACTGCGTTCCAGATCGGTTTTTGCACCTTCGTGCTTTCCAACTACATGAAGGCCCTCTCGTCCGACCTGACGGAAGCCGCACTGGTGGACGGGGCCGGGATCTGGCGGCAGTACTGGAACATCATCCTGCCGCTGTGCCGACCCGCCCTCGCGGCGCTCGGAACCCTGGAAGTCATCTTCATCTACAACGATTTCTTCTGGCCGCTGCTCTTCATCCAAAGCGGAAACCGGCTGCCCATCACGACGGCCATCAATAACCTGCAGGGCGAGTTCCTCAGCAACTACAACCTCCTGGCGGCCGGTGCCACCATCACCGTGATACCCACCCTGATCATCTACCTCGTGCTGCAGCGCCAATTCGTGGCCGGCCTCACGCTCGGTTCCAGCAAAGGATAAAACGCATGGCAATGGACTACATCGTCGACAAGTTGGGCGGCCGGATCGCGTTCGGCGGCGACTACAACCCGGAACAATGGCCCGAAGAGGTCTGGAAACACGACGTCGCCCTCATGAAGGAAGCCGGAGTGAACCTGGTCAGTGTCGGCATCTTCAGTTGGGCCCTTCTGGAGCCCGAAGAAGGCCGCTACGAGTTCGCCTGGCTCGACAGGATCCTGGACCTGCTCCACACCAACGGGATCAGCGTGGATCTCGCGAACGCGAGCGCTTCTCCCCCGCCGTGGTTCAGCCGCAAGTACCCCGATTCGCTCCCGGTGGATGCCGACGGCGTCCGGCA
>NZ_DF952474.1:186984-194114 GCF_001263615.2 Arthrobacter sp. Hiyo1 | reverse complement strand
CTCTGCTCGGACGCCGGAGTGGCACCGGTCCTGGCGTTCAGCCTCCGGAAGACGTGGAAATCGTCCGCAGGAGCAACGGCACCAAGGACTGGACTTTCGTCATCAACACAGCGCGCGGGACGTGGAGGTGCCGCTCGACGGCGTCGAGCTCCTGGGCGGGACACCCACCGGAGGTACGCTAAACCTTACTGCCGGAGCGTCGCCGTCGTCGCCACTCCGGCCTAGCCACCCGCCGTCCGTCCAGAAAGGCTCCGATGCTTCAGGCAGCCCGCCACACCGCCATAGTCGACGCCGTCCAGCGTGAACGCGTTGTCCGCGTCTCGGACCTCGCGCAACTGCTGGGCGTCTCAGCCATGACTGTTCGGCGCGACATCGAGTCGCTTGAGGAGTCCGGGCTCGTCGAGCGCATCCATGGCGGGGCCAAGATACCGGGCGATGCCCGGACCCACGAGCCCGGCTTTGAGCTGAAATCCACCCAACTGGTCGACGAAAAGCACGCGATCGCCGTCGAGGCCGCCACCCTGGTCCACGAAGGCATGGCCGTGGGCTTGAGCGCCGGAACCACCACCTACGAGCTCGCCAAGGTACTCCTGGAAGGCCCGCGGATCACGGTGGTGACGAACTCCATCAGGATTGCGGATCTCTTCCACAACGCCTCGGGTTCGCGGGAGGCTTTCCCGGTCATCGTGACGGGCGGCGAGCGCACGCCGTCGGACGCTCTGGTGGGTCCCATCGCGACGGCCGCGCTGAAGCAACTGCATTTGGACATGTTGTTCCTGGGCGTCCACGGCATGGATGCGGACGCCGGATTCACCACGCCGAACCTGCAGGAAGCCGAAACCAACCGGGCGTTCATCAGCGCGTCACGCAACGTGGTGGTCTTGGCGGACCACAGCAAGTGGGGAACTGTCGGCATTGCATCGATTGCCCAGCTGGAGGAAGCCGACGTACTCGTGACGGACTCGCACCTCGGCGAGGATGCCCGGCGCATCCTCGCGACGGCGTCGGAAAGCTCAGGATCGCCGCTCACTAACGCGTGGGCGGGGAAGGCGTTACGGGCACCCGCACGATTGGCGGATGCGGAGCTGGGTGGGGAAGACCCTGTGCTGCGGGGGTTCGTTGCGGTTCTCGCCCACCAGCGCGGATACTGCGGCCTCTGCCATCTCCCACACCGGCTGTTCCACCGTGGTCAGGGCCGGCCAGGTGTATTCAGCCTCAACCGAGCCGTCGAAGGACGCCACGGCGATATCCTCCGGAACGGAGAGACCTGCCTCGCGGATTGCCCGCAGGACCCCGATTGCCTGCATATCGGAGCTGGCGAAGATCGCCGTCGGACGGTTGGCAGAGGCCAGGAGGCGCCGTCCGGCAGCATAGCCCCCGGGGCGGTCGAAACCGTCGCGTGCAAGGGGTCCAGGAGGCAGACCGGCGGCTTGCAGAGCACGCAGCCACCCCTCTTCCCGTCCGTCCGTCACGTTGTCCGCCGTGATGCCCATGGCGAGTCCGATGTTGGTGTGTCCGTGGCCGATCAAATGTTCCACGGCCAAGCGGGCTCCGGCCTCAAGGTCCACTCCGACGCTGTTGAAACCAGGGGCGATCGAGGCATGGTTCAGCAGGACCGAGCGGATTTCAGTGCCGAAAAGCTCCAGTAGATCGGGTTCGAACATGACGCTGGCCAGGACCACGCCATCAACCTGCCGGTCAGCGAGGTTGCGGATGTGGCGGCGTTCGGAGTCCAGCTTGTTGTCGGAATTCGTCAGCAGCAAGGCATAGCCGCGCTCGGCGGCAGCCACTTCCACAGCGTGTCCCAGCAGGGCCCAGAAGGGGTTGCTGGAGTCCGGAATCACGAGGCCGATGGTCTGGTTGGATCCCATTTTGAGCGCACGCGCCGCGGCATTCGGCCGGTATCCCAGGATCCGGATGGCCTCTTGGACCTTCGCTTCCGTTGCCGGCGCCACCTTCTTGGGGCCGCCGTTCACCACATAGCTCACGACGGCGGTGCTCACCCCGGCGTACCGGGCCACGTCTTTGCGCGTCACCGGTCCGCGCGGGGTGTGCACTGCCGAAGTAGTCATTGGATCATGCTAGCTACAAAGCCTCCGGAGCATCGCCGAAATCGCGGATGGGGAGCCGTTCCCCGCCGCGGAGCGCGGACTCGTGCGCCACGACGCCGGGGAGCGTGAAGCGCGCCGCCACCCACGCGTTGACCGGAGGAAGGCTTCCCTTGTTCACGGCCGTGACGAAGTCGTCCACCAGGAACTGGTGGCTGCCTTCGTGCCCGGTGGGGGCTCCCTCGAATTCAACGGGGAGCCGTCCGGCGTCGTGCACCGGAGCGAGGCCGGAGATGAACGCACCGCGAAGTTCGGGGGCGACGTCCGCCAACGAGGGGTCATCGGCCGACATGCTCGGCTTGGTCTCCACCTGGTCCGAGACGTCCAGGACCCCCTCCTTGTCCTGCCACAGCGTGGTGGTGGCCAGCTGCTCGAAGCTTGCCTCCGTGCCGAAGAAGCGGAAGCGCGATTCGCGGATATGCGAGGGGTAGCCGACGCGGCGCATCTCGTTGGTGCGCATCGCGCCGCCGTCGTTCATTTCGAACAGCGCAGTGGCGTTGGAGAAGTCGTTGTCGAACATGCTGACTTCCTTGTCGAAGACGCCGTCGCCGCGATCGTCCTTGACGCCGATGCAGCTGACGCTCACAGCGTGGCCCGGTATGGCGCCCAGCACGCCTCCGATGGCGTGCGTCGGGTACAGCATGGGCGGGTAGCTGGCGGTTGCTTTCCAGTTTTCGCCGCCGCTGTACTGGTAGGCCTCGTAGAAGCCCAGGTCCATGTCGTGGACGTAGTCGCCTTCGGTGTAGAAGATGCGGCCGAACTTGCCGGCGGCGTGCTGCTTGCGCGCATAGACGGTTGCGGGGTTGTAGAAGCTGGTCTCTCCCATGGCATAGACAAGCTTGGTTTCACGCACGGCGTCGATGATCCCGGCGATCTGTTCCTCCGAGATTGCCATCGGAACAGCCGAATAGACGTGCTTTCCGGCGCGCAGCGCCTTGATCACCAAGGGCCCGTGCGTCCAGCGTTGCGTGAAGATAGCGACGGCGTCGACGTCGGAGGCCAGCAGCTCGTCGAAACTGCCCATAGTGCCGTCGAGCCCCAGCTGTTCAACAGCTTTGGACGCCCGTTCAGGGAGCTCGTCCACTGCGTAGACCGCGGAAACCCCGGGGTGGAGCTTGAAGAGGTGGGCGAATTGGCCCCCGAACTGGCCGAGGCCTAGTACTCCCATTGAAAACGTCATTGTTAGCCCTTCGATTCGTGTGGCTGGCTTCAGAATGCCATCGCCGCGCCCGGAGAGGCTCGACGAGTGACTCAGGCCAGTGAATCACTGGGATCTACTCGAGTCAATAAAAAGCAATAAATCCAAAATAATCGAACAAAAGTTCACAATAACACTTGACCCCTTCATATCTACTCGTGTAGATTTCCATCAGTTGTAACCCACATCACAGTCAGGAAAGGGTCGAAGATGACCACCCTTGCCAAACAAGCGGAGCCCGCCGCGCTTCCCCAACCGGGCAAACCAAAAAGGTTCGGCATCCGCCGGATCGGTGACTTGAAGATCGCGTTGCTCTTCATCTTCCCGGCGATGATCGGCTTTGTTCTTTTCTTCCTCGTCCCCACCATCCGGGGCATCTACCTCAGCTTCACCGAGTACAGCATCCTGGGTGATCCCACCTGGATCGGCCTGAAGAACTACACGTCGATCTTCAGCGACGACCTGTTCTGGAACGCGATGGCCGTCACCGTCCAATACGTTGCACTGAACATCGGTTTCCAGACCGTCATCGCCATCGGACTCGCGCTCCTCATGCACCGCGTGGCCAAGTCCACCTTCATCCGCGGCGTCCTGTTGCTGCCGTTCCTCGTGGCTAACGTGATCGTCGCGCTGCTCTGGTTCTGGATGCTGGACTACCAGCTGGGCATCGTGAACGAGATCATCAACTGGATGGGCCTGCCCCGCATCGCCTTCTTCGGCAGCGATCAATGGGCCATTCCGACTATCGCCTTCGTCAACGTGTGGCGGCACATGGGCTACACGGCCCTGCTGATCTTCGCCGGCCTGCAGGCCATCCCCAACCACGTCTACGAGGTAGCCAACCTTGACGGCGCCTCCCCCACCCGGACCTTCTGGAGCATCACCATGCCGCTCCTTCGCCCGGTGCTGGTCCTGGTCCTTGTGGTCACCGTCATCGGTTCATTCCAGGTCTTCGACACCGTTGCCGTGACTACCGGAGGCGGACCCGTCAATGCCTCCCGGGTCATCCAGATGTACATCTACCAAAAGGCGTTCGGCGAGTCCGATTTCGGCTACGCCTCAGCGCTGTCCGTCATTCTCTTCATCATTCTCGCCCTCGTGGCCTTCATCCAGATGAAGTTCCTCAAAGGCAACGAGACGGACCTGGACTAAGGAAGCCCCGCCATGAGTACCTCCACCAATTCCCGCCGTTCGCGCGAGTCCGCCACCGCCGTCGTCGGCTCTCCGCAATCGCGCCGCCCCCGCACGAAACCCTTCAACTGGCGCCGCGCAGGTGCCTGGGTCCTCGTAGCGATCGCCGTCGTGGTCACCCTCGCCCCGTTCCTCTGGATGCTCCGGACTGCACTGTCCAGCAACCATTCGCTCGCCTCGAACGCCGGCAACCTCCTTCCCGCGGACTTCAGCTGGGGCGCGTTCCAGCGGGTCTTCGGGCTACAGAGCCCCGAGCAGGCAATCGCCGAAGGCGGTTCCGGCGCTGACATCAACTTCTGGCTCTACCTGCGCAACTCGATCGTCTTCGCCACCATGACCACCGCAGGCCAGGTGTTCTTCAGCGCAATGGCCGCCTACGCCTTTTCCCGCCTGCGCTGGCCCGGCCGGAACAAGGTGTTCGCGATCTTCCTGGCCACCATGATGGTCCCGCCGATCTTCACCGCCCTGCCCAACTTCCTGATGATCAAGAACCTGGGCCTGCTCAACACCTTCGCCGGGCTGGCACTGCCCTTCATGTTCATGACCCCGTTCGCCATCTTCTTCCTGCGCCAGTTCTTCCTGAGCATGTCCCGCGAAGTGGAAGAGGCAGCCATGCTCGACGGCGCCAAGCACCTCCGGATCTTCTTCCAGATCGTGATCCCCAACGCCGCAGCACCCCTGGCCACCCTGGCCCTGCTGACCTTCATCGGTCAGTGGAACGAGTACTTCTGGCCGCTCCTGGTGGGCCAGGACGAAAGTGTCCGCGTCCTCACCGTGGGACTGGGCGTCTTCAAGTCCCAGTCCCCGCAAGGGGCGCCGGACTGGAGTGGGCTCATGGCCGCCACCCTCGTGGCAGCGCTGCCCGTCCTGATCCTCTTCATCGCCTTCGGCAAGAAGGTGGTCAACTCCATCGGCTTCTCCGGCATCAAGTAAGTCATCCCCAGCACCGCCCCGTTCCATCGCAACCCCCTGAAAGGTCCACCATGAAGAAATCCATTGGCACCGTCGCAGCCGCCGTCGCCGTCGCTGCCGCAGCCGCGCTGTCACTCTCCGCCTGTGGCGGTTCCACCCCCGTCTCCAGCGAAGCAAAGGGCGAGATCAACTACTGGCTGTGGGATGCCAACCAGCTCCCGGCATACCAGCAGTGCGCGAGCGACTTCACCAAGGCAAACCCGAACATCACGGTCAAAATCACCCAGCGCGGCTGGGACGACTACTGGACCACCCTGACCAACGGCTTCGTGTCCGGCACCGCCCCGGACGTCTTCACCGACCACCTGTCCAAGTACCCGGAGTTTGCTTCCAAGAAGCAGTTGCTGGCCCTCGACGATGCCGTAGCCAAGGACGGCGTCAAGCTGGACAGCTACAACAAGGGCCTGGCCGATCTCTGGGTGGGCCAAGACGGCAAGCGCTACGGCCTCCCGAAGGACTGGGACACCATCAGCCTCTTCTACAACAAGGCGATGACTGACTCCGCCGGGATCACCGCCGAGCAGATGGCCAAGCTCGATTGGAACCCCAAGGACGGCGGCAGCTACGAAAAGACCATTGCCCACCTGACCGTGGACAAGAACGGCAAGCGCGGAGACGAAGCCGGCTTCGACAAGAACAATGTGGCCGTCTACGGCTTGGGCTTGGAGTCCTCCGGTTCCGGCCAGGGCCAGACCCAATGGAGCTTCCTCGCAGCCACTACGGGCTGGACCGCTACCGACAAGAACCCGTGGGGCACCAAGTTCAACTACGACGACCCCAAGTTCCAGGAAACCATCGCCTGGTGGGCAGGACTGGCGGACAAGGGCTACATGCCCAAACTCGAAACAACGGTAGGCGCCAGCGTGTCGGACAACTTCGGCGCGGGCAAGGCCGCAATCAACACCAGCGGCTCATGGATGATCGGCCAGTACACCGCCTACAAGGGCATCCAGACCGGAATCGCCCCCACGCCGGTTGGTCCGAGCGGTAAGCGCGCGTCCATGTTCAATGGCCTCGCCGACTCCATCTGGGCAGGCACCAAGAACCCGGCAGCGGCCACCAAGTGGGTCGAGTACCTTGGCTCGTCGGCTTGCCAGGACGTCGTCGCCAACAAGGCTGTTGTGTTCCCGGCGATCAGCACGTCCTCTGACCTGGCCGCCAAGGCGTTCGCGGCCAAGGGTGTTGACGTCTCCGCTTTCACCCAGCAGGTCAAAGACGGGACCACGTTCCTCTTCCCCATCGCGGACAAGGCTGCCAAAGTTGACGGCATCATGAAGCCCGCAATGGACGCAGTACTGAGCGGCAAGAAGCCGGCCAGCTCCCTCTCCGACGCCAACAACCAGGTCAACAACCTCTTCAAGTAACACCAGTCCCGCCAAGCCAGTCCGGGCGCGCCGCTTTCACTCCTTTGACGGCGGCGCCCGGACTCTCCACTCCCTCATAACGCGACACACGACTCTCTGAAAGTGAACCAGCCCATGGACCCGCTCCACCTCCGTTCCGCCGGCACAAGCCTGGTGGTCAGTTTCGATAACGGAGAGGCCGAGGTCATCCACTGGGGTGCCGATCTCGGCAGCACCCTCCCGGACCTTGCCATCCTGGGCGAACCCATTCCGCACTCCGCCGTCGACGCCAACGTACCGGCCGCGCTCCTCCCGCAG
>NZ_DF952474.1:183160-185804 GCF_001263615.2 Arthrobacter sp. Hiyo1 | reverse complement strand
GGGCACGATTCCTCGCTGCTTTTCGCGGCGGGCACCGCCGGATTCGGCAACCGCCACGGAAAGGTCTGGGCCACCCACTTGGCGTGGAGCGGCAACCACGAACAATTCGCCGACACCGTGGCCGATGGCCGCACGATGATCGGCGGCTCCGAGCTCCTGGGCCCGGCCGAAGTAGTCCTCCAGCCCGGCGAGGGCTACACCACACCCGCCCTGTTTGCCGCCTACTCGGACCGTGGCCTCGACGGCATCAGCGAAGCGTTCTACAGCTGGTTCCGCTCGCGCCCGCATCACGTCCTTCCCGCGGCTTCCACGGGACTCCCCGCCGGCAAGCCCCGCCCAGTGGTCCTCAACACCTGGGAGGCCGTGTACTTCGACCACAAGCTGGACACCCTGATCGAGCTCGCCGAGTCCGCTGCGGAGCTGGGCGTTGAGCGCTTCGTGCTCGACGACGGGTGGTTCCGCGGGCGCCGCGACGATCACGCAGGCCTGGGCGATTGGTACGTCGACGAAACCCTTTGGCCCGATGGCCTGACACCGCTCATCGAAGCCGTGAACTCCCATGGCATGGAATTCGGGCTCTGGGTGGAACCGGAAATGGTCAACCTGGATTCCGATGTCGCCCGGGCGCACCCCGACTGGATCGTGGGCCCCGCGGCACTCTCCCACAAGGACGGCGGCCGCCTCCCTCTGGAATGGCGGCACCAGCACATCATCGACCTCGTCAACCCGGCGGCCTGGCAGTACGTCTTCGAGCGGATCGACGCCCTGCTCGGGGAAAACAACATCAAGTACCTCAAATGGGACCAGAACCGGGACCTCGCCGAGCACGGCCATGCGGGCCGTGCGTCCGTACACGCGCAAACCCTCGCCGCGTACCGGCTCTTCGACGAGCTCCGCAAGGCCCACCCCGGCGTCGAAATCGAAAGCTGCTCCTCAGGCGGGGCCCGGGTGGATCTCGGCATCCTTGAGCGGACCGACCGGATCTGGGGATCGGACTGCAACGACGCCCTCGAGAGGCAGACCATCCAGCGCTGGACCGGCGTAGTGGTTCCGCCGGAACTGGTGGGCGGGCATATCGGCCCCACCACCTCGCACACCACGGCCCGCACGCACGATCTCTCCTTCCGCGCCATCACTGCGCTATTCGGGCATTTCGGCATGGAATGGGATGTCCGCCACGTCCAAGGCGCCGAACGCGAGGAGCTCAAGCGCTTCATCGGCCTGTACAAGGAGCACCGGGGGCTCATCCACAGCGGCCGGATGGTCCGCGCGGACGTTCCCGACGACTCGCTCATGCTGCACGGTGTGGTGTCCGACGACGGCGCGTCCGCGCTGTTCGCCGTCGTCAGCACCCGGACGTCGTTCGCCGAACAACCCGGGCGTATCGCTGTTCCGGGCCTCGACCCCGAGCGCTCTTACAGGGTGCAAGCAATTTTCCCCGCGCCTGGCGATGCGGACTATGCCCGCACGTTCACCCAGGTGCAACCTCCGGCATGGCTGCCATCCGGGGCTGAGGCAAGCGGGCGCTTCCTTGCGGAGGTGGGGCTTCCCCTGCCGGTCCTGAACCCTGAGCACGCGTTGCTGCTCAGCATTACTGCGGTGTAGCTGCCGTTTGGTGTTTCTTACGCTGTTCGGTGTTTCTTACGCTGTTCGGTGTTTCTTACGCTGCCGCGGCGCAGCCGGGCAGCGTAAGAAACACCGAACAGGCTCGGCGCACCGATAGATTGGGAGTCATGACTGAAGCTCCCACCGCCACCGAAGCCGGTCGCGGCACCATCCTCGTCCTCAACGGCCCCAATCTGAACCTGCTGGGCACGCGCGAGCCGGAAAAGTACGGCACGTCCACCTTGGCCGACGTCGAACAGCTCGCCATGGCCGCCGCCGAGGCCAACGGCTTCACGGTGGACTGTGTCCAGTCCAACCACGAGGGCGACCTCCTGGACGCCATCCATGGCGCCCGCGGGACCGCCGTCGGGATCGTCATCAATGCGGGTGCTTACACGCACACGTCCGTGGCACTGCGGGACGCGCTCGCGGCAGTGCAGCTTCCCGCCGTCGAAGTCCACATCACCAATGTGCACCAGCGCGAAGAATTCCGGCACCACTCCTACTTGTCCCCGGTGTGCTCCGCGGTGATCGTCGGCGCGGGAGTCCAGGGCTACAAGCTGGCCATCGACTACCTCGCCACCGCGGTCTAGACCCTCGGACTAAGCATGTCCCTTGGTGGGCGGCCTACTTCTTGGTGCACTGGCCCGACGAGACGGCGTCGCTGAGCGATGGTGCTTGCTGTGCCACCGGAGAGAGCTCGTCCATGGTGAGGGCGTAGCCCACCGCCACATCCGAAGTGGTCTTGGCGAAGACAACGCCGGCAACCTGTCCCTGGGTGGTCAGCAGCGGACCGCCCGAGTTGCCCGGTTGCACGTCTCCCGCCAGCTTGTAGACCTGCTCCGGGGACGGGTTGTTGCCGTAAATGTCCGGGACCAGCAGGGTCGAGATGCCCTCCACCGCGGCCGGCTTGGACTGGAACGGACCACCATGCGGGTAGCCGGCGAAAGCCGCGGGCGAACCGGCCGGAAGATCCGGGCTCAACTGCAGCGGCGCCGTCGGGAGGCCGTCGACGGCGATGACGGCCAGGTCGCGCTGG
>NZ_DF952474.1:174754-183135 GCF_001263615.2 Arthrobacter sp. Hiyo1 | reverse complement strand
CGCGCTGGCTGTCGAAGTAGACCACGCGGCCAGGCAACGCACCGCCGTCGGGGATTTCCACTACAGGCTGCGACACTCCGGCCACCACGTGGGCGTTGGTCACCACGCGGCCAGGGGAGACAACAAAGCCGGAGCCTGTCTGGTTCTGGCCGCACTGGTAGGCCGTCCCGGCAATCTTCAGCACGGAGTGGGCCGCATTGTTGAGTGCGGGAGTGTCGGTGCTCGTGTTCGGAACGGGCACAGGAGCAACGGGGCCGATGCCTTCGATGAGCTGCGGAATGCCGTTGCCCATGACCTTGGAACGCAGTTGCGCCACGCTGGCCTTGACCGGTGTGGGCGTCATGGTGTCGATGAAGCGGATCACCTTGGAATCGGCCAGTTGCTGCGAAACGAAGGGCACGCCCAAGGAACCGATGCTGAAAGCCAACATGGACATCACGAGTGCGGCAACAACCAAACTGACGAAACCACCCAGCACGCGGTCAAGTGCGTGCAAAGGCTGGATGCGCAAGGCTTTGCGGACCCTTTGGCCAATCCAGGTACCGAGACCGTGCCCCAAGACAATGAGGACCACGGCCGAGCCGATAATGGCAGTCAGCCTCCAGCCGCTGTCCTTCACCCACTCGCCGACGAGCGGGACCGCGATAAAGGCCGCGGCTGCTCCTACGGCGAAGCCCGCGATTCCTCCAAGCGTCACGAAGAAGCCGTTGCGCAGTCCGTAGATCAGGTAGGAAAGAAGCGTCAAAATCAACGCCAGGTCCAATATGGTCAAGCCGAACACCAAAGCTCCTCACAGCCGGGTAAGCCCCAATTGTAGTTGCACAGACTGACAGCTTCCCTTCGGAAGCAGGCCGTCGTCCAGATCGCGAAGCCCCTGCCGAGCAGGGCATTCCCGGCCGTTTGAGGCGCGGTTTTGGGCCTCTTCCGCGTGATTTAGGGCGTTTCGGCTGCCAAGTACGTCACAGACGCGACAAAATTCTGAAACAATGGCTGAAGCGCCCCAGCCGAACTTTTACTCAGGAGATTTCATGGATATCGAGGTATTGCGCCGCGCACCCCTCTTCGCCACCCTTGACGACGACGCTTTCCGTCTGCTGACGGACGAACTCACAGAGGTGGACCTTTCACGCGGAGCGTCTGTTTTCCGTGAGGGCGATCAGGGTGACCAGCTCTACTTCATCGTGTCCGGCAAGGTTAAGCTCGGCCGCACCTCTCCGGACGGCCGCGAATCCCTGTTGGCCATCCTCGGCCCGGGCGAGCTCTTCGGTGAAATGGCCCTGTTCGATCCCAGCCCGCGCACCGCGACGGCCACGGCCGTTTCCGAAACGCGTCTGGCGGGCCTGAAGAACGAAAGCCTCAACGCCCTGCTGCGCACCCGCCCCGAGGTGTCCGCACAATTGCTCCAAGCACTTGCCCGCCGCTTGCGCCGCACCAACGATTCCCTGTCCGACCTCGTGTTCTCGGACGTCCCGGGCCGTGTCGCCAAGGCCCTCCTGGACCTCGCGGACCGCTTCGGCCGGCCCGCGACCGACGGCGTCCTGGTGGCCCACGAACTCACGCAGGAGGAACTGGCCCAGCTGGTCGGAGCTTCCCGCGAGACAGTCAACAAGGCCCTCGCCGAGTTCGTACAGCGCGGCTGGCTCCGCCTGGAAGCCCGCGCAGTGGTCATCCTGGACATGCAGCGCCTCCGCCAGCGCTCCCGTTAATTCCTACGACACAGAAAATGCCTGGTGACCCCGGAATTCCGGAGTCGCCAGGCATTTTTCGTGTCGCCAGCGGATTTGGGTGTCGTCAGCGTTCCCGCTGCGGCTCCCCTGAAACCGTCCGGGCCGCTTCGACTTCGAGCATGAGCGCGCCATCCTCTTGAACGAGCCGCGGCTGGTACATGTGCGGCTTCCGCTTGTAGCTGAGGTACGCAATGCAACCCTGGGCAGCGGCCATCTTCTCAAGGATGATCTCCGAGCCCGGCACCAGCAATTGGCCCAGCGGCAAGCCAACGGTGTTTTCCTGGCCGATTTCATCCCCAAGCGCAGTGGTCTCGCGCTCGGCCATGAGTTTCGAAACGCACACCCAACGCCCCCAGACACCCTTGCTGGCCAGCAGCGATGGCTGCTGGTTCACGGGAAGAGTGGCGGCGAAGTAGCGGGTGTTGAAGCGCCTGTGCGCGAAGTCCGGGCTGAGCCAGTTGACCAGCGGCTTGAGCAAGTCCGTCCGCAGCGACAGGCCGCGCTTGGCCAGGACGTCCGTGAACGACTTGTCCTGGGCCGCCACGGCCTCGCGGGCCTTCATCCACTCGGGAGTGGACGTCGCCTCCACTGTGGAGGACAAGTCGGGGCCGGCCAGCAGCACGCCGGTCTCCTCGAACAGTTCGCGGATGGCGCCCACACGTGGCGGCGGGCAAGTCCGACGTCGGCGGTCCCCAGCGTCTCAGCCAATGCTGAGGCGAGGGGCCGAGCCAGCCGAGGGCGTCGTCGTCGGAGGGTTCCAGCGAGCCGCCAGGAAACGCGACAACGCCCAACGGCGAAGAACCGGGACGGTAACCCATCCACGTTTCCAGGCCGGTCGGCGAATCGCGGAGCAGGACAACAGATGATGCAAAACGCGCGGCGCGGGGGGCCCGTTCGCCGAGCTCAAGCCAATTCCGTGCAGCCCCTTCTAGTTCAGGGGGTAACGCAAACAAGCGTCGGGCTAGTTGTGGCAATGGAGTGAACCGGTTCCTTAGCTGAATTCAGCGATCAACTCGACCTCGACGGGAGAGTCGAGCGGAAGGACTGCAACGCCGACGGCGGAACGCGCGTGCTGCCCTTTGTCGCCGAAGACACGCCCGAGGAGCTCGGATGCACCATTGATGACACCGGGCTGGCCGGTGAAGGAGGTATCGGAGGCCACGAAGCCGACGACCTTCACGATGCGCGTGATGCGGTCGAGGTCCCCGATGACACTCTTGACGGCGGCCAAGGCATTAACGGCGCAGACAGCTGCATACCTCTGCGCGTCTTCCGGAGACACCGTGGGCTCGTCCGAAAGGCCCTCTTCACCGCTGGAGACTTTGCCCGTAGCTTCGAGTTTGCCGTTAATGAAGGGCAGCTGTCCGGAGGTGTAGACGTGGTTGCCGGAGACGATGGCCGGAACATAGGCGGCCACCGGAGCTGCGACGGCCGGAAGGGTCAGTCCCAGTTCTGCAAGGCGCTGCTCGACGGCGGATGCCGGAGCCGTGGAATCCGCGCCAACTGTGGCTTCTGCGGGGGTTGTCATTGTTACTGCTTCTCCCTCTTCAAGTATGCAACAAGTCCGTTTCCGTCGGGTCCGGGAACAACCTGGACGAGCTCCCAGCCGTCCTCTCCCCACTGGTCCAGAATCTGTTTCGTAGCGTGAATGATGAGCGGAATCGTCGCGTACTCCCATTTGGTCATGAAAGAAAGACTAGCCCTTGCCGGTAAAGTGGTGAACATGGTGACTCGTAGGAACCCTCTATTCGACACTGCCACCACTCTTGGAAAGATCCTCGGATTCCTCGGTGTGAGCGCTATTTGTGGTGTCCTGGTGGCGGGCTTGCTCGTTCCCGCGGCCGCCGTTTCGGGCAGTGCGGCGAGTGGGTCCATTCAGTTCTTCGACACGCTGCCGGCGGAGCTTCAGGTGAACCCGCCCAGCCAAGCGACCACCATCCTGGCCGCGGACGGCAGCCAGATCGCCTCGATCTACTCCGAGAACCGCACGCGGGTCTCGCTCGACCAGATGAGCCCTTTCATCAAGGATGCGATCGTCTCGGTTGAGGACAGCCGCTTCTATGAGCACGGCGGCATTGACGCCACCGGCATCATGCGCGCCATCGTGAGCACGGCGCGCGGGCAAAAACAGGGCGCTTCCACCATCACCCAGCAGTACGTGAACAACGTCATTAATGAGTCGCTCGTGTCCCAGAACAAGGGTGCCGACGTCAAGCTCAATGGCGTGAACAAAGGCGTGGGCGACAAACTTCGCGAAATGAAGCTGTCCATCGCTTTGGAGAAGAAGTTCTCCAAGCAGCAGATCCTCGAGGGTTACCTCAACATCGTCTTCTTCAACAAGGACGCCTACGGCATCGAGGCCGCCTCAAGGCTCTTCTTCAGCACCAGCGCCAAGGACCTCACCTTGCCGCAAGCCGCCTTGCTGGCCGGCGTCGTCAACAGCCCGTCCTACTACGACCCGGTGACGAACCCGGACCACGCGAAGCAGCGTCGCGACCTGGTGCTCGGCCTCATGCTGGACCAGGGAAAGATCAAGAAGGCCGACTACGACGCCGCCATCGCGACGCCGGTGACCACCAAGGTGACGCAACCTCGCCAAGGCTGCCCCTACTCCGCCACTGCCGCGTACTTCTGCGACTACGTGCTGCACCTGCTCTACAACAACCCGGCCTACGGCGCGACCATCGACGATCGCGTCAACCGCGTCTCGCGGGGTGGCCTGACCATCCAGACCACACTGGACCCGAAGGCGCAGGCCGTGGCCCAGGCCCAGGTAGATGCTTCCGCCGGCGCTAACCCGGACAAATGGGGCGCTTCCTTGGTGTCGGTCCAGCCGGGCACCGGCAAGATCATCTCGATGGCCCAAAATACCGTCTGGCTGCCAGCCGACGGGAAGTTCCAGGCCGAGCAGAACTTCAACGTAGACAAACTGGATGCCAACGGCAATGACCTCAACGGACTGGGCGGATTCCAGCCCGGTTCAACCATGAAGCCCTTCACTTTTGCCGAATGGTTGAACGAGGGCAAGTCGATGAATACGGTGCTGGATGGCACCGTCCGGCGGTATCCCCAGAATTTCCCGTGGAAGAACACGTGCCCGACTCCGACGGTCGGCTGGTATGACAGCACCAATGGCACCCATGACCTCCAGAACGCCGAGGGTGGATATTACAAGCCCATGACAGTGGTGGATGGTTTGGCCAACTCCATCAACACCATGACATTTGCCACGGCTGCAAGGGTTGACCTGTGTGGCATCCAGAAGATCGTCGATGCTGTTGGCATCCACGGCGGCCTGCCGGACGCCAGCAATCCCAACCCGAAGGTTCCCATGACAACGTTGGGCAACCTGATTGGTTCCACCCAGACCGCGCCACTGACCATGGCCAGCGCCTTCGCCACCTTTGCCAACAATGGCACGTACTGCGAGCCGATCGCCATCACCTCGGTAACCGACCAGACGGGCGCCAAGCTGCCGGCCCAGTCCACGAGCTGCAGGAGCGCGGTCACCCCCGAGGTCGCTCATGGTGTTGCCTACGCCATGCAAGAGGTTCTGAATAAGGGCTCCGGCTCGCTGATCCAGCCTCGAATCTCCACCAAGACCAACTTCCCCATCGCGGGCAAGACCGGAACCAACGACTCCAATGGTTCCACCTGGGTTGCCGGCTACACTTCCGGCCTCGCAACGGCCACGTGGTTCGGCGATCCGTTGGGCAGCCAGAACCGAGCGGGTCAGAACGTCACCATCAATGGCAAGTTCTACCAGGGCATTGACGGTTACATGATCGCTGGTCCGCAGTTCGCCAACTACATGCTCCAGGTCGCTCCCACTTATGGAACCAACCCGTTCCCGGCTCCGCCGTCGAACCTGCTCGACCCGCCCGGGTTCAAGCCTTCGACGCCTAGCACCACCACTCCGGGCAACACTTCTCCGAGCACCCAGCCGAGCAGCAACGGGAACGGCAATGGAAATGGCAACGGAAAGAACAATGGCTAGCGGCTCCAAGCCCGTCATTGAATCGCTGGCAAGCCGCGTCCGAAGCATCGGACGCGGCTTTGCCGTCGCTGCGGGTGCGGGCGCAACCGCTGGCGTGGCAGGCTTCGCCTATGGCCTCTGGGAAAAGAACCAGTTCGTACTCCGCGAGGAGACCGTTCCCATCCTCCCTGAGGGCTCGGCTCCCGTCCGGGTGCTGCACATAAGCGACATCCATTTCGTGCCAAGCCAACGCAAGAAGGCCGAATGGCTGCGTTCGCTCGCCGCGCTTGAGCCGGACCTTGTGGTGAACACGGGTGACAATCTCAGCCACCCCCACGCCGTTGTTCCGCTGCTGGACGCATTGCGGCCACTGTTGAAGTTCCCGGGCGTCTTCGTCCCGGGCTCCAACGACTACTACGCCCCGCGGTTCAAGAACCCGGCCACATATTTCCTCGGCCCGTCCCGCGTCAAGGACAATCCGGTCGAGCTCGATTGGCCGCGCCTGCGCTCAGGGTTCGGGATGTCCGGATGGATCGACCTCACCAACAGGCACCAGTCCTTGCCCATCAACGGAATCCGCTTCGATTTCTCCGGAGTGGACGACCCCCATCTCAATCGGGAGCGCTACACCGGCTGGCCACGCGGCACCGTGGGACAGGACTCCCGCCCGCACCTGCGCGTAGCCGTTATCCACGCCCCCTACCAACGGGTCCTGGATCACTTCACGAACGACGCCGCGGACCTCATCCTCGCCGGACACACCCACGGCGGCCAGATCTGCATCCCCGGCTACGGCGCCCTGGTTGCCAATTGCGATCTCCCCACGTGGCGCGCCAAAGGCTTGCATGACTGGGAGAACAACGGACGCGCGACGCCGGTCAACGTCTCGGGCGGCATCGGCACCTCGCGCTTCGCCCCGGTCCGGATCGCGTGCAAGCCGGAAGCAGTGCTGCTGACGCTGACGCCCCGTCAATAACCAGCGCCACCAGTTCCGAATACCTCGTATCACGCAACGCAATGGTGCTGTGAATCCTGTTACGCGATGGCATAGGGTAGTTGCTATAGGAAACTACCTCCGTGCGTCGTACGAAAACCCAGGAACGCCGGGACAAAGCTGTTGAGAAGCGGGCATGGCCAAACAGACTTCATTCTTTACCTCCGTCAAACGTCTCTATCCGCACGTTAAACCGATCCTCCCCCGGCTTTTCATGGGGTTGGTCAGCGCGTTGCTGGCCAGCATCATGGCGCTTGCCATCCCCCAGGTGCTGCGGGTCCTGATCAACGGCTCCCTCCACCCTGGTGGTCCTACCGACGCTGTCTGGATTTCCGCCGTCGTGGTTCTGGCACTCGGCATCGCCGAAGCCGGGCTTGTGGCGCTGCGGCGCCAGTTCGTCATCAATCCCGCCACCACGGTGGAATCGAGGATGCGGGTGTCCCTCTACGGGCACCTGCAGGACCTCACCGTTTCCTTCCACGACCGTTGGGGGTCAGGGCAACTCCTGTCCCGTGCGATGACGGACTTGAACTTCCTGCGGCGTTGGATGGCGTTCGGCGCGATCATGCTGGTGGTGACCACTTTGACCGTGGTGATCGGCGTCGTGGTGATGTTCGCGATGAGCTGGCAGCTGGCTTTGATCTTCCTGGCCGCCGCGGTGCCCATCATGGTCTATTCCTTCCGCTTCCGCCGCCGCTTCAGCCTGGTGACCCGGCTCAGCCAGGACCAGGCCGGCGACCTCGCCACCACGGTCGAGGAGTCCGTCCACGGCATCCGTGTGCTCAAGGCGTTCGGCCGCAGCCGCGAAGCACTGGAGAACTTCAATGAACAGGCCGAGGAGCTGAGGCAGACCGAGATCGCCAAGGCCAAGCACCAGGCCACCTTCACGCTGGTGGTGACACTGCTGCCCGAGCTGGCGCTCGGCGTCGGGCTGGTGGCGGGCGTCCTGCTCGTCTCCATGGGCCAACTCAGCATCGGTTCCTTGGTTGCCTTCTTCGGCACCGCAGCGGTGGTCGCGGCACCGGTGGAATTCTCGGGGACCCTCCTGGCCATGGCATTGACCGCCAAGACCGCCCTCGATCGCCACTTCGAGGTCATGGACACGCCCAACACCATCACCAGTCCGGCGAACCCCAGGACACCCAAGGAACTGCGCGGGGCCTTGAGCTTCAAGGCCGCCGGTTTCGGTTTCGACGACGGCGCCCGGCTCCTGCACGACGTGACCCTGGACATCAGGCCCGGCGAAACCATGGCGATCGTGGGCATTACCGGTAGCGGAAAGAGCGCCTTGCTCCAGCTGGTTCCCCGGCTCTATGACGTGAGCGAAGGATCCGTGACCATCGACGGCGTGGATGTCAGAGACTTCAGCGTCGAGCAGCTGAGGACCATGGTGGCGGTCGCCTTCGAGGACACCACCCTGTTCTCCAGCTCGGTCCGGGACAACGTGCTGCTCGGCGCGCCCGACGCTTCCGAGGAAGCCCTTGAGGAAGCGCTCGACGTCGCGCAGGCGCACTTCGCGTATTCGCTGCCCGACGGCGTCGGGACCCTTATCGGCGAGGAAGGCCTGAGCCTTTCCGGTGGCCAGCGGCAGCGGATCGCGCTCGCCCGGGCCATCGCGGCGAAGCCCAAGGTCCTCGTGCTGGATGATCCCCTGTCGGCCCTGGACGTGAACACGGAGGAACTC
>NZ_DF952474.1:170609-174729 GCF_001263615.2 Arthrobacter sp. Hiyo1 | reverse complement strand
TGGACGTGAACACGGAGGAACTCGTCGAAGCCAGGCTCCGCGAAGTCCTCCGGGACACCACCACGCTCATCGTCGCGCACAGGCCCTCCACCGTTGCCCTCGCCGACCGCGTGGCGCTGCTCGAAAACGGAAGCATCACCGCCGTCGGGACCCATACGGAACTGTTGGCCAACAACGCCCACTACCGCTACGTGATCGCGAGCCTCGACTCCGGGCCGAAGGACCTCGACCTCGAACTCGACGAACTAGAACACGAGCTGGATTCGGAACAGCACATGGACCAAGCCGGGGAGGGCCGCCGATGAGCACGTTCGGAACCGCCAATGAAGACAACGCCCACCTGAGCCGCAGCGACAGCAAAGCAGTACGACGGCGGTCGGTCGCCTTGCTGGGATCGCTTATCCGCCCGGTGCGGTTGCGGTTCTGGCTGACGCTGGCCATGGTGGTGCTCTCGCAGCCACCCGGGTGGCCGGGCCGCGATCATCGCTTTCGGCATCGACCACGCACTGCCCTCGCTGCTCGCCGGAAACAACATGCCCGTGGTCCTGGCCGGCGTCCTGTACCTGACAGCGGCCGTCGCAACGGCGATTTTGACCGCCCTCTACGTCACTTCCACGGCGAAACTGAGCCAGTCAATGCTCCTCGACCTGCGGCTGAGGGTCTTCCGGCACACCCAACGGCTCAGCCTGGAGTTCCACGAGAAGTACACCTCGGGCCGGATCATCGCGCGCCAGACCTCGGACCTGGAGGCGTTGCGTGAACTGCTCGATTCGGGCGTCAGCTCGCTGGCTTCCGGGATCCTGTTCATGCTTTTCACGGCATTTACGGTGTTTGCCCTCGACTGGCGCAGCGGGCTACTCATGCTCGCCACGGGCGTGCCTGCGTACTTCCTGGCCCGCTGGTACCAGAAACACTCGCAGATCGCCTTCCGCGAATCGCGGGTGGTGTCCGCCAGGCTGATTGTGCATTTCGTGGAGACCATGACCGGCATCCGGGCCATCAAGGCATTCCGCAAGGAGCCGGAGAACGCCCAGCGCTATGCCGAACTCTCCGAGGACTACCGCAAAGTCACGGTCCGCTCCATCAACCTCAACGGTGTCTTCCAACCGGGCCTGGTCCTCATCGGCAACGTGTGCGTCGCGGTGGTCCTGCTGTTCGGCGGCTTCCGGGTACTCTCGGGAGAGCTGGCGGTAGGCGTGCTCCTGGCACTGATCCTTTCAACGAAGCGCTTCTTCCAGCCCGTGGACCAGATGGCCATGTTCTACAACTCCTTCCAGAGCGCCCAGGCCGCGCTCGAGAAGGTGTCCGGCCTGCTCGAAGAAGTTCCTACTGTCCGGCCACCCAAGAACCCCGTGCCATTGCCCCATGCGCGCGGCGAAATCGACTTCCGTGGAGTGGAGTTCGGCTACGGCAACGGCAAGGTAGTGGTCCCCAAGCTGGACCTTCACATTCCCGCCGGACAGACCATAGCCCTCGTTGGACAGACCGGCGCCGGCAAATCGACCTTTGCCAAGCTGATCGCCCGCTTCTACGACGTCACCGAAGGATCCTTGACCCTCGACGGCGTCGACCTCCGGGAGCTTTCGACGGCGGACCTGCGGCGCGCCGTGTGATGGTCACCCAGGAAGCCTTCCTCTTTAGCGGCTCCGTGGCGGACAACATCGCCCTGGGGCGGCCCGAGGCTACGCGCGAGGAGATCGAAACCGCGGCGAAGGCCGTTGGCGCGCACGACTTCATCTCCGCGTTGCCTGACGGCTACGACACCGACGTCAACAAGCGTGGCGGCCGGGTCTCCGCCGGACAACGGCAGCTGATCGCCTTTGCCCGGGCCTTCATTGCGGCCCCGGCAGTACTGATCCTGGACGAAGCGACATCTTCGCTTGATATCCCCTCGGAACGACTGGTGCAGGCCGGCCTGGGCAGCCTGTTGTCCGGAGCGGACTCCGAACGGACCGCGATCATCATCGCCCACCGGCTCTCCACTGTTGAGACAGCGGACCGGGTGCTGGTGGTGCACGAGGGACGCATCGTCGAAGACGGCACGCCGGCCGCGCTCATCGGCGGAGGAGGGCGCTTCGCCCGCTTGCACGGCGCCTGGAAGGACTCGCTGGTCTGAGCCAGTAGTTCCGCAGGCGGGCGTCCTTCGATTTCGCATCCGGGGAGGGATCGGCTATTCTTGAACAGTTGCTTTCGCAGCGGATCGGGATGTAGCGCAGCTTGGTAGCGCGCTTCGTTCGGGACGAAGAGGTCGCAGGTTCAAATCCTGTCATCCCGACCAATTGGTAGAAGACCTTCCACTCGGAAGGTCTTCTACTTTATTTAACGAGCTTTTCGGCAGCCGGGGAAAACCCGGAAACATTCCCCTGACCGGTTTTCTCGCTCGCCCCTGAGGTTTAGAGACAAGTGTTGTTAACAACCCGACACAAAGACTCGGGGCATATCACGGTCTTCGCGGATCTTCGCGCAAAAGAAATCCCCGGTGTGTCGATTTCAGACTACCGGGGACTTCTTCACTTCATTTGAATTATCCAGCGGCCACCGGGATCCCGGGTGCCGCCGTCGAGCCTCAGCTACACAGGATCGGGCCAGTTACCGATTGCCTGCGACACCCTCATCGGATCGGGCCAGTTACCAATAGCCTGCGAGACCACACCCATCGGATCGGGCCAGTTGCCGATAGCCTGCGACACCCTCATCGGATCAGGCCAGTTACCAATGCTGAGCACCGTGCTGACGGTGTCTGCCACAGGGGCTGCGGAAACGACGGCTGGCGCCGCGGCGGAGAATGCAAGAGCGCCGGCCAAGGCCACTGCTGCAGCAATCTTCTTCAACATAATTTTTCCTCAATGCGAGTCGGATTCGTTACGGAAATTTCGCGGTCCCTGTTGACATTCATTGTAAAATGTTTTCCACAGCGACTGTCAAGCTTTAGGCGTAAAGACAGCGCAAAGACAAGCCTCTAGGAGGAACCTGTGGGGAACGGATTCGGAGAAAAGCTCCGTGCCGAACGGCTCGAACGTGGGCTGACCCAGGCTGAATTGGGCAGGGATCTTTACTCACCCAGCTACATTTCACTTCTTGAAACCGGCCGGCGGGAGCCCACGGCCGAAGTCATTGAAGAACTCGCCCGCCGTCTGGAGCTGGCACCGAAAGCCTTGGAAGCCTGGAGCCAACCCGTATCCGTCAGTGACGCCGAATACGTGCTCGCAGGGCTGTACGCCAGGCAAGCGTGGGACCTCAGGGACTACCCGCTTGCCGCAAGCCACGCATCAACCGCCGCCCAGATCGCGCTCGAGGCAAAGAACACCAGCGCCTGGTGGAACATGACCTACATGCAGGCCGAATGCCTCATGAAGCAGGGCCAGTTGAAGGAGTGCCAGCAGATCATCCAGCATCTCCTGGAGCATCCCATGGCTACCGAATCTGCGGGCCTGGCGTCCGCGCCCGCCAGATGCTTGCCGCCGTCTGCCACGGACAAGGGCAGCTGTCCACCGCCGTCGAGCACGCCAAGGAAGCCGTGAGGCTTTCCGAGCAGCTGCCCAAAGGCTCAACCCTGATCATCGGGGCGCACCGCGCCTGATCGGTGCATTGGCCGAGAGTGGCAGGTTGGACGAGGCCTGGACGTATTGCCAGGCCATGAACAACCAGATGGACGATCATTCGATGTCGCAGCTCGCAGGCGAAGTGGCCTGGGTGGTGGGAAACGTGGCTTTCATGCGCCACGACTACGTTGAAGGCATCAAGCATCACGAGCGCGCCGCCAAGCTGCTCTCCCCCGCCAACGACATTGAGCTGTGGGCCCGTTTCAACAAGGCGTCGGCGGCTGTCCGGCTCTCCTCGGGAATCGTGGAGCCGGAGACGCTCTCGGCCATCGAACGCGCTGAACTCGCCCTGTCGATTGTGGGCGGAAACAAGACGGACCAGTTGGAAGTTGCCTTTATCCGCGCCCGCTGGCTCTACCTGACGGGCGACATCCCGGCAGCCATCACCAAGTTGCGCGAAATCCACGCGGACCGCGATGTCCTCGCCCGGCACACCGCAGGCGAAGTGGCGTTCCTCCTCGGCAAGGCCCTCAAGGCAGCCGGTGAAAACACGGACGCGCTGGTCCATCTCGAAGAGG
>NZ_DF952474.1:167048-170023 GCF_001263615.2 Arthrobacter sp. Hiyo1 | reverse complement strand
ACGAAAGTCCGGCCGGTCAGCTTCTCGTAGGCCTCCACATAGCGGGCACGAGTCTTCTCGACGACGTCGGCCGGCAGCGCGGGCGGCGGGGTGTCACTCGAGCGGTCCCAGCCCGATTCCGCAGAGGTCAGCCAGTCACGCACAAACTGCTTGTCGAACGATGGCTGAGCCTTGCCCGGCGCGTACGTCGCAGCGTCCCAGAAGCGTGAGGAATCCGGAGTCAGGACCTCATCGCCCAGGGTGATGACACCCGTATTGACGTCGATGCCGAACTCAACCTTCGTGTCGGCCAGGATGATGCCGCGGCCCCGGGCGATCTCTTCCGCACAGGTGTAGATCTTCAACGTGAGTTCGCTCAGGCGTGCGGCGATATCGTCGCCCACCATCGCGACGACGTCGTCGTATGTGATGTTCTCGTCGTGTTCGCCGACTTCAGCTTGGCAGAAGGCGTGAAGATCGCGTGCCCCAGGCGCGAGCCGTCAACCAGGCCTGCGGGCAAGGGGATGTCGCAGACGGTGCCCGATTGGCGGTACTCGGCCAGGCCGGAACCCGTGAGATACCCGCGGGCGATGCATTCCACGGGGAACATCTCCAGCCGCTTGCAGATCATCGCGCGGCCCTCAACTTCCGCGGGCACACCCTCGGCGGCTGTGGACGCAAGGACGTGGTGCTCCACCCCAAGCTGCTCGAACCACCACAAACTCAGCTGCGTGAGGACCCGGCCTTTGTCCGGGATCTCGCTGCTCAAGACGTGGTCGTAGGCGCTGATGCGGTCGCTGGCCACCACCAGGACGCGCTCCTGGCCCGACTCGGCCCCGCTGGAATCATCCGCAGGAACGTAGAGGTCGCGGACCTTGCCCGAATAGAAATGCTTCCACCCCGGCAGGTCGAGGGTTTCGGTCTGCAGGCCGTTTGCGTTGCTTTCGGGCATGGTTCAGGCCTTCACATTCGGGATGGAGCCGGTGGCCGGGGAGACCACGTGGATCTCGCCACGGGCTGCCTTGCCGGCGATATCGGTTCGGAACTGTCCGCCGTCGAGCTGGACCAGCTCCACGCCGTCGTAAGCCCGCTCGCGCGCCTCCACGAGGTCCGTTCCCAGCGCGACAACAGCCAGTACGCGGCCGCCGGCGGAGACAACCCGGCCTTCTTCGTCCAGTTTGGTACCGGCGTGGATGACGTGGACGCCTTCCAGCGCGTCCACCTTGTTCAAGCCGCGGATGCGGTCTCCCGTGCGGGGGGGTGTCCGGGTAGTTTTCGGCGGCGACGACGACGGCGACGGCCGACTCCTTCGACCAGCGCAGCTCTTCGGCCTGGTCCAGTTCGCCCTTGGCGGCTGCCAACAGGAGTGCGCCGAGCGGGGTCTTGAGCCGGGCCAGGACCGCTTGCGTTTCAGGATCGCCGAAGCGGACGTTGAATTCGATGACGCGCGTCCCGCGGGAAGTCAGTGCCAGGCCGCAGTAAAGGACGCCGACGAACGGAGTACCGCGGCTGGCCATCTCGTCCACGGTGGGCTGCGCAACGCGGTCGATGACTTCCTGGACCAGGCCAACAGGTGCCCAGTCGAGGGGGGTGTAGGCGCCCATGCCGCCGGTGTTGGGCCCTTCGTCATTATCGAAAATCCGCTTGAAGTCCTGTGCCGGGGACAGCGGCACGGTGGTGCGGCCGTCGCAGAGCACGAACAGGGAGACTTCGGGTCCGTCCAGGAACTCCTCGATCACCACGGTTCCGCCAGCGTCGAAACAAGCCTGCGCGTGGGCGAGAGCTTCCTCGCGGTCATTGGTGACCACGACGCCCTTGCCGGCGGCCAGTCCGTCATCCTTGACCACATGCGGAGCGCCGAAAGTGTCCAGTGCGTCAGCAGCCTCTGCGGCGTTTGTTGCCACGCGGGCCATGGCGGTGGGCACGCCGGCCTCGGCCATGACTTCCTTGGCGAACGCTTTGGAGGCTTCGAGCTGCGCCGCGGCCTTGCTGGGGCCGAAGACCGGAATGCCGGTTTCGCGGACGGCGTCGGATACGCCCGCCGCGAGTGGGGCTTCGGGGCCGACCACAACCAGGTCAACCGCAAGCTTTGTCGCAAGCGCTGCGACGGCGCCGGGGTTGTTCCCGTCGATCGCGTACGTGGGGACCAGCTTGGCGATGCCGGCGTTTCCCGGAGCCGCGTGGACCTCGGAAACGTTGGGATCCTTGAGCAAGGAGCGGACAATTGCGTGTTCGCGGCCGCCGGGGCCAATGACGAGTACCTTCACAGTCTTCAAGGGTACTTTGTGCGGGGGCAGGACTCCTAAGCTGTCTCCTCCATTGGACGTGCCCACCTTTGACAATGAGTCAGAAGGGAGCATGTCCAACCCATCTCGGGGGCCTCCGGCTACGAACAACCTGCATGAAGAAGCTCAGGAACTGGCTCAGGGGACCCGCCGCATTGGCTGCACTGGCCGGGGTGGCCGCTGCCGCCGTCGTACTTTCCGTTGCGGAACTGATCGGCGCCTTCTTTACGGCCCGGGCAACTCCTGTGATTGCGCTGGGGTCAACCTTCATCGACTTCACGCCGCCGTGGATGAAGGACTTCGCCGTGACCACGTTCGGCACCAATGACAAAGCCGCGCTGTTTGTGGGAATGGGCCTGACCATCTTCGCGCTGGCTTGCGTGCTGGGTGTCGTGGCCTTCCGCAATTGGGCCTTGGGTGTGTTGGGCGTCCTCGGCATGGGTGCGGTGATTGTGGCTGCCGTGGTGACCCGGGCCGGCGTGAAGCCCGCGGATTCCATACCAAGCCTGATCGGCACCGTGGCTGGACTCATTGTCCTTCGGTTCTTGGTGGCCCGGCTTTGGCGGCTGAAGTCCTTCCCGGACGCCCCTGCCGACACCGCTGCCAAAGGCATCGAACGTCCCGCCACGACGCGCCGGACGTTCTTCGCCGCTACCGGTGTCACCGTTGCCGCAGCGGCCATCACAGCAGGCGGCGGCCGATTCCTGAGTG
>NZ_DF952474.1:164730-167023 GCF_001263615.2 Arthrobacter sp. Hiyo1 | reverse complement strand
GATTCCTTGAAACTCCCTGCTCCCGCCCGGGCTGCTGCCCCCGTTCCCGCGGGCGTCCAGTCCCCGACGCCGGGAGTCACCCCCTGGCTCACCCCGTCCAGGGACTTCTACAGGATCGACACCGCCTTGAGTGTGCCGGAGATCAACGCCCAGGAGTGGGAGCTGCGGATCCACGGGATGGTGGAACAAGAGGTCCGGTTGAGCTTTCAAGACCTGCTCGACGCCCAACTGATCGAAACCCACGTGTCGCTCACGTGCGTGTCCAATCCCGTGGGCGGAAACCTGGCCGGCAACGCCAAGTGGTTGGGCATGCCCATCCGTGACGCGCTGAAACAAGCCCGGCCCAAACCCGGAGCGGACATGGTCCTCTCCACCTCGATCGACGGCTTCAGCGCCTCCACTCCGCTGGAGGTGCTTCAGGACGGCAGGGATGCCATCCTGGCCATCGGCATGAACGGCGAACCCCTCCCGCTGGAACACGGCTACCCCGTGCGCATGGTGGTTCCCGGTCTTTATGGTTTCGTCTCGGCGACCAAATGGGTGGTGGACCTGGAAGTGACCCGATTCGCGGACAGCAAGGCCTATTGGACTACCCGGGGCTGGTCCGAGCGGGGTCCCATCAAGACCATGGCCCGGCTGGAAGTTCCCAAGTCCTTCGCCAAGGTGCCAGCTGGCAAGGTTGCCTTGGGTGGCACGGCCTGGGCCCAGACCCGCGGCATCAAGAAGGTGGAGGTCCAGATAGACAACGGCCCTTGGTCCGAAGCCACCCTTGCCGCGGAGGCATCTGTTGTCACGTGGAGGCAGTGGTCCTTCACGTGGGACGCCACTCCGGGACCCCACTACATCAAGGTCCGTGCCACGGATGGAGCGGGCGAACTGCAGACCGAAAAGCGGGCGGATCCCGTGCCCGACGGCGCCTCGGGATGGCAGTCCGTTATGGTGACCGTGGAGTAGCCGGGGAAGACCGTTCCTTCACCCTAGACTTGCATCATGCCCTTGAGTTCGCATGAAACCTTTAGCGTTGAGTCCGCCGTCGAACTGGCAGTGATCGAACGCAGCGGCTTCATCGAATCGCGCCATATCGGTTCCGCAGTGGTGCTTTCCGGTGACGGATCCGTGGTGACCCAGCTCGGCGACATCAGCACGCCTATCTATGCCCGCTCCGCGCTCAAGCCTTTCCAAGCCCTGGCGTCGATGCAGTCGGGGGTTCCGCTCCGCGGCGCCCAGGTGGCTTTGGCCTGCGCCAGCCATGTGGGCTCGCTGGATCACATGGACGTGGTGGAAGGCATGCTCAAAGCGGCAGGCGTCCGTGAAGAACAACTGCAGTGCCCGTCGGTATGGCCACAGGACGAAGTCGCGCGCAACTGGTTGATCCGTTCCGAGCACGGCAAGTCCAGGTTGGCTTCCAATTGTTCAGGCAAGCACGCGGCTTTCCTCTGGGCCTGCACCGAGAACGGCTGGGACACGCACAGTTACCTGGAGCCCAACCATCCCTTGCAGCACCGCGTGCGGACCGTTATCGAGGAATACAGCGGCGAGAAAATCGCGCACCTCGGCATCGATGGCTGCGGGGCACCGGTGGCCGCGCTCTCCCTGACCGGGCTGGCACGGGCCTACTCGCGCCTGGCCCAAGCCCCGCGGGACCAGAGCTCCAACGCCCGGGCGGCAACCATCGCCACGTCCATGTTGGACTACCCGTGGGCAGTGCAGGGCCGCGGCGAGGCGAACACTATCGTCATGGACGAACTCGAAGTGCTTGCCAAGGGCGGTGCGGAAGGTGTCCTGGTCCTGGCAACCCCCACAGGTGCCTCTGTCGCAGTGAAGATCCTGGACGGGAATCCCCGCGCGGCCACCCTGGTTGGACTCACGCTTCTCGCGGTTGCCGGCGCCGTCGACATTCCAGGCGTCTCAAGCGTCCTCGAAAAGGTCGTTGAGCCCGTCCTCGGCGGTGGCCACTCTGTGGGCAGGATCCGCCTGGGCCACGCCGTTTCGGCGCTTCTGGACTGATTGGAACTGCGAACAATGGCAATTGCACGACGCCGGATCGGCCTCGAGGAAGGCCGCGCGGCACTGGCCGCATGGCAGGCCGCCGTCGGGCAGGGCACTGCGGGACCAGAAACGGGTCCGGGGACGCCGCCGTCGCGCACAGTGCTGGCCACTGCGGTGCGTTACTCGCTGGAAGAACTCACCGCACGAGCCCCGGGCAACTCCGTGGAAGTCAGGGTGCCGCCGTTCGGTGTGACCCAGTGCGTGGAGGGCCCCCGGCACACGCGTGCACCCCACCGAATGTCAT
>NZ_DF952474.1:152152-164705 GCF_001263615.2 Arthrobacter sp. Hiyo1 | reverse complement strand
TGCCGCTTTTCGCAAGTTCTTAAGTAACCGATCGCCCCACGGCGGGGCCGTGGGGCGATCAACTGGAATGGTGCGTGGTGCCTAGTCCGGACTGACCAAGGGGCTCCGGTGTTGGCCCGGTTTGATCATTTCGAACTGCGGTATCGCGTCGGGGTTCGGGCCGCCCCGGAACTTCGGCGAAGGCTCGCGTCCTTCGCTGAGGCGCTCGATTTCCTGTTCTTCGAAGACGTCTTCGGCTCCGAGCATGATGGCGGAATCCTCGTTGGTGATTTCACCGTTGAAGGCGCGGACCATGACCGAACGGTCGAACTGGCCCTCCCATTTCGCTACGACAAACGTAGCCACACAGTTGCCAAGCAGGTTGACGACGACGCGCATGGAGTCCATGAGCCGATCGGCACCCAGGAGCAGCGCGACGCCGGCGACCGGGAAGATGCCCAGTGCGGCGGCTGTGGCCGAGAGTGCCAGGAAGGACGAACCGGGTACGCCGGCCATGCCCTTGGACGTCAGGAGCAGGACACCCAGGGCCGCCAACTGCTGGCCGAGGTCAAGGTGGTGGCCGAAGGCCTGGGCAAGGAACAACAGCGAGATCGAAAGGTAGATCGCGGCGCCGTCGAGGTTGAAGGAGTAGCCCGTGGGAACAACCAGGCCGGTGGTGGCCCGGGAGCAACCGGCGTTGGTCAGCTTGGTCATGATCCGTGGCATGACGGCCTCGGTGGATGCCGTGCCCAGCGCGAGGAGGAATTCCTCACGGGTGTACTTCAGGAACTGCCACAGGGGCACCCGGGCGAAACTCCAGGCGACCAGGAACAGCAGGCCGATAAAGACGATGGCCGCCCCGTAACAGGAGGCGATGAGGAGCGCATAGGTCCCGAGGGTATCGAGTCCGTACTGGCCGATGATGAACGCCATGGCGCCGAAGGCACCGATGGGCGCCACTTTCATGATCCAGGACATGATCTTGAAGATCAGTTCCAGGACGGTTTCCATGAGGCTGATGACCGGGAGGCACCGCTCGCGTCCGATGACGACGATTGCCGCGCCGAAGAAGACCGAGAAGAACAGGACCTGGAGCAGGCTGTTGCTGGCGAACGCGCCGATCACAGAGGTGGGAATGATGTCCAGGAGGAAGGAAGCCGCATCCTTGGGCGGCGCAGTCCCGGTCTTTGCGTTCAGCGCATCCTGGGAGAGAGTGCTGGGATCGATGTGCAGTCCGGCACCCGGCTGGACAAGATTTCCAACGATCAGGCCGAAAACCAGTGCGAAAAGCGTGGCGCCGGTGAAGTACAAGAGGGCTTTGACCCCGACCCTTCCGACCGCCTTGACGTCGCCCACTGCCGAGATACCCGTGACGATCACGAGGAAGATCAGCGGAGCGATGATCATCTTGATGAGTTGAATGAAACCATCGCCCAGTGGCCGAAGGGCGGACCCGATGTTCGGCCAGAAATGGCCGATGAGTACACCTGCGACGACGGCGATCAGAATTTGGAAGAAGAGCGACTTGTACAGTGGCTTCTTCTTCCGCGGAGCCGAACTCGCCTTCAGCGCCGCAGAGTCTGGGATCTTCATTGATCTGAACCAATCAGTTTGGGAACAGCCCCTGATTTGGGGGGTTGTTTTCAAATGTAATCCCGATCACTTCATTCCACAAGGGGAAATTCAAATTTCACAATGTGGAATCTGCAGATTCAGCGCTGCACCTCCTCAACCTCCTTGTCCGTGAAGATCCTGAACCCACGAAGTGGGTCGAAGCCGTGGACTTCCCGCGTATCGAGAGCCTCCATGAACTCCAGCGCCTGGCTGGTGATGACCTGGCCCGGGACCAGGATGGGGAAGCCCGGAGGGTAAGGGGTGACGAATCCGGCCGAAACAACTTCCTCGCCTTCCGCATCCTGGCCTTGAGGTCTCCCGCGGACAGGTAGGTGGTTGATCCATCCTTGTAGCTCTCGAAATAGGCGGCACGGATGTCCCCATCAGGACTGAGCGGATCGCGCCGGTAGCGGTCCGCGAAGCTGCTGAAATCGGGCAACGGCGGAGTGGTTCCCGTGAGCCCCGCGGCGAGACCTTCGTCTGCCGTTTTCCGCGCCGGCCGTTCCTCTTCGAAGGACTCTGCCAGCTTGACGAGGACTTCGATCAGGTAGGCGACAGCGCTGCGGGAGGTGCCGATGTTGGTCATGAACAGCACGGTGTTACGTGACGTCTTGTTGACTTGGATGCCGTGCTTGTCGGCGAGGTACCGGTGCCGGAAAGTGTCGCCGTCGATCCCTGTCCGGCTGATGTCCAGCGTGAGGCGGCTGGGGTCGACGACGAACTCGTCGTGCAGCCAGGCGTCCGCCAGTGCCGCCAGCCCATCCCGGAGCGGCATGGCACTGCCGGTTTCCCGATAGGGCGCCGCAATGAGGTCCCTCGACGTGAGGACCGGAAGTATTTCTTCAGCAGGGGGTGGCGGGCCACTGCCTGGGCAACGATGGTTGCCAGATCCGCCTGTTTCTGCACCAGGCCGAAACCCTCAAGCTCCACCTGGCGGCGGCCGATGTCGAGCGAAGCAAGGATCTGGTAATTGGGCGACGTGGAGGTGTGGGTCATATATGCTTCGCGAAATGACTCTTGGTTATGCTCGCTGAAGTCTTGGTCGAAGACATGGATCATGGATCCCTGACGTAGCGAGGTGAGGGTCTTGTGGGTGGACTGCGTGGCGTAGACGCGCAGCCGCGCTTTCGCTGGATCCGGAATAAGCCGGGTCTTCAGCCAGAGTTCATCGTCGGCGGGCGCACCCGTCACTGGATCGTGGAGAGATGCCGCTTGTTCGGCGTGCCTGGCGGCATAGCCGGGATCACTGAATGAGGCCCCAAGCTTCCTCGCCGCGGCCATGGCCGTCCTGCGCCGAAAGACGGGGTGGGACCGGGCGAAGGCGAACCAGGCCTCGTCCCAAAGGAAGACGAGGTCCGGTTTGATGGCCAGGCATTCTTCCATGACGCGTTCTACGTCATAGACGATGCCGTCGAAGGTGCAGTTGGTCAAAGTGATCATCTTGACTTCATCCAAGCGCCCGGCACGTCGGTAGGCCAGCAACCGGGCCTTGATCGTGGCCAAGGGCACGGCACCGTAGAAGGCGAACTTGTCCAGCGGGTAGGCGTCCAAGTAGGAAACCCGGGCTCCCGCGAGGACGAAAGCGTAGTGATGGGATTTGTGGCAGTTGCGGTCGACGAGGACCACATCCCCTGGAGCAAGGATGGACTGATGGACGATCTTGTTGGCGGTGGATGTTCCATTGGTGACGAAGAAGGTTTTCTGGGAACCGAAAGCCCGCGCCGCCAAGTCTTGGGCCTCCTTGATCGATCCGTGCGGATCCAACAGCGAATCGAGGCCTCCCGACGTCGCGGACGTCTCGGCCAAGAGGAGGTTCATGCCGTAGAAATCGGCCATGTCGCGGATCCAGGGCGAATTGCCCACCGAGCCACCGCGGGAGATCGGCAAGGCGTGGAAGACGCTGGCCGGCCGCCGGCTGTATTCCTGCAGTGCGGTGAAAAACGGAGTCCGGTACCGCTCGGCAACACCCGACAACAGCGACAGGTGGAGGTCGAGATTGTCCTGCCTGCGGAAAATCCTCCGGAACCGCTTCGTCAGTGAGCCCGCGAGGCTCTCCATGGCCACACCGGCTACCAGGTACACGTCCAGTTCGGGGCGCAACTCGGAGATCTGCTCGGCAAGGCTGAGGAACCTGCCCAGCGGTGGCATGCCGGCAAGGTCAGGGCCCACGAGGCCGGCAAGGTATTTCCTCAGGTCGCGGCCAAGCGGCTGGCTGCTGGCGATGCTGAATCCCGGGCGGAGAGTGCACGCTTGGATGGCTGGGTTCAGGACCAAGGCAACCAGCGCATCCTCGTAGCTGGGAACCACGATGAGTTCATAGGTGAAGGCATCGGACGGCCTCCGCTGGGCCAGCAATTCCGCTTTCAGCGCTTCGGCTTCTTGTTCAGTCATGTCGTCGACAAACAGGACATCGAACCGGGGACGCTCCCTCGCCGGCCGCCGCTCCCGGCTGTCTTCCGGGACACCCGAAATAGAGCGCTCCGCCCCGGACTGCCCTGGTTCCGGGCCGACCCGGTCCGGGCTGACCGGTCCCGGGCTGGCTGGACGCGGACCTACTGGTCCCGGACCGGCGGAAGGCATCAGGTGCGCCATTCCGCGGATCATGTCCAATCCGGCGTCGTAATCGCCCGAATCCATGCAGTTTAGTAACGGCGCCAACGCGGCGAGCCCCGGCGCCGCCCAATACAGTTCCATGGCCTGAAGAAGGCGCAGCGCCTGGACGGCTTGGTCCTGCAGTCCGGAGCGCGACTGGATTCCCTGTCCTCCCTTTGCCAGCTGCTTGAACGCGTACCCGAGAAACTCCCACGCGTCAGCGCGCGAACGCCACGCGCTGCTGGGCGTCTGGATGTCCTGCCTTGGAGGTTGGCTGTTCACGTGGCTTCGCTTGCTCGGAGTGGTTTCCGTCGTCAGGGTGGCGCTGCTGTTTCGGGGCGTGATGCCGGGCAAAGTGGTTCCGCTTTCCATCAATTCGTTGTGCATCAGGAGCGGTGGCCGCCCTGGGAGAAGGAACCGGCGACGACGGGAAGGTCGCCAGTGTGGCCGCGCCGGGCCTCGGCTGCCTCCAGGATGCGTTTGCGGCAAGCGAACCAGCCAGCAATGAGGAGGGGTATCAGGAGCAGAAGGGAAGCGAGGACCCAGCGCCCCGTCTCCGAGAAGCCCATCGTGACAAGAACGAAGGCAAGGAAGGCGAGCGTGAGGTATGAAGTGAAGGGGGCTCCGAAGAGCCGGAATGACGGACGAACGGCCTTGCCGAGCCTGACCCAGGCCTGAAGCTTGATGTGGCACAGGATGATGGTTGCCCAGCCGCCGATGATCCCGATCGCAGAGACCTCGAGAACGATCTCGAACACTTGCGACGGCACGAGGGCATTCAGGCCGACGCCAAGCAGAGTGATCACGGCTGTCAGCAGGATGCCGCCATAAGGCACCCCCGATTTGCTCATCCTGGCGGTGAACTGTGGCGCGGAGCCATTGACCGCCATCGACCTCAAGATCCGGCCCGTGGAATAGAGGCCGGCGTTGAGGCTCGACAATGCCGCTGTCAGGACAACGAAGTTCATCACCGATGCCGAAACGGCCGCGGCATGGGGATCTCCGAGATGGGAAAAGAAGGTGACGAAGGGCGATTCGCCGGATTTGTACGCCGTGAACGGCAAGAGCAGCGAGAGCAGCACCACGGAACCGACATAGAAGAGCGCAATCCGGAAGACGACCGTGTTGACGGCCTTCGGCATCACCCTTTCCGGATTGGCAGTTTCGCCTGCAGCCGTACCAACAAGTTCAATCGCGGCATACGCGAACACGACGCCGCTGATCGCCAGCAAGGGCGCTACGGCACCGGTCGGGAAAGCTCCGCCGTGGTCCAGGATCACGCCCAGCCCTGGAACGCCGATGTCGGTCTTCCCACCAAAGACGATGAAGCAGACCCCGACGACGAGGAAGGCTACCAGCGCGGCCACCTTGATCAGCGCGAACCAGAATTCCATCTCGCCGAAGATCTTCACCGAGACGAGGTTCAGGGCCAGCACAATGACAAGGGCGCAAAGGGCGATAAGCCATTGCGGGATCGTTTGCAGCGGCTCCCAGAATTGTCCCCAGAACTTGACGTAAAGCGCCACGGCCGTGACATCGACAATCGACGTCATGGCCCAGTTGAGGAAGTAGAGCCAGCCGGCCGCATAGGCCATCTTCTCGCCATAGAACTCCCTGGCATAGGACACGAACGAACCCGAGGATGGCCTGTGGAGAACCAGTTCGCCGAGGGCGCGCAGAATCAGGAACGCAAAGAACCCGCAAAGGGCGTAGACGAAGATCAAGGCTGGGCCGGAACCGTTCAATCGGCCACCTGCCCCCATGAAAAGGCCCGTTCCGATCGCTCCACCGATGGCTATCATTTGGATCTGCCGCGGCTTGAGCGTCTTGTGGTACCCGGCCTCCTCGCTCGAAAAGTCCTGCGCCGAGGTTGAACGGTCGCCAAGAAGCTCCCGGTTGTTTTCCAGCGAATCAGCGGGATCAAGCCCGGCAATCCGAGCCCCGGCGATCGGGCTTGGCGCAGGCGAGTTCAGTGTGCGTTTCATTCCAGGGGTCTCCTTTGACTCCGGTTCCGCGGGTGCGGCTGCATGCTCCAGAACTTGTCCCCCGGCTTGAGTGTTGGATCACAGCTGCACTGCTGGATCGTCAGCGGGGGGACGGAAAACAACTCTAGGTTCCAGCGGAAGGGAAGGAACTGTCTGGCCAGCTAAATTCGCGGGATCCCCGTTGTGCGCGAATAACAACTCCGTTCCGCCTGAGTGCGAGTAATGTTCATGGCTGTGAGCGCGGCTAAGCCGCTTAGAGGAAGTGAATACGGGTGGCACCCCTTGAATCTGCCGAGCATGTCATTGGCGCCATGCTCAGCGACATACTTGAAGACATCGGCGTCGACAACGGGCAGCTGCTGGTTCCTCCCGGAATGGACAATGGCATGGTTCGTGAAACCGTGATCGTGGACGCCGAGGACGAGGCGGCCGTCCAACGCGGGAGCTTGGTCTTGCTGATCGGAGTCCGGGGTCGCGCGGCATTGCCGAGCATCCGGAAGCTGATTCCGGACTACCCCGCCGCCGTCGCGGTCAAAGGAAGCGAGGAGGAACTGGACGCCGTCCGGGAAATGCTGCTTCCCACCGGAATCGGCCTGATTGCCGTGTCCCCCGCAATGAGCTGGGGCACGCTGGAGAGTATCGCCAAGGACCGCATCCAAGAGCCAGCACTTTCCACGGACGCGTCCACGATCATCCACCGGGATCTTTTTGCCATCGCCCAGACCACCGCCACCCTGACCAACGGCCACGTCGTCATTGAGGATCCCGCAAACCGCGTCCTGGCGTATTCACCGGCCTCCAACGACGTCGATGAACTCCGCAGGCTCTCCATCCTGGCCCGACGTGGACCCGAACGCTACCAAAAACTGTTGAAAGAGTCCGGGGTCTATAAGCACCTGCAAGCGGCCGAAGCTCCCATCCACATGGAAGCCAACCCGACGGAAGGCCTACGGGAACGGGTGGCCATCGGGATCCACGCGGGCAACCGGATCCTGGGGTACATCTGGCTTCAAGAAGGGAAGGAACCCCTCGCTCCCAACACGGACAAGCTCATGGTCGGAGCTGCACGGCACGCGGCGATAGAACTGGTCCGGCACCGCAACGAACAGTCCCAGGCACTGCGGCGCGACAGGATCTCCAGCCTGCTCAGCGGCACTCCGCAGATCCACTCCCAGGCACAGTCCGCGGGCATCGATCCATCCAAGCCGGCGGCCCTCGTCCTGATTTCCGCCAAAGGCGACGACGAGTCCGCGGCGGGCCTGCAACTGCGGCGCGGCGAGTTGGCGAATGTGGCATCGATCCATGCGGCGGCCTACCGACCAGGTGCTGTGGTGGGAGCCATCGGCCTGGAAATAGCCATGATTCTTCCCGATCTTGACCCAGTGAAGTCCCCGCCGGCCATCAACCGCCTCATCAACCTCATTGTCCGGGACGCAAGGGTCCACCTGCACTGCCAGGTGCAGGCCGCCGTCGGACCCGTCGTCGAACGCCTCGATGCATTGCATGGCACCCTGGAGCATGTCCGCAGTGTACTGAAGGTCCTGGAAAGCACACCCTCAATCCATGTGGCGTCCTACGCCGACGTGGAAACAACCGTTTTGACCAAGGAATTGCTGGAGCTTCTGGCGTCAAGGACCGACCTTCGGCACGGAGGCATCACCGTGCTGTGCAAGCGATACCCCGAGTTCGCCACAACGCTGTTGACCTACCTTGAATTCTTCGGCGATGTGAACCGGTGCGCAGAGGAACTGGCCGTCCACCGGAATACGGTGCATTACCGCCTGAGGCGTGCGTGCGAAGTGGCGGGCATCGACCTCCAGTCCGCAGAGCAACGGCTGCTCGCACATCTTCAGCTCAGGCTGTGGACCCACTCCGAAGGACGGAACTGAGTAGCATGGACCTCCAGAATCTCCTTGACGACATTGTCGGCACGGTCCGGCCCTTGCTCGGCCAAGGAGCACCTGCCGACTACATCCCGAGCCTGGCCGCGGTGGATGCCAAGCAATTCGGCATTTCCATGGCAACCGCCAACGGCGACGTGTTCTCCTCCGGAGACGCCGACGTGCCCTTCTCCATCCAAAGCATTTCGAAGGTCTACGCCCTCGCCCTCGTGCTCGCTGGCGATGGCGACCGGATCTGGAAGCGCGTGTTCAGGGAGCCTTCAGGCAATCCATTCAATTCCTTGGTGCAGCTGGAACATGAGGACGGAATTCCGCGGAATCCGTTCATCAACGCCGGCGCCCTTGTTGTCACGGACAGGCTGCTCAGCATCGCGGGCAGCTCGCCATCTCCCGTCCGGGAATTGCTCCGCCAAGAAAGCGGTAACAACTCCGTCGATACGGACCCCGAAGTGGCAGCGTCGGAGGCGGCCAACAGCCACCGCAATGCCTCGCTGGCACACTTCCTGGCCAGCTACGGGAACCTGGAAAACCCCGTGGAATCGGTCCTCGAGGCTTACATCAGCCAGTGCGCCCTGGAAATGAGCTGCACCGACTTGGCCCTGGCGAGCAGGTTCCTGGCCAACAACGGGCTGCGCGGGAACGGCACACCGCTGCTGTCCCCGTCCCAGACCAAGAGAATCAACGCCGTGATGCTCACGTGCGGCACCTACGACGCCGCCGGCGAATTCGCCTACCGCGTAGGACTCCCTGGAAAGAGCGGAGTGGGTGGCGGCATTGTGGCAGTGGTACCCAACAAATGCACCATCTGCGTCTGGAGCCCCGGCCTGGGACGATCCGGGAATTCACTCGCGGGCGTTGCCGCCCTCGACGAGTTCACCACCCGCACGGGCTGGTCGATTTTCTAGCCGCGGCCCACGAACGGCATTCCCGCAGCGGTCACCACCACGGAGCCGACATTGGCCGACGCCGGCATGTTCGCCATCATGAGCACCGCGCGGGCAGCGTCCCCCACAGGAAACATCGGCTCCACGCGCCTGCTTCCATCGGCCTGGAGTGCCCCCGAGCCCACGCCGATGGTGTCCATGATCTCGGTGCGTGTGTTGCCGATATCGATCTGCCCGCACGTAATGCCATACGGACGCCCGTCCAGCTCGATGCTCTTGGTCAGGCCGCTCATGGCGTGCTTGCTCACGGTGTACGCGACGGACAATGGCCGCGGCGAATGGGCTGAGATGGAGCCGTTGTTGATGATGCGTCCGCCTTGCGGCTCCTGCGCCTCATCGTCCGGACGGCCTCCGCTGCGCACAGCATGGATCCGGTGACATTCACGGACAACGTGGCATTCCAATCGGCCACGCTGATCTCGTCCACACCCCCGGAAGCCGAAGATGCCGGCGTTATTGAACAGGACATCAACCCTCCCCCAGCGCCGGCGGGTCGCCTCGAAAAGGCGCGCGACGTCGTCGGCACTGTCACATCGCACGGCACCGCAAGCGCCTCGGGGTGGCCGTTGGCAGTCTCGAGAAGCTGCGCTTCCCGCCGGCCGGCGAGGGCAACGCTGTAGCCCTCCGCCAACAGAAGCCGGGCAACTGCCCGCCCGATCCCGGAGCCGGCTCCGGTGACGACGGCCACCCGGGGCCGGGTGAGGATGGTTTCGCTCACGCGGTTCTCCTGTTTGTCGGGCTAGTGCGCGGCGGGAGCATCCGCCGTCGTCGTGTCCGTTGTGGTCAGGGGCCAGCCTATGACGGTCTTGGGGCGCGGTGTGGCGTAGGTCCGGACCTTGGACGTGGACAGTCCCAGGCGGACGAGCGACTCGGCGATGGTCACGGCTGCGGCCACGCCGTCCACCACCGGAACGCCGCAGCGTTGGCGGATCTGCTCGTCGAGTCCTGCCATGCCGCCGCAGCCGAGGACGATGACCTCGGCCTTGTCGTCACGCACGGCTCGTTCGGCCTGTTCCACGATGGCCTCGACTGCGCGTTCCGGGTACTCCTCGAGTTCCAGCACTGCCATGCCGCTCGCGCGGACGGATGCACAGCGGTCGTCGAGGCCGGCAAGCTTGAGGCGGTCCTCGATGAGCGGGACCGCGCGGTCCAACGTGGTGACCACGGAGTATTTGTGCCCGAGGAACATCGCGGTGCTGGCCGCGGCCTCGGTGATGTCGACCACCGGAACGTCGAGGAGCTCCTGGAGTCCCTCGCGGCCGTGCTCGCCGTAGCCGGCCTGGATGACGGCGTCGAACGGTTCGGGGTAGTTGACCACGCGGTCCATCACCGCGATGGCCGCGAGGTAGCTTTCAAAGTTCCCTTCGCACGAATCGGCGCCGAACCGCGGGGTGATGCCGATGATCTCGGTTCCGGGCGCCGCGACGCTTCGCGCCTGGGCTGCGATGAAGTCGGTCATGGATTGGGTGGTGTTGACGTTTGCGACGAGGATGCGCATGTGTTCCTCCTGGATAGCCCAACTAATCCCCACCGCCACCCTCGCCTCGCAAGCTCGGCCAGGGAACCCTGACGGTGTGGGCCCTCGCAGTTGTTGTCGTTTTGACGGGCGAAAACGACACAACTGCGAGTGAGTTGAATATTAGTGGTTGCTGACGACGGCGATCGGCTCGCCGGAGACGTCGGTGTGCTGCTGCTTCTTGTCCGCGAACAAGTAGTAGCACAACGCCCCGATGCCTGCGCCGAAGAACCAGGCGAACGGTGCCGCGGCCTCCAGTGCGGGAACGAACGCGATAAGGATGGCGACGACGGCGGCCGGAACCATGGCGGCGATCGCCCTGGGGTTGACGCCTCGCTTGTAGAAGTAGGTGCCCGAAGGGTGGTCCGTGTAGAGATCGAGGACGTTGACCTTGCCGCGGCGCAGAAGCCAGTAGTCGGCCATGACGACGCCGAACAGCGGGCCGAGCAGCGCGCCGAGTCCGCCCAGGAAGTACACGATCACGAGGGGGTTGTTGTAGAGGTTCCACGGCAGGATGATCAGGCCGATGGTACCGCTGACCCAGGCTGCCTTGCGGAAGTTCAGGTGCTTGGGGAAGAGGTTGGTCAGGGCGTAGACGGGTGCCACGAAGTTCGCCATCAGGTTGACCGCGATGGTCAGGATCAGCAAAGCGAGGCAAGCCAGGACCAGGAAGAGCGTGTTGGGGATGCTCTGCACGATGTCCGAGGGGCTTTCAATGATCTTGCCGTTGATCTTGTACTGGCCGCCGGCCATGATCACCACGATTGCGCCGAAGAGGAGCATGTTGATGGGGATGCCCCAGAAGTTGCCACGGACAATCGACTTCTTGGACACCGAGGAGCGGGTGAAGTCACAGAAGTTCAAGACGAACGTGCCGTAGATGGAGACCCAGAGGGCGCCGCCGGCAAAGATCGTGCGCCACATCTCGCCGCCTTCGAGGCCCTTGATGCCGGACCACTGGATGGCACCCCCGGCCTCAACGAAGACCCAGATGGCAATGGCCAGCATGGTGGCGAGAATGATGGGGCCTGCGAAGGCCTCGTACTTTCGGATCATTTCCATACCGAAGCTGACAATGACCAACTGGACAATCCAGAGCGATACGAAAGCGATCCAACCAAGGGTGGACAGGCCGAGGATCGAGTTGGCGTCCATCTCCTTGAGCCCGGGGAACATGGCGACAAGCATGACGCGGAGCACCACGGAGGCAAGGTACGTCTGGATTCCGAACCAGGCGATGGCCACGGCCCCGCGGACGAGGCTGGCCAGCTGGGCGCCCCGGATACCGAAGCTGATCCGGCTCATGACCGGGAAGGGAACACCGGTCTTCTGGCCCATGAAACCGGAGAAGGTCAAGAGGGTGAACAGCAAGACGGCGCCGATGCCCAGGGCCACGAGGATTTGCCACCCGCCCAGGCCAAGGGAAAAGAGGCCGATCGCAAAAGCGTAGTTGCCAAGGCTGTGGACGTCGTTGGCCCAGAGGGTGAAGATGCTGTAGCTGGTCCAGCGCCTACCCTCCTTCTTGGTAGGGGCGAGGTCGAGGTTATAGAGGGTGGGGCTGATGTCTCGGCCCGCTGCGACGGACGCTACATCGCACAGGGTTTCATTTCCTACTGACGGATGGACCGAACTGCCTGGCAGGATGGTCTGCTCCGGAGCCGTTGTGACGCCGACTGGGGGAGTCGATTGCATCGTGGATCTCCACTTCTTTGTGGTGCTGCAACTAGGCTTCCGAGACGCTGTGAGAGGAGTTGAAGCTTTTCGCATCGTGGAATCTAGTTATTGAATAGTGAAATAACTGTATGAGCCAGGTCACCTTTGGTCAAGGGCCAAGCTCCCGACGGCGGTCACAAACGGCAGCGTGGGCGCCGCGGGACCCCCTGGGCGCTAGTCTCCGCGGGACGAGATTGACGCTTGACGAACGCATGGCTAATCTCGAATTACAGAATTATATTCTCACAATACGAAATTTCTATGCACGGTTCAGCGCGCACCACAGTGCAAGCGCCCAGACATTCAATG
>NZ_DF952474.1:147573-149465 GCF_001263615.2 Arthrobacter sp. Hiyo1 | reverse complement strand
CAAAACCCTGCAGCTCCTCGCGGCGAGGGGCGAGGTTGACCCGAGTGCGCCGTCGTACGCCATTGACCGGTACAAGCTCCTCGACGTGACCGCCGGCACCACCGGCGGTTCGGGGGGCGACTCCTAAACAGCTTTAAATAAGAATCGGCGGTAGTGCTCCTTGAGCACTACCGCCGATTTATTGCTACGCTCCGAGCGAGCGCCGATCCACCACGAATCCTGTGGCGGCATTCTCCCTGACTGCGTTGATACCGGCCACAAGGGCCGCAATATCCGGGAACTTGGGCGACACCGCCACTACCGTTCCATCATCGGCCTTCAACCGGAAACGGAACGATTGCTCCCCAGCTGCCAGAATTTCGAAAATGCCAGACATAAACCCTCTTTCCACCGCGGATGCGTCATTGCATCCCCTTCGATGACCACTGACTCTCGTGAAGTCCCTAAGAGAATATCGGCCATAGGAGTCTGCCAGAAGGCCTACCCATGGGTAATATTCAACCTTTTTCGGTAGACCTATATTGGAGTGCAAGGTGAACCTAGAGACCCCGCGAAGGCACATGGATAAGGTGAACCCCATGAACGATTCCAGCCCCGTAGCCACCACCGGTGTATTGTTGGCCGGCGGCGCAGGGACTCGCCTGGGACTCGGCCCCAAGGCGCTGCTGCCCTTCCGCGGCCGGACCTTGGTGGAAGTGCTCGCCAAGACATTGCTCGACGGCGGATGCCTCAAGGTAGTCGTAGTGCTCGGTGCCGGAGCCGAGCGGGTCCGTCGCGCTACGGAGCTGGACCAGTACCTCGTCGTCGACAACCCGGAGTGGGCAGCCGGCATGGCCAGCTCGTTCCGCACCGGTATTGCGGCAGCTACATACGGCCACAATGTCATGGTGACTTTGGTGGACCAACCTGGGGTGACCCCCGCCGTCGTCGCCAGGCTGTTAGCAGCGCACCAAGCCGGCCGGGTGACTGCGGCGGGATACCCGGAAGCCGCCTTCGACGGTGGCCACACAACAAAGCTAAGGCGCGGCCACCCGTTGATCATCGACGTCGGCCTCCGCGCCGAGGTCGCGGAGTCCGCCGTCGGCGACGCCGGGGCACGCCGTTTCCTCAAGGCGCACCCCGGACTGGTGGACGTCGTCGACTGCAGCGACCTCACCGACGGAGCCGACGTGGACACGAAGGACAAGCTGCACCTCCTCCGCGACTAGCCCCCCATCGCGGCCCGGCCACCCAACTAACTCGCAGTAGATGCCGTTATGAGGCTCGATAACGACATTAAATGCGAGTCAGTTGGGTAGGGGTGGAGGCGGCGGCGTCCTTCAGCGCCAGGTAGATCTTGTCCCGGGCGATGGGGAGCGCCACGAACCTCACCCCGGTGGCGTTCCGGATGGCGTTGGCCAGCGCGGGTGCCACGGGGTTGAACGGGCTCTCGCTCATGGACTTCGCACCGAGCGGCCCCATCTGGTCGTTCGTTTTCGCGAAATAGACCTCGCTGCGTGGCACGTCCGCGAAAGAGGGGATGTGATATTGCCGCAGGATGTCGGTGGTGACCTTGCCTGCGTCGTTCACCCGGACTTCCTCATACAGCGCGACTCCCAGCGCCTGGGCGATTCCGCCTTCCACCTGGCCGCGGCATTGCCGTGGATTGACCACGACGCCGGCATCGGCCGCCTGGACGCTCTGCAGGATCCTCAGTTCCCCCGTGCCGGTGTTCACGGCCACCCGGAATCCGTGGACGTTGAAGGCGACCGAACGCGGAGTTCCGCCCCAACGCCCTTCGGTGGCGAGTTCCATGCCCTGCTGCTGTGCGGCGTCGTACACCTCGGTAAAGGGAACCACCCGCTCACCCCAACGCACCGCACCGTCCTCGAGCACGCAGTCCGCCTCCGGCG
>NZ_DF952474.1:143402-144747 GCF_001263615.2 Arthrobacter sp. Hiyo1 | reverse complement strand
CGGCAGGAGCCTGAGGCGCGTGTGGGCGAAGTGGCCGCGGGGCGGAACCGTGTCGATCATGGACAGCGCGGACCCCACGCCCGTGACCCACCCCGGGCCGAAGTTGTCGAGGCCGGCATCCCGGTAGCGTTTATCGCCCCGCTCGAGGGCATCCCGGACCAGAGCCACACACTGGTCCAGTCCGTAGCTCCCGTAGTAAACGTCCTCTTCCGGTTCCGGGTTCGTGGAGAGCATGTGGTCACCCGGCCGGACCATGTTCTTGAGCCGGAAGTCCAAGGGGTCCATGCCGATTCCGACGGCGAGCTCGTCGATGGCGGATTCGATCGCGAAGATCATTTGGCTCAGTCCGTAGCCACGGAAGGCGCCGGCCGGGACTGTGTTGGTGTAGACGGCCTGCGCATCCACTTTCTTGTTGGCACATTTGTAGACGGCCAGGGACTCGCCGCAACCGTGGAACATCACTCCGGGCGCGTGGTTTCCGTACGCGCCGGTGTTGGTGACCACGTCCAGCTGCATCGCCGTCAGCTGGCCGTCATTGCTCGCCCCTGCTTTGACCTTGATAGTGAAGGGGTGGCGCGTGGTGGTGGAGGTGAATTGCTCGGTGCGGGTGAATTCCACCTGCACGGCCGGCGCAGCTTGAGTGCCGCCATGGCTACGAGGTCCTCGGTGAGCACTTCCTGCTTGCCGCCGAACCCGCCTCCCACGCGGCCTGCCACCACGCGGATGCGGTCTTCGGGAAGGTCGAACACGCGGGCAAGTGTTCGCCGGACCAGGAACGGGACCTGGCTGGAGGAACGCACCATGAGCCGGTCCTCCCCCGGATTGTCGGAGGGCTCCACCCACGCGATGGAACAGTGCGTTTCCATTGCGACGTGCTGGACCCTCTGGGTCTGGTAGGTGTTCTCGTGGATGAAGTCGGCCGCCGCGAATCCGGCTTCGACGTTCCCCAGCTCGGAATGGACCTCCGCCACGACGTTGTTCTGCGGGCGGGAAATCCGTGCCGTTTCCCCGTCTTTCTCCCCATGGATCGCGGGCGCACCCGGCAGCAACGCGTCCTGTGGCGAGAAGACAGCGTCAAGGAGTTCATATTCCACCTGATGGCCCGGGCCCCGGCTTCCGCTGCGCCCACCGATTCGGCGACGACGGCGGCCACCCGCTGGCCGATGAAGCGCACTACGTTGTCGAGGACGCGGGTATCGTCGGGATCATCGGTGTAAAGCTCGTGCTGGGCGGTGGAGAACAACCGGCCCGGCGCGTCCTCATGCGTGAAAACCGCGACGACGCCGGGTACCTGAAGGGCCGCCGTCGCATCGATGGAGACAATCCGGGCATGCGCATGTGGCGA
>NZ_DF952474.1:139767-141387 GCF_001263615.2 Arthrobacter sp. Hiyo1 | reverse complement strand
GTGAGGACGAAGCCGCCATCGGCGTCGAGCCTTCCGATCAGCAGCACCCCGGATCGGCCCGAGGTTGCTGAGGGAGAGCCGGCGGAAGGCGACCTTCGCAGCCAAGGCCGCCGCCGGGAGCTGGATGCTGCGCAGGAGCTCGCCTGGGGCCAGGCAGTTTTTCCCGTCCCCGGTGACGAATTCGGCGACTGGAACGGTACGGCTGCTGCCGTGGCGTCCGAGGATGGTGGCCCTCGCATCCAGGCCGGCGCACAGCGAAATCATGGGCCCGGCGGGGAGGGCTGTGCACACATTACCGCCAACGGTGGACATGTTCCACACCTTGAACGAGGCTACGAAAGAGTCGCAGCACGGACGGAAAAGATCCAGTCCCGGCCAGTTCCGGCCAGCCACGGCGTCCGACACGGGCAGGGCGTAAAGCTCGGCGACGGTGCAGGTGGCGGCCAGTTCAATGCCTGCGTCGCCCACGGTGACGGCCGGCCAGCCTGCTTGCCCCAGATCGAGCAACCGTTTGAGGGGCTCTTCGCTGCCTACCGGGCTGCCGTAGGAGAACAGGACCGTGCCGCCGGCAAGCCAGGCGTCGCCCTCGCGCCACTGGCCTGGATCCGTGGTGGCAACCACGGACTCGATGGTGTTCATGTCCATGGGGTCACCTTGCTTTGCTCGGGGGTGTTGGTCTGATGGATCGGTCCTGCGCCGTCCTTGAGCGAACCCACGGCGGAGGCCGGGCGCGGCGCGCGGGACGCGAGGACTTCGGCGGTAATGGAAACCGCCACTTCCGCCGGAGTCACGGCGCCGAGATCCAGTCCGATCGGCGAATGCAGGCGTTCGAGGGACTCGACCGGGATGCCGCAGGCAAGCAGTCCATCGATCCGCTGCCGGTGGCTGCGCCTGGAACCCATGGCTCCCACATAGGCGAGATCCAGATCGAGGGCTGTTTCCAGCAGGGGAATATCGAATTTGGGATCGTGGGTCAGCACGCACACCACCGTGCGGGAATCGATCCGGCCGGCGGCTGCTTCCGCGGCAAGGTAGCGGTGCGGCCAGTCCGTGACGAGGTGGTCGGCGCCGAGGAAACGGCCCTGGCTCGAAAAAGCGGGCCGCGCATCGCACAGAGTGACCTCGTAGCCCAGGAGTTTCCCGGCGGGGAGCAATGCCGCGCCGAAGTCGTTGGCGCCAAAGATCAGCATGCGGGCCGCGGGCAAGCGGGTTTCCACGAACAGGGTGATGGGTTCGGCTTCCGGCACGGAACCTCCGCAGCCTTCGGCCGGGGCGAGCCGCACCAGGCCAGCACGGCCTCCATGCAGAAGGGGTTCTAGCTGGGCCGCGGCCGCGCGGATCACGGCGTCATCCCCGCCAAGAAGGTCTGAAAGTTCCCGCGAACCAGCGGCGGAAAATCGCGCCGGATCAGGAACGACGACGGCGCCTCCCGCAGCGTCAAGCCGGCGGATGAGTGCCAGGGAAGAGCCTCCTGAAGCGGCATTCAACAAGGCCAAATCCAGGCCGGCGGGCCCGGTCGGCTGGATGTGGACTTCCAACTCGCCGCCACACGTGAGCCCGACGGCGAACGCGTCCTCGGCGCTGTAGCCGAACGACTCAAGGCGGCTGCCGCCGTCGCGC
>NZ_DF952474.1:134619-138240 GCF_001263615.2 Arthrobacter sp. Hiyo1 | reverse complement strand
CCATGTGCCCAGCGAGGGCATCAATTCCAGCATGGCAACACCTCCTTTACCGAGGTCCCGGACCGGAGACCCGCCCGGGGCAGTGTGCGATCTTGCCTCATATTCTCATTCCTTGCGTCTGTACAGGAGAGCTTCGGGTAAACAGGCAGCCCGTTGCGTGAAGAGGACCGGGGCGGGCCTCTCATTTCCCACCCCGGTCCTTAGCGGAGCGGCCGCACTTCACCGCCGCCCGCCGTCGTCGTCCGCTTGATGCGGTTGGTGACGATCGGCGGACGCCTATTCATTGCGGTGTCTTGCGGCCGGACCGCCGTCTCAACGGCCGGCTATCCTCCCATGAGCGAGCTGATCGGCCCGCGGGCGAAGTAGATCAGGAAGCCGACGGTCACTACCCACATGAGGGGATGGACCTTCTTGCCCTTCCCTGAAGCCCCGTGGATCACGGCCCAGGAGATGAATCCGACGCCGATGCCGTTGGCGATGGAGTACGTCAGCGGCATGGTGACGATGGTGAGGAAGGCGGGCAGTGCCACGGAGAACTTGGAGAACTTGATCTCGCGGATCTGGGCCATCATCATGGCGCCCACCACTACCAGGGCCGCGGCTGCGACCTCGAGCGGAACTACGCTGGTGAGCGGGGTCAGGAACATCGAACCCAGGAACAGCAGCCCGGTGACTACCGACGCCAGCCCGGTGCGGGCGCCTTCGCCAATCCCGGCAGCGGAGTCGATGTACACGGTGTTGGACGAGCCCGACGTCGCGCCGCCCGCCACCGCACCCAGGCCTTCGACGATGAAGGCCGACTTGAGCTTGGGGAATGTTCCGTCCTTGTAAGCCACTCCGGCGCTCTTGGCGAGGCCGGTCATGGTGCCCATGGCGTCGAAGAAGTTGGTGAACACCAGGGTGAACACCAGCATCGTGGCCGCCAGGCCGCCAATCCTCGAGAACGAACCGAAGAGGTCGAAGTGGCCCACCAGGCTGAAGTCCGGGGCCGAAACCAACTGGCCGGACAGTACCGGGGTGTTGAGGTGCCAGCCACCGGGATTGGCGGCGCTGCCAGGCCCGATGTGCATGACGGCCTCGACGACGGCGGCGAGGACTGTGGTGGCGACGATTCCGATCAGGAGGCCGCCCTGGATCTTGCGGGCCACGAGGATTCCCATGACCAGCAGACCGACAATGAAAACAAGGGTTGGTATTGAGGTGATGGAACCATCGTTGCCGAGTTGAACCGGCGGTCCGCCTTTGGTGGCGCGGACGAAGCCGGAATCGACGAAGCCGATGAAGGCGATGAACAGGCCGATGCCAACGGTGATGGCGGCCTTGAGTTCCTTGGGGACGGCCTTGAAGATCGCGGTCCGGGCGCCCGTGACGCCGAACAGGACAATCAGGATGCCGTTGATGACCACCAGGCCCATGGCTTCCGGCCAGGTGACCTCATGGATGACGGCTACTGCCAGGAAGGAGTTGATTCCCAGGCCCGCTGCGAGCCCGAACGGCATGTTCGCAATCAGGCCGAAGAGGACCGTCATGACACCTGCGGTCAGGCCGGTGACTGCCCCCACCTGTGCCGCGGACAACCATCCGCCGGCCACGTCCGTGGGTGCGTTCTGGGCGGAGAATCCGCCAGGATCAGTGGGTTGAGGATAACGATGTAGGCCATCGTGAAGAACGTGACGATGCCGCCGCGGAATTCGCGGGCCAGCGTGGAGCCACGCTTGGTGATCTGGAAGAAACGATCCAGGAAGGAGTTCGACGCCGGTGGCTTGGGGCTGCTGCCCCGCTGTGCCAGTCCGGTTGCCGTGTGCTTTTCGCGTGCCTCTGTCTGCCCTGCACCGGAAGGCGCAGCCTGCTTTTCAGTTGCCGTTCGCATTTCTGCGGGGTCCAGGATTGTCATTTTCAGCCACCGGCCCTAGTAGTCAATCCTGGAGTCAAGCGTGTTCCAGGTGTTGAAGGGTTCCAGGATGGCCGGGGCCTGGGGGTCGCCCAGTTCCAGCTTGGTGACCGGCATGAGCGTGTCCCGGTCTTCGTTCTCGAAGTAGTCGTAGAAGACTGCGTCGTCGAAGCCGACTGATGCGGCGTCGTGCCGGTCTGCTGCGAAGACCACGTTTCCGATGCGGGCCCAGAGCGCCGAGGCCAGGCACATGGGGCATGGCTCGCAGCTCGTGTAGAGGGTTGCTCCGCTGAGATCGAAGGTGCCGAGCTCGCGGCAGGCGTTGCGGATGGCGGTGACCTCGGCGTGGGCCGTGGGGTCGTTGGTCGCGGTGACCCGGTTGACGCCTTCGAAGGCGCGGCCATCCGCGGTGACAATGACGGCGCCGAACGGCCCGCCGCTGTTGAGGACATTGGCTGTTGCCAGCTCAATGGAAGTGGCCAAGAAATGTTCGGCCGTGACGGTGGTACTCATGTGCGACTTCCTTAGTGCTGAGGAAGCCTGTAACCAGGGAGGCATCTGAACATGACAGACCAGTGCTGCGATTACCAGGCTTCAGCATGTGCTTTTGAAGGTTTCGCCTGGTAGATAGCTTCCCGGAGTCCGGGTGCCCGCCTTTGGCAAATTGAGATTAGCACCGGAGTTGTGAGCCGCGCCATAGTTTCTGGAAAAAAAGTTTCGACATGTGAAATTTGCGTTTAGCGCCGGGCAGCGGCCCGTATCTCGCGCCGGTCACATTGACGCATTTCGGGGAGCCACTTACGCTGGGTGCCACCGGCAGGGTTGACCTCCGGAACCTGGATCAGCAGACAGGAACCACTGAGCTGGAACGCAACTACGCCGACCAGACAAGGATCCCCGTGTCCCCGACATCCGATTTCCAGCCAGCAGCCCCCGCAACAGACCCGGCCGCTTCCCGGCTCTGGATCAAGAATCCCCTCGATGTGTTCACCGCAAACGGCCTCGACGCCCGCGGCGGCATCGTGGTCAGCGATGGGAAAATCGCCGAGCTCGTCCCCGCAGGAAAGCGCCCTTCCGCGCCGTGCCATGAAACTTTCGACGCCGGCAGCCACGTCCTGCTGCCCGGGCTCATCAACACGCATCACCACTTCTACCAAACCCTCACGCGGGCCTGGGGCCCGGTAGCAAACGCTCCCCTGTTCCCTTGGCTGCAGAACCTCTATCCCGTATGGGCGCGCCTCACTCCGGACAGCCTCGAGCTTGCCGTGAAGGTAGCGCTCGCGGAACTCCTGCTTTCCGGCTGCACCACGGCAGCCGACCACCACTACCTCTTCCCCGCGGGACTTGAGGACGCGATCGACGTCGAGGTCGGCGTCGTGCGTGAACTCGGCATGCGCGCGACCCTCACCCGCGGGTCCATGACGCTCGGCGAGGACGACGGCGGCCTGCCGCCGCGTTCCACCGTGCAGCGTCCCGAGGTGATCCTCGCGGACAGCGAACGGCTCATCGGGAAGTATCACGAGCGCGGAGACGGAGCAGTTATCCAGATCGCCTTGGCCCCTTGCTCGCCGTTCTCCGTGACCAGGGAAATCATGGCCGAGAGCGCCGCCATGGCCGAACGGTTGGATGTCCGGCTCCACACCCACCTCGCGGAAACCATCGACGAGGAAGATTTCTGCCGTGAGATGTTCGGGCTGCGCACCGTGGACTATTTGGACAGCGTCGGCTGG
>NZ_DF952474.1:126138-133807 GCF_001263615.2 Arthrobacter sp. Hiyo1 | reverse complement strand
TCCAGCCCGCGCCGCGCCCGGAAATCAGCAGTGGGACGCCGGTCTACAATCCGTTCATCTGGCTCGTCACCCTGCTGCCGGTGATCACCCTGATCATCCTGTTGCTCTGGAACCCGGTCTTCCACCTGCGGTATGTCGGCGCTCGGCGCGTACCCACCCTCGATCCCAGCGCGTTCAGCGTTCCCTATTTCCTGCTGGTCATTTCAGGCTGGCTCATCTACGGGGTCAGCGTCCTCTTGTCCTACCTCGACTGGCAAAAGTTGCAAAGGGACGGGGTGGTCCGCCCCTTCCATTGGGCATGGGCCTTCCTCGGCGCCGGAGTCTACGTCGTGGGCCGTTCAGTGATCGTCCACAAGGTCGCCCCGCAGCGCGGACTCGCGCCGGTTTGGGCACTGATTGGCCTGACTGCCCTGAGCCTGATCCTGGTGTCCGTCAAAGCGAGCATGATCATTTCGACGATCGCCAAGGCTTTGCCAATGTAGCTTCGCCGGGCAGATATTTGTCCGCGACGCTACTTGTCGGTCAACCCGAAGCGGCGGGCGGCACCTCCCCAGGTGCCGCCCGCCTTTTTGGCTCTGTTGCGCAGAGTCCCTCATCCCCAGGGGCAGGAGCCCTAGGAACGCTGCCGGCCGAACACTGGAAGGGCACGCAACCAACGGGAGAAAGTCCCGGGCGTGCGGTCACAGTCGGCCGGAATGTAGAAGTCGGGATCCGTGGCGCCGAACGGCAGGTACAGTTCCTGGCCGGGCGCCGGGAATTCCACGACGTTGTTCTTATCCTGCGAGTCCATCTGTCCTCCTATTTCATGCGCTCAAGTTCTCCGTGGCGATGCGGTTGAAGCTCTTCGTTACTTCCACATCTTGGAAAACATTTTTTGTTATATGGAAATGGTAGAGGGGATTCCCGAACCGCGTCAAGGGGTGTCCGCGGGGCCGCGCCCCTGCCGCCAACCGCCGTCGGTCACATTCGGAAAGTAGATAACGATTCTCCAGAAGTGATGTACACCACTGGCAAAGGTGGGCTACGCTTTCTTCAATTCGTGGCGCAGGTCACGTAACCTGGGAGCAGCAGGCAGGGTCGTAATGAGCTGGCATCAACGGATGCCGGCTCTTTTTTGTTGGGTCGGCTCCACCAGAAACGCGTACGAAACACGCGCTTAATTTCATTGGTGGACCTTAGGGGTTCCACCTCACAGAAGTTGGGATATGACCATGAGCAACAAGATCGTCCTCGGCGACAACCAGTACGGCAAGGCTGAAGTCCGCGTCGTCAAAGTCACCCGCGACACCGACCGCCACCAGATCGAAGACCTGAACGTCACCTCGCAATTGCGTGGCGACTTCCAGGCTGCGCACCTCCAAGGCGACAACGCACACGTCGTCGCCACGGACACCCAGAAGAACACCATCTACGCCTTTGCCCGCGACGGCATCGGCTCCCCCGAAGCCTTCCTCCTGCGCTTGAGCGAACACTTCACCTCGGGCTTTGAGTGGGTCACGGGCGGCCGTTGGGAAGCCGAGGCCTACACCTGGGACCGCATCCAGGCACACGGCTCCGAACACGACCACAGCTTTGTCCGCAAGGGGCAGGAAGTCCGCACCGCCGTCGTGGTCCGCGAAGGCAACACAACGCACGTCATCTCGGGCCTCAAGGACCTGACCGTCCTCAAGACCACGCAGTCCGGCTTCGTCGGCTACCCCCGCGACCGGTACACCACGCTGCCCGAGACCACGGACCGCATCCTCGCCACCGACGTCTCGGCACGCTGGCGCTACAACACCGGGCTCGACGCTGCCGGGACCGACTTCAACAAGAGCTACGAGGACATCAAGGCCCTGCTCTTGGAAGGCTTCACGGAGAACTACTCCCACGCCCTGCAGCAGACCCTGTTCGACATGGGCAAGAAGGTCCTCGAGGCCCACAGCGAAGTGGACGAGATCAAGTTCTCGATGCCCAACAAGCACCACTTCCTGGTGGACCTCAGCCCGTTCGGCCTCGACAACCCCAACGAGGTCTTCTTCGCCGCCGACCGCCCGTACGGTTTGATCGAAGCCACGGTCCAGCGCGATAACACCACACCGGCCCCGGCTGCGTGGAACGGCATCGCCGGCTTCTGCTAAGCCTCTAAACAGCCGCCCAACTGGTCCCCACCGCCTCCCTCGCCTCGCAAGCTCGGCCAGGGAACCCTGGCGGCGTGGGCCCCCGCATTTGATGTCGTTTTGGAGCCTCAAAACGACATCAAATGCGAGTCAGTTGGGCGGCCATACCCAAAACCACCTTGTTAGCCAGACAACGTTAGCCAGACAAAGACGTCTGCCATGAACCAAGAAAGTCTGCCATGAACACCAAGAAGAAAACCCGCCCCGCAGAGTCCGGGCCAGCCCGCCCCGAGGACCAGCGCCTCTCGATCGGGAGCACGTTCGCCTACGGCTTCCAGCACGTCTTGACCATGTACGGCGGCATCATCGCCCCGCCGCTCATCATCGGAGCCGCCGCGGGCATGTCCTCGCAGGACATCGGCCTCCTGATCGCGGCCTGCTTGTTTGTCGGCGGCCTCGCCACCATTCTTCAGACGATCGGCATCCCGTTCTTCGGATCGCAGCTGCCGCTGGTCCAGGGCGTGTCCTTCGCCGGCGTTTCCACCATGGTGGCGATCGTCCACGGGGGCGGCGGGATCCAGGCGGTGTTTGGTTCGGTCATTGTGGCGTCCTTGATCGGCCTGGCGATCACTCCCCTCTTCTCCAAGATCATCAAATTCTTCCCACCTGTGGTCACGGGTACCGTCATCACGACAATCGGACTGACCCTCATGCCCGTCGCAGCGAACTGGGCCATGGGCGGCAACAGCGCGGCACCCAACTACGGCAGCATGGCGAACATCGGACTCGCCGCGGCCACGATGGGAATCGTCCTGCTCCTGAGCAAGATCGGCAACGCGGCCATCTCCCGCCTGTCCATCCTCCTTGCCATGGCTATCGGGACCGTCATCGCCCTCGCCACGGGCATGGCAGATTTCTCCAAGGTCGGCCAGGGTCCGATCGTTGCCTTCCCCACTCCGTTCGCCTTCGGTGCTCCAACCTTCGAAATCGCGTCCATTGTTTCGATGCTGATCGTCATCCTGGTCACCCTGACCGAGACCTCGGCGGACATCATCGCAGTTGGCGAAATCGTGGGCACCAAGGTCGACTCCAAGCGCATCGGCAACGGACTACGTGCGGACATGCTCTCAAGCGCCGTCTCGCCCCTCTTCAACTCCTTCACCCAGAGCGCCTTCGCCCAGAACGTCGGCCTCGTGGCCATCACCGGCATCAAGAGCCGCTTCGTGGTCAGCGCCGGCGGACTCATCCTGGTGGTCCTCGGCGTGCTGCCGGTCCTCGGGCGAGTAGTCGCAGCGGTTCCGACGCCCGTCCTGGGCGGCGCCGGCGTCGTACTCTTTGGAACCGTGGCCGCCAGCGGCATCCGGACGCTCTCCAAGGTGGAGTATCGCAACAACATGAACCTGATCATCGTGGCGGCGTCCATCGGCTTCGGCATGATCCCGATCGCCGCCCCGAAGTTCTACGACCAGTTCCCGTCCTGGTTCTCCACGATCTTCCACTCGGGCATCAGCTCGGCCGCCATCATGGCCATCCTGCTGAACGTGCTCTTCAACCACTTCAAGGCCGGCAACTCGGACAACCAGTCCGTGTTCGTCGCAGGCACGGGACGCGTGGTCACCGAATCGGACATTGCGTGCCTTGCGAACGGCGACCGGTTCGAGAACGGCAAACTGATCGACGCCGAGGGCAAGGAAGTGCCACTCACGTCGTCCACCGCCGTCGAGCACTGACGGTTCTAAAGCGCCTTTCTGCGCCGAACTGGCAGGTGTTGCCCCTCTTCCTCAAGAAGGGCAACACCTGCCATTTCGCGCTAGTTACGGGTCCGCGTGAGACGGTTGTTTCATGAGGATCGATGAGCGAATCGAACAACACTACTCGGAGCTTGGGCCGCAGGAGCAAAAGGCCGCGGATACCCTGCTGGACCGCTTGGGCGACCTTGCGGTCTACAACGCGGCCGAGCTCGCCCAGCTAAGCGGCGTTTCCAAGGCCACCATGAGCAGGCTCTTCCGCCGCCTGGGATTCGCCGATTTCAACGAGGTCAAGGAACACACCCGGAGCCTGAGGTCCAGCGGAGTGCCGCTCGCCAGGCAGGAGGCCGACGGCGGGATCCCCCTGCATTTGGCACAGGAGCAGCAGAACCTGGACCGCCTTTTCGATACGCTCGACGACGATCGCCTCCTCAAGGTGGCACAACAACTGGCTGAGGCCCGGAATGTCCTTCTGATCGGTTTCCGCAACAGTTTCCCTGTCGCCCTCCATTTCCGGCAGCAGCTTCTCCAGTGCCGTTCGTCGGTGGCTCTGGCCCCTCAGCCGGGCCAAAGCGTGGGCGAGGAGCTCGCCGGACTGGACGGGAACGACGTCGTGGTTCTGCTTGGATTCCGGCGCAGGCCCGACCGTTTCGACCGTGTCCTGAAGCCGCTACCGCCACCGGCGCGAGCACCATCTTGATCGGAGACCCGAGCGCGCGCTGGCTGGCGGCCGACGCCTCCGTCTGGATCGAATGCCCTGTGGAGGGCAGCGCCGCCTTTGACAGCTATGCGTCGGCCATGAGCCTCGTGAGCGTCCTCGCGAACGGCGTGTTGGCGGCGAAGGGCCGTTCAGGAAGGGATCGCGTCCGGGAAATCACCGGGCTGTTCGACTCACTGGAAGAGATCGAGCGACGGTAGTCCGAAGGCGGCCGTGCTCGGCTCGCTCGCCGGGCCCGGCGCCAAGCGTAAAGAAGAGTTAGCGGTCCGGAAACTGAACTGAAACATCTGTTCCATTGAATTGAACCAGTGAAACGACTGCCCCGGTCGTGGAAAACCCTGATTCGAGGAACCGATGGCCGAAGCACAACTCGCCCCAGAGAAGACCGGCACCCTACTTGGCCACCCGATTGATGAAGCCGCCGCACGCCGTGACCCGCGGCTCAGCAACGAAGACCTGGTGCCCCTGAACAACCAGCGCTGGAGCAGCTACAACCTGTTCGCGTTCTGGATGTCGGACGTCCATAGCATCGGCGGCTATGTGACGGCGGGCAGCCTTTTTGCCCTCGGCCTGGCGAGCTGGCAAGTGTTGGTGGCCCTGCTGGTGGGCATCGTGATTGTCCAGGTGTTTTGCAACCTCGTGGCGAAGCCCAGTCAGAAGACCGGCGTCCCCTACCCCGTGATCAACCGGGCCGTCTTCGGCGTCAAAGGTGCCAACATCCCGGCCATCATCCGCGGTCTCATCGCTGTCGCCTGGTACGGAGTGCAGACTTTCCTGGCCTCCGAAGCCCTGGTGATCGTGTTCCTGAAGTTCTTCCCGGCCATGAAGCCGTTGTACGACGTCCATCAGTACGGCTTCCTTGGCCTTTCTGCCCTGGGTTGGATTTGCTACGGAATCCTCTGGGTAGCCCAGGCCGCGTTGTTCTGGAACGGAATGGAAAGCATCCGCAAATTCATCGACTTCGCCGGACCGGCCGTCTACGTTGTCATGTTGGTTCTCGCCATCTACTTGGTATCCAAGGCCGGCGTCAGCAACATCAGCCTCAACCTCTCCGCCGGCGAACCGCTCGACTTCGCTGCGTCCATCCCGGTCATGATCTCCGCGATCGCCTTGGTGGTGTCGTATTTCTCCGGCCCCATGCTCAACTTCGGCGACTTCGCGCGTTACGGCAAGAGCTTCAAGGCCGTCAAGAAGGGCAATCTCCTGGGCTTGCCCGTCAACTTCCTGTTCTTCTCGCTGCTCACGGTCATCACGGCGTCGGCCACCACCCCGGTTTTGGGCACCTCATCACGGACCCGGTCAAGACCGTGCAGGAAATCGATTCGGTGTTCGCCGTGCTGCTCGGCGGATTGACCTTTGTCATCGCGACCGTGGGCATCAATATCGTGGCCAACTTCATCTCGCCGGCGTTCGACTTCTCCAACGTGAGCCCGCAGAAAATCAGTTGGCGCATGGGCGGCATGATCGCCGCCGTCGGATCCGTCATCCTGACCCCGTGGAACTGGTACTCGAACGACGACGCCATCCACTACACGCTCGGCGTTCTGGGGGCGCTCATCGGCCCGCTCTTCGGCATCCTCATCGCCGGCTACTACCTCGTGGGAAAGCAGAAGGTGTGGGTTGAGGACATGTACACGATGAAGCCAAGCGGCAAGTACTGGTTCCGCAACGGCTACAACCCCAACGCGGTCAAGTCAGTGGCCATCAGCGGCGTAGTGTCGATCGCCTCGGTCCTGATTCCCAAAGCGCTCCTTGACTCCGGAGCCACCACAGTCAACGCAACTTGGATCGGCAACTACAGCTGGTTCCTCGGTTGTGCCTTGGGCCTGCTGACCTTCTGGTACTTCGAAAAGCGATCCCCCATGATCAACCTGGAGCCTAACGGCGTCGAAGTGAACGACGGCGCCCTCGCCTGAGCGCCCGCCGTCATCAAACAGAAACCGCCGGACGCTCGCTCACTTATAGGGCCAAATTCCAGGACGCTCGCTCACCCCGTGAGCGAGCGTCCGCCCGAAACCCGACATAGGTGAGCGAGGGTCCGCCAAAAACCCCACATAGGTGAGCGAGCGTCCGGGACGGATTAGTTCTGGTTCAGCTCGGCAGAGATCGCGAGGGCGGCTTCGCGCAGGAGCGGCACGGCGCGGTCGGCGAAGTGCTGGTCCACGCGGGACACCGGTCCGGAAACCGAAATAGCCGTGGGCGTCGGAGCATTGGGCACAGCCATCGCGAAGCAACGGACGCCGATTTCCTGCTCTTCCTCGTCGATCGAGTAGCCGCGTTCGCGGATCCGGTTCAAATCGGCGAGCAGGGAATCGATGTCCCCGATGCTCTTGGCCGTGGGAGTCGGCATGCCCGTGCGGGCCACGATCCCGCGGACCACTTCGTCATCCAACTGGGCCAGGATGGCCTTGCCGACGCCGGTGTCGTGCGTATGGGCGCGGCGGCCCACCTCGGTGAACATGCGCATGGAGTGCAGGGACGGAACCTGGGCAACGTAGATGACCATGTCGGAATCCAGCACGGCCATGTTGGACGTTTCGCCGAGCCGGTCCACGAGGGACTTCAGCTGGGGGCGGGCCAATGCTCCGAGTTGCTTGTTGGCGCCTTCGCCAAGCCGGATGAGCCGGGGGCCCAGTGCGTAGCGACGATTGGGCAGTTGCCGGATGTAGCCGAGGGACACCAAAGTGCGCAGCAGGCGGTGGATGGTGGGGAGCGGCAGGTCTGTCGACGACGACAGTTCGCTCAACGTGACGTCTCCGCCGGCGTCGGTGATGAGTTCCAGCAGTTCGAAGACGCGCTCGACGGACTGCACGCCTCCCGAGGGCTTTTCAGCCATTCCGTTGTCTCCTATGGCTCGGAATCCGACAACTCTTATCCGCATCGTGAAAAGAATTGCTTAGAACACTCAAGATACAGCACGCGACGCCGGAATGCTTGCCTGCCGATCAGGGCTTGTGTTTCCACTTTGTAGATAATAATATCCATAATACGAAAACATTCGGTTTGAGCGGAGGCCCGCTATGGGCCTGTACGAGGAGGAAATTCAATGGCGAACCCGAGCCCCGGAAATTCGATCACCCTGCGCGTCGCCGCGCCGTCGAGCT
>NZ_DF952474.1:124775-126113 GCF_001263615.2 Arthrobacter sp. Hiyo1 | reverse complement strand
CTACACTCCCGGCGTCGCTCGCGTTTGCCTCGCCATCGCCGAGGACCCGGCAGCTGCCCGCAACCTGACGGTCAAGCGGAACACCATCGCCGTCCTCACCGACGGTTCGGCCGTCCTTGGCTTGGGCAACATCGGCCCGGCCGCGGCACTGCCTGTCATGGAAGGCAAGGCCGCGCTGTTCAAGCAGTTCGCCAACGTCGACGCCTGGCCGGTCTGCCTGGACACCCAGGACACTGAAGAAATCATCATGATCGCCAAGGCCATGGCTCCGGTCTACGGCGGCATCAACCTTGAAGACATCGCAGCCCCGCGCTGCTTCGAAATCGAGAAGCGGCTCCGCGACGAGCTGGACATCCCCGTCTTCCACGACGACCAGCACGGAACGGCAATTGTCACCCTCGCGGCCCTCGTCAACGCGTTGCGCGTGGTGGACAAGAAGCTGTCCGAGGTCAAGATCGTTGTCTCCGGCGTCGGCGCTGCCGGCTCTGCGATCATCCAGCTCCTCAAGGCGCAGGGCGCGCAGCACATCGTCGCCGCCGGCCGCTCCGGCGCTATCCACTCGGGCGAAAAGTACGACGACGAGCACCGTTCCTGGATCGCCGCGAACACCAACGAGGCCGGATTCTCCGGCACGCTGCACGAAGCCCTCAAGGGTGCTGACGTTTTCATCGGCGTCAGCGCTCCGCACGTGATCGGCGAAGAGCAGGTCGCCTCGATGGCCGAGGACGCGATCGTGTTCGCCATGGCCAACCCCACCCCGGAAATCGACCCGGTGATCGCGTCCAAGCACGCAGCGGTGGTGGCCACCGGCCGGAGCGACTTCCCCAACCAGATCAACAACGTGCTGGCCTTCCCGGGCTTCTTCCGCGGACTGCTCGACGCCGGAGCATCGGACATCATCCCGGAAATGCTCGTGGCCGCGGCAGAGGCTATCGCCAACCGGGTCGCAGATGATGAACTGAATGCGAGCTACATTATCCCCAGCGTCTTCGACCCCCACGTTGCAGCCGACGTCGCCGCAGCCGTAGCAAATGCAGCAAACGCAGCAAACGCGCGGAAGCAGCAAACGCAGGCCGCTCGCGCTCTCTAGGAAAGGACCACCCCATGGCTCTCACAGTCACAGACCCCCGGCCGATCGAACGAGCCGAGGAGATCCTGACTCCCAAGGCGTTGGCCTTCGTGGAGGAACTGCACCGCCGTTTCGCGGGCACCCGCACCGAGCTCCTCGCGGCCCGCGTCGCCAAGCGCGAAGAAGTGGCCCGCACCGGCCGCCTCGACTTCCTGCCGGAAACCCAGGACATCCGCGACGGCGACTGGAAGGTCGCCGAAGCACCCGTG
>NZ_DF952474.1:123121-124400 GCF_001263615.2 Arthrobacter sp. Hiyo1 | reverse complement strand
GACGAACGGCACCTGCTGCTCGACGGCGAACCGACCGTGGGCGCGCTGGTGGACTTCGGCCTGCACTTCTTCCACGTCGCCAAGCAGCTCCTGCTCAACGGCCACGGCCCGTACTACTACCTGCCCAAGATGGAAAGCCACCTCGAGGCCCGGCTGTGGAACGACATCTTCGTCTTCGCCCAGGACTACCTCGGCATCCCGCAGGGCAGCGTACGCGCCACCATGCTGATCGAAACCATTCCGGCCGCGTTCGAAATGGACGAGTTCCTCTACGAACTGCGCGACCACGCGTCCGGCCTGAACGCCGGCCGTTGGGACTACCTGTTCAGCATCGTGAAGTACTTCCGCGACGCCGGCGAGTCCTTCATCCTGCCGGACCGCGCGTCCGTGGTCATGACGGCCCCGTTCATGCGCGCCTATACGGAACTGCTGGTCAAGACCTGCCACAAGCGCGGCGCCTTCGCCATGGGCGGCATGGCTGCCGTCATCCCGAACCGCCGCGAACCCGAAGTCACAGCCCAGGCCTTCGAGAAGGTCCGCGCGGACAAGACCCGCGAGGCGAACGACGGTTTCGATGGTTCCTGGGTGGCCCACCCGGACCTCGTCTCCACGTGCCGCGAAGTGTTCGACTCCGTGCTCGGCGACAAGCCGAACCAGCTGGACAAGCAGCGCCCGGAGGTCTCCGTGACCGCCGATCAGCTGCTGGACATCTCCTCCGCCGGTGGCCACGTGACCGAGGCCGGGCTTCGCTTGAACCTCTACGTCGCCGTCGCGTACACCGCGGTGTGGCTTTCGGGCAGCGGCGCCGTTGCCATCCACAACCTCATGGAAGACGCCGCCACGGCGGAAATCTCCCGTTCCCAGGTGTGGCAGCAGATCCGCAACAAGTCGGTCCTGGCCGACACCGGCAACACGGTCACCCGTGAGCTGGTCACCCGGATCCTCGGCGAAGAGACCGACCGCCTGCGCAGCGAGGTCGACGCCGAGTCCTTCGAGAAGTTCTACGAGCCGGCGAGCCGCCTGATCGCGGACATCTGTCTCTCCGAGGACTACACGGACTTCCTCACCACTCCCGCCTACGAGCTGGTGTAGGAATGGCCGCACCCTCCTTCTCTGCGGCAGATCTTGCTGCGATCGACTCCCAACTGGCCGCCACCGACCAGTTGCTGGAGCGCAATTACCCCGGCGACGACGGCACCCGCCAGCCCGTGCACACGGCGTACGTCCCGGCGGACCGTTTCACGCCGTCGCTGTCGGCTGAATGGGGCGCCCAGGCAAT
>NZ_DF952474.1:121040-121848 GCF_001263615.2 Arthrobacter sp. Hiyo1 | reverse complement strand
TTGCGCCTCGACTTCGAGGACGGCTACGGCGACCGGGGCGACGAAGCAGAAGACGTCGCGGCCGTGGCGGCTGCCCAGGCTGTCAGCGAAGCCGTTGCCGCGGGGTCCGCGCCGCCGTTCATCGGCATCCGGTTCAAGTGTTTCGAGGCCCCCACCCGGGCACGTGGCCTGAAGACCCTGGACCTGTTCGTCTCCACTTTGGCCTCCGCAGGAGAGCTGCCCGAGGGCCTCATCCTGACCCTGCCGAAGGTCACCACTGTGGCCCAGGTACAGGCAATGGACTTCGCGGTCTCCCGGCTGGAAGAGATCCATTCCCTTCCGGCGGGCCGGCTCCGTTTCGAGGTCCAGGTAGAGACGCCGCAACTGATTCTCGGCCCGGAGGGGACCTCCCCCGTGGCCCGGCTTCCCCACGCAGTTCCGGGCCGCATCAGCGCATTGCATTACGGCACCTACGACTACTCCGCTTCGTTGCAGATCTCCGCGGAGTACCAGTCCATGGAGCACCCGGTGGCGGATTTCGCGAAGGAAGTCATGCAGCTGGCCGTTGCGGGAACGGGCATCCGGCTCTCCGACGGCTCCACCAACATCATCCCGGTGGGCGACAACGTGGAAAACGCGTGGAAGCTGCACGGCCGCTTGGTCCGCCGCTCCCTTGAACGCGGCTACTACCAGGGCTGGGACCTGCACGCTGCCCAGTTGCCGAGCCGTTTCGCTGCGACGTATGCCTTCTACCGCGAGGGCCTGCCGGCCGCCGCGGCCCGCCTGCGCAACTACGTGGAGCGTACCGAAGGCGGCGTTATGGACGAAC
>NZ_DF952474.1:117083-120721 GCF_001263615.2 Arthrobacter sp. Hiyo1 | reverse complement strand
CGCCCGGGCCCTGGCCGCTTTCGTCCTGCGCGGCGTCCAGTGTGGAGCGGTGGGTTCCGAAGAAGTGCTGGCGCTTGCCGGCGTCGAACTCCCCCGGCTGACTGCACTGGCGCATCCGCGGCTCGCACACACCACCTCCAAGTAAGGATCCAATGATGGGCAAGTACTACTATCCCCAGGGCGGCCTGCCGCCGCAGACCCACCTCACCACCGAACGCGCAATCGTCACGGAGGCCTACACGGTCATCCCCAAGGGCGTGCTGACCGACATCGTAACCAGCAACCTGCCGGGCTTCTCGAACACGCGTTCCTGGATCATTGCCCGCCCGATCTCCGGATTCGCCACCACGTTTTCCCAGCTGATCGTTGAGATCGGCCCGGGTGGCGGCGGTCCCAAGGCAGAGTTCGAGGCCGGCGTCGAAGGCGTCGTCTTCGTCACCAAGGGCAAGGTCAACCTGACCCTCGACGGCGAACTGCACCAGCTCGAGGAGGGCGGCTACGCCTACCTCGCTGCCGGTTCCAACTGGGGCCTTGAGAACGTCTCGGACGACATCGTCTCCTTCCACTGGATCCGCAAGGCCTACGAGCGCCTGGAGGGCTATGAAGCCAAGTCCTTCGTCACGAGCGACGACGAAGTTGAGGCCGGGGAAATGCCGGACGTCAACGGCGTCTGGGCAACCACACGCTTCGCGGACCCCAACGACCTAGCCCACGACATGCACGTGAACATCGTGACGTTCCAGCCCGGCGGGGTCATCCCGTTCCCGGAAACCCACGTCATGGAACACGGCCTGTACGTCCTGGAGGGCAAGGGCATGTACCTGCTCAACAATGACTGGGTCGAAGTGGAGGCGGGAGACTTCATGTGGCTGCGCGCCTTCTGCCCGCAGGCCTGCTACGCCGGCGGCCCGGGTCCGTTCCGCTACCTGCTTTACAAGGACGTCAACCGTCAGGTCAAGCTGACCTAAGGCACTCCTTTCCCAACTGACTCGCAGTTAATGTCGTTATGAGCGCTCATAACGACACCTACTGCGAGTTAGTTGGGGTTGGGGGCGCGCCCGCGTTTTCGGCGTTGACCCCCTCGCTTCCGAAGAGGACGATCGAAACTACGGGGGCAAGAGCGCCTGGCCCGTTGCCCCGCAGCGTAGCTTCAGGAGGCAGCCATGGAGGCGGCGCGGGCCTCTCAGACTTCCCGCGTATCCCGGACTTCGCGGCGAGCGCGGATGGCCGTCGTCCTGGCTCTGATCCTGGCGTCCGGTTCATGCACCTACCCTCTGACGGCTGAACCCCCGGCGAGTACCTCGTCGTCCGATTCCCAAGGGGCAGTACCCGAATCCCCCGTTGCGGATTTCTTCGCGCATGAAATGCTCAACCGGGGTGCGCCGGCCGTCGTCGTCCAGATCAAAGTCCGGGGCCGGGAATGGTCCCAGGCCTACGGCACCCAAGACGTCGAGACCGGCGAACCGGTGGCCGTGACCGACCGGATCCAGGCCGGCGGCATCACCCAGTCCATGGTGGCGGTCTCGGTGCTCAAGCTGGTCCAGGAGGGAAAGCTGGGCCTCGAGGACCCTGTCACTCAGTACTTCCCGGAATTCGGGCAGCTCGTCCATCCGCCGGGCCCCGTCACAGTCCGCTCCCTGTTGAACCACAGCTCCGGCCTGCCCGACGCGCCTGTTGCCATCCTGAAGGCCATGCCGACCAAGCGGGCCATCGACACGAGGTTCAGCATCGAGGACTACCTCCGCATGGCCGGGACCGTGCCGTGGACGCACGCGAACTTCCAGCTGTTCCGCTTCTCGGATGCGAACTACTTCGCCCTGGCCGCGATAGTGCAGAAGCTCCGCGGCCGGCCGATCGGCGATGTCCTGAAGTCAGATATCTTCGTGCCGCTGGGAATGAGCCACACCTCGCTGGCATCTGAACCTGACCGGGATGCGCGCGACATGATCCAGAGCTATGAATTCATCGACGGCGAGCGCGTCAACGCCTCGCAGCCGGAGTATCTCGTCGGTTCCCCCGCAGAGGGCGTCATCTCCACGGTGGGCGATATCAACACGTTCTACGCAGCGCTCATGCAGGGCAGGCTACTCACGGCGATCATCCTCCGCGACATGCAAACCCTATGGCAGGAGAACCACGGGCTCGGGCTGCAGCGTTGGAATGACGAATGCACGAACGGCTTTTACTACGGCTACGGCGGCAGCACCTGGTTTGCGAGCATCGCGCTGTCCACGAGCGACGGGAGCCGCCAGATAGCCATGAGCTTCGCCTATCCATCCGACACGGACAAACACATTGAATCGACGGATGGCAGCGGCCAAGCGGAGTTCGAGCAGCTCCGGCAGGTGGCCATCGCCACGATGAACGGGCTGTGCTGAGTCACGACGCATCCTGCTAGGGTCTGTGCATGGATGAAAAATTGGGGAAATTCATCGAGGACTTCGGAACACTGACAAGGCTCTCCCAGCTTGGCTTTGACCATGGCGACGACGGCGAACAACTTCTACAGGCACTGACCGGGCACCTCGCGGTTCCCGCCCATGAACTGTCCGTCGTGACGGAGGAGATCCCGCAGCACCGTCTGGTGGATGTGGACATCGTGATGGAAGGGCTGGCCGGCCGCGACCCCGACCGGCGGCTGGTAGGAATCGGCGGCGGCGATCAGCGCCACCACATGTCTTTCAGCGACATGTTGCAGCAATCCCGCAGCTACCCGAGGTTTCCCCTCAGCCAGCCGGACTACAGCAACCTGGCCACCGGTCCGGACCAACAGCGCCAGGCCGTTGCGCTGGGGCTCTGGCTCTTCAGCTACGCCGGATCACCCATAGCGGTCCTCCAACGTGGTGCCAAGATCGAGCGTGGCCGGCAGACTGCGTCGCTCGAAGTCCTGGCCACCCACCCTGCCGTCGCGTCGAGGTTCCTGGCCGAGGTGCGGCGCGAAATGGAGCACAAGAGCGTTTTCAAAGGCCAAGTCATCTCGCTCTCCGCCAGCGACTACGGGCCGGGCATCAGCGGAGTGACCTTCATCCGGCGGCCGCAGCTCGCCAACAGTGACGTGGTCCTTCCGGACGGGCTCCTCAGCAAGGTGGAGAGCCACACCCTTGGCATCGCACGGCAAGCGGACATCCTTGCGGCACACGGTCAGCATCTCAAACGCGGCCTCCTACTCTATGGACCGCCCGGGACGGGCAAGACGCACACGGTCCGGTACCTGCTGAGCCAAAGCGAAGGTGCGACGGCGGTGCTCCTCTCGGGCGGCTCACTCGCCAGAATTTCCGAGGCGGCCAAGATCGCGCGGGCTTGGCGCCGTCCATCGTGGTGTTGGAGGATTGCGATCTGATCGCCGAGGACCGCAGCTTCGGCCACGGGCCCAAACCGTTGCTCTTCGAGGTACTCGACGCCATGGACGGGCTGGACAACGACGCCGACGTCGCGTTCGTTCTGACCACCAACCGGGTGGAACTTTTGGAACGGGCCCTCGTCCAGCGGCCAGGACGCGTGGACCTGGCAGTGGAAATCCCGCTTCCGTCCAAGCACGAGCGGGTGGAACTTCTGCGGCTGTATTCCAACGGAATCGCGTTCTCCGCCTCGGCGATCGAAGCCGCGGCCGGCCGGACCGCCGGCACCACGGCGTCGTT
>NZ_DF952474.1:96651-116816 GCF_001263615.2 Arthrobacter sp. Hiyo1 | reverse complement strand
GAGCTGATCCGACGCTCGGTGGTCGCCGCCGCGCTGGCAGACGAGACTCCCGGAGACCCGCACCTGGGCACCGCGGTGGGACAGCTCATGGCCGACGGCGAGGCCCTGACCCGTAGCCTGCTCGGAAGCAATGGGAGTGCGGAGTAACCACGTTCTCGATCGTGAGCACTGTGCTTGGCGCCAGAGCCAATCCGGCGAAGGGAATCACTCAGGCCGGAGACTTCTCCTGTTCGGGTTCCTGGTCGGCGGGCGTCCACGTGAGCTTGACCGTGGCTCCGTCGTTGTTCTCGTCGATCCTCAAGCGCAGTTCCTCGCCATAGAGGAACTCGTGTTCAAAATGCCGTCCGTCAATGCGCGCCGCATCCAGGAGCTTTGTCATCGCCGTTGCCATCGCCCGGCCCCAGTCATGCGGATTCTTGCTGGACGCGTCTTCAAGGGCTGAATAGCTGACCATAGATCAATTGTTCTCCGGCTCGCGACGTTCTGCCAGACCTCGGTCCGGTCCGGACACCAGCCGGAAGCAGTTTCCGGCTTCCTCCGGTGGCCGCAACTCTTATGATGCACTCCTCGGGCCCGGCTGCAGGCTAAGTCCCGCTGCGGCCATGTCCGCCGCGAGTACACCGGTGAGTTTGGCGTGCCCGGCAGCGTTCAGGTGGACGCCGTCCACCAAGTCCCCGGCAACCTGGTATTTGCTGATCCAGTCCCCGACGCTAAAGAACGGAGCACCGGCCTTGGCCGCAATATTGCCCAGCAACGCGTCAACCTCGGTGCGGCGCCCCCCGCCCGCGTTGGCACCCCTGGCAAGGGTTCCGATCATCACGAGCTTCGCCTGCGGGTACCTCTTTTTGAGGGCGGCGAGGAGCCTGTTGGCGTTGGCCGTGATCTGCTCGTCGCTGGCGTTGTGGGAGGCATCGTTGCCTCCACCTTCGACAACGATCAGCGGCGGCGTCCCGTAGGGCAGCACCCAGTCTCCGCGCTGCAGCGCATCGATATAGTTTCCGCTGCTGCTCGTCGCGGCGACGTATCCTGTACCGCCCCGGGCCACGGAGTACACCTTGTAACCAAGCGAGCCCAAAGCCCCCCGCGGCCATGAGCCCATGGGCTCAGACTGGGAGTCCCCGATGAGGACGGCGGTGTGCCGGACGTCCGCGAGGATGATTTCGTTCCGGTTGTTGCTGGGGTTCTTGTACAAGGACCCCACGGGAAGCTTTGACGGATCTTGTCCGGACTCAGGTTTCTTGGGACTCTGGCCCGCTGCGGCTGGACTACCCGAGGGTGCAACGGGTGCCGCTGTCTGCCTGCCGCTGGATGAGTCGCCCGGTTCAGCAGGCGCCTGCGAACAGCCTGCCAAAAGTACTCCGGCGGCGATCACGGCTGCGGCGGAGCGGAATATGCGAGATTTGTGCATCGGCCTGTCCCGGGCTTGCTTTCTGTTCGTTTTAGCGCTGTAAAAGCAACTTTCCATTGCTCATAGACCGGTGGCGGAACGAGCCGACAGCCTGCCTACGTCGGAGTCTATTGGATCGGGACGGGGAAGGTCACGGCGAGGTGGGAATTATCCTCGCCGGATGGCCGGTGTGGAAGAATTTCATTTCGCACCCCCATCATTCCGACGCACAGATAGGAACCACGTGCACGCACCGGCGCCCGAGCCGGAAACCCGCTCCGTCCCCGATGTCCGTTCGCGGCGATCATGGACGGAAAGACTGCGCTCAGCGCAGCTCACGTTGGGATTTGTCATCGTTTTCTGGGGATTGGGAGCGCTGACCTCCAGCCTCGCCACGGGGCCGGACGCTCAATTGCGGCTCAATTTCGCACTGACGCCTCGCTCCGTACCTGATCACTGGTGGGCCGCGGCGACGTCCGCCTTCTGGGCCAGGGACCTGACGGGCTATGTGCTGGAAACTGCTTTGGTGCTGCTGCTGGGCCTCCCGCTGGAACGCCGGATGGGACAGCGGGCGTACGCAATCGCTGCGGTCTCCAGCCAGATTCTGGGCGTGGGCATTGCCCTGGGATTCCTTGCCTTGGCCCAAGGCTTGCTCGGTAACTGGACAGCGAGATAGGCAGCCACCTCTTCGTGGGTCCGAGTGCGTTCATCATCGGTACCGCCATGGCGGGTACTGCGTCCATGGCAACCCTGTGGAGGCGCCGGATCCGGCTTGTCGTCTTCGCCTTGTTGCTCCTCCTGGCCCTCTACAGCGGAGGGTTTGCGGACTTGGTCAGGCTCGGCGCCGCAACCGCGGGCACGGTTCTCGGGCCCCTGCTCATGGGCCGCCGGCCGCGGTTTGCACGCCCGGTCAGTTCCCGGCACGAAGGCCGGGTGCTCCTTTCGCTTCTCCTTGCCGCATCGGCGATCGGTCCGGTAGTCGCCGGCCTCATCCCGCATGCGGTGGGGCCGTTGTCCATCCTGCGTTTCCTGTTCACCAACATCCAGCCTGTCGATCCCCAAGCACTCCAGAACGTCTGCTCCGATCCGGCGCAAGCGAAGGACTGTGCGGTCGCGCAGTTGCAATTACGTGCCGGGGCCGGTGGAATCTTCATGGCCATCCTTCCGTCTTTCCTCTTGCTGCTGCTTGCGGAGGGCCTGCGCCGCGGACGGCGCTTTGCCTGGGTGGGGACCCTTTTGATCCAGGTGGGGCTTTCCGTTCTCGCCGGAATCGCACTCGCCGGAGTCTTGCAGCAGACTACTTCAGACACCGGCGCCAGCGAGGGGATTGTCGCAATCGAAGGATCGGCTTCCTCGCAGCCGTTCACTTTTGCCTTGCCGCTGCTCCTGCCCCTTGCGCTGACCATCATTCTGCTCGCGACCCGGCGCTTGTTTCATGTCCAGGCCCCTAAAGGGACCTACCGGCGCCTCGCGGTCCGTGTACTTGCGATGGCTGCCGTGCTCAGTGCCGTCTATGTCGGCGCCGGCCTCTTGCTCGCCCAGGACTTCTCCCCCGTTCCGGGACTACCGGAACTACTGGCGGATGTCCCGGACCGCTTCCTTCCGCTGGGCTTCGTCCTGGATGTTCCCCCGGCGATCTTCCCCCAAGGCACGGCCGCCGTTCTCGTGTACGAGGGCGTCGGCGTCGTCTTTTGGGCGGTCGCCGGTGTCCTGATCTTCAGGACCTTCCTCCACCAGGCCCACACCCGGCACGACGCCAGTACGGAGCGTGCCCGGAAAGTCATCAAGACGTGGGAGGGAAGCTCACTGTCCTGGATGACCACGTGGCCGGGAAACATGTACTGGTTCTCCCCTTCCGGGCAGTCCTTCGTTGCCTACCGCGTAAGCACGGGGGTCGCGCTCACGCTCGGCGGCCCGGTGGGACCCACCTCCGAGAAAACCGCCGTCTTCGAAGAGTTTGCCCGTTATTGCAGGGGCAACGGGTGGACGCCATGTTTCTACTCGGTGCCCCAAGAGTTGCGCGACCATGCGGATTCCGCCGGATGGAGCTCTGCGCAGGTAGCCCAGGAAACGGTCCTGCCATTGCATTCGGTCTCCTTCAAGGGAAAGAAGTTCCAGGACATCCGTACGGCGTTGAACAACGCATCGAAGGCGGGCATCCGCTACGAATGGACAAGCTACGCCTCGGCTCCCTTCTCGGTCCAGGTCCAGATCGAGGAAATCTCCGAAGAATGGGTGGCAGACAGGAACATGCCCGAAATGGGCTTTACCTTGGGCAGCCTCGACGAACTCGACGATCCGGAGGTGCGCTGCCTCCTTGCAATCGACAAACGCCACACGGTCCACGCAGTCACCTCTTGGCTGCCTGTATACCGCAACGGTCACATCGTCGGCTGGACCCTCGATTTCATGCGTCGCCGTAGCGGCGGCTTCCGGGCCAGCATCGAATTCCTCATCGCGTCCGCGGCCCTCAGCCTCAAGGATGAAGGATGCGAATTCGTGAGCCTCTCCGGTGCGCCCCTGGCTCGGGCCGAAGAGGACCCTTCCGAGATGCCACGCCCGAAGCCGCGATCCCGCCCTCCCGGCAACCTCGACCGCCTGCTCGACTGGTTGGGGGCGACATTGGAACCGGTCTACGGATTCCGGTCCCTCTTGGCATTCAAAGCAAAATTCCGGCCGCGATACGAGCCGCTCTACATGCTCTACCCCGACGCCGCTTCCCTGCCCGCCGTTGGGACCGCAGTGGCACGGGCCTACCTGCCAACGCTCAATCTCGGAGCGGGCCTGGCCTTGGCAGGCCGGATCTTCCGATGGCCCAAGCGCTCCGGAACGTCAGGGCGAAACCGCTCCTGAGGCCGACGACGGTTCTGGTGCCTCTGCAGGAGAGCCCGACGCCGGGACCCCGCCGATCGGGACATTGCTGTGGTGCGCTTTGCCGTGGTGAAGTTGCAAGGCGCTGAGCACCAAACCGAAATGGCTGAAGGCCTGGGGAGTATTGCCAAGTTGCCGGCCCGCGTGTGCGTCCCATTCTTCGCTCAACAGGCCCACGTCATTGCGCAGGGCCAGGAGCCTCTCGAAGAGGGCTGTCGCCTCTGCCCGGCGCCCGGCGCCCAAGAGTGCGTCCACCATCCAGAAGGAACACGCAAGGAAGACGCCCTCCCCGCCCGGCAGTCCGTCGTTGCTGTCTTGCGGGCGGTAGCGCAGCACAAAGCCGTCTTCGGTCAGCTCACGCTGGATGGCGTCAATGGTGCCGATTACGCGCGGATCGTCGTGCGGCAGGAAGCCCACCTTGGGGATGAGGAGAAGGCTCGCGTCCAGCTCCTTGCTCCCGTAGGACTGGACGAACGTGTTGCGCTCCGCGTCGAATCCGTGGGTCATGACTTCGTCGTGGATGGTGTCCCGCAAAGCCTCCCAGCGATCCAGCGGACCGGGCATCCCGGATTCACGGATTCCGCGGACCATGCGGTCCGCCGCAACCCAGGCCATCACCTTTGAATGCACGAAGTGGCGCCGCGGGCCGCGTACTTCCCAGAGCCCGTTGTCCGGCTTGTCCCACGTGCTCTCAAGGTGGCGCATGAGGGCGGTCTGGATGGCCCAGGACTCATCGCCGACGGTCATCAGCGATGCCCGGGTCAGGGACAGGCAGTCCAGGACTTCTCCCCAGACGTCCAGCTGGAGCTGCTCCGCTGCCGCATTCCCGATGCGCACCGGTTTCGAACCCTGGTATCCGGAAAGCCACGTCAGCTCCGTCTCGGGCAACCGACGGCGACCGTGCAGGCTGTACATGATTTGGAGGTCGGCCGGGTCGCCTGCCACTGCGCGGAGTAGCCAATCCCGCCACGCGCTGGCCTCCTCGGTGTAGCCCGCGGCCAGGAAGGCTTGAAGGGTCAACGTGGCATCACGCAGCCAGCAATAGCGGTAGTCCCAGTTCCGCGGTCCGCCGATCTGTTCGGGGAGCGAAGTAGTGGCGGCGGCAACGATGCCCCCGGTTGGCGCATAGGTGAGGGCCTTCAGCGTGATCAAGGAACGCTGGACGGCTTTCCGGTAAGGCCCCCGGACGTTGCAACGCTTGGACCAATCCGTCCAGAATGCCGAGGTGTCTTCGAGGGCGATATCCGCCTCGACGGTGCGGGGCCGCCGTTCGTGGCTGGGCGCCCACGTCAGGACGAAGGGCACGTGGTCACCCGCGTTCACGGTGAACTCGCTGACCGTGGTGAAGTCCTTGCCTACCAACGGCGCAGGGGTCTTGAGGTAGACGGAGTCCGGACCGGCAACCGCGCGGAGGCCGTGCCTGTCGCGGCGGACCCAGGGCACCACGTGCCCATAGTCGAACCTCAGGATCAGCTCCCCGCGCATCTTGACCGTCCCGCGGATCCCTTCCACCACGCGCACGATGTCCGCGACGGCGTCGCGCGGCGGCATGAAATCGATGACCCGGACGTGCCCTTCTTTGGTTTCCCACTCTGTTTCCAGGATGAGGGTCCCGTCCCGGTACTGGCGGCGCGTGCAAATTCCCCCGGCTTCAGGTGCCAAGAGCCAACGCCCCGCTTGGGGGGAATCCAGGAGCGCGGCGAAGCACGCCGGCGAATCGAAGCGCGGGAGGCACAGCCAGTCTATGGAGCCCGCCGTGCTGACCAGGGCTGCGGTGTGCAGGTCCCCGATCATCGCATAGTCTTCGATTCTTTGGCCGGTAGGCGGTTGACCGTTCACTGTCCCTTTCCTAGTGCTGATTCAATGGCGGCTATGGCCTTGGCCGTGATCTCTTCCCGCAGGCCGGAGCCATCCACGGCGAGGACTATCCCACGCTCGGAGTACCGCTCGACCACCGCCTGTGTCTCGTTGCGGTAGAGCTCCAGGCGACGCCGGATCACCGGCGCCGTGTCATCGCTTCGGCCCTGCTCCTGCGCCCTGCGGAGCATTCGCGCAACGAGCTCGTCGTCGTCGACTGCCAGTTCGACGACGGCATCCAGCTGCTGCCGGTTGCCGGCCAGAATGCCGTCCAAAGCCTCGATCTGCGCCGTCGTGCGGGGATATCCGTCAAGGAGAAATCCTGCCAGGACGTCGGTGTTGCCAAGCCTCTGGCGGATCATGGCGTTGGTGACGTGATCCGGCACGAATTCGCCGCTGTCCATGTACTTGCTGGCCTCGGCTCCGAGTTCCGTCTTGCCGCCGACGTGCGCGCGGAAGATGTCTCCCGTGGAAATGGCAGGTATGCCGAAATGACCGGCGATGTGCTCAGCCTGGGTACCTTTGCCCGAGCCAGGAGGGCCCATGATGATCAATCGCGTCATGATACTGTCCGTTCGTGAAGCGGTTTGCGTGCCCCGGCATTGTGGCTCGAGCTTAGCAACTGTGGAGCCCTCGCGGCAGGGCCAAGGCAGCCTGCTTCAGACCGTCGCGGGGTCGGTGTTGGCACCGCACAGGATCACGGCCACCCGTTCCCCTGCTGCCGGAACATACGCTCCGGAGTTCACGGCCGCGAAAGCGGCGGCTGCGCCATGTTCCACGACAATCCGGTACTGCTCCCAGAGCAGTGAGCGCGCCGCGGCGATGTCGTCGTCGGACACCAGGACCGTCCGGACGCCTGTGCGGACGGCCACGTCGAAACCGATCCTGCCGATCTGCCGGGCACCCAGGGAATCCGCGGCGATCCCGGAGACGGCCACATCAACAGGTTCCCCTGCAGCGAGGGCCGAATAGAGGGTGGGAGCGTTGTCCGGCTCGACTCCGACAACCCTGGCGTGACCTTCGACGGCGGCCGCGATTCCTGCCATGAGCCCGCCGCCTCCAACGGCCACTACAACGGTGTCCACCTCTCCCAGCTGTTCCAGCAGCTCCGAGCCGACAGTGCCGGCGCCGGCGGCGATTTCGGCTTGGTCGTAGGCATGGCAGTAGACTGCGCCGGTTTCCGCGGCGTAGTCCAGGGCGGCCTCAAACGCTTCGGCGTATTCGCTGCCGCGCTGGACCACCGAGGCTCCGCTGGCCTTGAGCTTCTTGACCTTCACGGCAGGTGCGGTTTCGGGGACAAAAACGGTTGCGGGCACTCCGAGTTGCGCCGCGGCGTAGGCATTCGCAAGCCCTGCGTTGCCTCCCGAGGCGACGACGATTCCAACATTGTCCTTCAGCTCGCCGCGCTCCCGGGCGGCAAGCACGCGGTTGAAGGCACCCCTCGCCTTGAACGTCCCGGTGTGCTGCATGAACTCGCATTTGAACCACAATTGCCCTGGCACCGTCCCGGCATCCGCCTCGAAAACGGGCGTGCGGCGGACCCTCCCCGCAATCCGGGCGGCAGCTTCATCGACGTCGACGCGTGTGATCATGGTAGGTCCTCGTTCCGTGCAGTCAGATCCTGGGCAGGCGCTAGCCTCAGGCTATCGCTTACCGGGCCCACGCTTAGAGGGACTCGACGTCGGCCGTTCCGAGCTGTTGCCGGCGGGCCTGGCGGTTCCGCAGCCAACGGCGGGCAAGGTCCACTGCGGCCCAGATTCCGGCGAGGGGAGACAGCACGACCACGCCGTAGATGAAGATCATCCACGTCAGGATGGCCAAGGGCTGCTGCGCTCCGCTCAACCAGGAGAGGCCGCCGAGCAAGCCGATTGTCCAGAACAAAACCACTCCCACGAGCACTGCTCCCGCCGGAAAATACTCGCTCCTCACAACAGCCATCAGCGTCTCCACCGGCTGCCACCTGCCTTCCATCACCGCGCCCGAATAACTTCAGTATGCATCCGGAAAAACGCCGGACACGGCCAGCGCGCGGGCGAAGTGACGAACATAACCAAGGGGGGCGTGTCGCCACGGATTCGGGAGCCTATGTGACGGGTGGAATGGCGGCGTAATCTGAAAAGACGCACGGTTGATAGCTGGAAAAATGGCTCGGAAAAACAACCCGAAAAATGGTTTGGCCAGGGTCCTGCGAAGGATCTTCGGATTCTTCCTGGTGAGTGCTGTTTGTGGCGTCTTGGCCGCCGGGCTAGTAGTCCCCGGCGTGGCGTCGGCCGGGATGGCTGTCAGTGGTTCGATCCAGTACTTCGACAACCTCCCGGGTGATCTGGTGGTCAATTCGCCGTCGCAGTCCACCAAAGTGCTCAGCGCAGACGGAAAGACGATCGCCACCTTTTATGCGGAGAACCGTGTCCGGGTCAGCCTGGACCAGATGTCGCCGTACATCAAGGAAGCGATTGTAGCCGTCGAGGACAACCGCTTCTACGAGCACGGCGGCATCGATCCCCAGGGGATCCTCAGGGCATTGGCCTCGAATTTCACCAAGGGTACCAACGAGGGTGCGTCGACCCTGACCCAGCAGTACGTGACCAACGTACTCAACGAGTCCCGTTTGGCGGCAGGCCAGACCGGGCAAGTGGTGCTGAGCGGCCAGAAAACCCTGGGTGACAAGGTGCGGGAGATGAAACTCGCCGTCGAACTCGAGAAGAAGTTCACGAAGGACCAGATCCTGGAGGGCTACCTCAATATCGTGTTCTTCAACCGGGACGCGTACGGCATCGAAGCCGCGGCGGAGCATTTCTTCAGCGTTTCCGCGAAGGACCTGAGCCTTCCGCAGGCGGCCCTGCTCGCTGGCCTGGTCAACAGCCCCAGCTACTACGACCCGTCCGTCCATCCGGACAACTCCATCAAACGGCGCAACCTGGTGCTGGCCGATATGCTCGCCCAGCACAAGATCCAGCAGGCAGCCTACGCGGCCGCGGTGGCCACTCCCCTCAAGCTCAACATCACGCCGGGGAAGCAGGGCTGCGCGGCTGCGGACATGGCAGTGTACTTCTGCGACTATATCTCCCACCTGATCCTCAACGACCCTGCATACGGTGCCACCGTGGCTGACCGGGAAGAGCTCCTGTATCGCGGCGGCCTGACGATCAGCACCACCTTGGACAGCCGCTTGCAGGCGGTGGCCCAGCAGCAGGTCGATGCCACGGCAGGAGCGAACCCGGACAAATGGGGCGCCTCCCTGGTCTCGGTGCAGCCCGGCACGGGCAAGATCCTGGCCATGGCACAGAACACGGTGTTCCTGGCCGAGCCCGGCAAATTCGATACCCAACTCAACTTCAACGTTGATTCCGTTGACGCCAACGGCAATGACCTCAACGGAGCCGGGGGCTTCCAGCCAGGTTCCGCAATGAAGCCATTCACTTTCACGGAGTGGCTCAATGAGGGCAAGTCCTTGACCACGGTGGTGGACGCGTCGCGGAGGGTCTATCCGCTCGGATTCCCTTGGAGGGACAGCTGCGGGAAGGTACTCGGCGGCTACAGCACGGCCCAGAAAATCGCGGGCCTTGGCACGGCTGACGATCTCCGCAACAACGACGAGGGCTACTACCGCCCGATGCCCGTCAACTACGGGCTCTACAACTCCATCAACACCGCAACTTTTGCCGAGGCGAGCCAACTGGACTTCTGCGGCATCCAGAAAGTGGTGGATGCGGTGGGTCTCCACAGTGGTGTGGACAACGCGCCCGTGAATATGCACCAATTGGGCAATCTCCTCGGCGGCACCGAGGTGTCCCCACTCGTGATGGCCGATGCCTTTGCCACTTTCGCCAATGACGGCACGTACTGCGGGCCGATCGCGATTGTGGGCATCACGGATCCATCCGGCGGGAAGCTGCCGGCCCAAGCCAGTTCCTGCCGCCCGGCCATCAAGCCCGACGTTGCCCGCGGCGTCAACTCGGTTCTCCAAGACGTCCTGAAACGGGGATCCGGTATCTACATTCAACCGAAAGTCCAGGCCTTGTTCCCTACCGCAGCAAAAACGGGAACGAACAACAGCAATGGCTCTACCTGGGTGGTCGGATACACCACCGGGCTCGCGACGGCGTCCTTCTTCGGCGACACGATGGCAGGACAGAGCCGGGCCGGACAGAACGTCACCATCAACGGCAAGTTCTACACCGCCATCGACGGCTACATGCTGGCCGGGCCGCAATGGGCCAACTACATGACGCAGGTCGCCGGGCTGTATCCGGCTACAGCCTTCCCGGCGCCACCTGCGTCCATGGTCGGGACGCCCACGCCGAGTCCTTCACCCTGAGTTTCAGAATTCCTGTCCAGTAGCACGGACCGTCACTTCGGAGACGTCGACGCCGGGTGGCTGGTCACTCACGAATCGAGCCTTGCACGTAGCGGTACAAGGCTTGACGGGTGGTCATGCCTGTCTTCTTCAGCGCCCTCGAGATGTGGTTCTCGACCGTGCGCAGGCTAATCGCGAGCCGGGCAGAAATCTCGATGTTTGTTTGACTGCCGGCAAGTATTGCGACTTCGGTCTCCCGGACCGACAAGGTCGGCGACAGTTCATGACCAATATTGAGGCTGAGGTGTTCGCCTGCCATCGGAAACCTGCCGTCGAAAAGCCGTTCTGCCTGCTGCATAGCAGCAGCCGCCGTCCTGACCCGTTCCAAAAGACGACGCTTGGATGCGCCTTTGAGCAGCAACCGGACAGCGTGCAGATCAGCATCCGGCCGGTATTTGTCCAAGAGGACCTTGAGCAGCCCGTGGTCATCGTCTACCACTGCTTCGGCTATGGCCAAAAACTGGTTGTGGGATGTGACCTTCGAGTTCCGAAAGACGTGTTCCGCCCTCTCAAGGACCTCACGGCTCGGAAGCAGGCACATGATGAAAACCGAAGTGTAGGCGCTTCCGTGAGGAAGCCGCGATCCAATTGGGCGTCGATGAGGGTAATGGCACTCGCGTCAAACGACTGCGGATCGTCGTACCGCTGGGCAAAGAGGTCAAAAACGCCCTTGCCGGTCCCCGGAAGAGGGCCGATATCGGCTACATGCGTCCTGGCTTGGGCACCCACCGAGGCGGGCTCTTTCTCTTCGTCCATCAAAGCCCGGAGTCCCACAAGTCGAAGCATGGCGTCATGCAGGCACTCGCGAGGAATCCTGGGCGGCCGAGCGCGAACACGCTGCTCATCATCAGATCGGCATGCTGGCCGAACCCCGATTGTGTAAGCGCCAGCGCGGCCACGTAGCTGTTCGCGACGAAGCCGAACCGGTCAAGGCCGCGGCGGGCCTCGATGCGTCTGTTCAGGGAGAACACCAAAGCCTCGTCTAAGCGCCCCGCGACAAGCAGGGCCAGTCCCCGGACGAATGGCTCGATGCCCGACGCCAAACCGAAATCATCAGTTGACTCCAGTGCCTTGAGTGCTGCCAGTCCATCGAAGCGGTAGACCTCCAATATGGCCCGTACCACGGTCAGGACCCCACTCTGCGGATGCGCGTTTCCGTAGCTGTCCAGGATCTCGCCCAGGTTTGCCGGCATTCGGTCATACGAGGCGGCGAGGAACAGGCCGAAACCCTCGGCCTCGGCCTCCTGCTGGGGACTGAGTGCAGCAAGTTCGGAGAGCATACCTTGAGCTGCTGCTACGTCATCACCGCGAGTGATTGCCCAGAGCGCCCGCGTCATAGTGAAGAAAAGGGAGTCCTCCGCTTTGCCGTTGACCATGACGGTGTGGGCAAAGACGTGTTCGATCCGCTCCGGGTCTATGGGACCGCCCCAGTAGAACTTGAGGAACGCGGCCGAGTTGGCCATGCTTGGGTCCGCCTCCCACTGTTCGTAATGGGCTTCCTCCCGCACGCGCAGCTGTTCTTGGAAGTGACGGGCAGCCAGCGTGCCCCCCGCTCCTGATTCTTCCCTCAGCTGCCCGACGGCGGCAGCAACGGAGGGCGTCATGAATCGCCCATTCCCGGGGGCGGGCGCGAGCGCCTCGGCAACGTTTTCGATCCGTTTGACCAGTACCCGACGAGAGTACAAAACGTGATTATCACGAAAGTAATCAACCAGGAGGGGCGGATTTGAGGCCACGCAGAGCTCTCCGTCGATGTTTTCGGACACAGCGACCAGACCACGCCCTTCGAGCCTGTCGAGCATTGTTGTGGCAACGATCGAATGTAAGGAAGCCACCGACCGGGTGCCTAGCATCGACAATGCGTCTAGCGCGAGAAGCTCGTCGGGTTCGAGGCCTTGGAGGAGTGCTTCGGCCGTTCCGCGGAGATCCTCGTTCCAAAGGGTATGGCCGGTCATTCGCCACTCTCCCTCGCAGAGCGTTAGCAGCTTGTTGAGGACGCCGCTTTGGGCGATCCTTACCACCAACCTGGGGTTGCCCGCGGACTTCATCAGGATGTGGGCGGTGACATCGACGTCCGCGGGGGCAGAAAGTGTTTCGGCGATAAGCTGATTGACTTGGTCGTAGCGGAGTGATGGGAGCCGGACTTGTGCTTCCGGCCATCGTTCCGGGACGAGCACGGAGGTCCTCGGATAAATGGGCGAATCGTCCATCGACATGATCATCGGCCTCTGGGACCGTCTTTGCGCGATGTCCAGGACAGCGAGGGACTCATTATCAAGCAGGTCGATATCGTCGACCACAATGATCCTTGATCCGCGTTGCGAAAGTTGTTCGGCGAGAACGTCAGCCATGCCCAAAGGGCCCGTATGGCGCCCTCGCATATCCAGGCCAAGGGAAGCGATTCCGGCGAGCGGCGTCTGTTGGAGAAGGCGGGCTCCAAACAGGCTGTAAACCTCGGCGCCGGTCTTTTCCAGCTCCGTGATGATTTCGCGGATTGCAGTCGACCGCCCGCTTCCAGCGCGACCAACAATTCGCACGCTAACCCCACGTTTAGCAAAGCCTAGTGCCCGGCGTATTTCTTCCTGGAACACTGAAGACTCCTAACTCTCCGCCCACTACCATTTGAACCCGCGGCAAGTACTTCACCACGGATATCGAGACGAGTCCGGCCCGAACATTCAAACACGCTAAGGAGGCGCGGACTGAAGATTGCGGCGCTTCCATGCGGAATCAGGCAACCAGGACAAAATTATGACGATCACTCACAGATCACTGGAGGCTGTCTGCTCCGGGCCTTGCAGCCAACTACCGCGATGGGAACCGCGCATGTTGACCACGGCCTCGCATGTGTCCCAGGCCCATCCGCAATCCGTTGCGAATCGTATTTCCATGGCGCTGACGATCTCGCCGCCATGGAGAACATCGGATTGGCGGACGATATAGCCAAAGTCCAAGCTCACGCTTTCGCCAGATCCGAGATATGGAATGGTCATTCGCTCAGGGCCGGGCTGGGAATCGAACGCCAACTGTTCAACGTTGGCGTTGGTCAATGAACGCGAAATAAGCTCCACTGCTGCGACAGGCCCCTGTGAAGCGTTATGGATCAATGCAGTGAAGGATACGGTTTCGCCAGCCCGGGCAGAGTACTTGTCAGCGAAATGCAGCAAGGAAAGGGCTGGCAAACCAGAAGCCGTGGGGGACCTGTGGCGTCCGCTCCGTCCCGAAAGACGGGAGCGGACAAGCCAGTCATGAACATGACTCATTCGGGCCCCGGGGAGTAGCTGATCCTGCAATTTAATCAGCTCCGCCTGCGTGCTCTGGCAGCAGAACCTTGTGCCAATCGCGCCGGGTCCAGAATGAACAGGGCCAGCAACGCAAGCCCGGCCGCACCGGCGATGAAGATGCCGTATGAGGACTGCAGGACGGCTGCCAGATAACCAAGCCCAACGATGTGCCAGATGTATTTTCCGGCAGTAGTCACCTTGTAGGGCTCGGGGTCGTTCTGGGTGTTTGCATCCCCCTTGAGCGTGTACTCGTAGACGTCTGGTGTTGGTTGAACGGACTTGACTAGCCGGTGCGTAACCAAACCCAAGCCGCGTGGACGCTCCACCGTGACAATGCTGCCGTCCTCGATTTCGCCGGCAGGTACTTGTTGCGACAAGACGACCGACCCCACCGGTATTGTCGGTTCCATTGATCCCGAAACCACAACAAGGGGCCGAATTCCGAAGAGAAGCGAGACAGCGAACACAAGAATACAAGCGGCACCCAGGAGCGCACCGAGCGACAAGAGGATCGAGCGGAAAGCACCGTAAGCCCGGAACGCAGGATGCTGGCGCACTTGCTCCGACGTCTCCTCAGGGACCTCCTCCTGCCGGAATTCTCCCTTTGCCGGCTCACCCCCTGCCTCGCTCCGCAGTTCATCAATCCCGCCGTGCTCTTCCTCAAGATCCGCCGGGCTGCCCATCCGGGCGCCTACCTGGTCCTCTTGGCTTCCCGTCAACCGGTGCGTTTCCGGATTTCCACTACGAGTGTTCACGGGGCAACTGAAACCGCGTCGAAGTGCACGGCGAGCGCCGTCTGTCCACCGTTGTACTTCTCCACGTCCGGGCCGTCTACATAGGTGATAGTGAGTTTCAATTTCTTCGCAGAACCGTCCGCGGCAGGAGTGTAAGCATCTCCCTGGTTCAACACCGCACCCCAGCGAGGTTCAAGGACACCAAGCGATCCCTTTGCTTGGTCCCACCTGACATTGGTGAACAGCACCTTGCCCGTTTCGTCCGCTGCGGTAAACGTCAGGAACGGAAGAATATTCGGTACCCCTGCAGCAACCGTCCCATCGCCGTTTCGAAGGATGATTTTGAAACTCGTATCCGCCTTGAAGACAGAAGTGTTGTTGAACACCGGGATCATGGTGACGACCGACCTGCCAGGTATCAGGTCAGCCGCTCCCGCGACGGCCCAATCAAATCCGGCTTCCGTATCGGCTTGTTCCACGGTTCCGTTGTCCCGCACAACGCCAATATCAAAGCGCGGAGTCTCGATGAGGGCCTCGCCGACGATGTTTAGATTGGCAAAGTCGTATGCCGCAGCGCTCGTGGCCGTAACGGTCGCCGCGACAAGTGCGCCTGCCGTGACTGCGAGCCGGAGTTTCCCGCTCCGTTGCCCCACCCCTTGCCGTACCGGTCGTTTCATAGTCAGCTTCCTCATTTCGTCACCATTCCGAGATCCCACGAGACCTTGCGGTTGGCGATTTGAGTTCCGATGGGGAGCCCAATCGCTCCTTGGGGGTTGTATCCCCTGCCCCAGAAGGAACCATCAGATTTTTGCCAGAGGTAGAACCCTTGGCCCGATCCGTACTGCACAACGCCAGTATCGATTCGGGTCGGGTTTTGCGGGAATTGACCGTAATCGTCGCTGGCGCCATAGCCCCAGAGCTCTCCGTCGCCGTTGAGCAATGCAACACCGGTGAACCCGAACTGCATGGATTTAATCTGGGACAGCGAGGGAACCACAGTGGGCACCGTCGGTGTGGTGGTTGGACCTCGCCCGGTACGGCTAGCGTCAGTTCCCCAGCTCAGTACCTGTCCGTTGGAGAGCAGGGCACCACCCATGTTGATGCCGCCGTCGACCGCAACAATATATGGAGCGCCAGGCGCCACGTTTCGCTTGAACCAAGGCGCAAGCGGACTTACGAGCCTGGGCGTCGCACCTGTGTCGAGTAGGCCCGAGGGCAGACTGTTTCCGCCTATGCCTCCCCAATAGTAGACGTCGCCGCGCTCCAGAATGAGGAAGAAGTTGGTGTAGGCGCCTTTGAGGTAAATAGGCCGGTTACCAGCGACCGAGGGGTCCGGCAGTCCGGCAAGCTGGCTTGCACCCGGGGCAGCGTTTCCGCCGTAGCCAAGGGGATATCCCCAATGCCAGATGGTGCCATCACTTCGGATTCCGGCACCGGCATATTCAGTGGAGGAGATCGCGATGATTTTGTCCAGGATTGCCCCGGAACCATTCCACGCCGTGTTTATCCGGACTTGCTTCGCGTTGCCATTGGGCTTCGGCGCGTCTGTGCCGTCACGGAAGTTGTAAGAGCCCCATCCCCAGACCGTGCCGTCCTTGTCCAGTGCGTTGGCGTTGTATATCTGGCCGGTCGCTTGCCGAACAATTCCGTCGGGAATGCCGGCGACCTTCTGCGGCGGCTTCTGCCACCCGGAGGTGGGAATATCGCCGTTGATCTCGTAGAACGTAAGGCCCCACACGTAGACGTTTCCGTCGTTTCCGACTCCCATCCCTGTATCTACCATGCGGGAGTTCTTGGAGACGCCGACGGCAAACGGAGGCCCGGCATTCGCTGGGATAGCCTCCGAACGGGCGTGCGTCTTATCCTTGTACGCGGCACTTGTGGCTACGGGAATTTGAGCAGCACCGACAAACGTGGCGAGCCCAAACAGGCCCGTCGCCGCGAGGCATTGCCGACGAGAAATGTTTGAAGGCTTACTCATGAGCGGGCTTCTTTCGACGAACGAGGATGAGCCAAAGCCGACGGCCAGCAGGAGCGCGGCCGCGACACCGACTGGAATCAAGTTCCTGAGGCCTGTATGCGCAAGATCGGATCCAGACGCGGGTTTATCTGGCGTGACATTGGGTCGATCAATGCTTGTGACGAAGTGGAATTTCAGGTTCCCGCCAGCGCCTTGGTAGGAATTGTCAGCGTCGCGTGGAAGCGTCACAGTCCCCACCAAGTTGTATGAGGCGCCGGCTTGAAGTTCGGGCAGTCTGATCGTGCGCCCGAGCACTTCTCCAACACGGATCCGCTCGACGACCGCAGTGCCATCTGGAGTATTCATCGTCAGTTCCATCGGCGCGGCTCCGGAGAAGAGGACATCGGAACGTCCCGAAATCTCCAATGCAAGCGGCACCGGCGAGTCGACTAGATTCTTGACGGACATGTCCCATTTCTGAGATTCCCCAGGAGCCGGAGCGTCAATAACTAGCGACGTCGGTGCCGTATCGATGAGATCCGAGGCCACAGCCGAGGCGCCGGCAGACTGCACAAGTCCAAGGAAGACCGCGGCAATCACCGCGATCAGCGCGCGGATGCTACGGGGCGCGATCATTTGCTTTCTCCGTTGGTCAGTACGCCAAGTTGGGTGGATTTTCCGCTCGCCTGTGCCCCACTGTTGGGCGCCAGGACCGCTGATACGCGGACAGCACGCTGTTCACCCGGAGCGACGTCCTGGAACGTGAGGCCAGCCTGGTTGACCTGCTGTGCGGTGGCGTTTGCGATCGCGGGCGTTGCTGCGCCGTCGAGGTAGACCGTGAAAAGCAGCGTGCCGAACAGATCACCGCTTTGTGGGTCTGGATCGTACAGGGAGACCGTCAAATTGCCGTTCACCCCTGGTTTTCGGTTCGTTACCGATACATCGAACTCAACAGGTTTGCTTTCAGAGAAGACCGTTCCCGCTGACAGCGGCAGGACAACGGCCGTCTCCGGCGTATCAGCATCGCGAAGAACTCCCGTGCTGTCCCGTACCGCAATGTCGAAGCGATTCGGATTGCCGAGGCCTGAACCAGCGATGCCCGTCCCCAGGTTCACGCGGGCGAAGTCCGTAAAGGCGGCCGCAGTGGTGCCGGCGCCGAGAACCAGCACGCCTGCCACGAGCCCAAGGGTCAGCCGCTTCCATCCGTCGCGCTTCACCGTCCTCCTGGTCATGGGTTCACCGCCTCAAAGTTGAACTGGATATCTGTTGCGGCCATCTGCCATCGGTTGTCCACCGTGTCGGGAAGCTCGACCCGAACATCGAGAAGCTTGTATTCGCCGGCACGCAATGGATCAGGCCAGGTGATTGCCGTCAACTGCCCTGCAGGGACGTGGTCAAGGAGAACCTTGCCACCATCCGAAACTGTGAAAACCAGCTGGTCGAAGAGTTCCAGGTAGGTGCCGGTCTGCGGATTTTTCTCAGCGCCGCGTGGAAGCGGGTCGAGGATGCGCAGGCCAATGAGGCTGGACAGGCGAGGGCTGTTGTTCTTCGCCGCGATCCTCAAATCCAGGACACTGCCTGGGGCCATGGTGTACCCGCTGTTATCTCCGGTCAGGATGATGCGCAATCCTCGCGGGTTGGCTTGGTCCCAATCTGCGGGCGTCGGCAGCCATGAGGGATCAGCTTTCCCTGCGGCCACAATGTCAAAAGTATTGCGGGATCCGTCCAGCGCGACGTCAACGTCAGCGCTGTCCGTAAATGAGGCGGCGGTGATCAGCGTACCCGCCGCAACCAGGGATCCGGTTGCGAGTAACAGCCGCAACCGCCCGCGGCGTTGAGTCCTCATACTGTGTCCTTCATGGGTCCGAGCGCTCCGTTCATTGAGGCCCCGTAGGCCAAGTGCAGGTGGGGACCCGAAGGCCCCCACCTGTTGTCGTTCCGACTACTTGACGGAGGAGGCGTCGAAGTGGGCCTGGACGTAGGAGACCTGGCCCTGCAGTGCGTTGTTGGCAGCTGCACTACTGGTCGGGGAGGTTGATGCTGACGCCGAGGACGCCTTCCTTCCCGGCGGTGTAGGTGCCCAGGTCGAGGGCGGTCACGTCGGCCTGCTTGACGTTGGTAGCGATTGCCTTGCCGTCCAAGGTGACGCTGTAGCGGAGGGCGCTAACCAATGCGGGGCTGGAGGTGTAGCCGGCGCGGTCCTGCAACCCGAAGGTGATGGCTGCGCCGAGGGCGGGGCTCTCATTGCGGAAGGGGATCGACACGGACACGGTGTCGCCCGGGGTGATCAGGTCCGCGCCGGGAACCTTGACGTTCACACCTGCGGCAGTGTTTGCTTCCTGCCATGTGCCCGGAACAGGCAGGCCGGCGGTGTCCGTTCCAACCACCTGGATGTTGAAGCGGTTGTTGCCGCCAACGCCGGAATCAGCGGATCCGTTGCCAATGTTCAGGTTGGCGAAGTCGGTGAACGCAGCAGCCGTCAGCAGCGCGGTGACGCCCAGCAGCGAACCGCCGGTTAGCAGGGCACGCTTACGACCGGAGCGAAGTTTGGTAGTCAAGAGGAGTTCCTTTCACGAGGTTGTCGGCGGGTTCGCCGACAGTGCGAGTGACTGCATCGGCAAGGGACAGGTACATTCCCTTGAACACAGGCGCGCGGTGTGCAACCAACAAGAAACTAAGGTCGCAATTGGGCCACTGAGTGGTGTTTCCCCGCAATTGAGTGGCAAAAAGGGGCAAATTAGGTGGTGCCGAGAGGGATCATTGAGTGTCGACGGTCTCAAACTCCGTTGAAACTCCTCCGAAGAGCGGAGCCGGTTCAGCGCCGAAGTTCTCGCCTTCGCGCTGGCAGAATTGCTCGCTGCGGACGAAGCCAGGCCCACTGATGCACGGCGATCGCCACGGTAACGGGTCCAGAGGTACTTTGCCGCCCACTGGCTGGGTGGCCGCCGCTAACGACGTCTTTCTAGGGCCGTACCGATGACAGAAGCCGGCGTACCCCCATCCGCACCCCCGGGGTACGCAGATTTCCTGTGAGTTTCGGAAGAGTTCGGCTACCCGCAATTGAACCTGTCATGAACGTTTCAGCAGCGGGGCCCAATCGGCGGGACGGATCCCTTCCCCGCAACAAGAATCATCCGGGGACGCATTCTCGATCGATAAGAACGCAAAAGCGAAGGATCTTATTTTGATGAAGACAGCCAAGAAAAACGGGCTTGCCACAGCAGCGGTCCTGGGCGCCATACTGATGGCCGGATCCGCGGTGGCGCCGGCGATGGCCGACGACGCTTCACGCGGCGGCCAGGATGTCCAGGGCCAGCAAGGATCAGACAGCAAGGGCCAGGGCGGCCAGGGCGAAACATCGAAGCACGTCCTGCTGCTTTCGGTGGACGGCCTCCACCAAAAGGACCTGGATTTGTACGTGCAGAACCACCCGACGTCGGCACTGGCGTCGCTGGTCAACCACGGCACCAGCTACACGCACGCCCAGACTCCCGTGCCTTCGGACTCCTTCCCCGGTATGGTGGGCCAGCTGACCGGCGGAAATCCCGGGACCACCGGCGTCTACTATGACGACACGTTCAACAGGGCGCTCCTGCCGGCCGGCACGACGGACTGCAAGAACACGGCGCCCGGCGCCGAAGTGGCCTTCACCGAAGCCGCGGACAGGAACCAGAACGCCCTCGACGCCGGCCAAGGCCTGGCCGGGCTTCCGGCC
>NZ_DF952474.1:92264-96626 GCF_001263615.2 Arthrobacter sp. Hiyo1 | reverse complement strand
CTCCTCGACCCGGCCACCCTCCCGGTTGACCCGGCGACGTGCAAGCCGGTCTATCCGCACCAGTACCTGAAGGTGAACACGGTCTTCGAGGTGGCGAAGAGCGCCGGCCTCACCACGCGTGGTCGGACAAGCACCCCGCCTACGAGATCCTGAACGGCCCTTCAGGCAAGGGCCTGGATGACCTGTTCACCCCTGAGATCAACAGCATCGCCCCCGCTCCCTTCAATGGCGACTGGACCAAGGACAACGCCGCAACCCAGCAGTACGACGGCTACAAGGTCCAGGCCGTGCTGAACGAAATCGACGGCAAGGACCACTCCGGCACCAAGACGGCCGCAGTACCTGGAATCTTCGGGATGAACTTCCAGGCCGTGTCGACGGCCCAGAAGCTCCCGACGTCGGACGGCCTCACCGGCGGTTACCTCCAGGGCGGCACCGTTCCCGGGCCGCTCTTGAGCAAAGCCCTTGACTTCGTCAACGCTTCTGTCGGTAAGTTCGAGTCCGCGCTTGCCGCCTCCGGCCACGCAAAGGACACCACGGTGATCCTTTCTGCCAAGCACGGGCAGTCGCCGATGGACGCTTCGACGCTGACGAGGGTGCCTGACAGCGCAATCATCGACGGCCTGAACGCAACGTGGAAGTCGGCCCACCCCGGCTCCGCAGACCTCGTGGCGTTCTCCACCGACGACGACATCATGCAGCTCTGGCTTTCGGACCACTCGCAGGCCGCAGCGCAGTTCGCCAAGGACTACCTGGCAGCGCACCCTGCCGCCGGTAACGACATCAACGGCGCCGCCAAGACCGTGACAACCTCAGGCTTGAGCAAGGTCTATGCGGGCAGCGAAGTTGCAAACTACTTCGGCACCCAAACCAGCGATGCACGCTACCCGGACATCCTCGGCATCGCGCAGACCGGGGTGGTTTACACCGGCGGCAAGGCCAAGATCGCCGAACACGGCGGAGCCAGTGCGGACGACCGCGATGTGCCGCTCGTGGTCTCCGGCGCCAACGACGAACACGCCCGGACCGTGACCACCGCGGTCGAGACGACGCAGATTGCGCCGACCATCCTGAAGACGCTTGGCTTGGACCCGAACAAGCTGCAGGCAGTGCAGATCGAGGGGACCAAAACCCTCCCCCAGCGCTGATCCAGCGCGCTCAAATCATTGGAGGGGTTCCACGGCCGGAAGGCCGAGGGGCCCCTCCCTTGTACTCATCCGACCCTGGGCTGGACGAAATGGACCGGTCCGCTGGCTAAGCCTGCATTGGGCGCGACGCCCCGTCTGCTTACAATCAAACGTCAGCAACTACTGAGGGAACCATGAAGAAAATCACCACAACCCTGCTCGCGGCCGGGCTCCTCCTCTCCGCTTCAGCCTGCTCGGCATCGCAGCAGCTGAGCACCGCGGACACCTGCAGCAGGGTCAAGACCGTCATCTCGAACCCCACGAACACCACGGACAAAACGGGAACCATCCGGGTAGCCAACCAGCTCCGCCCGATCGAAGCCGTGTCCTCGGATGAGCTGAAGCCCACCCTGAAGACGCTTGTGGACTACCTGGACGAGTCCTCGAAGGACAACCCGGATACCGCGAAGCTCAATGCCATGAAGAACGATTACCAGAACGCGGGTACCAATTACAGCAAGTATTGCGGCGGCTAAAGACAGTTTGCATTACCTCCCCGAGGACTGGGCATGGCCGCCCAGTCCTCGGGCGGCCTCGCCCTTCCGCTCTGCGCGGCACGGAGACGCCGTTCAGGGCAGCCACCAGTAACAGCTGCAGCTCCGCAACCCGCAGCCCAGCGCACGTTAAAGCGCGGTGTGCTTCCCGAACGGATGGTGGCCCGTGGCTGGCTGTCCGTGGCTCCCCAGCCATTCGGACAGGGCCTCGCGCAGGATCTCGCTGGGCGTGAGGCTGAGCGTTTGCGAAGCCGACTCCAAGGCACGGTCCAGTTCCTCAGGGATCTGGAAATCCAGGGGCGAGGGATGGTTGCTTTCCCGGGCTTCGGCAGGCAAACCCTCACCGCGCAACAACTTGCCGACGGCTGGCTTCATGTCGTTTTCGGTCCACGCCGAAAGTCGCTCGAAATGAGTCACATCTCGTGTCATGATTTTCCCTCCCAACAATCAAGCATCCTCCGTTGGAAGGCCGCAGTCACCCTCTACGAGTAATTACTCTCTAACTATCGCGAGGTTGCGTCGAACGCAGCGAGGGCGTTGGGTCATGTCCCGCTTCTGCGCCCTGCTATTCGCTGGATGATCGTCACGATTTTAGGCGGACCAAGCTGCCTGACGACGCCAAGTTGGAGCATTGCGGTGAGGTCATCGCGAGTGGCCCAATGCTCAGCCAGCTTGCCGTCCTCGATCCTGAACCAGTGCGATTGACGCGCTGACATGCGTTTGCCAGTGGCAGGACCCCGTCCATTGAGGCGCCCGAGGTTGGTGCCTTCCGATAAGACGCGGACAGCTACCGTATCGCCGTCAGCGGCAATCGCCTCGATCGTCATGGTCATGTCGGGAAACTGGGCAAGTAGCCACTGTACGGTCGCGCGCATCGCTTGGGGTCCGACGACGGCGCCCGGCTCGGTCGTCCCGAAAGGAGCCTGGGCGTGCTCGACGTATGAATCGGCCATGATTTGCTCACAAACGTCCAGTTGTCTCTGGTTCCAGATTTCCTGGAAGTGGCGCCGTACCAGTTCCTTGTTGGCTTCACTCATAGGAAGGCCTCCTCTGGATAGATGGTCCCAGCGGAGGTCGACCGGGCCCGTTCGAAGACCCAGGAGTCGCGGAACGGACCCGGCGCTCACGCTAAAGGGTGAGACCGCGACGGACATCGATCAGCCAGGGCTGGTGCCGTCAGAGTGATCTTAGGGCTTGCGTCGATTCCGGTCTAGGGAATCGGACGCCCGGAGTGATAAAAGCTCAGCGGTGCAAGAGGTAGTCGCCCACCCCAACCGGATTCGACAGCCCAAGGAGATGCCCGCCGGGCAGCACATCCGGCTCGAGCCCGAGGCGATCCCGCGCGACCCTCTGCTGGAACTCGAGCGGGAAGAACCGGTCCCCCGCGCCGCTGAGCACCCTGATGGGCACGGCCGGCCACTCCACGAAGTCGCAGCTCGACGCGAAGACTGCGTTTGCCTCGGGCCGCTGGTGCGGTTTTCCCTCGGCCGCGACCTCCGGTGAAACGTCATGGATGAAGTACTCGTTCACATCGAACTCTTTGCCGTAACCGCCGGCCGCGGCGGCACGCTTGCGTGCGTCTTCCCAGCCGGTGTTGTCCCACCATGTTCCAGGGGTCTCACCCGGGTTGGGAATCATTGCGTTCACTAAGACGATCTCTGCGACGCCGGTCCGGGCACCCACCATGGGCGCGGTGAAACCGCCAAGGGATTGCGCAACGAGCACGACGTCGGGCCGGCCACCGATTGCCGCCTCAACCAAGCGCGCGTACTCAGGCAAACCCGCATTTTCGACGTCTCCCGGCAGATCAACCGCAACAGCATCGTGGCCTGCTTCTTGCAAGAGGGGGACGACGCGGCTCCAATACCAGGCTGAGCCGCCTGCTCCGGGTACCAGCACGAACGCGCTCACGAGGCGTCCCCGAAGAAATCATGGACGAACGGACCAAGGCTCGGCGTCGAAGTCATGCCCCACATTCTTCCCCAGATCGACGCGCCCGCAAGGGACCCGATGAGATCCCTTCGCCCGGTCTTTCCCTGCAGAAGGCCTGGTGGGAGGATGCCTATAGGCGCGGGCAACTACGAGAAGGACGGGAAACGGAATGTCGACCCAGGAATCCGTGGAAACAGAACGCAAGTACGACGCTGACCTGGAAACGCCTCTTCCCGCGTTCGAGGACATTGCCGGCGTCGAACAGGTCGCAGACCCTGCAGATCATCAGCTCGAAGCCGTCTACTTCGACACCGAAGGCCTCATCCTTGCCAAGCACCGCATCACCTTGCGGCGCCGCACCGGCGGCACCGATTCAGGCTGGCACCTGAAACTGCCGGCAGAGAAGGACAATCGCGTGGAGATCCATGCGCCGCTGGGTCAGCCCGAGATTGTCCCCGAGGAACTCGCGGAGAGGCTCCTTGTGTTCACCCGCGGCGATGAGCTCAGGCCTGTGGCCCGGATCCACACCCGCCGCACTCTTCACCGGCTACACGGAAGCGAGGACGTCACCCTGGCCGATTTCGTGGATGACCACGTGACCGCCGAGACCTTGCACCCAACTCAATTGGAGAGGCAATGGCGGGAATGGGAAATCGAGCTGGTGCACGGCGATGAAGCCCTGTTTGAGAGCGCGGACCGCGTCTTGTCCGGGGCCGGCGCAACCCCATCGGGGCACGCGTCCAAGCTGG
>NZ_DF952474.1:89006-91651 GCF_001263615.2 Arthrobacter sp. Hiyo1 | reverse complement strand
GCTCTGCCGGGGATGCAATAGTTGCCTACATCGCCGCGCAGATAGCTGAAATCACCCAACTGGACTCCGGAGTCCGGCAAGGCGCCGACGACGCCGTTCACGGCATGCGCTCGGCTACGCGGAGGCTCCGCTCAACTTTGTCCGCCTACGGCAAGCTCTTCGACGCCGACGCCGCGGATCAGCTCAAGACCGAACTGAAATGGCTGGGCAAGGTCCTGGGCAAGGCCCGGGATGCCGAGGTCCTGCGCGACCGGATCGGGGAACTGATGAATGAGCAACCCGACGGCCTAGTGCCCGCTTCAGCTGCCAGCAGGATCAATGACGAACTTGAAACAGCCTTCAACTCCGGGTATCGCAACATGCTCCGCTCTCTAGGAACGAAACGCTATTTCCGGCTCCTGGAGTCACTTGAGGAATTCCGCGACGAGCCTCCCACGAAGCCTCGCGCCGGGAAGAAGGCCCGTCCCGTCACGGCCAAGCTGGCCGGTAGGGCGATCAAGCGGCTGCGCCGGTCCCAGAAGGCAGCCGCAGGGCAAACCGGCGTCGAAGGCGACAGGGCATTGCATCAGGTCCGCAAAGACGCGAAACGCTGCGCCATGCGGCCGAAGCACTGGCGGACGTCCACAAGAAACCCGCCGTGAAGCTGGCACGGAATGCCCAGAAGATCCAGAAGGTCCTGGGAGAGCACCAGGACAGCGTTGTCAGCTGCTCAATACTGCTCCGGCTCGCAAGCGATACCGACGGATCGGTGGAGGACAACTCACCATTCGCTCCCTTGCTCGCTGCCGAAGAGCAGCGAGCAGCGGACTCCGGGGCCCGCTATGAAAAGCTCGCCAAGAAGCGCCTGAATTCCCTGTGATGAACGCAACTGCGGGAAAGGCGGCTAAGCGGCACGGGGCTGGGCCTCAGAGGCTCAGCCTTCGCACTCCACGCAGTACGCGTGGCCGTTCTTTTCACGGGCAATCTGGGAGCGGTGACGGACGAGGAAACACGAGTAGCAGGTGAACTCGTCTTCCTTCTGGGGAACGACTGCAATGATGAGTTCCTCGGCTACGAATTCGCCGCCTGGTACCTCATTGCCTTCAAAAGCATCGGCCTCGTCCAGCTCCCGAACAACGCTGCGGGCGTCCGGAGCATTGGCAGACTGCAGGGCCTGGAGTGACGTGCTTTGGGATTCCGCGACGTCGGAGCGGAGTTCGTCGTAATCGGTTGCCACCTGGGGTTATCTCTTCTCTTGTATATTTGCTGGCGAATGTGCAACATACACCATGCAGCTGCTATTCCCCACATAGTGGCAAAAATCGTGGCCCGATCGTCATGAGAGCTCCCGACGGCGGCACGGGACCCGGGCGCCCGATCAGGCCTTGCGTACGCCGTCGGATCCGGCATCGCTTCCGGCCTGGCGACCGACATCGCGGTGGAGGTCCTTGTCCAGCCCGTGGCCGCTGGCGAGTTGGGCGAGAAGCACGTCAAGCTGGCCAATCTGCTCCGTTGTCAGGGGGGCCAGAAGCTCCGCTTCATGCTGTTCCGCGATACCTCGCAGTTCACGCAACACGCGTTTGCCGGCGTCCGTGAGGTGCAGTTCATAGTTCCGCCGGTCCGTACTGCTGCGGATCCTCTCAACAAGGCCGCGCTCCTGCAGCGAGTCGATGAGTGAAACCACCCGGCTGGGGACGGCGCCGAGCCTGTCCGCGAGGGAGCGCTGGCTCAACCCGGGGGCGCGTCCGAGCAGGCGGATGACGCCGGCGTCGCTTGGCGTGAGGCCGATCTCCCGTGTGCGGTCGGCAAAGCGCGACGACGCGACCGCGCCTAACTGCGACAAGAGAAAAGCGGTCCGGTTCGGCCGGCCCGGTGTGGCTAAGTCCATGGATTCAGAATACAGGCTTGACAGAATAATTCTAGAGGTGAACTATTTCAGTAGTGATGCAATTAGGAAAGGTTCAGCCATGAGTAGTCGTTCGATTCCCGACGAGGGCGGCCGTCCAGCCAGGTCAGGCGGCCCGCACCCCGGCATTCTCGCCCTGGTCAGCTTGGGCATCTTCCTCGCCAGCCTCATCACGTCCGCAATCCTGACAGGCGGCCAAACGTTCGTCTCGCCCTTTGCTTCAACCGGACAGGTGGCCGGTTTCTTCCAGCAAAACGTCGCCGCGGTGCGGGTCGGCGGCATGCTCCAATTCGGTTCTGCCGTGCCCTTGGGGATCTACGCGGCCACCGTCTACGCCCGGCAGCTCCGGCTCGGCGTACGCGTTCCCGGACCGGCCATCAGCTTCTTTGGCGGAGTCAGCGCGGCCATCTTCCTCATGGTGTCGGGCTCCCTGACCTGGTTGCTGAGCCGGCCGGAAATCACCACGGATGGGACGCTCACCCACGCACTCGCGTTCCTCGCATTCGTAACCGGCGGGGTCGGCTTCGTCGTCGGAACCGGCCTCCTCATGGCGGGAATCGCCGTCCCGGCCCTGATCCTTGGCTTCATGCCCCGTTGGTTGGCTTGGACCGGCCTGGTCGTCGCCGCACTGTCAGAGTTGAGCTTCCTGTCGATGGCGATCGAGCTCTTCAGTTCCTTCTGCCGCTCGGACGCTTCGGCGGGCTGCTCTGGCTGGTTGCCGCAGGCTTCCTGCTCCCCCGCAACCGGGCGGCCGCGAACC
>NZ_DF952474.1:83913-88737 GCF_001263615.2 Arthrobacter sp. Hiyo1 | reverse complement strand
AGCTCGACGCCGATATCGCGGGTTTTCGTGATCACTGGAGGACCGCCCTGGAGCTGGCGCCGCGCCTCAATGACCCGGGCGTTGAAGTCCTCCACCAGATCGCGCACCTGCTTTTCCGAATACAGGGCGTCAAGCTTCGCATCCAATTCGGCATCCTCGGTGCGGAGCAGAATGGCTTTTGGGCCGAGGCCGCTGAGATGTTCGCGCTGGATGAGGCCTTTGACCCACCAATCGGGATCGTAGCGCTCCCCCAGCCCTGGGATCGGCTCGCCTGCGTACTTCAGATTGTCGAACTTCCCTTGCGCCATGGCGTCGCGGATCAGGTATTCCACCCGAGCGGCGTCGTCCACCTTCTTGCGCTTCCGCCGCTCTTCGTCGTCGGCGGCCTCGAGTTCCGCTTCTTCCCCGGCCGTCATACCGGTGGCGCGGACATTCCGCAGCTCCATGGCTCGCTCCAGCCGGCGCTTGAACGCACCGTTTTCGCCGTTCACGGCTAATCACCGCCTTCGCTTGCGGAAATCCTGGATCTGCGTCCAAGTATTCCGCAAATGGGACATTGGCGGGATGGCACTTGCAAACACCGCCTCTGTTCACGCCTAGCGCAGCTCACTAACCTGACTGGTAACGGCTAGTTCAGGAAGAGGTAACCATGGACGAACAGGGCATTCTGCACCACATCCAGTCACTTGTGGAGGAGGAGCGGGAACTCCGGGAGAAGGCAGAGGCGGCCCCGCCGGGTCCTGCGCATGCCCCCGACCGGGCAAGGCTGGAGCGCATCGAACAGGACCTGGATCAGAGCTGGGACCTGCTGCGCCAGCGGCGGGCCAAGAGGCAATACGGCGAGAACCCGAACGAGGCCAAGCCACGGCCCCCAAAGCAGGTGGAGGGCTACACGGGCTGAAGTCGCAGGAAACCCAGGACGACGAGGGCGGGACGCTCCCGCCGTCGTCCTGGCTAGGCACGGATGCTGAGATAGATGCCCGTATGGTCTAGCTCGCCAAGTCCCTGGGAGACCATCGTTTGAAATGCACTGCGGACGCTGCTGGAAACCGGTAGATCCAGCCCGGCCTCTTCTGCGATTTCCGCGATGAAGGTCAAGTCCTTCAGCTGGTTCTTTGCCGATCCTCCGCCATCAAAATCCGCCTCGATCCAGCGTTGGCCCTTTTGTCGAAGGACTTCGGAGTTCGCCAGGCCACCGGCAAGTATTTCTTGGACATGCCCCAGATCGAGCCCGGAGGCCTCGGCTAGTGCCATGGCCTCCGAGAGTGCCGTTACTGTTGCGGCCACCACGATTTGGTTGCAGGCTTTGGCGATGGAGCCGGCGCCCGTATTCCCGAACCGCAGAACGGTGGCACCGTAAAGCTCGAAAAGCGGTTTGAGGCGCTCCACGGCCTCACTGGGGCCGCCAACCATGATGCTGAGCCGTCCCTCTTCGGCGCCAATGGTGCCGCCGCTGAGCGGGGCGTCAATGACGGTTATTCCAAAGGTCTCCAAGCATTCGGCGGCGAAGGCCGCGACAGCGACGGGCGACACCGTGCCGTGGACCACAAGGACCGGGTTGTCTATCCGGTTGACCTTCCACCCGGCAAGCAGCCCGTCGGGTCCGTGTAGTAGCTGCTCGACCTGGGGAAGGTCGGGCAGGACGGTCAGCACCACCGCGCTGGCTGCTTCCGCCGGGGAACCGGTGGGCTGTCCTCCGTGGATCGCGTTGGCTTTGTGGGCCGTCCGATTCCAGAGTTTCAGCGGCACGCCCGCAGCTATGAGGTTCCGGGCGATGGGGGCGCCCATCGGTCCGGTACCCAGCAGGGCCACCGATGAGGGAACGGGTGTCTCAGCGTTGGTTATCTGCGTCATGGTTTAGAACGGGATCAGTCCGGCGAGGGCCGGCAGGAAGGTGCTGAACCACGGCACCGCCGCGAGCACCAGAAGTCCGACGAAGAGGGCAAGCAGGTACGGCCAGAAGTGTTTGAGGCTGTTTTCCACGGTTTCCCGGGCGGTGGCGCACGCGACGTAGAAGCCGACACCGGCCGGTGGGGCGAACGAGCCTATGCCCATGGAGATGATGAGCACCATGCGTACTGCACGGGGTTGACGCCGAAGTCAGTGGCGATCGGCAGCAGCAACGGGGCGAAGATCAGCACGGCGGGAAGTCCCTCGAGGAGCTGGCCCATGATGACGAGCAGGATCACGGTGAACAACATGAAGAGGACCGGGGAATCCCCGAGGCTAGACATGAGGTCGTGGATTTGCTGCGAGACACCGGCGAGGGCAAGGGTCTGGGCGAGCGGAGAGGCGGCAGCGATGATGAAGAGCACCATGCCCGCCGTCGTCGTAGTTTCCCGCAGCGTGTCCCCGAGCAGCCGCTTGCTGCCCCGGCGGTAGGCGGCGGCCAGGACGAACGCGTAGGCCACGGCAACGGAGGAAACTTCCGTCGGCGTCGCGAATCCGGTCAGGATCCCGGCCACCATGCCGACGGGCAGGAGGAGAGTGGGGAGGGCGAAGAAGGTCGCCGAACCGCGTGCCCGCCAGCTTGCCTTGGGACTGGCGACTCCACCTTGTTTGCGTGCGCGCAGGAACACGAGCGCCATGACCACGAGCGCCAGGAATGCGGCCGGCACAAAACCGGCAAGGAAGAGTGTGGTGGTCGAAATCGTGGTGATGGAGCCAAGGACGAGAAGCACGATGCTTGGCGGGATGGTTTCACCCATGATGGCAGACGCCGATAGTACGGCGACAACCTCGCCGCGCGGATATTTGCGCTCTTCGAGCATGCCGCGCATCGTGGTGCCGACGGCCGCGACGTCGGCGACCTTCGAGCCCGAAATGCCGGAGAAAATGTACATGGTCACGACGACCACCTGGAGCAGCCCCCCGCGCAGGTGCCCGATAAGGCGTCGACGAGCTTGGCCAACGGGAGGGTGAGCCCTGCGGAGTTCATCACGGTGCCGGCAAGGATGAAGAAGGGGATCGCCAACAGCACGAATCCCTTGGCGCCCGAGGCCATGCCGATCGGGATAGCGCTGACCTCGGAAATCCCTCCGAGGTAAAGGTAGATCCCGGAGGCCAGGGCGAGGACGAACGCGATCGGAAGTCCGAGGAACAGCAGGATGAACAGAACCGCGAGCACGGTACCAAGGAGGACGTTCGGCGAGGCATAGTAGAAGAGCGGCGGGGCCAAAAGCACGACCACGACAAGGGCTGCCGCGACGCCCGCGGCTACCAGCACGGCCCGCTTTTGCTGCCGCCAGAGCTTGACGAGCGCAAACCAGGCGATGAGGACCATGCCCAGTGAAAACGGCATGGAGACCCAGAACACGGGGAGCTGGAGGATGGGGGTCTTTTCCTCGATTTGCTGGACGAGCGTGGGAACGAAAAGCACGAAGGCGCCGGCGCTCATCACGAAGACAAGCCAGTCCACCAGCGCGGCCAGATAGGGTTTCCATGCGGCGGGGAGGCGCATGATGAGGGCCTGGACGGACATGTGGGCGCCCTTGGGATACGCGATTGCCCCGCCCATGAACGCGATAGTCAGGAGTGCTATCTCCGAGACTTCCTGGGTCCATAGAACCGAATCACCTGTGATGACGCGGACGGTGATGTTCAGAAGGATGACGACGAGCTCGGCGAGGATCGCGGCGCCCACGATCCACTCCAAGGTCCGGTCCAGCCATTTCGCGCCGCTCCAGCCCGAAGCGACGTGGCCCGTGTGCAGGATCTCTTCGGCATCGGGCGGGAGGGCCTCTTCCAGGTCCCGGGGGGGCGAGGGTGTGTTCCATTGTGTCCAGACTTTCGACATTGAGAGCGGAATTGGTGTGCGGGCGGAGTGGGGCTGTGGTGGGAGCCCAGGAGGGCTCCCACCCGTTGATGGATTACTTAGCGGGAGTGAAGGCGACCGCTTGGTCGAAGAAGTCCTTGCCAATGAGCTTCGAGAAATCCGGGTACAAGCTCTTGGAGACGGCCTTGAACTCTTCGATGCTGGAAGCGCTCAGCTCGTTCGCTTTCATGCCCTTGGCGGTCAGCTCGTCCAACTGCTTCTTCGCCTGATCTGTGTCGTAGGTGGTTTTGAACGAGGCGGTTTCCGTCGACGCATCGGTGAGCGCTTTTTGCTGGTCCGCGCTGAGTGTCCCCCACTTCTTCGACGACAGGGCGAGCACCCAGGCGTCGTTGATGTGGTTGGTCAGCGATACGTACTTCTGTACTTCCGAGAACTTGTTGGTCCACGGCACCTCGATCGGATTCTCCTGGCCATCGATGGTGCCCGTCTGCAGGCCCGTGAAGACCTCGGAGAAGGCCATGGTGGTGGGACTGGCGCCGAGCTTGCCGAAGAAGTCCGTCCACAAGGTATTGCCCGGTACGCGGATCTTTAGTCCTTTGAGGTCCGAAGGCTGCGTAATGGGACGGACGGAGTTGGTGATTTCACGGCCTGTCCTGGTGAGGAAGCTCAGCGCCACAGTGTCCTTTTTGGCGAGCTTGTCCTTCAGGTCCTGGCCGGGTTTGCCCGCCAGGAACGCTGCCTCTTCGGTGGTGTCCTTGAACAGGTAGGGGATGCTGATCGCGTTCATTTCGGGCACCACCGAGGCGTAGACCGAGGTTGAAAGGATCAGGGCATCCAACGAACCACCCTGGAGTCGGGTGACGGCGGCGTTCTGGTCGCCGCTGAAGCTGGTCCCGTTGGGAACGACGGTAACAACCACCGATCCGTTGGAGGTCTTCTTCACCTGGTCCGCAAAGTGCTGGGCAGACACGCCTACTGAGGAAGTGAGCGGATCAGGAATCGACAATTGGATTTTGGCGACGGGTGCGGCCTGGCCGCCGCCGGACGCG
>NZ_DF952474.1:79869-83198 GCF_001263615.2 Arthrobacter sp. Hiyo1 | reverse complement strand
GCCGGACGCGCCGGCGGCGGCACATCCGGCAAGGGCAGTTGCAGCCAAGCTGCAGGCTAGCACTCCGGTGATGGCGCGGGTCTTGGTATTCATGCGATGCCTTTCTTCATTGGAAGGATGCGATCCGGATGACGGAAGCAAACGGGTTGGGTCAGGCGCCCACGGAGGCGGCCTGGGCGATGAAGCTTCCGTTTCGCGGCGCAGCTCGAGGGCCTGAGACAACGAGTCATCAATGATGACGTCTTCCCAGCCGACGATCGCACCCTTCGCGACGTCGTTGCGCAGTTCCACGTGGTGGGCCAGGGCCACCGGCAGGGCCCCGGTGGCCACCGAGTGCTTGGCCGAAACCAGCTTGCCCCACACCGTGAATCCGCCTTCGCCGTCGAGGAACTCGCCGGCTTTGAGGTCCTTCTTCGCGGTGGCGACCACGTCGCCGAAGAAACCGACGGGCGCGCCGGTTGCAATTCCCCGGAGCGCCGCATTTGCGATCGACACGTTCAGTTCGAGGCCGACGTAGTGGTACGGGCGGTACAGGGCTGCGTACTGGCCGGTCGGGTCCGGGTGCCACGGATATTCGTTGAAGCAGCCGGAAACGTATGCGTTTGTTGCCTTGACAACGACGAAGACGCCTTCTTGGGTGTTGTGGCTGATCCAGCTGCCATCACGGTTCACGCTGGACATGACATCCACGCTGCCTTCATGGGCGAGCGAGCCCCCGACCTCGTTAGGCCGGCAAATCGTGGCGATCTCCTCGACGTTGCCCGGCGTGAAGCTGAGCCCGGAGTCCGACGGCGCCAGGCCCGCACCGTTGGCGACAGCGGCCATTTCAATTGCCGCCTTCGTGCCGTCCCGGAACGAGGTGTGCATGTACGGGTTGAGCTGCCCGGAGTCCGTGAGCTCCTTCGAGAATTCCCAGTTCTCCCAGACGTTGTCCGGGTTCATCTCGTGGTAGTGCTCCAGGTACTTGGCACCCTTGCCCGCGCAGACAACGTCGAATCCGCTGGTACGCGCCCAGTCAACCAGTTCCATGATGAGGGCCGGCTGGTCGCCGTAGGCCATCGAATATACGACTCCGGCGGCTTCTGCGCGTTTGGCCAGGGCCGGCCCCGCCAACGCGTCAGCCTCAACGGTCACCATGATGATGTGCTTCTTGGTTTCGATGGCGCGCAGGGCGTGCTTGATTCCCACGATCGGGTTGCCGGTGGCTTCCACGATCACGTCAATGTCTACGTCGAACAGTTCGTCGGCGTTGGCCACAATTGCCGTGGTGCGGTCCTTGAGTGCCGTCGCAATGTCCGGGGCGATCTGCTCGGCCGGCCATTCGACAAGGGCGAAAGCGCCTTCCGCGCGCTTCACGTTGATGTCGGCGATGGCCACCACGTGGATCCCGGGAATGTTGTTGGACTGGGCAAGATACATCGTGCCGTAACGCCCGGCACCAATGAGGCCAACCCTGATGGGACGGCCTTCCTGCTCGCGGTCGACAAGGAGTTTGTGAAGGTTCACTGGAGTCTCTCTTCATAGGAGTGCGATGCGAAGGAAACCTGGCCGCCTGAGCGGAGGGACAACTTCTTTGTCGCGTTTTGCGTGAAAACTATCCGGAGTGGAACCGGTTCCACTTTTGTACCACCCGGTGCTAAGCTGTGTCAACGACTCCAAGCCAAGCGCCTTCATGACGATGACGGTGGGCCGCGAGGAGCCGCAGCATAAGACTTATGCCCAATCGATTCCCTCAAGGAGGAGCGGTGAAGAAGGCCCCGACCATTCGCGATGTCGCGGCGACCGCGGGCGTTTCCGTCTCCGTGGTGTCCCGGGTATTGAACCCGGACTCAGGACCAGTGGCACCGGCCAAGCGGCAGGACGTCCTCAGGGTGATCGACGAACTGGGTTACCGTCCCCGGGCCGCGGCCCGCGAACTGAGCGCAGGACACGCGCTCACCATTGGCTTGGTGGTCACTGACCTGTCCAACCCGTTCTTTGCACGCCTCGCTGACCGCATCGTCTGGGAGGCCCGCAGCCACGGGATCCAAGTGGTGTTGATGACGACCCAGGAAGATCCGCACCTGGAAGCCGATTCCCTGGACACACTCCTCGACCGTTCCGTCAGCGGGGTCATAGCAACTCCCACTGGAGGTAACATCGAAAAGTGGGCGCGCCTGCAGGACCTGGGCGTGAATGTGGTGTTCGTTGACCGCACCATCGACGAACTCACCGATGTGGACGTCGTCAGTATCGAGAACTTTGACTCCGCCAAGCGCTCCACGGAATACCTCATTGGCCTCGGCCATACACGGATAGCCCTGGTGACAGGTCCGCGCAGCACGTCGACGGGACGGGCAAGAATCAATGGCTACCGGGCCGCACACGAGGACGCGTCCCTCGCCGTCGATCCGCTCCTGATCCGAGATGTGCCGTTCCGTGGCGACTCGGGCGGAGACGCCGTCGGCTCCCTCCTCGCCATGCCCCAGCCACCAACTGGCCTCATCGTGGCCAACACCGCCCAGGTGCAAAGTTCGGTCAGGCGGCTGGTCCAAGTCGGCATCCGAATCCCGGAGGAACTCTCCGTGATCGTCTTCGATGACAATCCTTGGACCGAACTCATGTCACCGCCGCTCAGCGTGATCAGGCAGCCCCTGGACATGCTCGCAGTACACTCCCTCGAACTGGTGCTGGGCAGGATGCAGGGCAAACTGCCAGACGGCCCCCGCCTCATCGAAGTCAAAGCAGATTTCCTGGCCCGCAGCAGCTGCGCGCCTCTCGCCCAAACCGCTATTCACTAAGGAGAACCCATGCCCGTCATCGTCACCGCCACGTTCACGCCCAAGGAAGGATCGTTCGCCCAGGTCGTCGCCGCCCTGTCCCCTGCCATCGCAGAAGTCCACCAGGAGCCCGGCTGCCTGCTGTACGCCATCCACGACTCACCGAACGGCCAGATCCTCATGATCGAGAAGTGGGAGTCCGCCGAACTGCTCGACGCCCACGGCGACGGCGAACCGGTCAAAAGGCTAAACGCGGCCCTCCACGGTCTCCTTGAACGCCCGGTCGACGTGATGCGCCACGAGCCGATCCTGCGGGAAATCCGGTTCAGGGTACGCTCTAGCATCACGAGACGACGACGGCGGGACGCTCCCGCCGTCGTCGTCTTGCCTAGAGAGCCGCCTTACAGCGCCGACCAGCCGCCGTCGGACGCGAGGATGGCGCCGTTGACGTTGGTGCCGTCGTCGCTGAGCAGGAAGGTGATGGAGGCTGCCAGCTGCGCGGCCGTCGCAGGGTTGGGGACAGCGGCCTGCATGAGCGGACCGAGGCGTTCGGCGGCCAGCTGGGACCCC
>NZ_DF952474.1:79028-79844 GCF_001263615.2 Arthrobacter sp. Hiyo1 | reverse complement strand
GCGCAGCCCGGCCTCGGAGGCGACGTTGACCACGGAGCCGGTGCCGGCCTCCAACATCAAGGGCACCACGGCGCGGGTCAGGCGCATGAGGCTGTGACGTTGATCCGGAAAACGCGCTCCCACATTGCGTCGTCCACTTCGTGGATCGGGGTGAAGTTATCCATGATCCCGGCGATGTTGGCGAGGGCATCCACACGGCCGCCGGCAGCGACGACGACGGCGGCAACGGTCTCCTCGGTTGAGATGTCGCCGGCCACGGGCAGCAGGTCCAGGCCGCTGTTTTCCTCCACCAAGGCGTCAAGGCGCTCCTTGCTGATGTCGGCGGCGATGACCCTGCCGCCTTCCTTCGCGATGCGCAGGGCCGTAGCTTGGCCGATGCCCGAGCCAGCTCCGGTGACGATGACTGTCTTCCCGGCAAAACGGCCATTGATGGCGGCTTCCTGCCATGGAGTTTCGTTGCCCATGTTGTTCCTCCTGAAGGTGCTGGTGGCGTTCCGTCCACTTTATGACACTCCGTGTCATTATGTAAGAGTGGATACTGGAGAGATGCCCTCAGACCATACGAAGCCCGTCATCGGGCGCTCCACCGGACGCCCGGCGACGATTGATCCCGACGCCGTGGCTGGCGTCGCGCTCCGGCTTTTTGCCGAGAACGGCTACGAGCGGACGTCCATGGAGGACATCGCGCGCGAGGCGGGAATCGGGCGGAAGAGCCTGTACCGCTACTTCCCCAGCAAGGCTGATCTCGTCTGGGGCGGCATGGAACCGGTAGTGGAAGCTTCGGGCCGTGTGCTGGAGGCCGCCCGCACAGCGGAG
>NZ_DF952474.1:66016-78359 GCF_001263615.2 Arthrobacter sp. Hiyo1 | reverse complement strand
TAACGCGAGGGCGCCTGCGCCTGATCGCAGAGCACCCGGAGCTGGCGAGCAGGAGCTACGATGCCCTGGCTCCACAACGGGACGGGGCACGGCTTTACCTCGTTGCGCAGCGTCCGCGAAAGCGCGGCACGCTATCTGTGCGCCGCCTATCTCGGGGCGACGTTCGAGGCCTGGATGCAATGGGCCGCCGGCACGGATCCGGATCCGGGGCCTTACCTGGCGGAGGCCGTTGGCGTACTGCGGGTTCCGGCTTCCCGGCCCGGCGGATAACCTGTGCCTGGGAGGGCAAATGACAGTTCGAAGCGCGGGCATTCTGTTGTTCCGCCGGAGCTCCACTACGGAATTGGAAGTATGGATAGCCCACATGGGCGGACCCTTCTGGGCCCACAAGGATGCACGCGCCTGGTCAATTCCCAAAGGCGAATACCTCGAGGATGAGGACCCCCTGATGGCCGCGAAGCGCGAATTCGCCGAGGAGATAGGCACACCCCCGCCGGCCGTCGAGTATCACCAGCTAGGCATCTTCCGGCAACCGTCGGGCAAACTCGTGGCGGCTTTCACGGCGGAGTCGGATTTTGAACCGGAGAACATCGTGAGCAACACGTTCGAGCTTGAGTGGCCGCGCGGATCAGGTGTCATCCGGAGCTATCCGGAGATTGACGACGCCATGTGGGCCACGGAAGCCGTCGCCCGCACCAAATTGGTGAGCGGGCAGGTGCCGATCCTCGACGCGTTGATCCGGCACCTTGGGCCACACTAGCTCTGGACGAGCGACTCGATTGGCCGCGGGGAAAGAATGGGATCCGCGTGCCGGTGGACGACCTTCCACTCACCGTCTTCCCGGCGGAAAATCGTCGTCACCCGAAGGGGAATCGGGGACACCTCATCAGATCCGCCAACTTTGGCCCGCGCCCATTCAATTTCGACGATGTACGCAAGCTCCGTCCCGGCATCGCCGGAGATTCGCTCGAACCTGATCGGCTCGCCCTCCCTGAGCCCGGAAGACGCCCGATCCATGGTCGCCTCGACTGCACTCGGGCCCCGCGCAGGCGGGCCGAGAGGATTAGCGAGCGTGACGTCGTCGCGCTTCGAGAACAGTTTCTTCTGGTGTTCCGGGTCTCCCTTGATGAATGCATCGAGCGCTCGGTGGTACTTCTCCACCATCAGGTCGAGATCGGATTCCGGCATTGCTTCCTCCAGCCACGCTCTTGCCCTGGCGCGGCGCCAAGGCCCCGTATTCGGCCATGGTGGCACCACTCACCGGGGATGTCCATACAACGAATATCCCGCAACAAGACCGGTCAGGAATGGAGAAGCGCCGCTCCCGGGCCGCGCCTAGAATGGCGGTCATGGACAACACCGTCCAGGCCAGCTTCGTCCCCTAATGACTTCAGGAGTGATCATGAGCGACTCTTCCAACGAGGGAATCAAGACCGTGCTGCATCCCGTTTCCGACCTCGCCGCCGCGAAGGCGGTGTACACCGCTTTGCTCGGGACGCCGCCGCAGGCCGACGGACCGTATTACGTCGGCTTCGACGTCGCGGGCCAGCACATCGGGCTCGTCCCTGGAGGCGGACCGCAAGCCATGACCTCGCCCGTCGCCTACTGGCACGTTTCGGACATCGAGGCAAAGCTGGCAGAGGTGACTGCCGCCGGCGCTACGCTGAAGGAAGCAGCCCGCGACGTCGGGGGCGGCCGTTTGGTGGCCACCGTCACCGACCCGGACGGCAATGTCCTCGGGCTACTTCAGGATCCTCACTAGCCAAGCGATAGCCGACGAAGACCGAAGACGACCCCGCGTAAAAGATGGAGACACGATGAGCACGGCCACGAGCACGGACACCCAGTCGCCTGAGCTTCATACTGCCGACACCCACGATCTGATTCGCGTACAGGGCGCACGGGAAAACAACCTCAAGGACATCAGCATCGAGCTGCCGAAGCGTCGGTTGACGGTGTTCACGGGCGTCTCCGGTTCGGGCAAGAGCTCCCTCGTGTTCGCCACGATCGCCGCGGAGTCGCAGCGCATGATCAACGAGACGTACAGCACCTTCGTGCAAGGGTTCATGCCGACCATGGCGCGGCCGGATGTGGACCTGCTCGAGGGGCTCACGACGGCGATCATCGTCGACCAGGAGCGGATGGGCGCGAACCCCCGCTCCACCGTGGGTACCGCCACGGATGCGAACACCATGCTGCGCATGCTCTTCAGCCGGCTCGGCCAGCCGCACATCGGATCGCCCCAGGCGTTCTCGTTCAACGTCGCTTCGATCTCGGGCGCGGGCGCGGTCACTGTCGAGCGCGGCGGTACCACCACGAAGGAGCGGCGGAGTTTCAGCATCACCGGCGGCATGTGCCCGCGTTGCGAAGGACGGGGCTCGGTCACCGACTTCGACCTCACCGCACTGTACGACGCCGGCAAGTCACTTAGCGGGGGCGCGCTCACCATCCCGGGCTACAGCATGGATGGCTGGTTCGGGCGCATCTTCAGCGGCTCCGGTTTTTTCGACATGGACAAGCCGATCAGCAAGTACACCAAGAAGGAACTCCACGACCTGCTCCACAAGGAGCCCACCAAGATCAAGGTCGAGGGAATCAACCTGACCTACGAGGGCCTGATTCCCAAGATCCAGAAGTCCATGCTCTCCAAGGATCCGGAGGGAATGCAGCCACACATCCGCGCCTTCGTGGAGCGGGCCATCACCTTCACGATCTGTCCCGATTGCAACGGAACCCGGCTCACCGAGGCGGCTCGTTCGTCCAAGATCAAGGGAATCAGCATCGCGGACGCCTGCTCGATGCAGATCAGCGACCTTGCCGAATGGGTGCGCGGCCTCGACGAACCCTCCGTGGCACCACTCCTCAAGGGACTGCGGCACCTCCTCGACTCCTTCGCGGAGATCGGGCTCGGCTATCTCTCGCTCGACCGGCCGGCCGGAACGCTGTCCGGCGGTGAGGCACAGCGCACCAAGATGATCCGGCACCTGGGCTCCTCGCTCACCGATGTCACCTACGTCTTCGACGAGCCCACCATCGGCTTGCACCCGCACGACATCCAGCGCATGAACAAACTGCTGCTGCAACTGCGGGACAAGGGCAACACCGTACTCGTCGTGGAACACAAACCGGAGGCGATCGCGATCGCCGACCACGTCGTCGACCTCGGTCCCGGCGCGGGCACCGCCGGTGGCGAAGTGGTCTTTGAAGGCACCCTCGAAGGGCTGCGTGCCAGCGGCACCCTGACCGGGCGCCACCTCGAGGACCGCTCAACCCTCAAGAAGACGGTGCGGGCATCCGCCGGCGCACTGGAGATCCGTGGCGCGAGCGAGAACAACCTGCGCGACGTCGACATCGACATTCCGCTCGGGGTCCTGGTTGTGGTCACGGGCGTCGCCGGATCCGGCAAGAGCTCGCTGATCCACGGCTCGTTGTCCAAGCGGGACGGCGTCGTTTCGATTGACCAGGGGGCGATCAAGGGTTCGCGGCGGAGCAACCCCGCGACGTACACCGGTCTGCTCGAGCCCATCCGGAAGGCGTTCGCGAAGGCCAATGGCGTGAAGCTGCGCTGTTCAGTGCCAACTCCGAGGCGCATGCCCCACCTGCAACGGCGCGGGCGTCATCTACACGGATCTCGGGTTCATGGACACGGTCTCCACTCCGTGCGAGGAATGCGAAGGCAAGAGGTTCCAGGCGTCGGTGCTCGAATTCCGCCTCGGCGGCCGCAACATCGCCGAGGTGTTGGCGATGTCAGTGAAAGAGGCCGGGGAGTTCTTCTCCGCGGGCGAATCCAGGATCCCCGCAGCGCACGCAATCCTGCAGCGGCTGGCCGACGTCGGACTCGGATACCTCAGCCTCGGCCAGCCGCTCACCACCCTTTCCGGCGGCGAGCGGCAGCGGATCAAGCTGGCCACCCACATGGGCGAAAAGGGCGGCGTGCTGGTTCTCGACGAGCCCACCTCGGGCCTGCACCTGGCCGACGTCGAACAGCTGCTCGGCTTGCTGGACCGGCTTGTCGACTCCGGGAAGTCGGTCATCGTCATCGAGCACCACCAGGCGGTCATGGCGCATGCCGACTGGATTATCGACCTTGGCCCCGGCGCCGGTCACGACGGCGGACAGATCGTTTTCGAGGGCACCCCCGCCGACCTCATCGCAGGGCGATCCACCCTTACCGGCGAGCATTTGGCGGCCTACATCGGCCGGTGAGCTCGCGGGAGGGCGCTCCCTAGCTTTTGGCGGCGCCCGGTGAATGGAGGAAGAGGCTGGCGAACGCGGTAAGGAGGAGCAGCGACGCCGCGATGATGAAGCTGGTCTGCATCCCGTGGACGAAGTTGCTGCGATCGGCGATGAGGCGCCGAAGACTGCGATGGCGACGGCGCCGCCCACTTGGCGGAAAGTATTGAAGACTGCGCTGGCCGTGCCCGCCTTTTCGCTCGGCACGCTCGCGAGCACGACGGCGGTGACCTGCGGCATCGCGATCGATCCGCCGGAACCCGTGAAAATCAGAAAGGCACCGACGAGTAGCGGCGATCCCAACGGTGCGGTGAGAAGCATCGCGGTGAGTCCCACCACCATGGACGTCAATCCGACAACCACCGGCACCCGCGTCCCGAACCGGTTCGAGAGGGTTCCGCTGATGATGTTGCCAACGATGCTGAACGCCGCGGACGGGAGGAACGTGAACCCGGCCTGAAGCGGCGTCAGCCCGAGGTGCTGCTGGAGGAAAAGGCTGACGACAAACACCGTGCCGAAGTGGCCCACCATGAACGCGAAGCCCACCGAGAGCGAGATTCTCATGCCGGTGGAGCGAAACAGTTCAAGCGGCATCATCGGGTGCCGGCCGCGCGCCTGAATCAAGAGGAAGGCCGTGAGGCTTACGGCTGTCAGTACCAGGCTCCCGATGACGGGCACCGTGCCGAAGCCTTCGGTTCCTCCCGTGATGAGGCCGTACATCAACGTGGTCAGGGCAACGATCGCCGCGGCCTGCCCGGCCCAGTCGAACGGAGTCGGCCGTCGGGCCGACGTGGCAACGGAAGCCAGGAGCACCAGCACCGCGATGCACACGGGAAGGTTGATGCCGAACACGAGCCGCCAGTCCAGCGTGGTGAGGAGGCCCCCGACAAGCGGTCCCACGGCTCCTGCAACTGCCCCGCCGACTGCCCAGATCCCCAGCGCATGTGCGCGACGGCGGGGATCGGGAAAGGCCTGCCGAATCAGCGCCATCGACGCCGGCAGCATGATCGATGCCGCACCTCCTTGGAGGAAGCGGGCAGCGATGAGGATCCCCGACGTCGGCGCGAGGGCGCACGCGACCGACGCCACCAGGAACAGTGCGATGCCCCATCCCAGCGCTCTTTTCGCGCCGATCCGGTCCGACAGGTTACCCGCGAACAGCAGTAGCGAAGCGAACATCAGCGTGTAGCCGTCGATGACCCATTGCAGGCTGGCTGTTCCGCCCCCGAGTTCCTTGCCGATGCTGGTGAGCGCGACGTTGACGATCAGGATGTCGAGGGTGATCAGGAAAAATCCCAGCGACGCAATCATGAGCGTGAGCCGTGCGCGGGGCGCATCGGCCATGGACGAGGGAGGAACCGGAGCCGGCAACGTGGTTTCGGGACGAGTCATGATTTAAGGAAACAGCGTGTTGAGAACATCAGGGAGTCTCTGTCTTGAGGGGTACTGGCAGTGACCCCCAACGGAAATGTGGCGAGCGCCGTCGGCGCCACCCGGCGATGCGCTAACCGGCAAGTCCAAGGAACACCAGCAAAGCTCTTTCAATCTCTACGAGCTGTGCGGATGTCAAACGGCCGACGCGGCTTTGCATGTTGGAACGCCGGACCGTCGTCAACTTGTCGATCATCACGTGGCTTTCCTGCCGCAAGCCGGACAGCTCTGAGGCTGAGACACTGACCCGAAGGAGGGGTGCATCAATGAGGTTTGTTGTCAGAGGAAGAACCGTGACGGAATCGGTGACGTCGAATCGGTCATCCTGGATCACAAGCGCTGGCCGCGGCTTGGAGGCGTAGACACCGCCAGCCACGGTCCAGAGTTCGCCACGGTTCACTCTTCGTCCCAAGGCGCTGACACAGCCTCGATGAACTCCTGGTCATCGGACTGGCGATCAGCAGCTGCTGCGGCAGCGGCCTGCCGGTGTGCTTCGGCGTCGAAACCGTCGGCCCGAACGTCCGGTACCCACACCTGGATTGGGCGGAAGCCGTGTTCGCGCATCCGCTTACGGTACTCGCTGACCCGATCTCGAACTGCCATGGAATCCATGTTACATGTAACACCGCTGTGGCGACAGGTTCAGAGATGCCCTCACTCGATGTGCCGTCGTCGAGCGCTAAGCCACCAGCTCCGCGGCAGCGCTGTCCATGTGCTCAAGGATGGTTTTGCGGGCCAGGGATACGTCGCCGGTCTCGATGGCGGCCACAATGTCGTGGTGACGCTCGACGCTCATGTTCTTGACGCCCTTTTCAAGGCCGGCGAACATGATAGACATCCGGATGGATCCCTCCAGCGATTCCCAGGAATGGAGCAAGGTCTCGTTGCCGGTGAGGCGGCACATGGTGCGGTGGAATTCCAGATCGGACTCGATCCGTTCCTCGAGGCTTCCCTTGGCGGCGGCCGCCATGGCATCGATGGCGGTACGCAGCGAAGTGATCACCTGTTGGCGGTCCGGCAGCTCGCAGAGCGTGCGCGCGGCAAGGGACTCGAGGGCCGCCCGCACGGAGTAGATATCGCGGATTTCCTTGGCATCGAGGTGCCGGACGGAAAGCCGGCCGCGGGGTCCTGCAGACAGCAGACCCTCCTGCTCGAGTTGCCGCAAGGCTTCCCGGAGGTTCCGCGGCTGATCTGGAGCATGTCCGACAGCTCGGTCTCCACGAGGTGCCGACCAGGCGCCAGCTCGCCGCTCGTGATGGCGGTGCGCAGGGCAGAGAGCGCCTGCTCGCGGAGGCTCTTCTTTTCCAGTCCCAGGAGGGGTGCTGTTGCTCCGGCCATCATGTCCGTCCTCAATGTCAGTGGTCGACTGTTTACAGTCGGTGTGTTAACTGTTGATCTTACGTCAGGAGCGCGGAACCGGCCCACGCCTGCTCCGCGCTCCTGCGTCCTTTGATGAACCGGGTCAGCCCAGTTCCGCGAGGACCTTTGCCACGATCCGTTGCACGGACAATCCGTAGCGCTCGTGCAGGGTGGGCAGCGCGCCAGCGTCGAGGAACTCGTCGGGAAGTGCAACGGGAACCACGCGCTTGCCCAGCCCGGCGGTGACCACGGCCGAGGCCACGGTTTCGAACAAGCCGCCCACCACGCTGTGGTTCTCCAGCGTGACCGCCAGGCGATCGGTGTTCAGTTCCGCCAGGACGGTGGCGGCGTCGAACGGCTTGATGGTGGGCGCGTGCACGACGGCGACATCCACCTTGTGTGCGGCGAGCGCCTCCGCTGCCTGCAGCGCACGCATGGTCATGAGCCCGCTCGAGACGAACACGACGTCGTTTCCGCCGCGCAGCACCTTCGCCTTGCCGAGTTCGAACGTGTAGTCGTACTCGTCCAGCACGGTGGGGACGTTGCCGCGGAGGAGGCGCAGGTACGTAGGCCCGTCGCTGGCTGCCAGCTGCGGCACGGCCTGTTCGATGTCCACGGAATCGCACGGATCGACGATGGTCAGATTCGGCATGCCTCGGAAGATCGCCATGTCCTCGGTGGCCTGGTGACTGGGGCCGTAGCCCGTGGTCAGGCCCGGGAGCCCGCCCACGATGTTCACGTTCAGGTTCGGCTCGGCGATGTCGAGGCAGAGGAAATCGTAGGCCCGGCGCGCGGCGAACACAGAATAGGTTGAGGCAAACGGAATCAAACCTGTCTCGGCCAAGCCTGCCGCCGCACCGAAGAGCAACTGCTCGGCCATGCCCATCTGGAAAAACCGCTCCGGGAACGCCTTCGCAAAGATATGCATGTCCGTGTATTTGCCGAGGTCGGCGGTGAGTCCGACGATTCGCGGGTCGGCCTCGGCGGCCTTCACCAACGCGTGGCCGAAAGGCGCCGACGAAGTCTTCTGGCCCGGGTCGGCGAAGGACGCGATCATGGCCGACGTTTTCAGCTTGGGTGCTGCGCCTTTCAAAGCTGCGCCTTTCGAAGCGGTGACGGTGCTCATCGGCCGGCCTTCCCGTTGGATCCTGCGGTCAATTGCTTGCGGCAGAGCTGCCATTCGTGTTCTTCGATGCGCATGAAGTGCGCCTTTTCGCGTTCTTCGAGCAGCGGCACGCCGCGGCCCACCTTCGTGTCACACAGGATGACGGAAGGACGCCCGACGGCGGCGGCCTGGCCGGCCGCGTTGTCGAACGCAGCCAGCAACGCACCGACGTCGTTCCCGTCCACCCGCTGCGTGTACCAACCGAAGGCTTCCCACTTCTCCGTCACGGGTTCGGTCCGGAGGACGGTGTCCGTCTTGCCATCCGCCTGCAGGGCGTTGATGTCCACCATGGCGGTGAGATTGCCCAACTGGTGGTGGTGCGCGCCCATGGCGGCTTCCCACGTGGACCCTTCGTCAAGCTCACCGTCGGAGAGGAAGTTGTACACCCTCGCGCTGGAGCCCTCTCCCGATGGAGCGCGGTGCCGGAGGCCAAGGGCAATTCCGACAGCGATGGAGAGCCCGTGGCCAAGCGACCCTCCCGAGATTTCCATGCCCGGCGTGTATGTCGACATCCCGGACATGGGGAGGCGGGAATCGTCCGAGCCGTAGCTTTCGAGCTCCTCGACAGGAATGATTCCGGCCTCCGCCAGGGCTGCATAGTGGCCGATTGCGTAATGGCCGGTGGAAAGGAGGAAACGGTCCCGGCCCTCCCACTCGGGATCATTGGCCCGGTAGCGGAGCTGGTCCGCGTAGACCGCGGCGAGCATGTCCGCCGCACCGAGTGCCTGTCCGACGTAGCCCTGCCCCTGGACTTCGCCCATGTTGAGGGCGTGGTGCCGGATCCGGGTTGCGGCAGCGCGCACGCGTTCGATGCGTTCCATCGCGGTTTCTCCGATTCGTCCTGCCGTGTTTTGTTCCTGCGCCACCGTCATTAGACATTCACCGACTGGGGAGTGCTTTTGGTGGCCTCATCGGCCAACTGGCGTTCCTTCTTGCCCCAGGTTTCGCGGGTAGCCAATGCAGCCCAGAGGCCGATCGCGGCGTACAGGCCGAAGAGCACGGCCGGGCCCATCCAGCCCATGGCGACGAAGAGCAGCGTGGTGATGAAGGGGGTGAAGCCGGAGATCGTGGCCGAGATCTGGTAGGCCAGCGAGGCTCCTGAAGCGCGGGTCTTCGCCTGGAAAAGCTCGGGGAACCAGGCGCCCTGGGCACCGGCGAGCGAGTTCTGGCAGACACCGTAGGAGACGGCGATCGTGGCAATGATGAAGATGAACAAACCGGTGTTGACCAGCAGGAACATCGGGATGGCAAACAGCACGGCGAAAGCGCAGGACCAGATGTAGACGGGGCGCCGTCCGATCCTATCCGTGAGCCGCGCCCAGGCCTGGGTTGCGAAGATGCCGATGGCCGAAGCGATGCAGAGAGCCACCAAGGTCTGGGTCTTATCGGCCAAATGCTGGCTGTTCAGGTAGGAAATCATGTACGTGATGGAGACGGCGTAGCCCGCGGTCTCGGCGATCCGGAGGCCGATGCCCTTGACGATGTTGCGCCAGTCGGTCTTCAGGACCTCCACGATGGGCGACTTCACGATTGCGCCGCTGTCCTTGACCTCGTCGAAGACGGGAGATTCCGGGACCTTGGAGCGGATGATCAAGCCAACGACAACCAAGACGATGCTGGCGAGGAACGGGATGCGCCAGGCGAGTTCGCCGCCGAGCTGGACGCTGACAAGGAAGACCAGGTTTGCCAGCAGCAGGCCCACTGGGAATCCGGCCTGGACGATGCCGGTGTACTTTCCCTTCTTCTTCCAGGGCGCGTGCTCATAGCTCATCAGAATGGCTCCGCCCCATTCGGCTCCGAAGGCCAGGCCTTGGACGATGCGGACGAACACCAGCAGTGCTGGAGCCAACAGGCCCACTTGGGTGTAGGTGGGAAGCAGGCCAATCAGGAAGGTGGCCACGCCCATCAGGATGAGGGAAGCGACGAGGACCGGCTTGCGACCCAGCTTGTCGCCCAGGTGGCCGCCGATGATGCCGCCGATGGGACGGGCCGCGAAGCCGACGCCGAGGGTCGCGAAAGCGGCGAGGGTGCCTGTCACGGGATCGCCCGTGGGGAAGAACGCCGTTCCGAAGTACAGGGCAGCCGCGGTGCCGAATCCGATGAAGTCATAGGTTTCGATAACCGCGCCCACTCCGGAGCCGATGGCGACGCGCCTGGCGTCCTTGGTGCCGTGGACCGGACCGCGCATGGTCAGAGCTTCTTTGCTCATTGGTGAATCCCTTTCGAAGAGCGACTGAGGCTAGGCGCTTCAGCACTGTCGACTGTTAACACATGATACGCCAGTGTGACCTGCATCATCCATTTCTGTCAACAGTCAACTTCAAGGGTTGACTGTTAACAGTTAACTTAGCTACTGTGGTTCCCATCACTACTGCCTTCGGGCACGACTGGAGGAAACGAAGATGTTCAACTCCCGACTCGGTTGCTCGTCCATCAGCTTCCGGCACCAGGATCTGCCCGCTGCCCTGCGCACCATCGGCGGTTTGGGCTTTGAGGAAATCGACCTCGGCGCGCTGCCGGGCGTCTGCGATCACGTTCCCGATGAGCTTGATTCCGACGCCGTCTCGGCCGTGACCGCGGAGGTCGTCGCCTCAGGGTTGCGGGTCCGTTCGGTCAACGGCGATATAGGAGACCTCAACGCAGTGCTCGACGCCGGCCAGCGCGCTGCCCGCGAAAGTCACCTCGACGCACTCCTCACCCTCACCGCCAACTCCGGGGCGAAGGCCTTGGTCCTCCCGTGCGGAGCGTTGTCACACGATCCCGTCCGCGGCCTCGACGAGGACCTGGACACCATCGCAGCCCAACTCGTCGGTGCCGGACAGCGCGCGGCGGAGTTCGGCGTCGAACTCTGGACAGAATCGCTGCACTTCCTCCGGTTCTGCTGGAACCTGGAACGCGCAGAACAGCTCGCCACGCGGTTGGCGGGCTCCGGCGTCGGGATTGTCATGGACTTCAGCCACATTGTCGCCGCGGGCGAAGATCCGCTGGAGTACATCGAACGCCATCGGGGCCGGATAGCCCATGTCCACTTGCGGGACGCCGTTCCGGGCAACATCAACCTGAGCATCGGAAACGGCCAAGCGGACTTCGCCGCCGGACTCAGCTCGCTCGCAGCCACCGGTTACAGCGGCCATTTCTCGCTCGAGCTCGAAACCCGCGACGTCACCCACGACGAGCGTCCGGCGGCGGCCGCCAAAGCCGCCAGCTACATCACAGACCTCATCTGACTTTCACACCAACAAATTCAAGGAGCATCATGACCACCACCATCCAGCGCACCGCAGTCCTCACCGGGGCAACCTCGGACCGGGGAATCGGCATCACCACCGCACGCCGCTACGCCAATGATGGCTGGGCCGTCGTGATCCTGGACCTCGACGGCGAGAAGTCCGCCAAGGTCGCGGCGGAAATCGGCAACCAGTTCAACGTCCCCGCGTTCGGTTACGAGATCGACGTCGCCAACGAGGCTTCCGTCACCGCGGCGTACAACGCAGTCGCCGCCGAGATCAGCGCAGGCAACCTCCCCGCCGTCGGCGCCCTCGCGAACATCGCGGGCATCACCTCGCCAGTGCCGTTCCTCGAAACCACGCTGGAACTGTGGCACAAGATCATGGACGTCAACGCCACCGGCACCTACCTGGTGACCAAGGCCTTCCTGCCGGACATGGTCGCCAACGGCTGGGGCCGCATCGTGAACATGTCCTCCGTCTCCGCCCAGCGCGGGGGCGGCGTCTTCGGCAAGGTCCCGTACTCCGCCGCAAAAGCCGCCATCCTCGGCTTCACCAAGGCCTTGGCACGCGAAATCGGCGCCACCGGCGTGACCGTGAACGCCATTACTCCGGGCGCCGTGGACACGAACATCCGCGTCGGCAGCACCGACGAGCAGGAAGCCGCCATCAACGCCGGGATTCCCCTGGGCCGCAACGCCACCACCGAGGAAATCGCGGCCGTCATCACGTTCCTCTCTTCCGAGGAATCCGCCTACCTCACAGGCACCACCATCGACATCAACGGTGGAAGCCACATCCACTAGCAGTCCCCACATCCGTAGCCGAAAGAGCCCACGATGACCAAAATCTTCAATGATCCCGCCGATTTCGCAGACGAAGCCCTCGCCGGCTTCTGCGACCTCCACTCCGGCCTGGTGCGCCAGGT
>NZ_DF952474.1:65022-65961 GCF_001263615.2 Arthrobacter sp. Hiyo1 | reverse complement strand
TACCCGGCATTCGCCGGACTCATCGGCGCGGGACTGGCCGACGGCGCCGTCGTGGGCAACATCTTCACCTCGCCTTCCGCCCAACAGGCCTATTCCGTGGCCAAGGCTGCGGATTCCGGGGCCGGCGTGGTGTTCACGTACGCAACTATGCCGGGGACGTCCTGAACTTCGGCATGGCCAGCGAGCGCTTGGCTGCAGAAGCATTGCCGTGGAAAACGTGCTGGTGACGGACGACATCGCGAGCGCACCGCCGTCGGAATCCGCGAAACGCCGCGGCATCGCGGGCGACTTCACGGTCTTCAAGATCATGGGCGCCGCCGCCGAAGCGGGAGCCGGACTGGCCGACGTCGTGCGCTTGGGCCGCAAAGCCAATGACCTGACCCGCACCATCGGCAGCGCCTTCCATGGCTGCACCTTCCCCGGCGCCGAAGCGCCCCTGTTCACGCTGAACGACAAGCAGATGGGACTTGGCCTGGGCATCCACGGCGAGCCCGGATTGTTCGACACCGAGCTCCCGCCGGCCAAGGAACTCGGCCAGGAACTCGTCGCTCGGCTGCTGGCGGAAACCCCGCACGGAGCGGGCAACCGCCTCGCCGTCATCCTCAACGGACTTGGCTCCACCAAGCACGAAGAACTCTTCGTCCTGTGGCTGACCGTGGCCCCGTTGCTGCGCTCAGCCGGCTACACCTTGGTCATGCCGGAGGTCGGCGAACTGGTCACGAGCCTGGACATGTCCGGCGTCTCCCTCACCATCACGTGGCTCGACGAAGAACTCGAACCGCTGTGGACAGCACCCGCTGAAACACCGGCTTACCGGCGCGGCAACGCCACCCTTGCTGGCGGTTTGCTTTCGGAGGAGGCGTACGACGGCGGCGCTGAGGCTATCGCTTTCACGGCCACCCTGGACTCGCACAACTACGCCGCGAGCTGCGCGGACGC
>NZ_DF952474.1:57364-64997 GCF_001263615.2 Arthrobacter sp. Hiyo1 | reverse complement strand
GAACCGGCTGGACTCGCCGCAGCCGTGACAGCGTTCGCCGCGCGGATCACCGAACTGGGCAAGGCCGAGATAGGCGACAAGACCATGGTGGATGCCCTGCTCCCCTTCGCCGAAACCTTCAGCGAACGCGTCTCCGAGGGTGTCCTTCCGGAGCGTGCCTGGGCTGAAGCTGCCTCGGCGGCCACCTCGGCTGCGCAAGCTACGGCCGCGCTCCGTCCCCTCAAAGGAAGGGCCCGGCCGCTCGCCGAGAAGAGCCTGGGCACAGCAGACCCCGGAGCCACGTCACTGGCGATGATCTTCACCGTCATGGGCCCGCATGTTGTGAGTGCCGGGAAGGTCACGGCGTGACCACGAAACGTTTCCGCCTCATCCTGGGCGCCGACGAAGCCGGCGTGGACTACAAAGACCGGATCATGGCGGACTTGCGGGACGATCCGCGGGTCAGCGAAATCATCGACATCGGCGTCAACCGCAGCGACTCCACCGAAGACTTCACCACGCCCTACCCCTACGTAGGGATCAAGGCCGGCGAACTCATCCGGGACGGCCATGCAGACCGGGCCATCCTGTTCTGCGGTACTGGAATCGGCGTGGCCATCGCCGCGAACAAAGTGGACGGCATCCGCGCCACCACGGCCCACGATTCCTTCTCCGTGGAGCGGTCCATCCTGTCCAACGATTGCCAGGTGCTCACCATGGGCCAGCGCGTCGTCGGGGTGGAACTGGCCAGCAGGCTGGCACGGGAATGGCTCGGCTACGCCTTCGACCCAACGTCGGCGTCGGCGGACAAGGTCAAGGTGCTCACCGATTTCGAAGGCTGCTGAGTCGTCCTGCCCCCTCCCAACTGACTGACAGTTGTTGTCGTTTTGAGCCCTCATAACGACAACAACTGCGAGCTAGTTGGGTCCTGCAGCGCCGGGGTGGGCCCGAATTTGGGCTAGGCGTAGGGTGGAATGTGGACGATAGGAGCATTTCATGAAGAAAATCCTCATGGTACTAACCAGCGTTTCCGAGCTTGGCGATACGGGAAAGAAGACCGGCTACAACGTGGCCGAGGCTGCACATCCTTGGAAGGTCTTCAAGGATTCCGGACACTTCGTCGACTTCGCATCCATCCAGGGCGGTCAGCCCCCGCGCGACGAGGTGGACTCGAAAGATCCCATCCAGGTTGCCTTCACGGAAGACGAGGCCACACGGGCCGGCCTCTACAACACTGCCCGCGTGGACGTTGTTGATCCGGGCCAGTACGACGCAGTCTTCCTCGTGGGAGGCCACGGCACCATGTGGGACTTCCCGGACAGCGAAGGACTCCAGAAACTTGTGGCGAGCGTCTACGACGCCGGCGGTGTGGTGGGCGCGGTCTGCCACGGACCCGCGGGCCTGGTGAACGTGGACCTGGCCGACGGCTTCAGGCTCGTCGGGGGCCGGGAGGTGGCCGCCTTCACCAACGACGAAGAAGTTGCCGCAGGAATGGACAAGGTCATCCCGTTCTTCTTGGCCGATCGGCTCAAGGAACAGGGTGCGATCCACGTCTTCGCCGACGTCTTCGCAGAGAAGGTTGTAGTCTCCGACCGCTTGGTGACCGGGCAGAACCATGCCTCCGCCGCGGGCGTGGCGAAAGAGATGGAGAAACTCCTCGCGGAGGTCATCCATCAGGAAAAGGCCGAAGAACAGCAGGAATCGGAAGCCTTGCGCGCAGAAAAGGACGCCAAGAAAGAAGCCAAGAAAGCTGCCGCAGCAGGCACAGAGCACTAACACCCGCAGCGTTTTGACACTGGCGGCCGCTCCGACGACGGGGCGGCCGCCAGTGTCGTCGGAGCGATCCCCAGTGTCGTCGACGGCCTGGAAACGACCCGCACATACCGATCAATTTCCCGTTTGCCCTTGACAAGAGTTCTCTGAACCGGTTCAGTAGAGATAACAAAACCGGTTCAGTGACCCCAATCACCAAGTGGCAATGAGGCAAACATGACAGTGACCATCAACGACGTTGCGCAGGCAGCCGGCGTGAGCAAGGGTGCCGTCTCGTACGCGTTGAATGGGCAGCCCGGCGTCAGTGATGACACCCGGGAGCGCATTCTCAGGGTAGCCCGGGAACTAGGTGGAAGCCGAATCTTCGAGCCAAGAGCCTGTCTTCTGCCAAAGCCTTCGCCGTCGGACTCGTGGTGGCAAGGGACCCCCGGCTTCTGGGAACTGACCCCTTCTTCCCCGCATTCATCGCCGGGATCGAGACCACCTTGGTCGAGCACGAATACGTCCTGGTCCTGACGGTGGCCGCAAGCGCCGACGCCGAGGAACTGGGCTATCGGAAGCTGGCTGCCGACAGCCGCGTGGACGGCGTCATCCTCACGGACATGAGGGTTGACGACTCCCGGATCGCTTTGTTGACGAGCCTCAAGATTCCGGCCGTCACCCTTAACCGGCCCGAAACCACCTCACCGTTCCCTGCTGTCTGCATGGACGATACCGAAGGCATTGCGGCCGCCGTCGAGCACCTCGTTTCCCTGGGACACACCAGAATCGGCCACGTGGGCGGACCACAGAGTTACATCCACGGCCGAAGCCGGCGCTTGGCGTGGCAAAACGCCATGGCGAAAGCCGGGCTCGGGGCCGGTTCCTTCATCGAGGCGGACTTCACCGCAGCGGGCGGATTGGCGGCTACCGCGGAATTGCTTCGCTCGGCCCAACGGCCAACTGCGATCATCTACGCGAACGACCTGATGGCCACCGCCGGACAGTCCTACGCCCAGTCCCTCGGACTGGCGGTTCCCGATGATCTATCCATCACCGGCTACGACGACACCGAGCTCGCCAGGTACCTCAATCCTCCGTTGACGACTGTCCCCGCCGATCCGCTGCTCTGGGGGCGGGTTGCCGCCCAGCAGCTGCTTAGCCTCCTCGGCGGAGCCCCTGCGGAAGACGTCTATCTGCCATCTCCAAAACTGGTAGTCCGCGCATCCACTGGGCCGGTCCCCAGCATGCCGAATAAATAATCCTTACTAATACCGATCTACCCGCAATTGGGTGGGGTTATTTGCCATTCCCGTTTGACGGCAATGTCGCCACCGCATTTTCAGTTTTTACCCGCAAAAGGAGTTGCAATGAAGCACGGAAAAATTAGTTCGAGAGTCCTCTCCCTTACCGCTATTGCCGTTATCGGAGCCGGCCTGGCCGCATGCGGTGGAGGCGCCTCCAGCAGCACGGCTTCTGGAGCGAACTCCGCCACCACGGCCAAGGGTCCCATCAAGATCTGGTACTCAAACAACGAGTTCGAGGTGAAGTGGGGCAAGGACATGGTGGCCTCCTGGAACGCCGCCCACCCCGACCAGCAAGTCGATGCCCAGGAAATCCCGGCAGGCAAGAGCTCCGAAGAGGTCATCGGGGCGGCAATTACCGCCGGCAACGCCCCCTGCCTGGTCTTCAACACGGCCCCGGTAGCTGTTCCGCAGTTCCAGAAGCAGGGTGGCTTGGTCCCGCTGGATTCCTTCCCGGACGGCGCACAGTACATCAAGGACCGCACCGGCGATCTCGCCAACCAGTACAAGTCCTCCGACGGCAAGACGTACCAGCTTCCGTGGAAGTCCAACCCGGTGGTCCTCTTCTACAACAAGGACGTCTTCGCGAAGGCCGGCCTGGACCCGGAAAAGCCCAAGCTTGCCACGCAGTCCGAGTTCCTGGACACTGCCCGCACCCTCGTGAAGTCCGGCGCCGTCGCCAATGCCGTGTGGCCTTCGCCCACGAGCGACTTCTACCAGCCCTGGTTCGATTTCTACCCGTTCTATGCAGCCAATTCGGGTGGGACGACCCTGCTCAAGGATGGCAAGTCCACCTTCAACAGCGATCAAGGCAAGCAGGTCGCCACCATGTTCCAGACCCTCTACAAGGAGAACCTGGCATCCAAGGAAGCGTACAAGGGTGACTCCTTCGCCGACGGCAAGGCCGGCATGTCCCTCGCAGGCCCCTGGGCCGTCGCCGCTTACAAGGGCAAGGTGAACTGGGGCACGGTCCCGGTCCCGGGTGCGCAAGCCCAGACCGACGGCTCCACCTTCTCCGACGCCAAGAACATCGCCATGTACTCCTCGTGCAAAAACCAAGGAACCGCCTGGGAGGTCATGAAGTTCGCCACCAGCAAGGAACAGGACGGCAAGCTCCTCTCCGGAACGGGCCAGATGCCGATGCGCAAGGACTTGGCCACCACGTACGCGGACTACTTCAGCCAGAACCCGGCCTACAAGACCTTCGCCGACGAAGCCGCACGCACGGTGGAAGTTCCCAACGTGACCAACTCGGTGCAGATCTGGCAGACCTTCCGGGATGCCTGGAGCAAGTCCGTGATCTTCGGCAACCAGAGCATCGATGACGCCTTCAAGGGTGCATCCGACAAGATCAACCAACTGGCAGCCCAGAAGTAGCAGGCGAATCCCCATGTCACTTCGCTCAGCTGGGGTTCCCGCTACGGGAGACTCTGCGGGGCGGGCTGTGGACCAGCGGCCGGCGCCCAGGAAACGCAAGAACTTCCTGGGCCGCCAGCCACTGGGACTGCTGTTCAGCGCCCCCTACGTCATCTTCGTCCTTGCGGTGCTGGCCTACCCGCTCGGGTATGCCGTCTACATCTCCTTCCATCAGTTCTTCTTCACCGCTCCGGGCGTCCAGGTTGACCGTCCCTTCGTGGGGTTGGACAACTACATCACTGTCCTGTCCGACCCCGAAGTGCAACGTTCCTTCGCCAACATCGGCATCTTCCTGATCATCAACGTGCCGCTGACCGTGGGGCTATCCTTGGTCCTGGCCAACGCCTTGAACCGCGTGACGCGGCTCAAGACCTTCTTCCGCGTCAGCTACTACGTCCCGTACGTCACGGCGAGCGTCGCCGTCGTCGGAGTCTGGCTGTTCCTGTTCCAGCAGGACGGGCTGGTCAACGCCATTCTGGGCCCGCTGGCCCCGAACCCCTCGTGGTTGACGAACTCCTGGCTGGCAATGCCAACAGTGGCCCTGTACGTGACGTGGAAGCAATTGGGATTCTTCATCCTGCTGTACCTGGCGGCCCTACAGAACATCCCGGACGAGCTCTACGAATCCGCCTCGGTGGACGGCGGGAACAAATGGGTCCAGTTCTGGAACATCACCGTTCCGGGAGTGCGCTCGGCCAGCGTGCTGGTGACCCTGCTCGCCACCATTACCGGAGCCAACCTGTTCACCGAGCCCTATCTGCTCACCGGCGGAGGCGGACCGGACGGAGCCTCGACCTCGCCCGTGTTCCTGATGTACCAGAAGGGAATCCTGCAGGGGAATCCCGATGTGGCCGCAGCCCTCGGTGTGGTGCTCGTGATCGGCGTGCTGCTGATCGCCTTGATCCAGAAACGCCTCGTTGGCGGGAAGGAGGACTGACGTGTCGATTTTCAATAAAGCGCCTCTCAGGAACGACGACGACGACGCCCGCAGGCCACGTGCCGGCGCCTCCGAAGGAGCGACGTCCGAAGCCGATTCCAGTGCTGAGGCACCTGTATCCACGGCCTCCCGCAAAGGCAGTTCCGTGGCGAAGCGCAAGAACCTCGGCGTGGGCAGCTTCTTGCTGCTGGCCCTGGGAGCTTTCGTCTTCCTGTTCCCGTTCTACTACATGTTCATCGGCTCGCTGCAGACTTCCCCGGACACTTCGGTGGGCGGAGCTTTCCCTAGCCCGGCGAACATCACCGGCGAGAACTACAGCAACATCAACAACTCAATCGACCTGCTGAAAGGCCTGGTCAACTCGGGTATCTTCACCGGTGGCGTCATCTTCTTCACGGTGGTCTTCGGGCTCCTCGTGGGCTACGCGCTCGCCCAGATGCAATTCCGCGGCAAGGGGGTTGTCTTCGGAATGATGCTGCTGGTGCAGATGATCCCGTTCCAGCTCCTGCTCATTCCGCTGTACGTCATGATCGTGCGGGACTACGGACTCGCCGACACGTACCTGGGCATGATCCTGCCGTTCGCGATCAATTCCACCGCAGTGTTCGTGTTCCGTCAGTACTTCATGCAACTCCCCTCCACCTTGTTCGAGGCCGCCCGCATCGATGGAGCCAGCGAGCTGAGGATCCTTTGGCAGATCGCGATCCCCCTGGTCCGGCCCGCCATTGTCACCGCAATCCTGCTGACCTTCATCGGTCCGTGGAATGAGTTCCTGTGGCCGTTCCTCGTCACCAAGGACCAGGCCATCCAGCCCCTCGCCGTCTCCCTGGCGAACTACATCTCGAACATCGCCGCCACGGCATCCAACCCGTTCGGCGCCATCCTTGCCGGTGCCTGCGTCCTCGCGGCGCCCGCCGTCGCGTTGTTCATCTTCTTCCAGCGCCAATTCATTTCCACCAATATCGGTTCAAGCGTAAAGGGCTAAGCTCTATGACTTCCTCAACTTCAGCACTCCCCACCGTCCCGTTCACCCTCACCCGCGCCGGCGTCATCATGACCCCGGAGGACGGGAACGAGTTCGAAGCCGAAGGCGTCCTCAACCCGGCCAGCGGCCGCGGACCCGACGGTGAGCTGTACCTCCTGCCGCGCCTCGTGGCGAAGGGCAACGTCTCCCGCGTCGGGCTCGCCAAAGTGATCATCGGCGACGACGGCGTGCCATCCGGCGTCGAGCGCCAGGGCGTTGTCCTGGCACCGGACGAAGGGTGGGAACGGGGCCTCAACAATGCGGGAACGGAAGATCCCCGCATCACCTGGGTACCGTCCCTCGGCCGCCACCTCATGACCTATGTTGCCTACGGACCGCTTGGTCCCCGCCTGGCCTTCGCCCATTCCGAGGACCTGCGCACCTGGGACCGCCTGGGTCCCTGCCATTTCGAGTACCAGGCGGACTTGTCCATGGACTTGAACCTGTTCGCGAACAAGGACGCCGTGTTCTTCCCGGAACCGGTCAACGATCCCGACGGCGTTCCCTCCTACGCTTTGCTGCACCGCCCCATGTGGGACCTCGGCTGGATCCGCGAGGGCGAAGGCGAGCACCTGCCGGCCGGCCTCGATGACAACCGCCCGGGTATCTGGATTTCCTACGTCGCAGTTGCCGACGTCGAGAAGGACATCCGCAACCTCGTCCACATGCGCAAGCACAAGCTCGTGGCCCTGAGTGAGTTCCCTTTCGAAGAACTCAAGATCGGCGGCGGACCGGCACCTATCCGGGTCGACGAGGGCTGGCTCCTGATCTACCACGGCGTTTCCGGATCGATGGAAAAGTCCGCCTTCGACCACCAGCAGAACGTCAACTACACAGCCGCTGCGATGATCCTCGACAGTGACGATCCCTCGATCGTCATCGCCCGCAGCGACAAGCCGCTCCTGGCACCGGAAACGGAAGACGAGATCTCGGGAATCGTCCCCAACGTCGTTTTCCCCACGGCGATAGAGAAGATCGGCGAGCAACTGTTCGTCTTCTATGGCATGGCTGATTCGAAGATCGGCGTGGCACGCCTGGACCGCGCGTAAAAGCAGTATCGCGCCTAGAAGCAGTACCGCTTCATTAGTCCAGCCCTTCTTCCATGCCCCCTAGGAGTTAGACATGACACTTCCCCTTGCTTATGCACGGCTGAAATCCGCCCCGGTGGCAGTTGTTGCAACGCTGTCGATGCTCCTGGCCGGGGCAGGCGTGGCCTCGGCG
>NZ_DF952474.1:42610-57339 GCF_001263615.2 Arthrobacter sp. Hiyo1 | reverse complement strand
CCAACCTGTCCCACCTGAATTTCCTGCTGGACATCGTTCCCCTGCATGCCGTGGAGGGCCACACGACGTACCAGATCGGTGAACACCCCGCGGCACAAGCACCGTGGACGTACGCCAACAAGAATGCCGACGGCAGTTACACGCGGGTAGGCGGAGGTTCCAAGGACCCGGCCACGGGCAACTGGAGCCAGGGAGCCTTCAACGCGGACGACATTGCGCGCACCGCCGTCGTCTACTTGCGCCATTGGCAGCAGACCGGCGATGCCTCGAGCCGCACCCGCGCCTTCGACCTGTTGCGCGAGCTGGCGTATTTGCAGACAACATCCGGCCCCAATGCCGGCAACGTGGTCTTGTGGCAGCAAGCCGATGGCACACTGACGCCGAGCGCCAAGCCTGTGGAACTTCCCGACCCCAGCGACTCGGCCGAGTCCTACTGGCTTGCCCGGACCGTGTGGGCGCTGGGCGAAGGGTATGCGGCGTTCAAGTCTGCCGATCCCCAGTTTGCCGCCTTCCTGCAGTCCAGGCTTGATCTCGCCGTCGGGTCCCTGAACAAGCAGTCGCTCGCCAAGTACGGGAAGTACGACGTTGCCGACGGTGCCAAGGTCCCTGCCTGGCTGATCACCGGAGGGGCGGACGCCTCGGCGGAAGCCGTGCTCGGACTCTCCGCCTACTCAAAGGCCGCGCCCGACGACGGAGCTGCCGCCACCGCGCTGAACCAGCTCACCGAAGGTGTCGCCGGGATGTCCTCGGGATCAGTTCAGCAGTGGCCCTTCGGCGCGATTCTTCCGTGGAACCAGTCCCGGACACTCTGGCACGCTTGGGGCGGAATGGCCGCGGCCGCCGTCGCGAACGCGTCCCCGGTACTGCATCGCCCCGATCTGTTGACGGCTGCCGTGAAGGACTCCGCCCAATTCACTCCGCAGCTCCTCGCCGCCGGTGGACCGGACAATGCCTGGAGCCCGACCCCGGGTGAGGCGCAGATAGCCTATGGCGTGGACTCGCGGGTCGAAGGACTCGTGGCGACCGCAAGAGCCGCTAATGCTCCCGGCCTGCTGGACGTCGCGGCAGTTGCTGCCGGCTGGTACTTCGGTGCCAACCGCAGTGGAAAGCCCGCCTACAACCCGGCAACAGGTACCGCGATCGACGGCATCGAAACCGACGGACGCGTCAACCCCAACTCCGGGGCGGAATCCACCATCCACACGTTGTTGTCCATGCTCGCCTTGGACGCCAATCCGGAGCTCAAGGCCAAGGCCTTGGGGATCAGCAGCACCGTGGGGACGGACGGACTCAAGGTGGCCGAGGCCGAGACCGGCACCATCAGCGGCGGCGCAGTCGTCAAACCCGCCTCCGCATGGACCGGTGAGGCGAACTGGTCCGGCGGCGCATACGTCGCCCTCAACGCGGGCGGCACCCTGAAGATCACGGTCCCGGTCTCGGACCAGGCACGGAACGCATACCCGATCGTGAACCAGCGCCCGGAAGCCGCCGGCATGACGTCGTGGACATCCGGGACCACATTCCTCGGCAGCACGCCCAACGGTGGCGCCGGGGAGCAAGGCATCACGGCAGCTCCGGGCAAGCTCTTCCCGTTCTCCCTTGACCACGCAATCCCGGCGGGCCAGGACAGCCTGACCGCCAAGGCCGGAAGCGACGTGTCGATCGACGGCGTGCTGCTGCAGCCGCAGATTTCCTCGGTTTCCGTCTCCGGTTCCGGAGGCCAATCGACCCTGTACATCAGCGCGGCGACGGGAAGCACCGATCGAAAAGTGGACATGCCCCAAGGGTTCCATTTGAGCCAGGAGGCCTTTGACGCTTCCGGCCAGCCCGTCACACCGGGCCCAGACCAGAACGGCGCCGACCACTCCGGCCGCGTCACTGTAGCCCCGGGTGGATTCACCTGGGTAACGCTGGTCCGCAACTGACACTTATCACCACAGGAAGAACCCATGCAGAAAATCACCAAAGAAGCCTTGCTCCACAGCTACGAGGGAGCACTCACGTTCAGCAATCCGCTGACCGACACCATTTCTACCGACCAGTTTTCCGCCGCGTATCCCGAGCACCCGGAATGGGCGGTGGGCCCGTTCCGCAAGGACGATTCCCTGACGTTCCGGCAAGTCCAGGACTGGGCCGATCCGACCGGCATCGGCTGGACCGCGGATTCAATCTTCAATCCCTCCGTCATGGAGCGGGACGGCAAGCTCTACCTCTTCTACCGCGCATCCCCCCGCAAGGAATCGGTCTCGAGCCGTATCGGCGTCGCCGTCTACCATCCCGAAACCGGGTGGCAGGACAGCCCCTCCAACCCGGTGATCTACCCCACCCAGGACAATGAGATCCTTGGCTGCGAAGATCCCAAGGTTTACCACGCCAATGGCCGCTACTACATGTTCTACAACGGGATCTGGACGATCGACCGCGGCGAGGAGCAGGCCGGCCAAGACCCGGATGTCTATCCCCTGGGCGACGTCGGCTGCGACATCAATGTCGCGGTGTCCGACGACTTGATCCACTGGGAAAAGCTCGGCCTGGCTGTCCCTTACGAGGTTTCGCGGTTCTGGGCGAAGGGGGCGGTCATCCCCCGGAACGCCCAGGGCGACGCCGTCAAGATCGGTGGGCACTACCTGATGTATCTGTCCGAGGGCTGCGGGGGGACCACGCATGTGGGACGGTCCACGGACATGGTGAACTGGACGTTTGAACCGCAGGAGTACCTGGACCTTGGGCCGCTGGGCGGCTCACTGCACGAAGTGGCTTGCGCCATTGTCGACGACGGCGGCAACCCCGGGACCGACGGTGGCAAGCTGGTCCTGGACTTCTTCTACGGCGACGCAGACGGCCAATTTTCCGCAGCGCAGGCGCTCTACGACGTGAACGAACCGTTCACCCAGAAGGCGATGCACAGGGGAGGCTCGCTGGCTTGGGGCGGCCTGCTCAAGTTCGGCGGAACCTGGATGTTCGCCCAAGGCTGGGATGCCCCTTCGGGATCGCGGGAGATGTATTTCTACCGGGCAGACCAGGGCTAAGAGTGACGCACCCCAGCACCCTCGGCGCGGTCGTAGGTTTGGACATCGGCGGTTCGAAGACGCGCGGCATCAAATGGCTGAATGGCACCGCCGTCGCCGATACTTCCGGCGGCAGCGCCAATGTCCAGAACGTGAGCCGTGCCGAGGCCCGCCGCAATCTGGAGGGCGTCTTCGCCACCCTCCAGGGCGGGTCCACTGCGCGGGTGGTGGTTGGTTCCGGAGGGATCGACACCCCCGAAGATGCGAACGCGCTGACGGAACTGATCCAACCATTGGCTCCCGACGCCGTCGTCTCCGTTGTCCATGACACGCGCCTGCTGCTGGCGGCCGCAGGTTGCAGCACGGGAATCGCCGTGATCGCCGGCACCGGATCCGCGGCCTGGGGCACTAACGGCGAGGACGAGGCGCGCGCGGGCGGCTGGGGCTACTTGCTTGGCGACGAAGGCAGCGGATACTGGTTCGGTCGAGAAGCGGTGAGGTACAGCCTTGAACGCGTGAACTGCGGCCTGCGCCCGGACGAACTGACGAAGGCGCTTATGAAATCTTGTGGACTCCTCGGCCCGGAAGGTTTGATCGCCCTTTTCCATGGCGACGCGGGACGCGAGTTTTGGGCGTCGAAATCATCGATTGTCTTCGAGTGCGCGGCCTCGGGGCATACCGCTTCCTTGGACATGATCCTCCAGGCTGGGGCCGATCTTGCCTCGTTGGCGGCGAAATGCGCTGGGCAATTGAACATCGAGGGGCCCATCGTCCTTGGCGGTGGCCTAGGGATGAACCAGCCCACTTTGCAGGCGGCCATGCGGATAGCCCTTGCTACCCGGGGTCTCCACACTCTGCAGGTTCTGACCCAGGATCCGGTCTTCGGCGCTCTGCGTCTTGCGTCCCACTAGGCACCACTGTGATGAGTCTCACTAGCAACAAACGCCGTTCTGGCTTGAGCAGTCCGCGCCTCGCTGTGCACTATGGAAAAGCTGTACGGCGGCCTTCGCACTGGCGCGATGGCCGGATATCCGGATTCATGAATGGAAGCACTGAACAATGACGTTTGAAACTGCCGACTCCGTAACCCTTAAGATTTGGGACCGCTCAACCACCCACCACACGCTGGACGCACTGGTGCACGACTTCTCGGTGCGCCACAACACCTCCAAGGCCAGCATCGCGGTCACCTGCAGCGGGCCCAACACCTTCACTGTCAGCCTGACCGGCAGCGCTGCCAAGGCCACGTCGTTCGACGCGCAGTCCCTGTAACGGCACCTTCGAGGCGCGAAGCGACGACGACGGCGGGAGTCACCTCCCGCCGTCGTTCGCTTTTCCGGGCTTGTTCGAAGTGAAGGGTCAGGCGCGGGAGTGCTCCGAAAGGAGCGCGTCGATCTGGCCGACGGCCTCCTTCATTCCCTCCTCCATACCCATGTCGATCATCTTCTTCATCTGTTCTTCTGATTCGAAGATGGACAGGATGGTCATGCGGGTGCGGTCGCCTGTCTCCTCGATGGTCACGATCGCGTGGCCGGCACCTATCTCCTCGACGGGTGCGCCATTTTCGTCGGCAAAACCGTCGTCGAACTCCAGCCTGTTCGGAGCTTGGACGGACGTGATGCGCCACCAGCCGCGGGGCTTCTCGCCGTCGGGACCCGTCATGTAATAGCTGGCCTTCCCGCCCGGCTCGAACTCGTACTGCTCGAACGTGGCCGGCCACGTGGGCGGACCCCACCAACGCTCAAGCTGGCGCGGGTCTTCCCAGATTTGCCAGACCCGTTCGGGGCTGGCATCGAACTCAGCGACGAGGGTCAAGGTCAACGCTTCGGGATTCTGGGTGGAACTGATAACCGTCATTGCGGAACCCTTCCTATTTTTCGGCGAGGATGTCTGCGATCCGCTCGACGCGCTGCCGCCAGATCGCCTCGTACTCATCGAGCAGCTGGCGGGCTTTCTGCAAGCCATCATGGTTACCCCGCACGATCTGCTCCCTTCCACGCTTCTCCTTCGTTACAAGGGAGGCGCGCTCCAAAACCGCCACGTGTTTCTGGACGGCGGCGAAGCTCATGGCGTAGAGGGCAGCCAAGCCGGACACTGAATACTCCCCGACAGTCACCCGCCGGACGATATCCCGGCGCGTGGCATCGGCAAGTGCCTGGAACAGGCGGTCAAGTTCGGTTTCGCTGAGCTGATCTACAACCATTTGGTTGTAGGATATTCCGATGGCGGAGGGGTGTCAACGGGCATGGATACTTTGCACTAGTCGAACTTCAGCGGAGTCCAGCCGAACGGAATCGGGCCGCGTACTCTTGCCCGGCTTCTATCGGCTTCGTCCGACCAACCCTGCCCGGACTTTGCCATTGGTGCACCACAGGCGCCCCGAGCCACCCGGAAGCCCACGTCTTCCAAGACGGCATCAGGAGCACTGCCGCGCCGCACCGACGCACGCACATTCCAGGCGTCGTCAGCCCAGCCACCGCCACGGAATGCCCTGTAGTCGCCGTATCTCGCGGGATCCGCATAGTCCCAGCACCATTCCCAGACATTGCCGAGCGTGTCGTAGGCGCCGAACCCGTTGGGAGCTTTAAGCGCCCCGTCGCTGGGGCGCGGACAGCCCATCCTTCGCGGTCCAGGCAATCTCATTGAGCGGACCATAGTGCGGGCCAACCGATCCGGCACGGCATGCGTATTCCCATTCCGCCTCTGTGGGCAGCCGGTAGCCGTTGGCCGCGACGTTCCATTCGACGTTTCGTCCGGTGCGGGCATAGGCCGGGCTGATGCCTTCCGCTTCAGATGCCGCATTGCACCAGTCGATGGCCTCAAGCCAGGTGAGACCGTGTGCCGGCGCGTTTGGAGAGTGACCACGGCTGGGGTCATTCTTGACCCCGGCAAACTCGGCTCGAGTGACCGCTGTCCTTCCAATCTCGAAGGCGACAAGGTCCACCGAGTCGGTGCGGCCGCTGCGCGCGTCCCGGAGTCCAATCTGCCCACCAGGCAGGCTGAGGAGGTCTGGCGGCTTGATGAGCCTCAGACCTCCGCCACCGGCGCCGCGAACTGGGCTTCGTAGAGCCGCGAGTACGCGCCACCGGAGGCCAGCAGCTCCGCATGGGTGCCCTGTTCCACAATCTGCCCGGCCTCCATCACCAGGATGAGGTTGGCGTCGCGGATCGTGGACAGGCGGTGCGCGATCACAAAGCTGGTCCGGTCAGACCGCAGGGCATTCATGGCCTTCTGGACCAGGACCTCGGTCCGGGTGTCCACGGAGCTCGTGGCCTCGTCCAGGATCAAGACCGACGGACGGGCCAGGAACGCCCGGGCGATGGTGAGCAACTGCTTCTCACCGGCGGAAACGTTGCTGCCCTCGTCGTCGAGCACTGTGTCGTAGCCTCCGGGAGGGAGTGGACGAAGCGATCTACGTACGTTGCTTGTGCCGCCTCCAGAATCTCGGCTTCGGTGGCGTCTGGCCGTCCATAGGCGATGTTGTCCCGGATGGTACCGCCGAACAGCCAGGTGTCCTGGAGTACCATGCCCATCCGCGAGCGCAACTCGTAGCGGGACATCGAGGCGACGTCGACGCCGTCGAGCGTTATCCGCCCGGCGTCGAGCTCGTAGAAGCGCATCATCAGGTTCACCAGGGTGGTCTTGCCCGCCCCGGTTGGCCCGACGATCGCCACAGACTGGCCGGGCTCGGCCACCAGGCTCAGATTCTGGATCAACGGCTTGTCCGGCGAGTAGGAGAAGGAAATGTTCTCGAACACCAAGCGTCCGCGCGTCACCTCGGGAACAGCGGAGGGCTCAGGATCAGCGCTTTGCTCCTCGGTGTCGAGCAGCGCGAAGACTCGCTCGGCGGACGCGACGCCGGACTGAAGCAGATTGGCCATTGACCCAAGCTGGGCCAGGGGCTGCGTGAACTGCCGTGAGTACTGGATGAAGGCCTGGACATCGCCCAACTGCATGGCGCCCGAAGCTACCTGAAGGCCACCCACCACGGCGATCCCCACATAGACGAGGTTGCCGATGAATGTCAGTGCCGGCATGATCAAGCCGCTGATGAACTGGGCGCCGAAGCTGGCCGAGAACAGTTCTGCGTTCTTCTCGCGGAAGCGCTCCTCCACTTCGCGCTGGCGGCCGAACACCTTCACGAGCGCGTGGCCGGTGTAGGTTTCTTCGATCTGGCCGTTCAGCTCGCCGGTGTTCTTCCACTGGGCCACGAACAGCTTCTGCGAGCGCTTGGCAATCAGCACGGTGGTCACGAGCGTCAACGGCACTGTGACCAGGGTGATCAGCGCCAGGATCGGCGAGAGCAGGAACATCATGAAGATGACGCCGGCCACTGTCAGCAGGGACGTGACTGCCTGGCTGATGGACTGTTGGAGGCTTTGCGAAATGTTGTCGACGTCGTTGGTCACGCGGCTGAGCAGTTCACCACGCTGCACTGAATCGAAATAGCGCAGCGGGAGCCGGTTGATTTTCGCTTCGATCTGCTCGCGGAGCCGGTACACGGTTCGCTGCACGACGCCGTTGAGCACGTACGCCTGGATCCAGCCGAACGCTGAGGCCAGGACATACAGGACCAGCACCCACAGCAGGATCGAGGACAACGCCCCGAAGTCGATTCCGACGCCGGGAGTCAGGTCCATGCCCTTCAACATGTCCGCTTTGGCGCCCTGGCCGGAAGCGCGCAGCCCGTCGATGACCTGTTGCTTGCTTACTCCGGCGGGAAGCTGCTTGGAGACGACGCCGGCGAAGATCAAGTTGGTGCCCTCGCCGAGAAGCCGGGGACCGATCACGGACAGCGTCACGCTGGCCACGGCGAGGAAGAGGACCAGGGTCAGCCACAAGCGCTCGGGCCGCAGCGTACCCAGGAGCCGCTTGGCCGAGGGCAGGAAGTTCATGGCCTTTTCGGCCGGGATGCTCATTCCCGCGAACGGTCCGCCACGGCCTGGTCCCATCGGGGGACGCTGCGGGCGGTTGGCGGTGCCTGCTGTGCTGCTCATGCCGCCTCCTCCGCTGCCAGTTGCGAGGAAACTATCTCGCGGTACGTTTCGGAAGTCTCAAGCAACTCTTCGTGGGTTCCGCGCCCCACCAGCCGCCCGTCGTCGAGCACCAGAATCTGCTCGGCGTCCGCGATGCTGGACACCCGCTGCGCAATGATGACCATGGTGGCGCCCGAAGTGTGGCGCTTGAGTGCCTGGCGAAGCCTGGCATCGGTGGCAGTGTCCAGCGAGGAGAAGGAGTCGTCGAAGATGTAGAGCTCGGGCTGCTTCACGAGTGCCCGGGCGATTGCCAGGCGCTGCCGCTGACCGCCGGAAACGTTGGTGCCGCCTTGCGAGATCGGAGCGTCAAGCCCGCCTTCCATCTCCTCGACGAAGTCCTGGGCCTGCGCAATGGAGAGGGCCCGCCAGAGTTCTTCCTCGGTGGCGTCGGGCTTGCCATAGAGCAGGTTGCTGCGCACCGTGCCGGAGAACAGGTAGGGCTTTTGTGGGACCAGCCCGATGTGCCCCCACAAGAGGTCCGGGTGCAGTTCGCGGACGTCGACGTCGTCGATCCGCACCGAGCCGCTGCTCGCGTCGAAGAGCCGTGGCAGCAAGTTCACCAAGGTGGTCTTGCCCGCGCCCGTGCTGCCGATGATGGCCGTCGTCTGGCCAGCGCGTGCCCGGAAGCTGATGCCGCTCAGGACGGGCTGCTCGGCACCGGGTAGCGAATCCGACGTCGAGCAATTCCAGCTCGCCGCGGCCGGCGGTCTCCGTCACCGGGTTCGCGGGAGGCCGCACGCTCGATTGGGTCTCCAACACCTGCCCGATGCGGTCCGCCGACACAGCCGCACGCGGGATCATGACGGCCATGAACGTAGCCATCATGACGGACATGAGAATCTGCATGAGGTAGCTCAGGAAGGCGATCAAGGTTCCTACCTGCATGGATCCGTCATCGATCCGGAACGATCCGAACCAGATCACGGCCACGCTGGAGACGTTGAGCACCAGCATCACCACCGGGAACATGAGGGCCATGAGCCGCCCCGCGCGCAACGCCATCTCCGTGACGTCCCGGTTCGCGGAGGCGAAGCGTTCCGTCTCCATGTCCTCGCGCACGAACGCACGTACCACGCGGATGCCGGCGAGCTGTTCGCGGAGCACCCGGTTCACGGTGTCGATCCGGACCTGCATCTTGCGGAACAGCGGAACCAACCGGCTGACAATGAGGCCCACCGCAACGAGCAGCACGGGGACGCTCACGGCAATCAGCCAGGACAACTGCGCATCCTGCCGGACGGCCATGATGACCCCGCCGATGCTCAGCATGGGCGCCGCCACCATGAGGGTGCAGGACATCAGGACGAGCTGTTGGACTTGCTGCACGTCGTTGGTGGAGCGGGTGATCAGCGAGGGAGCGCCGAAGCGGGTGACCTCCTGCTCGGAGAACTCCCCCACCCTGGTGAAAATGGCCCCGCGCAGGTCCCGCCCCAGGCCCATGGCGGCTTTCGCGCCGAAGTACACGGCTGTGATCGAACACGCGATCTGCAGGAGGGTGATGAGCAACATGAGGCTGCCGGTGCCCAGGATGTACCCGGTATCCCCCTTGGCCACGCCTTCGTCAATGATGTCGGCATTCAGTGTGGGCAAGTACAGCGACGCGATGGACTGCGCCAACTGGAAAATGACGACGGCGATCAGTAGCCGCCGATGTGGCCGCAGGTACTGAACGAGAAGTTTCCAGAGCATCGTTCTCCAACTCACGTAGTGATTCGAAGGCCAGTCTACGACTGGTTGCTGGGGGCAACTAGAGCTTTCCCTCAGGGCGAAGCGTGGCGGGCGATCAGGTGCAACCCTCGCTCAGATATGGGGCCCTTCCCCCGACCCTCGCTCAGATATGGGGCCCCTTTCCCCAACCCTCGCTCAGATCGTGGGGCTTACCGCGCAAGAGCAACGCCGATCTCGCGATTCACTGCGGGGATGATTTCGGTGGCCAGGAGCTCGATGGACCGCGCCGTCTCAGCGAAAGGCAACCCGCCGAGACCGACCTGAGCCAGATACCGCGTGTTGCCGAGGGCGCTATGAATTTCCAGTAGCTTTTCGACGAGCTGTTGGGGGCTTCCCACAAGCAGGCCGCCACCCGGTTCGGTCCATTCATCGAAGGTGTTCCGCGGGAAATGGTCAACTGGCCGGGGCATGTTCTGCTCGAAGTAGGCGCGATAGTAGGGGTAGAAGGTGTCCCGTGCCTGCTGCGACGTCGGCGCCACATAGAAATGGCCACCCGCGCCGACTGGCAGGGCGGCACCGTCGTGTCCCGCGTTTTCAGCGGTCTCCCGGTACAGTTCCACGAGCCGGCGGAATCGTGCCGGCCCGGACAGCAGAGCGATAAACAACGGCAGGCCCAACCGCCCCGCCCGGACGAAACTCTGCGGAGTACCGCCCACGCCCACCCAGATGGGCAACTTTTCCTGGATCGGACGCGGCGCTATGTCCATCCCGGAGACGGTTTGGGTCAGGCTTCCCTCCCAGCGAAGGTTGTCGTTGTCACGCAGCGCGAGCAACATGTTCAGCTTCTCTTCGAACAGCTCGTCATAGTCCTCCAATCTGTGGCCAAACAAGGAGTACGACTCCACAAAGGCGCCACGGCCGGCAATGATCTCTGCCCGCCCGCCCGAAATTAGATCCAGCGTGGAGAACTGCTCGAAGAGCCGGACAGGGTCCTGGGTGGAGAGAACCGTGACGGCGGTGCCCAGCCGAAGCTTGGTGGTTTCCCGAGCGATGGCCGCGAGCACCATTTCCGGGGCAGAGAGGGCGAAATCGTGCCGATGATGCTCCCCCAGGCCCAGGAACGATAGTCCTGCCTGCTCGGCAAGCTTCGCCAGCTCAATGATGTCCTTGACCCGCTGGTGCGGTGACAGGGAGGCTCCGGTCTTGATGTCGCGGGATAGCTCACCGAAAGTGAAGATTCCAAAATCCATAATTAATTGAACATTCAAGTATTTGGATTCATTCCCGAGCCGTTAGTGAGCGAGCGTCCGCCGCAACCCCCACATACGTGAGCGAGCGTCATGATGGCGCGGAGCGTGCCGGCGTCGTACCCGGACAGTAGGCTGGAGACGCTCGGCAAGATCCGCTACGAAAGGACCGTAGTCATGGCTTACATCACCGTCGGAAATGAAAACAGCACCGAGATCGAGATCTACTACGAGGACCACGGGACCGGCCAGGCAGTGGTCCTTATCCACGGCTACCCTTTGGACGGTTCGTCCTGGGAGAAGCAGGCCGCCGCACTGCTCGACGCCGGCTACCGCGTCATCACCTACGACCGCCGCGGCTTCGGCAAGTCCAGCAAGCCGACCGTCGGCTACGACTACGACACCTTCGCCGCGGACCTCAACACCCTCCTGAACACCATCGATGTGAACGATGCCGTCCTGGTGGGCTTCTCGATGGGTACCGGCGAAGTGGCACGTTACATCAGCACCTACGGCTCGGCCCGGGTGGCGAAAGCAGTGTTCCTCGCATCCTTGGAGCCGTTCCTCCTACAGGCGGCGGACAACCCCGGAGGCGTCCCGCAGTCAGTGTTCGACGGTCTCACGGAAGCCGTCATTTCCGATCGCTATGCTTTCTTCACCGAATTCTTCAACAACTTCTACAACGCCTCCACTTTCCTCGGAACGCACCGCCTGAGCCACGAGGCAGTCGCCGCCAGCTGGAACCTGGCAGCCCAGTCAGGCGCCTACGCTTCGGTGGCGGCGCAGCCACGTGGCTCACGGATTTCAGGGCCGACATCCCCAAGATCGACGTTCCCGCCCTGATCGTGCACGGTACCGCGGACAACATCCTCCCCATCGACGTCACCGGCCGGAGGTTCGCCGAAGCGCTCCCCAGTGCCGAATATGTCGAAATCGACGGCGCCCCGCACGGCCTGCTGTGGACGCATGGCGCCGAGATCAACCAGGCTTTGCTCGGCTTCCTCGCAAAGTAGGGATTCCTGACAAAAAATTAGGGCGAAACTAACTGAATATCGCGGGAACCTTAACGCCTCTGGTCCAGTCTTAATGCAAGCACAGGCGGAACCCATTCGCCGGCGAAAGCACTAAAGCTGCAAGGGGAGCAGGACCGGCCATGAAGACAACAACAGCCCTGGACGAGGTCACCGCCATCAATGGCGTAATCACCGATCAGCAACCCGTTGACTTCCACGCTTTGGGGCTCGCCGGCTGCATCGACCGCTTGGCCTCACCGCTCCGCCGCCAAGGGACCGAAATCCATTGGGAGACGCCGCACCACGGTGTCGAAATCTCGTCCGGCTCCGCTTCCTTGCTCTACCACGCCGCCAAGGAAGTGCTCAGCAACGCCTTCAAGTATGCGCATGCCCACGACGTCACCGTCCGCTTGGCCGCTGTGTACCACGGGATCCGGCTGACTGTCACGGACAACGGCGCGGGCTTCGACAGCCAGGCGACTCCCGCGGGCGCACACCACGGATTCGGGCTCCGCCTCATGTCCATCGCCGTCAGCGAAGTGGGCGGCGACGTCTCGGTCGTCTCCAGCCCAGGCAAGGGTACCTGCGTCACCGTCACTTTGCCGCTCGACTGATAGGCGTCGATGCCCGACGGCGGCAGGCACCCGCCGTCGTCGGTTTCGGCGCTGCTGGTTCGCTATTCAAGTGAATCTGGTATGAAAGGCGAATGACCCCGTACAAATCCGCGCGATTCGCCAGGGCGGACGCCTGCTGGTGGTGGCGAATGGTGGTTCACTCGCTCCGGCCCAATCGCTTGCCCTGCGTTTTCTGGCCGCGGGCGTTGGATGCGAGGCGCCATCCGACATTGTTTCGCAGCACATCACCGCCAAGCTCCTCTCCGCGGGCGACGTCTGCATCGCCGTGAGCACCGCGGATTCCCCCGAGATTGAGCGCGCCCAGTCCGCCGTATTCGAAGAAGTCCTCCACATGGTGGAAAACCCCGAATAGTTTTTAGCGCGAACGCGGGCAGTTTTCGGCCGAACGCCGGCTCACAAATAAGCCCGTTTCGGCCGCACGCCGGCTCACATATAGGGCCAATTCCGGGATCCCTTGCTCACTAGATGTGAGCGAGGGATCCGGAAAACAACCACATAAGTGAGCGAGCGTCTGGGGTGCGCGAGCTGAACCAAGGAGTCCCGGTCATATCGCCCTAGGAAAGCCCTTAAGGAAAGCCCCTAGGAGAACTCCTTCAACGCCTCGGTGAGCAGCCCGCCCGGAGACCCCAGCCGGACATGGACGCCATTCGAAGCCACCAGTTCACCGGCAATGACGACGGCGGTGACGTCGCTCGCCGTCGCGCTGAACGCGAACTGCTGGGGCATGGAACCCGCGGTTCGCACCGAGTCCGGAGCCACAGCCATGAGATCGCACACCGCAGCTACCTCTAGTGCCGACGCAATGGGCGTGGCCATGGATGCGGTTGCGCCGATGGTGGCCGCGTGGAACAGTTCTTGCGGTGAAAACCTGCCCCGCTGGCCGGAGCCGAGGCGTTCCCCGTGTTCCAAAGTGCGCATTTCAACCCAGGGATCGATCACGGCGTGTTGGTCGGTACCTAGCGCGATGGTCGAGCCGGCGTCGGACAGGGCGCGTGCCGGGCCGATCCCGTCAGCTAGATCGGCCTCGGTGCTGGGACACATCACCACCGTGGATCCCGCATCTCCGAGGAGTTGGATGTCGTCCGGCGTCAGGTGGGTCGCGTGGACGGCGGAGAGCCGCCGGGACAGCAGGCCGTGGCGGGCAAGAAGCCCGGCAGGCGTGACGCCATAGGCCTGCACGCAGGCTTCGTTTTCAGCCGGTTGTTCACTGAGGTGGATGTGCAGCGGAATATCGGTGGGCAACTGCCGGGCGACAGTCTTGAGCGCCTCCTCGGGCACTCCTCGGACGGAATGCAGGGCGGCCCCCACGCCGACCATTTCCGGCGGAAAGCTCCGTGCCATCGCGGCACGCAGTGATGCGAGCCGATCCAACCAGGCCTGCGCATCGGCGTCGCCAAACCGCGCCTGTTCCGGGCTCAGCGGCGTCCCGATGCCTCCCGCGAGGTACAGGGTGTCCAGCAATGTCAGCCGGATCCCGGCCGCCACGGCTGCCCTGGCCAACGCCAATTCCATCGCGTGCGGCTCCGGGTAGGGCGTTCCTTCCGGCTGGTGATGGACATAGTGGAACTCCGCCACGCTGCTGAAGCCGGACACCACCATTTCGGCGAAGACTGCCGTGGCGAGCTTCTCGTACTTCTCCGGTGTCAGTTCCGCAGCGCTCCGGTACATTTGCTCCCGCCAGACCCAGAAGTCACCGCGCCCGTCATGCGTCCGTCCGCGCAGGATCCGGTGAAAAGCGTGCGAATGGGCGTTGGCCGCGGCCGGGAAGACGACGCCGTTCAGTATCCGGTCACCGCTTTCGGGCTCGACGCCGGTAAAGATCCCGGAGATGCGGCCGTTGTCCACCTCCAAGCGGACGCTCGCGGCCACAGCAGAAGCGCCCGCGACAGAACCGCCGTCGGCGTCTATAAGCGCCGCCTCGCACCAGATCCCGCTCACAGGAGCCCCTCCAGAACGTCGGCGAGGGCGACGGCGCCGGCTAAGGCGTCCTCGTCGGCCACGTACTCTTCCGGGGAGTGCGAGATTCCGCTCGGGTTACGGACGAACAGCATCGTCGAGGGGGACATGTCCAGCCAAGACTCCGGCGTCGTGCCCGGCGCCGGTCGCCAGCACCGGCGCGCCC
>NZ_DF952474.1:39183-41641 GCF_001263615.2 Arthrobacter sp. Hiyo1 | reverse complement strand
GGTCGGCGCGGTCGGCCATGAGGGTGGTCCCGGCGTGGTTGCCTTGGCCGCTGACGCTCAGCTTCCAGCGGCCGTGGCCCAGGATGGAGCTGCCGACGGCGATGGCCGGCCCGCTTTGGCCGAGTCCCTTCCCCTGTTCCACATGCAGTTCGACGAAGTCGCCGATTCGCGCCATGCTTCCGGTCGGGACCACGTGCCGGGGATCCAGGCCATTGCTCCGGGCGACGTCGGCGAAAGTGTCGCCGTCGACGTCGCGCAGGTTCAGCGCCTTGTCGACGTCGATGGCGCCGGCCAGGAGCCGCGAGCCCAAGCAGGCCACGCCAAAGCGGGATCCTTCTTCTTCCGGGAAGACCGTGATGGCCAGCGAACGCTTCGGCTTGACGCCTCGAGAGGCAAGAACGTCGACGGCGGCGAGTGCGGACGCGACGCCAAGCGGCCCGTCAAAGGCGCCCCCCGCCCGGGACGGAATCGAGGTGGCTGCCGGTAACGAGCGCACCGTCCTGGGGCTTTCCCCACCAGGCCCAGATAATGCCGTTGCGGTCGGTCTCGACGCCGAGGCCGCGCTGCTGGGCCTGTTCGATGAACCAGTGCCTGAGGTCGAGCTCGGGTGTCGAGTAGACGGCCCTGGAGTATCCTCCGCGAACCGCATCGCGGCCCACGTCCTTGATTGAGTCAAGGAGCTGATTGACGGTTTCCACGTGTTCCTCCGATTAATGAAGACTGCCACCAAGTAAAAACCACATGTCACCCAATGACAAGACCTTAAGCGTAGAAGCATGACAATTAACAGGCCTGAAACACCGCCGAAACGGCTTGTTCCCACTGAGCGTCTCAAATCCCGGAATCTCAGGTAATTTCTCGAAATCTATTGCCATTCGATGAAAGTTGATTTTTACTAAGTGGCAAGACATGGTGATTCAGACCACTTGAAAGCAGGTCAGCCAGTGGCAGCAGACTCTTCCACCCGGACGGTCGAAAGGGCGTTGGCCCTCCTGAGCGCGGTCTGTACCGATGGCGCCATCAGCTTGAGCGACGCCGCACGCGTTGTTGACTTGTCGGCCAGCACCGCACTCCGGCTCCTCCGCACACTGGAGGGCAGCGGATTCGTGAAGCGGGACCCGAGCGGAAACTTCCGGCCCGGCGCCAGTGTCATCCAGTTGGGAGCACTCGCGCTCGGACAGGAATCCCTCGTGTCTCTGTGCACACCGCATATGAAGAGGCTGGTGGCCGACACGGGCGAGTCCTGCTATTTGAGCATTCCTGGTCCTGGGGAAACCGGAATCTACATCGCCATTGTCGAAGGTACGCACTCTGTCCGGCACACCAGTTGGGTCGGCAGGAGCATTCCGCTGGAAGGATCCGCCGCCGGGAAGGTCCTGACTGGCGGGCAGAACGGTCGCGGCTTCGCCATCGTGCGAAGCGGCGTAGAAGACGACATTACGGCCGTCGCCGCACCCATCGTGATCGGCGGCCGCACCGTGGCAGCCCTCAGCATCGTCGCACCGAGCTACCGCTTGGGCGAGGCGAAGGCCCAGACATTTGGCGAGGAACTGGCGAGGGTGGCGAACAACATCCTCGTGGAACCCTCCGGAGACCATGAAGTGCCCCAGGAAAGCATGGAAAAGAAATGATCAAGTTTGAAAATGTCACCAAGGCGTACCCGGACGGGACGGTCGCCGTCGACGGCCTGAACCTCGAGGCGCCCACCGGCAAGCTGACCATCTTGGTTGGCCCGTCCGGCTGTGGCAAGACCACGTCCCTCAGGATGATCAACCGCCTCATCGAACCCACCAGCGGCACCATCTACCTCGATGACCAGCCGACGTCGGGCATGGACGCTGCGTTGCTGCGCCGCCGGATCGGCTACGTCATCCAGCACGCCGGCCTCTTTCCGCACCGCACTATCGTCGACAACGTGGCAACGATGCCCGTGCTGCTCGGCGAGAGCAGGCAAAAGGCCCGTATGAAAGCCCTCGAGCTCATGGAGCGCGTCGGACTCCCCGCGAGCTTCGCCAAGCGCTACCCGTGGCAACTGTCCGGTGGACAGCAGCAGCGCGTGGGCGTGGCCCGGGCTTTGGCTTCGGATCCGGCCTTCATGCTCATGGACGAACCCTTCAGTGCCGTTGACCCCGTGGTCCGCGCACAGCTCCAGGAGGAGTTCCTCCGGCTGCAGCGCGAGATCGGCAAGACCATCATCATGGTCACCCACGACATCGATGAGGCCCTCAAGCTCGGCGACCAGGTTGCGTGATGCGTGTCGGCGGAAAACTCGCCCAGATGGCCACGCCGTCGGAGCTGCTGACGTCCCCGGCTGACGAATTCGTGGCCGACTTCGTGGGACGTGACCGTGGCTACCGTTCCCTCGGCTTCACCAACGCGGCCGGCACGGTTGCCGTTTCCGAAGAAGCCGTGGTCACCCTCGGCGCATCTGCCGCCGAGGCCCAGAGCAAGGCCACGG
>NZ_DF952474.1:34944-37651 GCF_001263615.2 Arthrobacter sp. Hiyo1 | reverse complement strand
TGGTCGACCCGCTGCGGAAGCCGCTCGGCTGGGCACAAGCGGACCTCATCAAGGGCGAGCTGACGAGGGAGCACCTCAACCTCAGCGGCACCTCCGCGTCGTCGTCCGGGACCATGCGCCAGTTGCTCGACGCCGCACTTTCCTCCCCCAGCCGGCGCGGCGTCGTCGTCAACGAACACGGCGAGCTTATCGGCACAGTGACGGCCACCGACGTCGTCAAGGCGATCGAGGCCGAGCCGCACTTGGAGACGGCGCGATGAACTTTGAATGGCTCGGCCGTCAGTCCGACAACATCGTCTTCCTCCTCGGTTGGCACGTGCTGCTCGCCGTCACTCCCCTTATCCTCGGCCTGCTGATCGCATTGCCCCTTGGCTGGTGGGCACACCGCAGCCGCCGGATCTATCCCCTTCTGGTAGGCGTGGCGGGCCTGCTTTACACAGTCCCTTCCCTCGCCCTGTTCGTCCTGTTGCCGCTGGTCCTTGGCACCAAGATCCTGGATCCCCTCAACATCGTGGCAGCTCTGACCATCTATACCGTGGCGCTGCTGGTACGCGTCGTAGCCGACGCCCTGGATTCCGTGCCGGAAGACACGGTCCAAGCCGCCAAGGCGATGGGCTACCGCGGATACCAGAGCCTGGTGAAAGTGGAGCTACCCGTGGGCGTCCCGGTCATCAGTGCCGGACTCCGCGTCGCGGCAGTCTCCAATGTGAGCCTTGTTTCCGTGGCAGCATTGCTCGGCATCCCGCAGCTCGGCTCGCTCTTCACCCAAGGCTTCCAGTTGCGGTTCTTCACCCCGATCATCGCCGGCATCATCCTCTGCGTGGTCCTGGCCATGATCCTTGACGGACTGATCATCCTCCTTAACCGGTGGCTGACACCGTGGACCCCCAAGGTGGTGGCATCATGATCAACTACTTGTTCAATCCCGCACACTGGAGCGGCGCCGACGGCATCCCCACCCTGATTGGCGAACACCTGCTCTACTCCCTCATTGCCCTCGTCGTCGCGGCCATCATCGCCGTTCCGCTCGGTATCTACATCGGAGTCACAGGCAAGGGCGTCTTCATGATCGCGGGCCTGGCCAACGCCCTCCGCGCCCTCCCCAGCGTGGGCCTGCTGATTCTGTTGGTCCTGCTGATCTCGCCCGCGTTCCCGTCCAAAATGGGCTACATCCTGCCGAGCCTCATCGTCCTGGTGCTCCTCGCGGTCCCACCCATCCTGACCAACACGTACGCCGGTGTCCGCGCGGTGGACGCTGCCGCCGTCGACGCCGCCAAGGGCATGGGCTTCCGCACCATGAAGATCCTCACGGACATCCAGCTCCCTTGCTCCCTCCCGCTCATGTTGTCCGGCGTCCGCAGCGCACTGCTGCAGATCATCTCGACAGCGACCATCGCAGCGTACATTTCGCTCGGCGGCCTTGGACGGCTGCTGATCGACGGCAAGGCCCAGAACGATTACAGCCAGATGGTTGCCGGTGCCGTACTGGTTGCGCTGTTGGCCCTGTTCTTCGACCAGTTGCTTGCCTTCATCACCCGCAGGTCGTCTCACCCGGACTGACCCGGCGCACCGTCAAGGCGGCCGCCCCCGCCGCGGCGGCTGACACCGTGAAAACCCCCGTCACGGTCTAAGCAGCTCCTCCGCTTCATCGCCGTCGGGCGCCCTGCCCTACGGCGGCAACACCGTTCAAACCACCCCCACTTGGCCACCGCATGCCCTGCAACGGCCCTCCCAGAGAGAATTGACATGAAAAAGTACCTGACTGGTTTCGCCCTGGCGGCTGCCACCGCCATCGCCCTGAGCGCTTGTGGTGGGGATCCCATGAGCTCCACCAACAACAACTCCCAGGCCGCAGGATCGACGGACAGCATCATCGTCGGCTCCGCGGATTTCCCGGAAAGCCAGCTCATTGCCAAGATCTACGCCGAGGCCCTCAAGTCGAAGGGCGTCCAGGTCACGGAGAAGCCCAGCATCGGCAGCCGCGAAGTCACCATCCCGGCACTGAAGGACGGTTCCATCGACCTCATGCCGGAGTATGGCGGCGCGCTGCTGCAGTACCTCGATGCCTCCACCAAAGCGGTAACCTCGGATGAGGTCACCAAAGAGCTGAGCACCAAGATTCCGTCCGGTCTCACGCAGCTGACGGCATCCAAGGCACAGGACAAGGACGTCTTGGCGGTCAAGAAAGAAACCGCCGACAAGTACAACCTCAAGTCCATCAGCGACCTTCAGCCTGCTGCCAAGGACCTCGTCCTGGGCGGCCCGCCGGAGTGGAAGACCCGTATTAACGGCGTTGCCGGCCTGAAGTCCGTCTACAACCTCGACTTCAAGGAGTTCTCAGCGCTCGACGCCGGCGGTCCGCTCACGCTGAACGCCCTCCTTTCCGGTCAGGTACAGGTTGCCGACCTCTTCAGCACCGATCCCGCCATCGCCGCCAACAACCTGGTTGCCTTGGAAGACAACAAGAATCTGTTCTTGTCCGAGAACATCGTTCCCGTCATCAACCAGAAGAAGGCCAGCGACACCGTCAAGGGCGTGCTGGACAAGGTATCTGCCGCGTTGACCACCGATGACCTGATCCAGATGAACGGCAGGACCGCCAAGTTCGAGGACATGGGACAGATCGCCCAGGACTGGCTCAAGTCCAAGAACTTGGCCTAGTTCGAGCACGAAGCAACTAGTCCCGCTCACCAAGGAGTACGAAGAA
>NZ_DF952474.1:30016-33747 GCF_001263615.2 Arthrobacter sp. Hiyo1 | reverse complement strand
TCCATCCACACCGGCCAGGTCTCCGTCGCCGACGGCACCGAGCTCGCCGCCCAGAAACTCGAACGCCTCCTCACCAACGACCCCGGCATGGGCGTCATCCGCCACGCCGACGCCGGCTACGACCGAGCCATCGAAGTCGCCCACGAACGCGGCGTCCGCATCCCCATGGAAGAAAGCAAGTAAGAAACCAACTAACCAGACCCCACACCCCCAACTAACTCGCATTAGATGTCGTTATGGGACCCCAAAACGACAACAACTGCAAGCTAGTTGAGAAGGTCAACTGCACATCTGAGGAAGGATCACTTCCATGATCGAAATCGACGGCAAACGGCTGCACCTGAGCGACATCGTGGCCGTGGCAGGGGGCGGAACAAAGGTGACGTTGACGCCGTCGGCGGTTGACCGGATGGCCGCATCCCAACGGTCCGCTCGTGCGACGGCACTGTCCCGACCCGTCTATGGGCGGTCAACAGGCGTCGGGGCCAACCGCTCCGTGGCACTGGACGCCGCGAACAAGGACGCCAACGTCCACGGCTTGAACCTCTTGCGCAGCCATGCCGTCGACGCCGGACGGGTCCTTGACCGGGAAACCGTCAGGGCCATGCTTGTCATCAGGCTCTCCCAGCTTGCCGCGGGCTCGTCCGGCATCAGCCCGTCTGTGGCCGACGCAGTGGTGAACATGCTCAACGCCGACGCTTTGCCGGAGGTGCGGGAATTCGGCGGAATCGGCACAGCGGACCTGGCCGCGCTGGCGGGAACGGCGCTCACCCTCCTCGGCGAGCGCCCCACCATGGAGGGCCAGGACGTCCCCGCGCCTCTGGACAGCTGGGCCACCGAGGACGCACTTCCCTTCATCAGCTCCAGCGCGCTCACTATCGCCCAGGCCACACTCGCCCACCAAAGACTCGCCACGCTCGTGGAAAACCTGACCACGGTGAGCGCCTTGTCCTTCGCTGCAATGTCCGGGAATCCCGAGGCATTGAGCCCTGAAGTCGCGCGGGCAGCTGATTCGCCCGCCGTCACCGAGGTGGCTGGGGTTCTGCTCGGCCTCGTGGAAGGCAGCGGTGCGCCGGCGAGGATCCAAGACCCGTACTGCTTGCGCACCCTGCCTCAGGCCCTCGGCTCGGTGGTCGAGGAGTTGGACGCGCTCGGTACCCTTTTGGAACGCTTGGTTGTGGCCGGTCATGAAAACCCCCTAGTGTTCGGTTCCGCAGAGGAGGGCAGCAATGGAGTAGCCCACCACGGCCTCTTCCAGATGACCAGCCTCGCCCGCCGCATTGATGCCCTGGAACTGGCCATCGGTGCGGCGTGCGCCACGAACCTTCGGAGGATCAGCTTGCTCTGCGACCCGGCGTACACGGGGCTGCACCGATTCCTTGCGGGCGACGACGCCGGCCAGTCCGGCGTCATGATGCTGGAATACGTGGCAGCCGCGGCGGTGGGCCGAATTCGGGCCAATGCCCAGCCGTGAGCCTGCAAACCGTGGTGCTCTCGTTGGGCGCCGAAGAGGATGCCAGCTTCGCGAGCGTGGCCAGCTCCCGCATGGATTCCACCGTGCGGGCGCTTTCTACAGTGGTTGGCATCGAACTCCTTTGCGCATCGCGGGCGCTCAGGCTGCAGGGCAGGACACAAGGAGAATTTACGAGTCCTCGGTTCCGAAAAGCCCTCGACGCCGGTCTATCGTTGCCCGCCGACGTGCAGGACCGGGATCTCCGCCCCGACGTCGATGCCGCGTCCCACCTGGCGATCCTTCCGGAGCTCGGTCACTAAGCGTGCTTAGCTATTTACTGTCGCCCCGGACGGGCGTACCTTAATATCCAAACACCGCACTGGGGAGGTGGCGTGTTTGGCTGGGTCTCTGGGGTGCCGTCGCGTTTCTTTGGTTCGCCCCGTTCTTCTCGCCGTTTTTGGCGCATTGGCGTGGTTGCTATGGCTGGCCGGTCCTTCGCAGGCAGCTAGCGTCCTGCCGACGATTCCGGCTGTCCCTGCCGTTCCCTCAGCTCCAACCATTCCCCTTTCATCCTCCCTGCTCCCGTCCCCGTTGCCCGATCCGATCGGGCCAGTGGCCCACGGCCTGTTGTCCGCCATTCCTAGTCCGACGCAAGTGTCTGCCCTTCCCGGAACCGTGGTCAGCCAACTGCCCGGCTCCACGGCGACTCCCCTTGTGACCGCGCTCACTGATCCCGCGAGCTCCTTGGTTGATACGGTGGTCGGCACAATTCCGGCGTTGCCCGGGCTGCCTTCGGTACCCCAACTGCCTCCAGGGCCGGCCTTGCCGCCGACATTGCCGCCATTGCCTGGTGTCCTGGATCCTCCGGGACGAGGCCTTCCAATCGGCGCCGTCCCGGGCGTTCCGTTGAGGGCTCGGGCCGAAAGCGAACACGCGTTGGCATATCCCACGCTTTTGCCAATCCCCGGACGCGGAGCGGCGACGAGCATGCGGATCCCCGGATTCATTCTGGCCGACCTTGTTGTCCTGCCCCCGGCAGTGCTGGCGACGACGGAAATGCCTCAGCTTCCGGGCGGCCCTCCGCCCGGCAAACAGGTCCCTCCGGTGGCACCGCCCCAAGAGTCTGGCTCGACGTCGGAATCGCAAGGCGGCTCGGCCGCCAACGGCGCGGCGGACCTCCCTGAACAACGTGCACTGGCGCCACCGCTCCACGGCAGCCCCGTCCCCGACGGTGGGCAAGTCCCCGCAGCCGAACCTGCGTTCGATCCGGGGTCAACTCCCGACTGAACAGGTCAACCCTGTCCCCGTGGCAGGCACGACCATCCGCGCTAAACAGCGCGGGACCAAGTCTCAGTCAGGAGAAAGACAATGCAAGTCCAAACCAGTAGCAACCACGCAATCCGGGCCACGAAGACATCAACCGCCCGGATCATAGGAAATTGGCCCGACCCCATGCAGAAGGGAGGTATATAGATAGCATCGCGACAGGCGCTCAGCGCCCATAAGGGAACAAGGACGCCGGCCGCGCAGTCAATCTGACTGCACGGCCGGCGTCATGATGCTGAAGGTAGGAACGCCTCCCTTTAGAATAGGGCGTTCACCACAGCCTGGGTGAGCTGGTGGAAGATGTCGGTGCGGGCCGGGATATCGCTCTCGTCCTGGCCTTTGGTGTAGACCACGAAGGCGTAGGAGTTGGTCCCGTTGGTGAGGATGCTGGCGTCGTGGAGTTCGTCGTCGAGCAGTCCGTACTTGTGGAAAACAGTGATTCCGGCTGGCACCGCGGCGGGGATGAGCGATTCGTAGTTTGTGTTCTGCATGTAGGACAAAAGCTGTGCGGTGTCTTGCTGGTTCAACAGCTTCCCGCCGTAGAGCCCGGCCATGATGCTTGCCATTTCGCTTGGAGTCAGCGTGTTGTTCATGGGGTCATAGCTGACGCCGATCGATGCGGCATAGGACTGGAGTTCCGAAAAGCCAACCGCGTCCATGATCAAGGACCAGGAGTCGTTGTCGCTGTCCTGGATCATCTCTTTGATCTGGAATCCAGCCGTGTAGTCGCCCAAGGGATCGTCAAGGGACACTGCGCCCGTTTCGACGAGGTGATAGTACGCGGCGGCAGCCAGGACCTTTGCGGTGCTTGCTGCCTCGAACGACGCCTGGACCCCGTACTGATGGCTTGAGCCATCGGACAGGTCGATCAGGGTGACGCCGATCTGGTACTGGCTGTTCGCGTCGATGATGGCGTTGATCTCCGAGTCCAACGCGGGAGTCACGCCGGTAG
>NZ_DF952474.1:18833-29653 GCF_001263615.2 Arthrobacter sp. Hiyo1 | reverse complement strand
CGGCGTGGCGCTGGCTACCGCCGATACGGTTCGGGAGACGGATGAGCGGGCGTGCGCAGCCGAGTAGACCGTGGCCGTCAGGGTCAAGGCCAGAATGGCGGCGAAGGCTGTCAGCAAGGCCGATCGACGTCGGCGGGGACTCCAGCTGTTCCACCGACTTCTCTTTCGTCCGGACCCTTGGCCGGGACGGCGGGGCTCTCGCTCTTCCATAATGAACCAACCGTAGCTACCGCAGCTATGTGAGAGCTATGAAAATCCTGTCCATCAGCCACGTGTCGCCTGGGTGAATATCAGGCGTCACGGATCGGCGAGCCCAATACCGTGAACCGGGTGCCGCCCATCTCACCGGACAGCAGTGGCATTGCCTCACTTATCGCGGCCCGGACGCTGTCCAGCTTCAGCGAACCTTGGTGTGCTTCCGCCGATTCCCAGAGTTCGCAGACAAAGACCGTGTCCGGCGATTCTTCGTTGACGCCCACCTCGTAGAGGAGGCAGCCCGCGCCCCGGAGCTCCGGTTTCGGTCTGAGCAGGATGGATACAACGGCGTCGCGTTGGCCGGGTTTCGTGCCGAGGCTTCCTACGTTTGCAAAAGTCATGGGCCCATTGTGCTTCATTCCTCCGACGTTATTGGGGAATCGCGTACCGGCGGACAAAGTTGCCGAGGATCTTCATTGGTTCGGTCGCGGTGATCTTCCGGGCGTCGGCCATCAGCTGCTCAGCAGCCTCAGGCGGGAAGTATCCGGCGTGGCGATAGGTGTCGATCCGTGTGACGAGGCCTTCGGCGTCGAGCTCCGGATGGAATTGAGTGGCATAAAGGTTCTTCTTGATCCGGAACATCTGCACCGGGCAGGCGGCCGAACCAGCCAGCAACACCGCGTGCCCCGGCAGGACCGTGCAGGCTTCCTTATGGCCGGTAAAGGCGACAAAGCGCTCGGATATGCCTTGGAGGAGCGGGTCCTGGATGCCCTCCGCTGTGAGTTTGATGGTTACCCCGCCGAGTCCTTCACCATAGGTACGGTCAATCACGGCCCCCTGGTGAAGTCCCAAGGTTCCCACTCCGTAGCAGGCCCCCAGGAAGGGAAAGTCGGCGGCAACAATCGTGTCCAGCAACTGCGCGAGTTCCTTCTCCACCCGTTTCTGGACCGGGCTCTTGTGCTCCGGCGAGTCGCTCGAAGTGAAGGGGCTGCCTCCCACGATCACGCCGGAATAGTCGGAGAGCCTGAGCGGCGGCAGGGGCGCCGCCTCCATTCGGATGCGCTGTAGCTGCTCGGGAGCGAGCCCTCCAAAACGAAGATACGCCTGGTACTCTTCCTCGGCGGCGGCGTCTTCGGCGCGAGATGCGAGCAGGAGAAACGGCTTCACAGGCTAAGTGTGCGCCCGGTACCCGTGACGCGCCAGCGTTCGGCTGAAACATCCTTTTCGGGGCGGTGAGCCGCCGTTCACGTGCGAGAAATGTCCCGAATTCCGGCCGGGTGAAAGGATTTCACCTCCGTTGACTCGGGAATCCGCGGAATCACGGGGATCCTCGCCACCCTCTCCAGGTAGCCTCGCGTCCCCGCCGGGGGGCCGTTAACATTCCCGAAACATGCCCGTCATGCGTTCTTCACGCCGAGGCAAGTTATGTAACGTCCCCGCAATTTTTCCTCGCATTGCTTGAAACACGGAACCGGAAATATTGGGCAGGGGAAGAACGGGGCCACGCTACGGCGGCCCTCCTAGGCATTCCGATAAGAAGGGAAACGCACGTGGATATCACTGCGGAAAACGTTTGGGTGATGGTGTCGGCGGCACTTGCACTGCTCATGACCCCGGCACTTGGCCTCTTCTACAGCGGCATGACCCGGGCCAAGGCCTCCCTCAACATGATCATGATGAGCTTCATCTCCGCGGGAATCGTAGGCGCCGTGTGGATCCTGTGGGGCTACTCGATGATCAGCGGCAAGAGCGTACTGGGGATCTTCGGTAACCCGTTCAGCAGCTTCGGCTCGGCGGACTTGGTCGGTTCCACCGATCTCATCAAGCTCGGCTTCAGCGCTACGTTCGCCATCGTCACCGTGGCCTTGATCAGCGGCGCTATCGCCGACCGCGCCAAATTCACTTCCTGGGTCATCTTCGTCCCCATCTGGATCACCCTCGTGTACTGTCCCTTGGCTTTCATGGTCTGGGGCGGCGGCCTGCTCAGCCCCGGCGGAGCCATCAGCTCGGTCTTCGGCCAGGTGATTGACTTCGCAGGTGGCACAGTGGTGGAAATCAGCTCCGGCGCCGCCGCGTTTGTCCTAGCGTTGATCCTGGGCAAGCGGCACGGCTTTGGAAAAGACCCGAACCACCGCCCGCACAACCTCCCCTTCATCATGCTTGGCGCCGGCCTCTTGTGGTTCGGTTGGTTCGGTTTCAATGCCGGCGCGGCCACGACGTCGGCGCAGGCCGGCTTGATCTGGGTCAACACCCTTGTAGCCCCGGCTGGTGCCATGCTCAGCTGGTTGGTCACCGAGAAGATCCGGCACGGCCACCCCACATCCTTGGGCGCCGCATCCGGCGTCGTTGCCGGCCTCGTGGCTATCACTCCGGCCTGCGCCAACGTGGCTCCTGCCGCAGCCCTTGGCCTGGGTCTGGTGGCCGGTGCAGCCTGCGCCGTGTTTGTCGACCTGAAACACAAGTTCGGCTTCGATGACTCCCTCGACGTCGTGGGCGTCCACCTTGGTGGCGGGCTCGTGGGCACGCTCGCGCTCGGATTCATTGCGCTGCCGGTGAGCGGCAAGGGCGGAGGACTGTTTTACGGAGGCGGACTCCAGCAGCTCGTGGCGCAGATCGTCGCCATTCTTGTCACCCTTGCAGTATCTGGAATCATGACGGCGATCATCGCCCTGGTCATCCATAAAACCGTTGGATTCCGGGTCAGCCACGAAGCCGAGGTGGCTGGCGTGGACTTGTCAGAGCACGCCGAGACCGCCTACGAGTTCGGCAGCATGTCCCGGAGCCACTTCAACGCCATCCCTCACGTTGCTGCCCTCCCCCACGTCAACATCCCCGTCACGGCCCGAGCCGCTTCGGCAGTCCCGGTTTCAGCCCGTGCCGCCGCCGTCGCCTCGTCGCCCGCCGCCGCCGTCGAGCTCCAGCGCGAAAAGCAAACCGACCCGGCTTAGGCGAGGCGGGCATTTCCGCCACTGCAAGGGACGCGTACGCTCAATTTGTGGATATCGTCGATTTCCTCTCGGACCGCCTGAAAGAGGACGAGGCTGCGGCGCGGAAACTCCTTGGCGACCGTTCCGTCTCCGAGGCGGGCAAATGGTACGAGCGACGTCTTCTCCTGGAATGCGAATCAAAAAGAAGACTGCTCAGGATCGTGGAATCCGCGCGGCAAACGGCCTTGGCCACGATGGTTCGCGGCACGCTTGGGGACACCCCCCAGTGGATCCCGGAATCGATCGAATGGACCACGAAATCTCTGAATGCCCTCGCGCTGCCCTATTCGGACCATCCGGACTTCGAACCGGAATGGCTGGCGGAGACGTAGCTGGCGGACGCGAGGCGCGTTGGGTGGAGATCGGCAAGATCTTGCCGAAATGAGGTTTTGACGGCTTCACAGCAGCCAAAATCATTACTTTCGGCAGCATCTTGCCGATTTTGGCAAAATGGTTCAGAATTGACCAAGAATACTGTCAAATCGGCAACATCGTGCCGGATCATCGGAGACTCGTGGAGGACCTAGCGGCGATTGCGGCCACCATCCGGAAAGCACGCAAAGAGGCCGGAATCACGCAAGCTGACCTTGCCGACCTTGCCGGGACTTCCGAAAGGACCGTGCGGGCGATTGAGACTGCAACCGGAAATCCTTCACTGGGGGCCGTCGTGGCCGTAGCCAACGCCGTCGGCCTGCGCATGGCAGCAGTCTGATGGCCGACGATTTCGAGGAGTTGAAGTTCGTTCGTGCAGCGGACGTTCACAAAGGCGGCGTCCTGGCGGGCACCTTGCCCGCACTGGCCAGGGCGGGGTCAGTTTTTCCTACGCGGCGGAGTACCTGACATCCGGTTTGCCCGCGGTTGCCAGTTCGCTGCCCGTGACGGACCATCCCGTCGAGACTCCCGCTGGCGCTCTTCCGCCGTTCTTCGCGGGCCTGCTGCCGGAGGGGCATCGGCTGAGCGTGCTCAGGGACGCCACCAAAACCAGCTTCGACGACGAACTCACCCTCCTGCTCGCAGTCGGCGCCGACGTGCCAGGAGACGTCCAAGTGGTCCCTAGCGGCGAAATTCCCACCGAACCGGCACCCCTTGCCGACACATCCAGGCCCGAGGAACTGGACTTTGCCGCCCTCGCCAATGCAGTGGACCGCCATGCCATCCCCGGAGTACAGGACAAGGCAAGTGCCTCCATGCTGACCACACCACTGTCTCTCCGGGGGCAGCGGTATCTGCTCAAACTCGACCCGCCCAACCACGCACACTTGCTGGTAAACGAAGCGCTGCACCTTTCCGCCGCCAAGGATCTCAAGATCCCTGTAGCGAAGAGCCATATCATCGCCGACATGCACGGGCTGCCTGGGTTGCTGGTGGAACGCTTCGACCGCGTGCAGGACAAGGATCGCTCCTGGGTGCGCCTACCCATGGAAGACGGAGCCCAGGTCATGGGCCTGCCACCGGCTTCCAAGTATTCCGTGACGTCGGAGGACGTCGCTGCTGCGCTGGCCGGGCAGTGCAAGGCCCCACTCGTGGCAAGCCGCAATCTGTACCTGCAGTTCGTCTTTGCCTGGCTGACCGGGAACGGCGATCTCCATGCCAAGAATCTCTCGATCCTCGGGGACCGGCACGGAGGATTCGTTATGGCCCCGATCTATGACATTCCATGCACGCTGTTATACGGAGACGACTCGCTCGCGTTGCCGTTGTCCGGGAAAACCAAAAACCTCAAGGCGAAGCACTGGGCCGATTTCGCGTTCGCCCTCGGCCTACCACAACGCGCCGCAACCGCCGCAAATACATTGGCCCTGTCAGCCTCTGGGAAGGTCAAGTTGGAGGACCTACCGTTCACTGGGTCACCGCTCCGAGGCGCCCTGCGGGAGTTGAGGTTCCGGAGAGGAGAGCTGGCGGGCTGAGTCCGGGCGGTGACCCGACGCCGACCCCCGCCCCGCTTCATCAGTTCACTGATGATTTAGCTGATGGTTCCCTGCGAGTCGGACCAACGTGTTTCGGGGCTCCTAGCTTTGGGACCATGAAATTCAAAACAATCCCGGTCATCATCGGAACATTGTCTTGTGTGCTGGTCGGCAGCGCTGCGTTCGCGGCGGTCTCCACCTTCGCCGGCCCCCACGAGGACGGAACGGCAGTCACTTCAATCGGCATGCGCGTCACGCCGACCGGACAGCAGACCTCACTTGGGGACCTCCCGTTGAACTCCGCCATCTCCCCCGACGGCAAGCGGCTCGCCGTCACGAACAACGGTCAAGGTACGCAGTCGCTGCAACTCGTGGATCTCGCAGACCACGAGGTAGACCAGACCATCTCATACAAGTCCCCGGAATCCCTCTACATGGGCTTGGCGTGGAGCCCCGACGGCACCAAGCTTTACGCCAGCGCGGCAGCAAACTCGAAAATCCGCACCTACGGCTACTCCGGCGGCAAGCTGGCCGAAGGGGCGCCCATCCAGCTGCCCACCACGACGCCCGCGGGCAAGGCAGTCAATCTCTTTCCGGCCGGATTGGCGATCACGCCCGACGGCAAGCGGCTGGTTGTCGCAGATCAGCTCGCTGATGCCGTGTCCGTCGTCGACCTCGCCACCGGAAACGTCTCGACGACGCCGGCCGGTCACCGGCCGCTTTCGGTCGCCGTTTCCCCGGACGGCACGACGGCGTTCGTCACCAACCAGGGCGCCTCGGACATCTCCGCGGTGGACATTACAGGCGCCGAACCGAAGGTTTCCCGCACCGTCACGGTGGGTCTCCATCCCAACAAATCCGTCCTGTCGAAGGACGGCCACACGCTTTACGTTGCCAACGGCGACGACGACACCGTCTCCGTTGTCGACACCGCCGCCGGTACAAGCGCGAATATCAGCGTCGCACCCGAAAAGGGCGCACCGGTGGGAACCAATCCCACCGGACTGGCCTTGGACGAAGCCGGCCACCGCCTGTTCGTGAGCAACTCCGGTAACAACGACGTCGCCGTCGTCGACCTCGCCCAGAAGGCAGTCGCTGGTGTGGTGCCCGTGGGCTGGTACCCGAGTTCGCTGGCCTTCAGCGACGGGACATTGCATGTCACCAACGCGAAAGGGCTAGGCGCCGGGCCAAACAACGGACCTGGCCACCCAAACCCCGAGTCAACCGCTCCGGCCGCCGAAAACCAGTACAGCGGATCGATGATCTTTGGCACACTGAGCAGTTTCAGCGTGCCGGAGGGCGGTCAGCTGCAGAAAGCCACCGAGCAGGTCAAAAACAACAATCGCCCGGACACCGCCGGCGGCAACATCATCCCGCGCCAACCGGGTCAAGAGAGTCCCATCAAACACGTGATCTACGTGGTCAAGGAAAACCGCACCTACGACCAGGTGCTTGGGAGCCTCGGCAAGGGCAACGGGGATCCCTCACTGAACCTCTTCGGCGATGAGTCCGCACCGAATATGCGGGCCCTCTCCAAGAAGTTCACCACCATTGACAACTTCTACGCCGATGCTGAAGTGAGCGCCAACGGATGGAATTGGGTGGCCTCTGCCAACTCGAACCCGTACGCCGAGCAGATGTGGCCGGCCAACTACTCGGGTCGCAAGGCACCGTATCCCAGCGAAGGAAATGCCCCTGAAATCGCGGCCCAACAGCCTGACAACACGTATGTCTGGCAGCGGCTCGCCAAGGCAGGCGTCAGTTTCCGCAACTACGGCTTCTACGTTTCCAATAATGCCGGCACGTTCAACGCCGCGGACCCCGTCCTGGATGCGCAGACCGACCACAACTACCACGGTTACGACCTGAACTGCCCTGATTCGGCGGGATCGTTCGCGCCGCTGAAGCCTGGCTGCGGTACCCCACGTATTGAAGAATGGGCCAACGACTTCCAGTCCCAAGTGACATCCGGAACGGTTCCCACGGTCCAGTTCGTGCGCCTGCCGAATGACCACACCCAAGCCACCCGTGTTGGCGCCCCCACGCCAAAGGCTTATGTCGCGGACAACGACTACGCGCTCGGCAAGCTGGTGGACACCGTGTCCCACTCTTCCGCCTGGAAGGACACCGCCATCTTCGTCACGGAGGATGACGCTCAGAACGGCCCGGACCATGTGGATGCGCACCGCACCTTGGCGCTGGCCATCAGCCCTACACCCAGACAGGGAAAGTCGATTCGACCTTCTACAGCACGGCGTCAATGGTCCGTACCATCGGCCTCATTGCCGGCATCGGTCCGCTGACCCAGTTCGACGCGTTCGCCACTCCCATGAACGCATCGTTCACGGCCAAGCCTGACAACACGCCGTACACCGCGCTCAAGCCCAGCTACGACATGACCACCGTCAACGGGGCAAACGCTCCGATGGCCCCGCAGGTGGCCACCCAGGACACTGCCACCGAAGACAAGATCGATGAGCAGCTGTTCAATAAGTCCATCTGGCAGTCAGTGAACGGTGCTGACTCGAAGATGCCCGAACCCCAACACAGCGTGATCGGCTCCGGTTCCAGCAGCCAGCCGGCTGCGAAGGATCCTGACGGCTAGCCAGATCCTCTTTGGCAGGGCGGTCACCAGAATCGGGTGGCCGCCCTTCGCCGCGCCTGCGCTGAGCCTTGGATAAAAAACGGGCACACTCCCCTGTCAAAGAATTAGTCCAGAATCTATTCTGTTGATGGACCGGTACAAATATGGTCCGCCAGGCCACCGGCACGTCCCGGGAAGCCCATCCCGCTCCGGGGGCCGTCTCTACGAGGAGGCGTCCATGTCAACTCCCGATGTGCCAACCCGGGGGCCCGCAAGGCCCGGTCCGTATATTGCGGCCGGAATCCTGCTGGCCATCTCCATTCTGGTTCCGCTGTTCGTCCCGACGTATTCGATTGACCAGCCGCGGCTCGCAGGTATGCCGTTCTTTTACTGGTACCAAATGCTCTGGGTTCCGATCACCGCGGCCATGGTGGGCGTCTCCTACCGGCTGGTAACCAAGGAAGACCGTCGCCGCCGCGAGGTCGCGCGGGGCGCACGCACTCGAGGAAGAACAATGAGCGGGCTCGCCGTCCCTCTGGCGACCACGGGGGATCGGCCCGTCAACGGCGTCGCGCTCACCGTCGTCGTCGTGCTCTTTATCCTGGTGGCGGTGCTGGGCTTCTTCGCGGCGCGTTGGCGCGCGGGCAAGGAAACGGGCCTGCACAGTCTCGATGAGTGGGGCCTCGGTGGCCGCGGTTTCGGAACCTGGGTCACGTGGTTCCTCCTGGGCGGGGACCTCTACACGGCTTACACCTTCGTGGCTGTGCCGGCCGCGATGTGGGCCACCGGCGCCGTGAGTGGTTTCTTCGCGGTGCCGTACACGATCGTGCTCTACCCGATCGTCTTCCTGTTGATGAGCCGTTTGTGGTCGGTCTCGCACCGGCACGGCTTCGTCACACCGGCGGACTTCGTGGGCGGGCGCTACGGCAGCAGGGCACTCACGGTTGCGGTGGCCCTCACGGGCATAGTCGCGACCATGCCCTATATCGCGCTGCAACTGGTCGGCATCAAGGCGGTGCTCACCGTGCTGGGTCTCGGGAGCGCTGAGAATGTGCTGCTGACTGACTTACCGCTGATCATCGCATTCGTGGTCCTGGCCGCCTACACCTACACCTCGGGCCTTCGGGCGCCGGCGCTCATCGCCGTCGTGAAGGACCTCCTGATCTACCTCGCGGTCATCGTCGCTGTGATCTACCTGCCGATCAAGTTCGGGGGCTGGGACAACATCTTCGGTGCAGCCCAGACGAAACTCGACGCCGTCAGCCCGGCCACAGGCAAGCCCGCCGGCGTCTTCATCCCGGGTGCCGCCAGCTATTCCGCGTACTGGACGCTGGCCCTTGGCTCGGCCATGGCGTTGTTCATGTACCCGCACTCGGTCACTGGAGTCCTGGCGACGAAGAGCAGGAACACCATCCGCAAGAACGCCGCGGTCCTTCCGCTGTATTCGCTCATGCTGGGATTCCTTGCCCTCCTGGGTTACGCGGCCATCTCTGCGGGCACCAAGCCGATTGACCTGAACGGTGCCGTCAATCCACAGCTTGTAGTTCCGCAGTTGTTCCTGGACAATTTCCCCGCCTGGTTTGCAGGGATCGCTTTGGCGGCTATCGCCATCGGCGCCTTGGTCCCGGCGGCCATCATGTCGATCGCTGCCGCCAACCTGTTCACCCGCAATATCTACCGCGACCTGATCCGGCCCGACGCCGACCCGCGGCAGGAAGCGAAGGTCTCCAAGATCGCCTCGCTCGTGGTGAAGTTCGGGGCCCTGATCTTCGTCATCGCCATGGACCAGTCCGCCGCCATCAATATGCAGCTCCTCGGCGGTATATGGATCCTGCAGACCTTCCCGGCGATCGTGGCTGGGCTCTACACCCGATGGTTCCACCGCTGGGCGCTGTTCGCAGGGTGGGTCGCCGGGATCATCTACGGCACCGTCGCGGCATACAACGTGGTCAACCCCGTGACGAAGGCCAACTTCGGCGGCTCCATCGCCGCCATCCCGGGCACCAATGTGCAGGTCTACATCGCGGTCGTCGCGTTTGCCATCAACCTCATTGTCGCTGCCGTCCTATCGCTTGTCTTCCGCGCGATGAAACTCCCCGACGGGAAGGACATCACCCGGAACTCGGACTACGGGGCTGACGAGGACGATCCCAAGGTTGCCCAACTCCAACGCGAGTACCCACTGGGCGAAACGGGAGGCGGCACGTTCTGACCGGATCTGCTCGCTAGCGCTTCATCGACATTGCCACAGCAGCGATATCCCGCGGCGTCGTCCGGCACGAGCGCCAGCAGGGCCTCAGCCTCCGCGAAGGAAGGCAACGTCTCGCAGGCCAGCAAGCCCACCCGGGCCTCCACCAGCGCCCCGATGCGCGGCCGGTGGAACTCCTTGAACTCGCGCTGGGTGAGGACGTAGTCGCCCCGATACTCGGAACCGTCCGCGAGATACGCTCCATAGGGGCCGACAGATCCGGCAATCAGCAAAGGCCCCGCATCCGGGTTTTCCACCAAGAACTCTCCCCGGGCCTCGTCGGCCAAGCGAACGCTTAAGGCCACCAGCTCCAAGGCTTCCGCCTCGGCAATGCCGCGCCCGGCAAATCCTTGGGGCGTAGCCTGGTAGCTCGACGTGATGGCGATTTCGGCGCCGGCGTCGAAATAGTCGCGATGTACCTGCTTGATCAGCTGAGGCTGTTCCAACAAGACCCTACGATCCTTCTGCCGGGTTTGTTTGCCTAGGCTGGTTGGCGGAGTCCTCGTTGGTGGCGCCCACGAAACAGGTCCCCGAAATAGTGTGCCGCCATGACGGGCGGGTCTCCGTTCAAACGCGTTCCTGGCAGGGGTGGTGCTGTGGATCGGTAGGTATGTCCGGTGGGGGTGCGGATTTCGAGGACATGCCGCCCGCCGGGGCTGGTTGTTGCTGTCCTGGTTTTTGCTGGTCTGGTTTGTGCTGTCCAGCCGTTGAGTTCTTTGGTGTGGTTGCAGGCTTCGCACAGGCCCGCCCCGTTGTTCGGGCTGGTGGGGCCGTCGTCGTGCCAGGGGATGATGTGGTCGAAGTGGCGGATCGGTGCGTCGCAGTAGGGTGTCCGGCAGGTCTCGTCGCGGGCTTGGATGAAGCGCCGCAGGCCGGGCGGGAAGAGCCGTGCCCTCGAA
>NZ_DF952474.1:13597-17690 GCF_001263615.2 Arthrobacter sp. Hiyo1 | reverse complement strand
GCGAAGCCGCCATGTTCGGTGCCGCCGGACGGCGCAAAGGCAGCGGCCGGGCGAAGCGATCTCACGGCATCGATCAACTCGCGCACCCGGAGCACGGGCCAGCAGCCTCCGGAACCGCGTCGCCGGTTGGCGCGACCGCTCCGATCAGCTGTGTTCCCCGATTGCCATCCATAGGAAAAGCTTCGCAAAGGGGTCTGACATTATTAGGCCCGAGAACCGCGCCCGGGCCAAAGATCTTGAGAAGCGGCCGGACTTTTGGAGCCCAGCACGTCGAACACCCAGACAGCCCGGCCGTCGCCAGGGCCACTGATAGGCGTAGGCTATCGATCGATTCGGAAGTCCAGCCAGAGGAGCCCCATCATGGACACACGAAAACTAAAGTACTTCCTCGCCGTCGTCGACCATGACGGGTTCAACCGCGCCGCCGAGCATCTGCTGATCGCACAACCGTCGCTTTCCCAAACCATCGCGAGCCTCGAGAAGGAAGTCGGCGTTCCGCTGTTCCACCGCATCGGCCGCAGGGCGGTCCTCAGCGAAGCTGGCAAGGAATTGGTCGGGCCGGCCAGACTCGTCATGCGGGACCTCGACGCCGCACAATCAGCTGTTCAGTCACTCCGAGGCATCAGGAGCGGCCGGCTCGACATCATCACTATGCCTTCGCCGGGCATCGAGCCGCTGACGTCTATGATCGCCGCCTTCACCAAGGTCTACCCCGCAGTCCGGCTCAACGTCAGTGCTGCCTTCACGCCCGAAGAAGTGATCGAATCGGTCCGGAACGGCAGCTCCGAAATCGGGCTGGCCGGCTCGCCTACGCCCATCTTGGTCCCCGGCGTCGAGGTCCTCGAACTCGAAAAACAACCGCTCATCCTGATCGTCAACCCGCAGGCCGACACCTTCGGCGCCGAGCAATCGGCCATCCAACGTGAGGATCTCGGGGGACAGCGCATCATTGCGAGCCAGCGAGGCTCCCTCATGCGTTGGCTCGTGGATGATGCGCTGGCGCACGGCGTACAGGTGGAGATCGTCGTCGAAGTCGCCCACCGGACCTCCATCTTGCCCCTCGTTTTGGCGGGCGTCGGGCACGCGGTGATGCCGTCGTCGTGGGCTCCTACCGCGCACAAAGCCGGCCTGCGCACAATGCTCATCGAACCAGTGAGCCACCTGGACGTCGCGGTGCTCAGCCGCAAGGACAACCTCACTCCCGCGGCCAAGGCGTTCTTGCAGGTCGCTGCGGAGCACACCGAAGATTAGCGCGCTCTACTGCAGAGAAAAGATAGGCGCTGCCTATCAGCCGTATCGAAACTAAGTCTTGGACGCCACCTACCGGCCGCCCGTCTACTTGAAGAGGAAGGCAGTGTGACTCTGCTAACAAACTCAACGAGGAGGTAGGCATGAGCGCCACCCAGAAATTCAGCATCGCATCCATCCCGGCGGACGGCGTCGGAAAGGAAGTTGTCTCGGCAGGCCGCCGCGTCCTGGACGCCCTGGCCGCGAACTCCAACGGGAAGTTCGCCTTTGAATGGACCGAGTTCCCGTGGGGCTGCGGCTACTACGAGAAGACCGGCCAGATGATGGACCCCAAGGGCCTGGACGCCCTCAAGGACTTCGACGCCATCTACTTCGGAGCCGTCGGCTGGGAAAACGTCCCGGACCACATCAGCCTCTGGGGCCTGCGCCTGAACATCACCCAGAACTTCGACCAGTGGGCCAACATCCGCCCGGTCAAGTTCCTCCCCGGCATCGAGTCCCCGCTCCGCAAGGCTGACAACACCGAGCTCGACTGGATCGTTGTCCGCGAAAACAGCGAAGGCGAATACGCCGGACTTGGCGGACGCAACCTGAGCGGTCGCGGCCCGGGCAACGAAGTTGCGCTGCAAACCGCGCTGTTCACGGAGAAGGGCTGCGAGCGCATCATGCGTTTCGCGTTCGATCTCGCACGGACTCGCACGGTCAAGAAGGTCTCGTCCGTCACCAAGTCGAACGCCCAGCAGTACGGCATGGTCCTCTGGGACGAAACCTTCAACCGGGTCGCCCTCGATTACCCTGACGTCCGGACCGAGAGCGTCCTGGTTGACGCCATGAGCGCCAAGTTCATCCTCCACCCGGAGGAACTGTCGGTGGTGGTCGCGTCCAACCTGAACGCCGACATCCTCTCGGACCTCGGCTCGGCACTCGCCGGCAGCCTTGGCCTCGCCGCGAGCGCCAACCTGAACCCGGAGCGCCGCTTCCCGTCGATGTTTGAGCCGGTCCACGGTTCCGCACCGGACATCGCAGGCAAGGGCATCAGCAACCCCATCGGGGCCATCGCCAGCGCCGCGTTGATGCTGGACCACTTCGGCCTGCACGAAGAAGCGCGCCTGGTCGAGGCGGCCATCGAACAGACCACAGCCGCCGGATTCTTGACCCGCGACGTCGGCGGCGAAGCCACCACGGACGACGTCACCGAAGCGATCATCAAGCCGCGGAGGTCCCTCCCCAACACTCGCGAGCTCGCGTTGGGACCCTCGGGACGCCGCTTAGCGCCAGCCTTCGATGAGTGACGTACGACGCGGCTGGCCGGCCGCCGTCGTACCTCCCGCGGAGGTCCCTCCAACTTTCTCCAGAGACATTCCACAATGAGGTAGGAATCATGGAACACATCAACAAAGCCGGCGCAGCTCCGGCACCCAAGACCCGGCGCGTCAAAACAGCGTGGTACCGGCAACTGTATTTCTGGGTTCTGACCGCCATTCTCATTGGCGTCCTGCTCGGCTGGCTCGCGCCGACCGCGGGCATCGCCATGGAACCGATCGGGACCACGTTCGTCAATGCGATGAGGATGCTCATTGGCCCGATCGTCTTCCTGACCATCGTCGGCGGGATCGCGAGCGTAGCGGACCTGAAGAAGGTCGGGATGACGGGGCTGAAGGCCCTCACGTACTTCCAGCTCGGCACCATTTGTGCGCTCGTGTTCGGCCTTGTCGCGATCAACATCTTCCGGCTGGGCGAGGGCGTCAACGCCGTGGCCGGCACACCATCAAGACCACTGATGCCGCCGCGAAGCTCATCGACGCCGGTGCGCACCAGGAATGGTGGCAGTTCCTGACCAACATCATCCCCACAAGCATCGTCCAGCCCTTCATTGCGGGCGATATCCTCCAGATCATCTTCATCGCGGTTGTCTTCGGCATCGCGTTGAACGCGATGGGCAAGCTTGGCGCGCCCGTGCTCGACGGCGTGCAGCGGCTCACCGGTGTCATGTTCAAGATCCTGGGCTTCATCATGAAGCCGCGCCGCTGGGTGCATTCGGCGCCATGGCCTTCGCGGTCGGCAAGTACGGCGTGTCCTCCCTGACCAGCATGGGCGGACTGATCGCACTCTTCTACGTCACTTCGATCCTCTTTGTGGTGGTGGTCCTCGGCTCCGTCATGGCGTTCCTGAAGCTGAACATCTTCACGATGATCAGGCACTTCAAAGAGGAATACCTGATCATTCTGGGCACCTCGACCGCCGAACCGGCACTGCCGGGACTGATGCGCAAACTTGAGCACGCAGGGGTTAAGAAGGAGACCGTGGGGCTTGTTGTCCCTACCGGCTACAGCTTCAACCTCGACGGCGCTGCGATCTACCTTTCCCTGGCCGCGGTATATATCGCCCAGGCCACCAACACGCACCTGAGCATCGGCCAGCAGTTGGGCCTCATCGCCGTCATGCTGCTTACGTCCAAGGGTGCTGCGGGCGTCGCGGGCGGCGGTTTCATCGCCCTCACCGCAACGTTGGCCACCATCGGTACCATCCCGGCCGCGGGCATCATGCTCATCTTCGGCATCGACAAGTTCATGTCCGAATGCCGCGCCCTCGTAAACTTCACCGGCAACGCTGTCGCGACGCTGTTCATCGCCTGGTGGGACCGCACCCTCGACGCCGACCGTGTCCGCCGCGTCTTCGCGGGCGAACTTGTGGAGCCGATTCAGGTGGCTGAAGTTCCCGCGCCCGCTGCCGCCGTCGAGCCTTTTCAGCCCGCCGACCGCCGTCCCGCCTACTCAGAATCCATCTGACATGAGCAACGCAACTGCCCCGATGGGCGTCCTCATCGCGCCCGACAAGTTCAAAG
>NZ_DF952474.1:2614-12799 GCF_001263615.2 Arthrobacter sp. Hiyo1 | reverse complement strand
CCCGAGATGTCGCTCTCGCGTGTCTACACGCTGACGGACTACACGGATCTGGACTCGTCGAAGGATCCTGGGCTTTCGGTGGAACTGCTGCGGCGGATCGGGCGGGAGATTGGGGAGGGGCTTGGGCGCTTAGGTGGCATGTAAACAGACACGCCCGACTTCCGTGATCTCTTGCTGCCGCGGGTCTACGGTTGGCTCAATGTCGGATTGGTCAAGGGGGACACATGGAATTCGCAGAACGGCTCTCGGCGCTTGCCGCAAAGGTGCGTCAGCAGCGCGAGGCTATTCAGACCGAGGAAGCAACGAAGAACGCATTCGTCATGCCGTTCATCTCAACGATCCTCGGCTACGACGTTTTCAACCCTCTTGAGGTCGTGCCGGAGTTCACAGCGGATGTGGGAATCAAGAAAGGCGAGAAGATCGACTACGCCATCGTGAAGGATGGCGAGATACAGATCCTCATCGAGTGCAAGAAGTCCATTGGACCGGTAAGGATCGAACACGCTTCCCAACTATTCCGCTACTTTGCAGTCACAAATGCGCGGATTGCCATACTCACCAATGGCGAGGTGTATCAGTTCTTCACTGATCTCGATGCTCCGAACCGTATGGACGAAAAGCCGTTCTTGGTGCTGGATCTCAATGACATCGATGATTCGCTCCTGCCTGAACTCCAGAAACTCTCAAAAGATGTCTTCGATCTTGACTCGATCATCAACGCAGCTGGCGAACTGAAATACATCGGCGAGCTAAAACGGACACTCGCCGCCCAGTTCCGCGAGCCTGAAGACGAGTGGGTCAAGTTCTTGACCACACGGGTGTACACCGGCCCATATACGCAGCGTGTGCGCGAGCAGTTCACTTCGCTCGTCAAAAAGGCATCGAAGCAGTTTCTCAACGATCAGGCCAATGAACGTCTTAAGAAGGCCCTCGGCTCTCAGACCTTTACGCAGATCGACGATTCGGCAATTCTTCCGAAGGTGACGAGTGAGCCGGTGGTTGAATCCGACCTCGCCGAGGCCGATGGTATTGCGACCACACTCGAAGAAATCGAGGGCTACCAGATTGTCCGGGCGATCGTATGCAGCGACGTAAAGCCCTCAAGGGTCTTCCAACGCGATGCCAAGTCGTACTTCGCCGTACTTCTGGATGACAATAACCGCAGGCCGATAGCACGCCTGCATTTCAACCGAACACAGAAGTACATCGGACTCTTCGACGAACACAAAGAGGAACGGCGTGTTCCCATCGACTCCCTTGAAGACATCTACGAACACGCTGACGCTCTTCGCGCCAGTGTGAAGGGCTACCTGTAGCAGCTGTCGGCTGGGTGGCGGCGCCGATCGTTACCCGCGACGGCCACGAGGTGGCAGAGCTCAAGCCTGTGCGTCGACGCAGCCGCCAAACAGAACGACTGATCGCCAGCCGCCGGCACCTGCCGCGCGTGGACAGTGAGATATTCCGGGCAGATCTGGACGAGATCCTGGCTTCGAGTTCGGTGTCCCTATGGTCAAGGACATGAACTCCATGCTTCGTCTGGTTCAAGACCGGCAAATACGTCGCGGACACTTCGCGCCAAACCGAAGTATTCGGACCGCCCCCGACCGCGGAAAACGCGGTCGGGGGCGGTTTGCTCGGAGTCTGGGGCACTAGGGGATCTACAGGTCCCTCAGCGAGGAATCCGCGTCGAGCCGGGCGAGTCTTGCGACGTGGCCGAGGGCTCCAAGGCACAAGAACAAAGGAACGCAGAGGAGTGCTCCGAGCACGAGCAGCCAGTTGGGCATGGCCCATGCGGTCACCGGCAGGAGGTCGAGCTGCAGTCCGTTGAAGACCGCCGTTCCTATGACGGAGCAAAGAGTTCCCAGGAGCGCCCCCGTCACGCCAATGATGAGGCCCACTGCAGCCAACTCGACCATGTAAACCCCTGCTATCGAGGCCCCCGACCAGCCGATGGCTTTAAGGAGACCCACTTCGCGGGCCCGCTGCTTGATCCAACTGCCGCCAACGGACACCCCGACGCCGAGGCAAAAGATGATCAGGAAGCCACCGATCACCCAGCTGACAAGGGCAAGAAGAGCGAAGAGGCCTGACAGGGACCGGATTTGGCCCGCTACGCTGTTCACGGAGTACCCGAGGGCTCGGACTTGGTTTTGCACGTTGACCACTTCATCCGCTGAGTCAACGCGCACATATGCGCGGGGATAGACCAGCGTTTTGGTGGCTGGCCGGGCATTGGCGAGTGTTGACTGAAGTACCTTGCTGGAGACGTAGGCAGCTTGTGCGCCATCCGTACGCGGCGACGAGTTGTCATAGATACCTGAGACGCGGAGCGATATGGAAACGGGTTCGCCGTTGCCGGGGCCGATTTCCTTCGTGTACGCGAAGCTCATTTCCTTGCCGAGCAGCTCGGTGTATTTCTGGCCCTGACCTTGTCGGGGAGCAGGATCTGGCCTTCCCCAGGGCCGTCTTCGGAGACGTCGCCGAGCAGTATTTTCGAGGTGATGCCGCTGATGAATGGCGTACCCATGAACGCGCCTGGGTTGTTCGGTGACGGCCAGTTCGCTGGGTCCTCTATGGCGAGGTCAATTTGTGCCCAGCCGAAGGATCCCACCACATGATCGATTTGGTCGAACCGGGACAACGAGTCGTCAGTGATCTCGCGAGCTGAGTCTGGGCCTACTGAAGTCACCTCCACATAATTCAGTGCGGAATTGGTGCTGATCTTGTTTGAGTATGAGCCTATTCCGGCCCCTACGATGCTGTCAGCGAATATGAATACCGCGATGCCAAGACTCATCAGGACCGCGAGTGGCCTCAATTTCGACAGGGAAAGCCGCACAGACCTTGCAGCAAAGACCCTATTTCTGTTCAAGGAGCAACTCCTTCATCGGAAGCTGACGGTGGGCCACATGCCGGAAGACTTCGTCATGCGAAGCGACGAGGACACCACACCCGCCGTCGGCACCCGTTCGCATGGCCTCCAGGATGGCTTCGGTATTTGGCGCGTCAAGACCCGAACTTGGTTCGTCCGCTAGAAGCAGTGACGGTTCGTTGATCAGTGCGCGGCAAAACGCGACTCTTTGTTGCTGCCCACCGGAAAGCCTCTTCGCTTGCCGGTCAGCGACCGCCGCAAGGCCGAAGCGTTCCAACTGCTCCGTAATCGTTGCACGTGTCATGGGCTGGCTGCTAGCAAGGAGAACATTTTCCAATGCCGTGAGTTCGGGAAGTAGGTTGCTGCTCTGAAACACCATTCCAATTTCGCTTGAGCGGACAAGACTAGCCGTCCGGGACGATGCATCGGTTCTGTCGTTACCGTTGATCCAAACTTTGCCGGCATCGGGGGTCGATAGAAGTCCGGAGATATTCAGGATGGTTGACTTCCCCGAACCCGATTCACCTCGCAGCCAGACGATTTCACCTGCCTGGACGTTCAGGCTGACTCCAGAAAGGACCAACTGTCGGGTCCCGCGTTCATCTGAAAAAGACTTGGTGATGTTCTCAAGACGAAGTACCGAAGTCACTTGTTCTCCCCGAAATCGTAGGCACCCGGGACCGCGATCATGGCAGCTGAAATCGAGAGGCTGCATGGTGACGCTTTGTCTGGTTCCATCCGATACAGAGACGGGAATTCTTTACAGCCTTTCAGAGTCCGCAGTTCCTCGGCCGCCTTGTCGAAGTCGTTTGATCCAAGTCCGGACCGACTTGCGTTCGTCATGGCGGTCAACGCCCGAAAGTAGTTCAGGCCCTTTCCTCTGGATGAACCGATGAGCTGCGGGAGAGCGGACTGGACGGCCGGAAACATTGATCTCACTTCTTCGCTGTTTGAGAAGTACATGGAGTTGGAGAACGCCATTAGCGCTCCGGAAAGTAGATGTTCAACCCCGGGCTCTGCGTCGAACGTCTCCAGTCGCGCCAACCGGGCATTAGGCTCAAGCTGCACCAGAACATCCACCAGGTCGATGTACCCGCTGAGATTTGCGAATGTCACGGTGGCCGGAAGCGCTGCCGTACCCTGCTCGATGATCGAACCGTAGCTCGCCCAGGATGAAGACCCAGAGCGTTTCAGTGCCACAAGTGCCTTGAGTTGGGTGATTAAGTCCGCTTCGGCCGACTTCAGCACCCGTTCCAGTTCACCTCGGGTTCGCTCACTTGCGACCGCGGGAAAACTCGTGTCGAGGAGTCTCGCGGCAAGATACGTCCCGTGGACCGAGCCGTTGGCGAGAGATGATGACTCGGGCATCCGTATGAGGCCGTTGGTTCCTTGGAGCTTCGTCAGGTCTTCTTTGACGGCGGAGACGTCGTTGGTCGGCGCGGCAGGATCGGCGCCGCAGGCAGCCAGGCCAAGCACAATCACGATCAGTGTGAAAGGAGGTTTTGAGTTTCGTAGCCAGTGCCCGCCGCATCCGGCCCCCAGATCAATGGACACCCAATTCACCTTTTCCGACGAGACCCAAGCCAGCGTCTCGCGAAGTCAATTACGGCTACGACGGCAAGCGAAACGGCAAACGCCAGGATGACCGTCAGTATCTCCCGAATTGGGTTTCTGCCAGTCCACCAACTGTTGTTTGCGATCATCACAACGATCGTCAAGAGCCCGGCCCTTCCGAAGCGTGAGATCCACACTTTCTTGTCGGCGTCTCTCAAGTTTTCCAACGATTACCTCTTCGGACCCAGTTGGACGATGACCCATAAAACTGCACCGGCAAGCTCATTTTGCACCCGTTGCGCTAGAGGTTTGAGAAACGGAGGAAAAACAGAACTGATGCATCCGCCAACCAGGGCATATACGCGGCTTTGAGCGTCCGCTTGCTTGCCTTGATGTACCAGGGTGATGACTTCGTTAACCACGGCGCCTCCCAATGCGCCCCAAACGCAGCGCGCCAGAACGGCTGCAAAGGGAGCAAGCACAATGGGAAGCGCACGCGGATGGACGTCTGTTTGGGCGCCAGTTGCCCGCAGGTCGACTGCGATGGCTTGAGTCATGAAAGCAAACTGCGCCATCGGTTCAGCCGGAAAAAGCACTCGCGCCTGGTCTGCCAGGGTCATAGTCGGGTCAATCGCGCCGAGTTTAGTTTCGACAACAGTTTCAGAGGCGAGCTCGAGGCCTCTGGATGACTCCTTCGAAACTGCTAAACCAGGCTCATTCCGGTCAAAAACAGAGCCATCGTCAACGCCCCGACAAGAGCAATTCTCAAACTTCTCATTTCTCCGCTCCATTCGATGTTAGAAGGACCTCTTTAGCACCGCAGCTCGCACCGGCACTATTAATCACGATTCTCATTTCACCCCCACGCATTCATCGCCCGGCCCGTTGGCGGCCTGGGACTTGAGGTCCTCCAGCCGGACCGTAACCGCTTCCGGTAACAAGTCCTGAAGTGAGTGCGTCACGATAACCACGAGCTTGGACTCCGCCCAGCCTCTGATCTCCTCAAGCATGTAGCCACGCCCTCGGTGTCAGTCCCGTTGAACGGTTCATCGAGGACTACGCAATCGAACTGGCCGACGGTGTTCATGACGTACCAGAGTTTGCGCACATTTCCTGTCGACAGGTTCCCCGCGTTCTCGCCTAGCCACGGTTCCATCCCCAGCGCGGTCGCCCGGAGTATTTCGGGACCAGGATCGAGATCTCGGGCAATGCAGGCAAACACCAGGTGATCACGGGCGGTCATCTGAGCGAAGAGCGCCGCTTCGGACCGGCATACCCTCCGACTGCTTCTACTTCCAGGGTCATCGGCGCTGGCTCCGTTGACAAGGATCGTTCCGGCCCACGGAGACAGATAACCACTGGCCAGTTCGACGAAGGTCGATTTTCCGGATCCGTTCTTCCCCTGCAAGTGGATCAAGGCGGGTCCGGTGAACGCGAAGGACACGTTTTCGTAGACGGGACGTTCGGCGGAGTATCCGGCAAACACGCGGTCGAAGACTATTTCTGGGAGAGAATTCTGCGTTGCAGGCAAATCTTTGCACCTCCAGTGAGAAGAGCCGTGTACATGATGGCGGCAATGGTTGCGGGGACGTTGCCCAGGAGGAGAAGGCCGAGCACCGGAACAGCAAGCAGTAAGCCAATGAACGCTCCCGCGAGGGACATTTCCATCGAGCCGTCGGCCTGCCGGACTTTGACCTTGCTGTAGGCGTTTCCAATAATGTTGCTGCTCGCAATCGACCACGGAATCAGGAGAGTCTCCACGGGAAGGACGCCGGTTGCAGCCCAGACAATGACTCCCATCGCTGGTGCCGCAAGCAGCGCCAGGAGCACAGACTGCGTCAGGGCCACGCCCCATGCAAGAGAATTGAGGCCGAACCCGGATTCCCAGCTGTATCTCAGCTGCGGAAGAAGTCCGATCGGGTTGTTCGCCTTGCACATGAGTTCATTCCCGACGACTCCCACCATGAAAACGATGCAGGCGCCAGCGTTCTGAATTCCGGGGACTCCAGGAAGGAAGTCCGGCCCGATCCTGCCCCCGCGAAAGCCGATCGCAGTAGCAGCAGCCAGAAGCAGGCAGATTCCGATTCCACGGAACAGGGCAAACGACCTGTCCCTGACGAGATTAACTGTGAGGACCCGCCAGAGCATGGCGACCGGCGTCGTCGTCTTCCATACGAACTCCCTGACGCGCCGCGGGACCCGGGCGTTTACGTGAAACGATTGCCTCCTGATCGCTCGAACGTTCCGGATTGTGAGAAGGGGAAAAACGACGACGGCGATCGCCAACCGCCGTCGCGATCCAGCCGCCTGCCGCGCCGGTTGCGTTGGGTCCCAGGTCAAACCCGGGCGGTGCCGAGGTCAATGCCAGCAGCACTCGGGCGAGGATGGCCCCTAGCAACCCGGCCAGGAGGCAACCCCCGGCGAAGACGGTCCATCCCACGGCCAGACTCGGAATGCGAGGATCACTTGCGGCCAGCTTGGAACTCCAGGCAAGCCAGGTCGCAGTCAAGCCGAACGGGACAGCTAAGAGGGCCAGTGCCAATGTGCCGCCACTTCCACTTTCCTCTTGCACAACAACCCATGCCGCGGTGCAGACGGCTCCCGACAAACCAAACAAGATGCCAGCCCGAGGAACTGCCTCGGCCAGAAACACATGGTGCATTGAAACATCGGTCGCCCGGAAGAGCTCCCTGTTTGGGTTGAACCGGACTGCAAATCTCCGGCTGCTGAGGGCTTCCCGTGCGAGCGCACCGACGCAGATATAGAGGCAGACGGCGAATGCCAACAGGATGATTGCCATCGTTGCAGCGCTGCCCGCATGGGCGTGTGCGCCGTCGAAGGACAACGCCTCATGCAGCAGCCGCATCACAAATAGCGATCCGGCCAGGACAGCAGAGACCAAAGCAACCCCACTGCCTACGCCGAGGACCACGAGTGTGCGAATGGAAATCGGCCATCCTGTGACCGCAAGTATGCGCACTCCCGAGAATTTGTAAGCCGCTCTCAGACTTCCCATTACCGGCGCCTAGAGTCGATTGACGGATTTGCTTTGGGCAGACTCCGCGTCGACGATGAGGGCTGCCGTTCCGATACACATGGCGCCTATCGTCCAGAGCCATACCGGAAGCGTGCCCGGGAAGTCCACTTTCGCGGCTCCTATGAACATGCCTCCGCTCATCCCACTGATGATGAACAGAACCGTATCGCGCTTGGGCTTTCGTTTTGTTGCGAGCACAACCACCAGGGAGATCGCTCCAACGGTCAAGGACGTCCATGCAAGAAGTGGAGTCCTCGGTTCGTGCAGGAGTCCAACAACGATGCTGCCGGCGATACACGCGAGTACAATAACGGTGGCGATCCTGCGGATAGTTGATGAATAAATCAATGTCGGACCCTTTCTAGGATTCAGAGGACGCGGCGGCTGTCATCAACATGCTGCGTCTAGAGTTCGCGCTCTCCTTGCCGGTAGGCTGCCAAAGCGTCTTTGCGGGCCCACCTGACAACAAGAGCGATGTCGAGGACGAAAGACGCGCAAAAGTAGGCAACAAAGGCGGGAAACGGTGCTCCAGCGACGAAAAGGGCGCCCGCGATCACGATGAAGACGACGCCGCTGATCAAGTTGTAACGACGGCGGCCCGGAGTCGCATTCATCGCCGTCCTGAGCTCATCTAGGTAGTAGAGCATGCCCCTCCTCTCTAATGGCCGCCCTCAGCGGCAATATCCGCCGGTATAACGGAAGGCCATCGCACCAATCGGGGCGGGTGCCAGGCGAATGCATTCTCCTCTGGCGTGGGCAATTGTCGCTTGGATCGCTATCTGCACAGCAGACACCGCGCAGGCGCTCAAGCCAACCGGAGATCCAGAAGATGCTAGAACCTGATCTAGCGCGCTCTGGTCCTGGGTGGTCGATGCGCTAGCGACCGGAGACGCGACCGTTATTCCGATGACCGCAATAGCGAGGGCTGAGGTTGCTGCTAGGACTTTCCGAGCAACCGTTACGCGATTTTCCATGAATCCCCCAATGTCTTCTATGGTTCGGATCCGAGTTCGGAACCCGTGCAGGAAGACTAAGGGCGAAAATCGCGACTCAGTGCTGGAATCGACGAATTAAGTGGTGCCGTTGACGAATCTCAGTGGTCAAACATGGCAACACGTAGACGGAAACGTGGCAACACGTAGACGGGCACACGAAGCTTCCTTATGCTCAGGCCAACGTAAATTCAACCTCACGTCCTCCGAACCTCGTATGTGTCGACTCCCCCTTGCATTCCAGCGCCGTGAATCCAGGAGCCGCAGCCAGCCAGCCCCCCCTCCCAGCCCACCCAACCCCGCCACCTGGTATCCCAAACCACCTCCACGCAGAACACCCCCTTGACTCCCACCCCCTCCTTCCCTAAACTTTTCATAAAGCAGAATCTAAATTCCACAAAGCGGAAATCGACAAAGGCGAACTAGCCCAAGAGAACAAGCCAAGCGGAAGATGGATCCCAAGCCCTCCCCCGGAAGGACACCTACGATGACGTACACAGTGAACTGCTCCATCCTCCTGACGGAGCTGCCCCTGCTCGAGCGCCCCGCAGCCGCGAAGGCTGCCGGCTTTGACGCCGTCGAATTCTGGTGGCCCTTTGAGACTTCCGTCCCGTCAGACGCCCAGGTCACCGAGTTCGAGAACGCCATCAAGGACGCTGGCGTTCAGCTCACCGGCCTGAACTTCAACGCCGGCAACATGCCCGGCGGTGACCGCGGCCTGGTTTCCTGGCCCGCCCGCTCCTCCGAATTCCTGGACAACATCGACGTCGTCGCAGGCATCGGCGAGCGTCTGGGCTGCAAGGCATTCAACGCGCTCTACGGCAACCGCGTGGACGGCGAATCGGCCGAGAAGCAGGACGCCATCGGCGCCGAGAACCTGGCCAGTGCCGCGGAAGGCGTCGCACGCATCGGCGGCACCGTCCTCCTTGAACCGGTCAGCGGCGCCCCCAAGTACCCGCTTCTCAAGGCCGCCGACGCCTCAAGGTGATCGCCCGCGTCAAGGAAGAATCCGGCGCCACGAACGTCAAGCTCCTCGCCGACTTCTACCACCTGGCAGTCAACGGGGACGACGTCGCAGCCGTCATCGAAAACCATGCCAAGGACTTCGGCCACATCCAGATCGCCGACAACCCCGGCCGCGGGGCTCCCGGAACCGGCGAGCTTCCCCTCGGCGAATGGATCGCCCGCAGCCGCGAACTCGGCTACGAAGCTACATCGGCCTCGAATACAAGGAACCGCAGGAAACGGCCTTCAGCTGGGCCATCCGCCAGCGCGCCACCTCCCACTAGCGAACCCCCACGACCCAACTGAGTAGCAGTTGATGTCGTTTAGAGCCCTCAAAACGACATCAACTGCGAGCTAGTTGGGTCCAGCACACTTGAGCTAAAAAAGACTTCAGTAAGGAAAATCATGAGCAACGTTGCAGTTATCGGACTCGGAATCATGGGCCTCCCCATGGCCATCAACCTGGTCAAGGCCGGCCACTCCGTCACCGGTTTCAACCGTAGCCAGGACAAGATCGACAAGCTCGTCTCCGAAGGCGGCAAGGGTGCCACGAGCATCGCCGACGCGTCAAGGACGCCGACGTCGTCATCACCATGGTGCCGGACTCCCCCGACGTCGAAGGTGTCGTCAGCGGCCCGGACGGCGTCTTCGCCAACGCGAAGAAGGGCACCCTCTGGATCGACGCAAGCAGCATCCGCCCGGACGTCGCGGCCCGCCTCTCGGCA